>JBGAHO010000024.1:0-63142 GCA_044226195.1 Steroidobacteraceae bacterium
GACCCGCCTGCCAGCCATGATTGAGTCGCACGTCAGGGGATTGGCTCAGCTCGCGGAGTTGGAGCCGGTGCGGGCCCGACAAGCCCTTCAGCAAGCACTTGAAGCGGACCTAATAACACTTCGGCCCGCCGAAGCGGGCCGAGGTGTCGTTGCTCACTTTGGGCTGGCGCCGCTGCAAATAGCAGCCGGTGCCGAGTCTGAAAGTGTGGTAGCGGGGGCAGGATTTGAACCTGCGACCTTCGGGTTATGAGCCCGACGAGCTGCCAGACTGCTCCACCCCGCAATCGAGCCGCGCATTATACGGGCGCGGCTGCCATTACGCAAATTCCGCCTACGGGATGGCCTGGGCGCACAGCGCCAGCAGCAGGCCCGGGTACAGCCCGAGGACCAGCACCGCGAGGCCGTTCAGGCTGAGCACCGCTCGCAGCGCGCCGCCGCCCTCGAGCGCGGCCCGCTCCACCGGCTCGTCGAAGTACATCAGCTTCACGACGCGCAGGTAGTAGAACGCGCCGACGACGGAGAACAGCACCGCGACGAGCGCGAGCCACGTCTGCCCCGTGTGCAGCACGGCCTGGATCACCGCCAGCTTCGCCCAGAACCCGACGAAGGGCGGCACGCCCGCCATGCTGAACATGAGCATCAGCATCACGGCCGCGAACCACGGGCTGCGCGCGTTGAGGCCCTTGAAATCCTCGAGGCGGTCCGCTTCGAAGCCCGCGCGCGACAGCAGGATGATCATGCCGAACCCGCCGAGCGACATGACGACGTACGTGATCGTGTAGTACAGCGCGGCCTGGTAGCCCTCGCTCGTCCCCGCCAGGATGCCGAGCAGGATGAAGCCGACGTGCGAGATCGTCGAGTACGCCAGCATGCGCTTGAGGTTCGTCTGCGCGATGGCGACCACGTTGCCGATCGCGAGCGAGAGCACCGCGACGATGGTGAGCATGCCGCCCCACCCCGCGTCGTGCATCGGGCCCAGGCCCTCCGCGAGCAGCCGGAACGCGAGCGCGAACGAGGCCAGCTTCGGCGCCGAACTCAGGAACAGCGTCACGGCCGTCGGCGCGCCGTGGTACACGTCCGGCACCCACATGTGGAACGGCACGGCACCGAACTTGAACGCCACGCCGACGACGATGAAGGCGAGGCCGAACAGCAGGCCGATCTGGTTCGGGCCGAGCGCGGCCGCCGCGGCGCTGACCTTGCCGAGCTCGAGCGAGCCGGTCACGCCGTACACCATCGAAATGCCGTAGAGCAGCGATCCCGAGGCGATCGAACCGAGCACGAAGTACTTGATCGCGGCTTCGGCCGACACCCCGGAGTCGCGATTGAAGGCGACCATCGCATAGAGCGACAACGCCAGCAGTTCGACGCCGAGGTAGAGCGTGACGAGGCTGTTCGCCGACACCAGCACCATGATGCCGAGCAGGGCGAACAGGCCGAGCACGAAGAACTCGCCCTTCAGCAGCTTGCGCTTGCGCAGGTAGTCGTAGCCGTAGAGGAAGGCCACGGCGACCGCGCCGCAGGCCACGACCTTGAGCACGCCGCTGACCGGGTCGGCCACGTAGTTGCCGGCCCAGCCGACCATCCGCTCCGCGACGGCCGTCTTCACCGTGACCCAGGTGGCCCCGGCCAGCGACAGCAGCGACAGGGCGAACGTCTGCCAGCGGCTTTCGTCGTCGAGGAACAGGTCGACCAGCAGGACGATGCACGCCGCCGTGAGCAGGAAGATCTCCGGCGCGGCGAGCGCGAGGTCGAGCCGAGTAATGGTTGCCGGATTCATGGTCAGAGCTTCGTCACCATCATCTGCTGCACGAGTTGCTCGAGCGTCGGACGCATCACGTCGAGCAGCGGCGCCGGGTACAGTCCCAGCGCGAGCACGCCGACGGCCAGCACGCCCAGCACCAGGAACTCACGGGCATTCAGGTCCTGCAGGTGGGCGACGTGGTCGTTGCCCACCGGGCCGAACACCACGCGCTTCACGAGCCACAGCGTGTAGGCCGCGCCGAGCACCAGCGTCGTGGCGGCCAGGAACGCGTACCAGAAGTCGGCGTGGAACGCCGACAGGATCACGAGGAATTCGCCGACGAAACCGGACGTGCCCGGCAGGCCGGCGTTGGCCATCGCGAACAGCACGAAGAAGGCCGCGAAGACGGGCATGGTGTTCACCACGCCGCCGTAGTCGTCGATCTGCCGGCTGTGCACGCGGTCGTACAGCACGCCGATGCAGAGGAACAGCGCGCCCGAGACGAGGCCGTGCGAGACCATCTGCACCATGGCGCCGTCGAGACCCATGCCCGCGCCGGCGAGGCCACCGGTCGAGCGCACGATCTGGAACGCGACGAATGCGCCCAGGGTCACGAAGCCCATGTGCGCGATCGACGAGTAGGCGATCAGCTTCTTCATGTCCTGCTGCACGAGTGCGACGAAGCCGATGTAGACCACCGCGATCAGCGACAGGGTGATGATCAGCCAGTCGAGTTCGCGGCTGGCGTCGGGCGTGATGGTGAGGCTGAAGCGCAGGAAGCCGTAGCCACCCATCTTCAGCATGATGGCCGCCAGGATCACGGAGCCGCCCGTCGGCGCCTCGACGTGCGCATCCGGCAACCAGGTGTGCACCGGCCACATCGGCACCTTGACCGCGAACGCCAGCAGGAAGGCCGTGAAGATCAGCACCTGCTCGCGCATCGTGAGCGGCATCGCCTGCAGGTCCGCGATCGCGTAGCTGCCGCCCTTCAGGTACAGGTAGATGAGCGCGACCAGCATCACCACCGACCCGAGGAACGTGTACAGGAAGAACTTGACGGTCGCGTACACGCGCCGCGGTCCGCCCCAGACGCCGATGATCACGAACATCGGGATCAGCATGGCTTCCCAGAGCACGTAGAACAGCATCGCGTCGAGGGCCGAGAACACGCCGATCATCAGGCCTTCGAGGATCAGGAAGGCGGCCAGGTACTGGCAGACACGCTTCTCGATCACCGTCCACGCCGAGATCACCACCAGCGGCGTAATGAACGCGGTCAGCACGATCAGCGGCATCGAGATGCCGTCGACGCCGAGGTAGTACCAGGTGTTGAACGCACCGATCCAGGGCTCCCGCTCGACGAACTGCATCGTCGCGATGGCCGGATTGAAGTCGTGCCACAGCACCACACTGACGGCAAAGGTCGCCAGCGTACCGAGGAGCGCCAGCCACCGCCCTGCCCCCGGGTTCCGGTCCCCGACCAGCAACAGCAGCACGCCGACCGCGATCGGCAGCCAGACGAGGACGCTCAGGATGGGCCAGTCAGCTTGCATGGGTCAGCTCCGCATGAGCAGCCACGCGAGGAGAGCCGCCAGGCCGATGACCGTCGCGAAAGCGTAGTGATAGAGGTAGCCGGACTGCAGCCCGCGCGCGACCTGCGCGACCCACCCGACCAGGCGGGCCGAGCCGTTCACGGCCGCCCCGTCGATGATCGTCGCATCGCCGCCCTTCCAGAGGATGGTGCCGAGGCCACGGCTGCCCGCTGCGATCACCTTCTCGTTGAACCAGTCGAAGTAGTACTTGTTCACGAGCAGCGTGTAGAGCCCGCCCGCCTTCTCGCGCAGGGCTGTGGCCAGCGCCGGCTTCTTCAGGTACAGGAACCAGGCGCAGAACACGCCGGCCGCGGCGAGATACACCGCCGGGCCCTTGAACCCATGCACGACGAACTGCAGCGGGCCGTGGAACTCGTGCGCCAGCTCACCCAGTACGTCGTGCGCCTCGGCCACGTGGATCGCGCCGCCGAAGTAGTCGCCGAACAGCAGCGGGCCGATGGTCGGCCAGCCGATCAGGATGGACGGGATCGCGAGCAGGATCAGCGGCAGCGTCACCACCCACGGACTCTCGTGCGGCGTGCCGCCGTGGCCGTGATCGTCGTGCGCGTGGTCGTCATGGCCGTGGTCGTCGTGGCCCTCGTGCCCGAAGCGCTCCTCGCCGTGGAAGGTGAGGAACACCAGCCGGAACGAGTAGAACGCCGTCACGAACACGCCGACGATCACGCAGAAGTAGGCGTAGCCCGCCATCGGGTTGTGCGACTCGGCGACGGCCTCGATCAGCGCGTCTTTCGAGAAGAAGCCGGCGAAGCCCGGGAAGCCGATCAGCGCCAGCGAACCGATGAGGCTCGTCCAGTACGTGATGGGCAGGTACTTCTTCAGTCCGCCCATTTTGCGCATATCCTGCTCGTGGTGCATCGCGATGATCACCGAGCCGGCCGCGAGGAACAGCAGTGCCTTGAAGAACGCATGCGTCATCAGGTGGAAGATGGCGCCGGCGTAGGCCGAGACGCCGAGCGCCACGGTCATGTAGCCGAGCTGCGAGAGCGTCGAGTAGGCGACGACCCGCTTGATGTCGTTGTTGACGATGCCGAGGAAGCCCATGAACAGCGCCGTCGTGGCGCCGATGAACAGCACGAAGCTGAGCGCCGTCTCCGACAGCTCGAACAGCGGCGACATGCGCGACACCATGAAGATGCCGGCCGTGACCATCGTGGCGGCGTGGATCAGCGCCGAGATCGGCGTCGGGCCTTCCATCGAGTCCGGCAGCCAGACGTGCAGCGGCACCTGGGCGGACTTGCCCATCGCGCCGATGAAGAGGCAAATGCAGATGACCGTCGCCGCCTGCCACTCGTGGCCCGCGATGAGCGTGAACTTCGCGGCCGCGATCTTGTCGGCCTGGGCGAACACGTCGGCGTAGTGCAGCGAGCCGGTGAGGTACACGATGCCGGCGATGCCGAGTACGAAGCCGAAGTCGCCGACGCGGTTGACCAGGAACGCCTTCAGGTTGGCGAAGATGGCGGTCGGTCGCGTGTACCAGAAGCCGATCAGCAGGTAGGAGACGAGGCCCACCGCCTCCCAGCCGAAGAACAGCTGCATCAGGTTGTTCGACATCACGAGCATCAGCATCGAGAACGTGAACAGCGAGATGTAGCTGAAGAAGCGCGTGTAGCCCGGGTCCTCGTGCATGTAGCCGATGGTGTAGACGTGCACCATCAGCGACACGAAGGTGACCACCACCATCATGAGCGCGCTCAGGCGGTCGATCAGGAAGCCGACCTCCATGCGGATGCCGTCGCTGACCAGCCAGGTGTAGACCGGGCCGTCGAACACGGGGGCGCCATTCAGCAGGCCCCACAGCACCTTGACGGACAGTGCGCAGGAGATCGCGACGCCGAGGATGGTCACGGTGTGCGCACCCGCCCGGCCGATCCACTTCCCGCCGAGCCCGGCGAGGATGGACGCCAGCAGCGGCGCAAGGACGATGACGAGGAGAGTCTGCTCCACGGCTCAGCCCCTCATCGCGTCGAGGTCTTCGACGTTGATGCTGCGCCGCTCGCGGAACAGCACGACCAGGATGGCGAGGCCGATGGCGGATTCCGCCGCGGCCACCGTCAGGATGAAGAACACGAACACCTGGCCGGTGAGGTCGCCGAGATAGTGCGAGAAGGCGATGAAGTTGAAGTTCACCGACAGCAGCATCAGCTCGATGCACATCAGCAGCAGCAGCACGTTCTTGCGGTTGATGAAGATGCCGGCGACGCTGAGGCTGAAGAGGATGCCCGAGAGCAGCAGCACGTGGGACAGGGGGATCACTGCTTGCCCTCCGCTTCCATCTTGACCACCCGGAGGCGGTCCTGCGCCCGTACGGCGACCTGGGCCGCGACGTCCTGCACCTTCTGGCCGGCGCGCTTGCGCATGGTCAGGGTGATGGCCGCGACGATGGCGACCAGCAGGATCACCGCCGCCACCTCGAACGGGTAGAGGTACTTGGTGTAGAGCAGGTAGCCCAGCTCGGCGGTGTTCGAATAGCCGGCGGGCTTCGGCAACCGGGCCGGGATCTCCGGCAGCCCGAGGCGACGCACCCACACGACCACGCCGATCTCGCCGACGACGATGAGCGCGATCAGCGCGCCGACCGGGGCGTAGCTCGTGAATCCCTTGCGCAGCGTGGCTACGTCGATGTCGAGCATCATGACGACGAACAGCCACAGCACCATGACCGCGCCCACGTACACGACCACCAGCGTGACCGCGAGGAACTCGGCCTCGAGCAGCAGCCAGATCACCGAACTGTTGAGGAACGCGAACACCAGGAACAGCGCGCAGTGCACCGGGTTGCGGGCCGTGATCACGCCCAGCGCGGCCAGCACCAGGATCGCGCCGAAGAAGTAGAAGAGGATGGTGACCATCGTGCGCCCTGCCCGCTCAGCGGTACCGCGAATCCGCGGCCTTGTCGGCCGCGATCATGGCCTCGTAGCGCTCGCCGACGGCGAGCAGCTTGTCCTTGGTCATGATGTTCTCGCCGCGGTGCTCCATGTGGTATTCGTGGATGCGGGTCTCCACGATCGCATCGACCGGACAGGCTTCCTCGCAGAAGCCGCAGTAGATGCACTTGAAGAGGTCGATGTCGTAGCGCGTGGTGCGGCGCGTGCCGTCGGCGCTGACGTCGGATTCGATGGTGATGGCGAGGGCCGGGCAAACGGCCTCGCACAGCTTGCAGGCGATGCAGCGTTCCTGCCCGTTCGGGTAGCGGCGCAAGGCGTGCAGGCCGCGGAAGCGCGGCGACTGCGGGGTCTTCTCCTCCGGGTACTGGATGGTGACCTTCGGCGCGAAGAACGCCTTGCCGGTCACCCTCAGGCCCTGGATCAGTTCCCACAGGAAGAATGTCTTGAAGAAGCTGCGCATGGGTAGTGCCTGCCTCATGCCGCCCAGGGGCCGACTTTGTAGATCCACATCGCGGCCTCGACGCACAGCCACACCAGCGTCACCGGGATGAAGACCTTCCAGCCCAGCCGCATGATCTGGTCGTAGCGGTAGCGGGGGAACGTCGCGCGGAACCAGAGGAAGCAGAACAGGAAGAAGCCCGCCTTGAGCACCAGCCAGTGCAGGCCCGGTGCCGCCAGCCAAGCGACGTCGCCGACGACCGGATATCCCTCGAACGGCGACAGCCAGCCGCCGCAGAAGAAGGTCGCGGTCAGCGTCGAGATCATGATCATGTTCGCGTATTCCGCGAGGAAGAACAGCGCGAACGCGATGCCCGAATACTCGACGTGGAACCCGGCGACGATCTCGGACTCGCCTTCCGCCACGTCGAAAGGCGCACGGTTGGTCTCGGCGATGCCGGAGATGAAGTAGACGACGAACAGCGGCAGCAGCCAGAACCAGAAGAACGAGCCCGGCCCGCCCGCCTGCGCCTCGACGATCTTGCCCATGTTGAGCGTGCCGGCGGCCATCACCACGCCGACCAGCGCGAAACCCATCGCGATTTCATACGCGACGATCTGCGCGGCCGAGCGCATCGCGCCGAGGAACGCGTACTTCGAATTGGCGGCCCAGCCGGCGAGGATGATGCCGTAGGCGCCGAAGCCTGCCAGCGCGAGGATGTAGAGGACACCCGCATCGACGTTGGCGATCGAGAAGCCCGGCCAGAGCGAGATGACCGCCCACGCAGCGAACGCCGGCGTGAGCGTCAGCAGTGGCGCGACCACGAACAGGTAGCTGCTCGAGCGCGCCGGCACCACGACTTCCTTCAGCAGCAGCTTGATGACGTCAGCGAACGGCTGCAGCAGCCCCTTGGGGCCGACGCGGTTCGGACCGAGGCGCACCTGCATGTAGCCGATGACCTTGCGCTCGGCGTAGGTGGTGTACGCGACGCACAGGATCACCGTGATCGTGACTGCGAGGATCTGCAGCAGCATCACGAGCACGTCGCGCAGCCACTCGGGCCAGCCCATCCACACGGCGGCGAGCGCGCTCATGCGGCACCGCCCGCGGCCTGGCCATCCGGCGTCTGCTGCAGGGGCTGCGACCGCCGCACCACCGCATCGACGCGATAGATGCCGACTTCGCGGGTCGAGTCGACCGATGCCAGCCGGCCCGGCGCAAAGTTCGCGCTGCCGGCCGCCGCCACGAACTCGCCGATCTCGCGCTGCAGCTCGTCGCGCACATCTTCCGAACTCACGTACTCGAAGCCACCGAGCCCGAGCAGATTGCCGAGCACGCGCAGGATCTTCCACGCCGGACGGGCCTCGCCCGGCGGTCGCGCGGCGCCCGCCACGCTCTGCCAGCGACCCTCCGCGTTCACCCAGGTGCCTGACGTCTCGGCGAAGGCCGCAGCGGGCAGGACGATCGTCGAGGTCGCGAGGATCTCGGCACTGGCATACGGCGTGATTGCGACTACGCACTCGGCCGCCTGCGTGGCCCCTTCGAGGCCGGGCGACGGCGCGACGTCGGCCGGCTCGATGCCGCCGACCAGGACGTAGCCCCTGAGCCGCGCCGCGAGCATTTCCTGCGCATGCAGGCCGGGCTTCGCCACCGCGCGGCCGGCGACGCCGCGATGCGGGAGCACGCCCGCGAACGCCGCGCCCACGGCATTGCCGCCCTCGGGCAGGTAGCCGCAGATCGCGCCGGTGACGTCGGCGAGTGCCTCCGCCAGCGCGCGGATCTCGGCATACGAGACGTGCCGCTGCGCGAGTGCGCCCAGCACGACGACGCGCGTCCCGCCCTCCGCGAGCGCCTTGGCCACGGCCGCGTGCTCCGCGGTCGCCGTGATGCCTTCGAGCGCCGCGGCGACGTGCTCGGGCGCCGTGCGCCCCAGTGCGGCCAGGGCCGCCGCCAGGATCGCCGCCACGTGCTGGGCCATGCCGTAGCCGTTGCTCGTGAAATTCGCGAGCACCGGGAAGCGCACCTCGTACGCGCCCGGATTGACGAACGCCACCTTGCCGCCGCGCAGCGCGCCCTTGCGCACGCGGTGCGCGACGATCGGCACCTCCTTGCGCAGGTTCGAGCCGACGACGAGCACCGCCGAGGCCGAATCGAACTCCGCGATGCGGCAGCCGAGGAGCGGCGCGACCGGATCGCTGGCCTGGTCGCGGAAGTCGATGCGACGCAGGCGGTGATCGACGTTCTCGCTGCCGAGGCCGCGCGCCACCTTCGCCGTCAGCGCCAGTTCCTCCAGCGTCGCGCTGGGCGACGCGAGGAAGCCGACCTGGGAGGCGCCGTGCTCACGCACGATCTTCTGCAGTCCCTTCGCCGCCGCCTCGAGCGCCGTCTCCCAGTCCACCTCGCGCCACGCGCCGCCGTCCTTGAGGAGCGGCTTCTGTGCGCGATCGGCCGAGTACAGGCCCTCGCAGCTGTAACGATCGCGGTCCGCGATCCACGTCTCGTTGATGTCGTCATTGGCGCGCGGCACCACGCGCATCAGGCGCCCGCGCAGCACGTGCCCGAAGAGGTTCGTGCCGGCGCAGTCGTGCGGCGAGACGAGCGCGTGCTGCGTCATCTCCCACGAGCGGGCCCGGTAGCGATACGGCTTGTTGTTCAGCGCACCGACCGGGCAGAGGTCGACGATGTTCGCCGACAGCTCGTGGTCGATGCTCTTCTCGACGTAGGTCGAGATCTGCGTCATCTCGCCGCGACCGATCGTGCCGAGCTCGGGCACGCCGGCGATCTCCTGGCCGAAGCGCACGCAGCGCGTGCAGTGGATGCAGCGCGTCATGTCGGTCGAGACCAGCGGCCCGAAGTTCTTGTCCTTCACGACGCGCTTGCGCTCGGTGTAGCGCGACACGTCGCGGCCGAAGCCGACCGCGAGGTCCTGCAGCTCGCACTCGCCACCCTGGTCGCAGATCGGGCAGTCGAGCGGGTGGTTGATGAGCAGGAACTCCATCGTCGCCTTCTGGGCCGAGATGGCCTTGGGCGACTTGGTGAACACCTTCATGCCCTCGGCGACCGGCGTGGCGCAGGCCGGCAGCGGCTTCGGCGCCTTCTCGACCTCGACCAGGCACATGCGGCAGTTGGCCGCGATGCTCAGCTTCTCGTGGTAGCAGAAGCGCGGCACGTAGATGCCCTGCGCGTCCGTCGCCTGGATGAGCATCGCGCCCTTGCGCGCCTTCACCGGCACGCCGTCGACTTCGATGTTGACCAGCTCTTCGCTCATGGTTCCGATCACGCCGCGCGGCCGCGCGCCTCGACGATGCTGTGGCCGTGCTCGACGTAGTACTCGAACTCGTGCCGGTAGTGGCGGAGGAAGCTCTGCACCGGCCACGCGGCCGCGTCGCCCAGCGCGCAGATGGTGTGGCCCTCGATCTTGTTGGCGACGTCGACCAGCATGTCGAGGTCGCTCTTGCGGCCCTGCCCCGCCAGGATGCGCTCGAGCGTGCGCTCGAGCCAGCCCGTGCCCTCGCGGCACGGCGTGCACTGGCCGCAGGATTCCATGTGATAGAAGCGCGACAGGCGGTGCAGCACCTTCACCATGTCGGTCGTCTCGTCCATGACGATGACCGCCGCCGAACCGAGCGACGAGCCCGCCTTCTTGAGCGAGTCGTAGTCCATGTTCGCGGGCAGGATGTTCTCGGCCGGCATCACCGGCACGGACGAGCCGCCCGGGATCACGGCCTTCAGCTTGCGCCCCTTCCACACGCCGCCCGCCATCGCGAGCAGGTCGGTGAACGGGATGCCGAGCGGCACTTCGAAGTTGCCCGGCTTCTCGACGTGGCCCGAGACCGAGAAGATCACCGTGCCGCCCGAGTTCTGCGGGCCGAGGCCCGCGAACCATTCCGGCCCCTTGCGCAGGATGGTCGGGACGGAGGCGTAGCTCTGGCAGTTGTTGATCGTGGTCGGCTTGCCGAACAGGCCGAAGTTCGCCGGGAACGGCGGCTTGAAGCGCGGCCGGCCCTGCTTGCCCTCGAGCGACTCGAGCAGCGCGGTTTCCTCGCCGCAGATGTACGCACCCGCGCCCATGAACATGTAGAGGTCGAAGTCGACGCCCGAGCCCTGGATGTTCTTGCCGAGCAGGCCCGCCGCGTACGCTTCCTTGAGCGCTGCCTCGAAGCGCGGCACGGGCTCGGCCATGAACTCGCCGCGGATGTAGTTGTAGCCGACGGTCGAGTTGGTGGCGTAGCCGCCGATGGCCATGCCCTCGATCAGCGCGTGCGGGTTGTAGCGCAGGATGTCGCGGTCGTGGCAGGTGCCGGGCTCGGACTCGTCCGAGTTGCAGACCATGTACTTCTGCATCGGCGCGTTGCGCGGCATGAACGACCACTTGAGGCCGGTCGGGAAGCCCGCGCCGCCGCGGCCGCGCAGCCCCGAGGCCTTCAGCGCCTCGATGATCGTCTCGCGCGGCGGCTTCTCGGCGAGGATCTTCTTCCACGCGTCGTAGCCGCCGATCTTCAGGTAGGTCTCGAGCTCCCACGAGCGCTCGTACTTGAGCGGCTCGAAACACACGAGGTTCATGCGGTCCTGCCAGTCGGCCACGAGTCGGCTCCTACTTGTGGTCGTCGAGGATCCTGTCGACCTTCTCGGGCGTCAGGTGCTCGTGGTAGACGTGGTTGATCATCATCATCGGCGCGCCCGTGCAGGCGGCCAGGCACTCCTCTTCGCGCTTGAGGAAGAAGCGGCCGTCGGGCGTGCTCTCGCCGACCTTCACGCCGAGCCGGCGCTCGACGTGGGCCAGCAGTTCCTGCCCGCCGCGCAGCATGCACGAGATGTTGGTGCACACCGAGATGTGGTGCCGGCCGCAGGCGCTGGTCTCGAACATCGAGTAGAAGCTCGCGACTTCGTAGACCTGGATCTTCGGCAGGCCGAGGTAGTCGGCGACCTCGTCCATCGCCTCCTGCGTCAGGTAACCCTGCTCGTGCTGCACCGCGTGCAGTGCCGCGATCACGGCCGAGCGCTTGCGGTCGGCCGGGAACTTGGTCAGCCAGTGATCGATTTCCTCGCGGACGTGCTGCGACAGCACCTGCCCGCCGGCGCCATGGGTCGCTTCGCTCACCGGTCGATCTCCCCGAACACGATGTCCGCAGTGCCGATCACCGCGACCACGTCGGCCAGCATGTGCCCGTTCACCATCTCGTCGAGCGCCGCGAGGTGCGGGAATCCCGGCGCGCGGCACTTCAGCCGGTACGGCTTGTTGGCGCCATCCGACACGAGGTAGATGCCGAATTCGCCCTTCGGCGCCTCGACCGCCGCGTAGGCCTCGCCGGCCGGCACGCAGTAGCCCTCGGTGAACAGCTTGAAGTGATGGATGAGCGATTCCATGTCGCCCTTCATCTCCTCGCGCCGCGGCGGGACGATCTTGTGGTCGTCCACCATCACGGGGCCCGGGTTCTTCTTCAGCCAGTCCACGCACTGCTTGATGATACGGTTCGACTGGCGCAGTTCCTCGACGCGCACCAGGTAGCGGTCGTAGCAGTCGCCGTTGGTACCCACGGGAATGTCGAAATCCATCGACCCGTAGACTTCGTAGGGCTGCTTCTTGCGCAGGTCCCAGGCCAGACCCGAGCCGCGCAGCATCGGCCCCGTGAAGCCGAGGTTGAGCGCGCGCTCCGGCGTCACCACGCCGATGTTGACCGTGCGCTGCTTCCAGATGCGGTTGTCGGTGAGCAGAGTCTCGTACTCGTCGACGCAGGCCGGAAAGCGCGCCGTGAAGTCGTCGATGAAGTCGAGCAGCGTGCCCGAGCGGCGCTCGTTCAGCCGGTCGACTTCCTTCTGGCTCTTGAAGCGGTTGACCTGGTACTTCGGCAGCGAGTCGGGCAGGTCGCGATACACGCCGCCCGGCCGGTAGTACGTCGCGTGCATGCGCGTGCCCGAGACCGCCTCGTAGCAGTCCATGAGGTCCTCGCGCTCGCGGAAGCAGTACAGGAACATCGTCATCGCGCCGATGTCGAGACCGTGCGCGCCGAGCCACATCAGGTGGTTCAGGATGCGGGTGATCTCGTCGAACATCACGCGGATGTACTGCGCCCGCAGCGGCACCTCGATGCCGAGCAGCTTCTCGATGGCCATCACGTAGGCGTGCTCGTTGCACATCATCGAGACGTAGTCGAGCCGGTCCATGTAGCCGATGGACTGGTTGAACGGCTTGGTCTCCGCGAGCTTCTCGGTCGCGCGGTGCAGCAGGCCGATGTGCGGGTCGGCCTTCTGCACGACCTCGCCGTCCATCTCGAGCACGAGGCGCAGCACGCCGTGCGCCGCCGGGTGCTGCGGCCCGAAGTTCATCGTGTAGCTGCGGATCTCAGCCATGTTTCGGGGCGTCCTTCAGCGCGGCCTCGTAGCGGTTGTCCTCGCGGATGACGCGCGGCACCAGCGTGCGCGGCTCGATGCTGACCGGCTCGTACACCACGCGCCCCTTGGACGGGTCGTAGCGCACCTCGACGTTGCCGGAGATCGGGAAGTCCTTGCGGAACGGATGGCCGACGAAACCGTAGTCGGTGAGGAGACGGCGCAGGTCGGGGTGACCGCGGAAGACGATGCCGTAGAGGTCGAAGGCCTCGCGCTCGTACCAGTCGGCCGCCTTCCAGATGCCTTCGACGGAGTCGAGCATCGGCGGCTCGCCGGGCTCGCACCACGCGCGCAGGCGCAGGCGCAGGTTGTGGGTGACGGACAGCAGGTGGTAGACGACCATGAAGCGCTGGTCCGTCGCCTCGCCCGCGGGTCGCGCGGGGTTCTTGCCGCGCGAGAAGCCGCTCGAGGTCGCCGTCTCCGTGTTCCACTCGACGCGGCCGTACTCGAGGTAATCGACGCCGGTCAGGTCGACGAGCTGCTCGAAATGCCAGGCCGCGTCGTCGCGCAGCGCCGTGCAGACCTCACGCAGCGCGGCGGACGTCACGTCGAACGTCAGCTCGCCGCAGGTCGAGGGCACGCGCGTCACCTTGCCCTCGAAGCGCGCAGCGAGGCTCTCGGCGATCGTTTCCAGCGCCTGGCTCATGGTTCGTGCTCAGCGGGCAATGGTCTGCGTGCGGTGGATCTTCTTCTGCAGCTGGATCAGCCCGTACAACAGCGCTTCCGCCGTCGGGGGGCAGCCCGGCACATAGACGTCCACCGGAACGATGCGGTCGCAACCGCGCACGACCGCGTAGGAATAATGGTAGTAGCCGCCACCGTTCGCGCACGAGCCCATGGAGATGACCCAGCGCGGCTCGGGCATCTGGTCGTAGACCTTGCGCAGCGCCGGCGCCATCTTGTTGACCAGCGTGCCGGCCACGATCATCACGTCGGACTGGCGCGGGCTCGGGCGGAACACGATGCCGAAGCGGTCGAGGTCATAGCGCGCGGCGCCCGCGTGCATCATCTCGACGGCGCAGCAGGCGAGCCCGAAGGTCATGGGCCACATCGACCCGGTGCGGGCCCAGTTCATGACCGCGTCCAGGGTCGTGGTGACGAAGCCGCGCTCCGGCAGCTCGGAGGCTTCTAGTCCCATTCGAGCGCACCCTTCTTCCACTCGTAGATGAAGCCCACCACCAGCACGAGCAGGAACACGCCCATCGCCGCCATCGCGACGATGCCGATGGTGTCGAGCGCAACCGCCCACGGGAAGAGGAACGCGATCTCGAGGTCGAAGACGATGAAGAGGATCGCGACGAGGTAGTAGCGCACGTCGAACTTCATGCGCGAGTCCTCGAAGGCCTCGAAGCCGCACTCGTACGGCGAGAGCTTCGCGGAGTCCGGGCTGCGCGGCGCAAAGAGGAACCCCAGCACCAGCAGCAGCACGCCGAGCGCGCCTGCCACCGCGAGGAAAATCAGGATCGGCAGATATTCCGCGAGCATCGACTGCCTGGCCTTCGGCCGCTACCCCCTGTCGGGGCGCGAATTCTAGCAGGGAGCCTTGCAGCGCAGTAAGGTCCTGAAATGAAAAAGGCGAGCCGTCGCGGCTCGCCTTTTTTCGTGCTGGTGCGGATGGAGAGACTCGAACTCTCACGCCTTACGGCACTACCCCCTCAAGATAGCGTGTCTACCAATTCCACCACATCCGCCTTGAAACAATCGCGCGCGCCGGCTCCTTACTGCTGGCCCGCCGGCGCAGCCGGGGCCGTGCCCGTCGTCGGCGCAGGCGCCGGGCTCGTCGCGCCCGCGGCCGGTGCACTCGTGGCCGGCGCGGTCGCCGGCACGGACGCCGGGGGCAGGATCGGCAGCGACGTCGTCGGCTGCGGCGCCGGCGCTTCCTGCTGCACGCGATCGACCACGCTGGTCGGCTCGCTGCGCTGGCTGAACAGGTACGACAGGCCGAGGCTCGACACGAAGAACAACGTCGCGAGCACGGCTGTCGTGCGCGACAGGAACGACGCGGAACCGCGCGCACCGAACACGGTGCCCGAGGCACCCGCGCCGAAACCCGCGCCCGCATCGGCGCCCTTGCCACGCTGCAGCAGCACGAGGGCGACGATGCCCACCGCGAGCAGGACGTGGAAGACGACGGCGATCGTCTGCAGCCAGTTCATTCCGATCTCACTCCAGGTGCTCTCAACCGGCCGCCGCGCAGATCTGCGCAAACTCGTCCGCTTTGAGCGACGCCCCGCCGACGAGTCCGCCGTCGATATCGGGCATTGCAAACAGTTCCCGCGCGTTCGACGCCTTGACGCTGCCGCCGTACAGGATCCTGACCGAGCTGCCGATTATAGCATCCAGGGCCGCCACCTTGGCACGGATCATGCCGTGCACCTCCTGGGCCTGCTCCGGCGAGGCGGTCCGGCCGGTGCCGATCGCCCATACCGGCTCGTAGGCGATCACCGCCTGTCCGAGGGCGCCCACGCCGGCGACGGCGAGCACGGCATCGAGCTGCCGGCCGACCACGGCCAGGGTCTGCCCCCCTTCCCGCTCGTCCAGCGTCTCGCCGACGCACAGGACCGGCACCAGCTTCTGGGACTGGACGGCCATGAACTTGCGCGCCACCAGCGCGTCGCTCTCGCCATAGACCTGGCGGCGCTCCGAGTGGCCGACGATGACGTATTTGCAGCCGACGTCCTTCAGCATGGCCGCGGACACCTCGCCCGTGAAGGCACCGATGGCCTCGGCACAGACGGACTGCGCCCCGAGGGCGATCTCGGAATCCTTGAGCAGACGCGCCGTCTCGGGCAGGTACGGGAACGGCGGGGAGATCATCACCTCGGCCCGCGCCTCGGGCCGCAGACGATCGATCAGGCCGCGCACCAGGTCGGCGTTCTCGGCCCGCAGGCCGTGCATCTTCCAGTTGCCGGCGACGAGCGGCTGACGCATTCGGGACTCCAGCGCCTCGTGGCAGCGCCCCGCCCCGGGGTGGGCGGGCTCGCGAAAAGGCGCGCGATCTTAGCGACGGGTCACGGGGATTGCAATTCGGGGCCGCCGCTCAGACCGCGGCGCGGACCGCGTCGGCCAGTTCATTGGCGCAACGGGTCGCCGCCGAGGCCTCGCTCGCCTCGACCATGACGCGGATCACCGGCTCCGTGCCCGAGGCCCGCAGGACGACCCGGCCCGACGTGCCGAGCGACTGCTCGACCTTGCTGACCGCCGACTGGATGACCGGCGACTTCGCGGGATCGACGCGCTCGGCCACGCGGACGTTGATCATCACCTGCGGGAACTGCGGCATGCCGGCCGACAGCTCGGCCAGCGGCTTGCCCGTGCGCTTCATGACGGCCAGCACCTGCAGCGCGCTTACGATGCCGTCACCGGTGGTCGTCCGGTCGAGGCACAGCAGGTGGCCGGAGGTCTCGCCGCCGAGCATGCCGCCGCGTTCGCGCAGCATGGCCAGCACGTAACGATCGCCGACCTTGGCCCGCAGGAACGGAATGCCCATGCCGGCCAGCGACTGTTCGAGCCCGAGGTTACTCATCACGGTGCCGACCACCGGTCCGTTCAATTCCCCCGTGGCCTGGCGGTCGACGGCGATGACGTACAGGAGCTGGTCGCCGTCCACGGCCCGTCCGCGGTGATCGACCATCACGAGACGATCTCCGTCTCCGTCGAGTGCAATGCCGACGTCGGCCCCGACGCCAGCCACCGTCGCCTGCAGCAGTTCCGGCGCGGTCGAGCCGCAGCGCAGGTTGATGTTGCGGCCATTGGGCGAGCAGCCGATCGGGATGATCTCGGCGCCGAGGTCAGCCAGGACGCGCGGCGCGACCTTGTACGTGGCGCCGTTGGCGCAGTCGACGACGATCTTGAGGCCGGCGAGGTCCATGCCCTTCGGCAGGGTCGACATGCAGAAGTCCTGGTAGACCGTGCGCTGCTTGTCGATGCGCGTCGCCTTGCCGAGCCGGTTCGACTCGCAGGTGAGCGGCGCCTCGTCGAGAAAGGCCTCGATGCGCTCTTCGAGTTCATCGGACAGCTTGCCGCCTTCCGCGTCGAAGAACTTGATGCCGTTGTCCTCGTAGAGGTTGTGCGAGGCGCTGATGACGACGCCGAAGCGGCAGCCGAATTTCTGCGTCAGGTACGCGATGCCGGGCGTCGGCAGCGGCCCGATCAGGCTGACGTTGACGCCGGCCGCCACGAACCCCGCCTCGAGCGCCGCCTCGAACATGTAGCCCGAGAGCCGCGTGTCCTTGCCCACCAGGGCCGTGCCGCCCTCGGGAGCGAGCACACGCGCCGCCGCGCTCGCGAGGCGCAGGGCGAAATCGACCGTCATGGGATGTTCGCCGACGTGACCGCGCACGCCGTCGGTACCGAAGAACTTTCTCGCCATCACCCGACTCCTGTTGCCTGCTGCCCGCGCAGGGCAGCGACCATGCACAGCGCGTCCACGGTCTCGGTCACGTCGTGCGCCCGCACGATCGCCGCGCCCCGCTCGACGGCCAGGGCCGCCAGCACCGCGCTCCCGACCAGTCGATCGCCGGTCGGTCGGCCCGTGATCATACCGACCAGCGACTTGCGCGAAACACCGACCAGTACCGGATATCCGAGCGCCGCCAGGGCCGGCAGCCCGCGGAGCAAGGCGAGGTTGTGCTCGAGTCGCTTGCCGAACCCGATGCCCGGGTCGATGCACAGACGCTCGGTCGCGATGCCGGCCTCCCGGCACGCGGCCAACCGCGCGGCCAGGAACCCGGTCACTTCGGCCAGCACGTCGTCGTACCGCGGATCGACCTGCATGGTCGACGGCTCGCCCTGCATGTGCATCACGCACACGGCAGCACCCGAACTCGCGGCTGCCTCGATCGCGCCCGGCGCCCGCAGTCCGTTCACGTCGTTGATCAGGTGCGCGCCCGCGGCCACGGCGGCGAGCATGACTTCGGGCTTCTGCGTGTCGACCGACAGCAGGACCGCGGACTGCCGCGCGATGCCCTCGATCACCGGCACGACGCGTGCGATCTCTTCCGCCACCGAGACCGCAGCGGAGCCGGGTCGCGTCGATTCACCGCCGACATCGACGATGGCGGCGCCCTGCTCCGCCATGCGCAGGCCATGCTCGACGGCGCGCTCGACGCTGAAGTAACGACCGCCGTCGGAGAACGAATCGGGCGTCACGTTGAGCACGCCCATCACCACCGGCGAGCCGAGGTCGAGCACCCGGTTGCGGCAGGTGAGTGGCATCGTACGGAGTTCGGGACGTGGAAACGCAGCGCCCGGCTCGGGCCGGGCGCTGCTCTCGTCAGTGCTGGGGCGCAGGCCGTCCGGCCGGCGCGTCGCCCTCGGGCCGCTGGCGCGGCTTCGGGCCGGAGCTCGGCAGGTCGCGGTCGTCCCAGTCCGCCGGCGGCGTCGGGTCGCGCCCTTCCATGATCTCGCGGATCTGGCCGTCGTCGATGGTCTCGTACTTGATCAGTGCCTCGGCCATCTTGTGCAGCTTGTCGATCTCGCGCTCGAGGATGCCGCGGGCGCGATCGTAGTTCGTGTCGATCAGTCGGCGGACTTCCTCGTCGATCGCGTCGCGGGTCTTGTCGCCGACCTGCTTGTGCTGCGTGACCTGCCGGCCGAGGAAGACCTCGCCGTCGTCCTCCGCGTAGGTCAGCGTGCCGAGCTTGTCCGACAGGCCCCACTTGGTGACCATGTTGCGGGCGATCTCGGTGGCGCGCTCGATGTCGTTCGACGCGCCGGTGGTGACGCTCTCGATGCCGAAGATCATTTCCTCGGCGACACGACCGCCGAACAGCGTGGCGATGCGGCTCTCGAGCCGGCGCTTGCTGGTGCTGTAGCGGTCGGACTCCGGCAGGAACATGGTCACGCCGAGCGCGCGACCGCGCGGGATGATCGTGACCTTGTAAACCGGGTCGTGCTCCGGCACGTTCAGGCCGACGATCGCGTGGCCCGCTTCGTGGTACGCCGTCAGCTTCTTCTCGTTGTCGTCCATCACCATGGACTTGCGCTCGGCGCCCATCATGATCTTGTCCTTGGCGCGGTCGAACTCGTCCATGCTGACGGTCCGGCGGTTGGCGCGCGCCGCGAACAGGGCGGCCTCGTTCACGAGGTTGGCGAGATCGGCGCCCGAGAAGCCGGGCGTGCCGCGCGCGATGATCGAGGGCTTCACGTCCTCGGCCAGCGGCAGCTTGCGCATGTGCACCTTCAGGATCTGTTCGCGGCCGCGCACGTCGGGCAGCGGCACGACGACCTGGCGGTCGAAGCGGCCCGGACGCAGCAGCGCCGGGTCGAGCACGTCCGGACGGTTGGTGGCGGCGATGACGATCACGCCCTCGTTGCCCTCGAAGCCGTCCATCTCGACCAGCAGCTGGTTGAGCGTCTGCTCGCGCTCGTCGTGACCGCCGCCGAGGCCGGCACCGCGATGACGGCCGACCGCGTCGATTTCGTCGATGAAGATGATGCAGGGCGCGTGCTTCTTCGCCTGCTCGAACATGTCGCGGACGCGCGAGGCGCCCACGCCGACGAACATCTCGACGAAGTCGGAACCCGAGATGGTGAAGAACGGCACCTTCGCCTCGCCGGCGATGGCGCGCGCGAGCAGCGTCTTGCCCGTGCCCGGCGAGCCGACCATCAGCACGCCGCGCGGGATCTTGCCGCCGAGGCGCTGGAACTTGCCCGGGTCCTTGAGGAAGTCGACGATCTCGCTGACTTCTTCCTTCGCTTCGTCGACGCCGGCGACGTCGGCGAAGGTCACCGTGACCTGGTCTTCATTGAGCAGCCGCGCCCGGCTCTTGCCGAAGGACATGGCCCCCCGCCCGCCGGCGCCGCCCTGCATCTGGCGCATGAAATACACCCAGACGCCGATCAGCAGCAGGATGGGGAATGACGAGATGAACAACTGCATCAGGAACGACTGGCGTTCCGGCGGGGCCGCGCTGAAGGTCACGCCGTTCTGCTGCAGCGTGCCGATCAGGGCCGAGTTGTCCGTCTCGGGGTTGTAGACGACGAAGGGCTCGCCGCTCGCGCGCACGCCCGTGATCTTGTCGCCACTGAAGGTGACCTGCGAGACGCTGCCGTCCTTCACGTGGGTGAGGAATGCCGAGTAGGGCATCTCCTGCACGCTGCTGGTGCGCGCGCTGAAGTTGCTGACCACCGTGGCGAGCACCACCGCGATCACGATCCAAAGGACGACGTTCTTGGCCAAATCGTTCAAGTTACTGACCTCGAGGCCCACCCTGCCGCCACCGGGCAGGCAGGAACATGGGCATTTTCGACACTACACCAATCGATACCCTCGTGCCAGAACGTAGACCTCTGCGCTGCGTGCACGAGACGCTTTCGGCTTGCGCAACTTCACGGATTCAAACTGCTGTCGCAACTGCGCAACGAATGGCTGGAAGCCGCGCCCCTGGAAAACCTTCGCCAGGAAGTCGCCGCCCGGGCGCAGCGTGCGTCCGGCGAAGTCGAGGGCCAGCTCCACGAGGTTCATCGAGCGGTCGTGGTCCACGTCCGAGATGCCCATCATGTTGGGGGCCATGTCCGACATCACAAGGTCGACCCGCCCGGGACCGACGAGTTCCAGCAGGCGCTGCAGCACCGCCTCGTCGTTGAAGTCGCCCTGCAGGAACTCGACGCCGGGGATGGCGGGCATCTCGAGGATGTCCATGGCGATCACGCGACCCTTCTCGCCGAGCAGCCGGGCCGCGTACTGGCTCCAGCCCCCGGGGGCGGCGCCGAGGTCGACGACCGTCATGCCCGGACGCAGGATCCGGTCCGACTGCTGGATGTCCTCCAGCTTGAACGCCGCCCGGGACCGCCAGCCTTCCTCGTGCGCCCGTTTGACATAAGGGTCCGCCGCGTGCTCGGCCAGCCACCGGGCGGAACTCTTGGAACGCTTGGCCATGGACGATCGGGAATCCTCGGCGGACGGCGCCATAGTGTAAGAGCTGGGGCCGCCATCCGGGCGAGAAACGACCTCGCCGGCGGGAACTTGAGCGCATGGCCGGGGGGCCGCCTACACTAGCGCCCCCGCCCGACCGGACCCCACGCGCATGTCGCTGAACACAGCCCAACGCACCCACCTGCGCCGCCTCGGCCATCCCCTCGAGCCGATCGTGCTGGTGGGCCAGAACGGGCTGAGCCCCAACCTCGTGGCGGAGCTCGACCGTGCGCTGCGCGACCATGAACTGGTCAAGGTGCGGGCACGCGTCGGCGATCGCGAACTGCGCGACGAAATCCTCGACGAACTGGCGAAGCAGACCGGCGCGGAGATCGTGCAGCGCGTCGGGCACGTCGGGCTCTATTACCGGCGCAATCCGGACCGGCCCGGCATCCTGCTGCCGGGCTGATCGCCCCGGCGCCGCCGCCTCAGACGTAGCGGATCGAGACGATCTCGAACGCCCGGGTGCCACCCGGCACCGCGACGTCCACCACGTCCCCTTCGGACTTGCCCACCAGGGCGCGCGCGATCGGCGAGGTGATCGAGATCAGTCCCTGGCGTACGTCGGCCTCGAGTTCGCCCACGATCTGGAAGGTCACGTCCGGGCCGCCATCCTGGTCTTCCAGGTCCACGGTCGCGCCGAACACCACCTTGTCCGACTTCGGCATCGAATGGATGTCGATGATCTGGCAGTGCGACAGCTCGTGTTCGAGCTCCTTGATGCGCCCCTCGCAGAACGCCTGCTGTTCGCGGGCGGCATGATATTCCGCGTTCTCGCTCAGGTCGCCGTGCGCGCGGGCTTCGGCAATCGCCTGGATGATGCGCGGGCGATCTTCGGTCTTGAGCCGGCGCAGTTCGAGTCGGAGACGCTCAGCCCCCTTCTGAGTCATAGGCTTGCGCGTCATACCCGAACCTCCTTGTGAAGATCCTGGAGGCGATTGACCTCCACTTCCTGCAGGTGGTCGATGGCGTCGCAGGTGGCCAGCGCGCCGGCCAGCGTCGTGTAGTACGTCACCTTGCGGGCGACCGCCTCGCGCCGGATCGTCTGCGACTCACGCACCGCCTGCTTGCCTTCCGTCGTGTTGACGATGAGGCTGATCTCGTCGTTCTTGATCATGTCGACGATGTGCGGACGGCCCTCGCGGACCTTGTTCGCGCGACGGACCCTCAGGCCGGCCTGCTCGATCACATCGGCCGTGCCGTGGGTCGCCACGATCTCGAAGCCGCGGTCGAGCAGCCGGCGCGCGAGCTCGACGGCGCCCGGCTTGTCGCGGTGGTGGACGCTGATCAGGCACACGCCGCGGGTGGGCAGGACCACGCCCGAGGCGGCCTGCGCCTTCGCGTAGGCCTCGCCGAAGCTGCGGCCCGTGCCCATCACCTCGCCCGTCGACTTCATCTCGGGACCGAGGATCGGGTCCGCATCCGGGAACTTGCCGAACGGGAACACCGCTTCCTTGACGGAGTAGTACTCCGGGATGCGCTCGCGCAGCAGCCCCAGCTCGGACAGCGTCTTGCCCGTCATGACCCGCGCGCCCATCTTGGCCATCGGCACGCCGGTGGCCTTGGAGACGAACGGCGCGGTGCGCGAGGCGCGCGGATTGACCTCGAGCACGTACAGCACGCCGTTCTGGATGGCGAACTGCACGTTCATCAGGCCGATCACGTTGAGCGCGAGCGCCATGCGGCGCGTCTGGTCCCGGATCTGCGCCTGCAGGTCGGCGCTCAGGCTGTTGGGCGGCAGCGAGCAGCCCGAATCGCCCGAGTGCACGCCCGCCTGCTCGATGTGCTCCATGATCCCGCCGACGTACACGTCCTTGCCGTCGCAGAGCGCATCGACGTCGACCTCGATCGCGAGGTCGAGGAAGCGGTCGAGCAGCACCGGGCTGTCGTTCGAGACCTGCACCGCGGTGTTCATGTACTGGCGCAGTTCGTCCTCGCTGAACACGACTTCCATGGCCCGGCCGCCGAGCACGTACGACGGGCGGACGACCAGCGGGTAACCGACTTCCTTCGCGAGGCGGACGGCGTCCTCCTCGGTGCGCGCCGTGCGGTTCGGCGGCTGCTTGAGGTTCAGGCGGTCGACCAGCTTCTGGAAGCGCTCGCGGTCCTCGGCGACGTCGATCGAATCGGGACTGGTGCCGATGATCGGCACGCCGGCCGCACCGAGCGCGCGCGCCAGCTTGAGCGGCGTCTGTCCGCCGTACTGCACGATCACGCCGAACGGCTTCTCGACGTGCATGATTTCCATGACGTCCTCGAAGGTCAGCGGCTCGAAGTACAGGCGGTCGGAGGTGTCGTAGTCGGTCGAGACCGTTTCCGGGTTGCAGTTGACCATGATGGTCTCGAACCCGTCCTCACGCAGCGCGAGCGCCGCGTGCACGCAGCAGTAGTCGAACTCGATCCCCTGGCCGATGCGGTTCGGACCGCCGCCCAGGATGACGATCTTGCGCCGCGAGGTCGGACGCGCCTCGCACTCCTCCTCGTAGGTGGAGTACAGGTAGGCCGTCGAGGTGGCGAACTCCGCCGCGCAGGTGTCGACGCGCTTGTAGACCGGACGGACGCCGAGGCCGTGGCGGAAGTCGCGCACGGCGGTCTCGGTCGTGCCGAGGAGCTTCGCGAGCCGGCTGTCCGCAAACCCCTTGCGCTTCAGGTGGCGCACGCGCGCTGCATCGAGCGCCGCCAGCCCGCCGGACGCAACGCTCTGCTCTTCGCGCACGAGGTCCTCGATCTGGGCGAGGAACCAGGGATCGATCGCGGAGGCGCGCTGCACCTCGGCAAAGGTGAGACCGGCCCGGAAGGCATCGGCGACGTAGCGCAGGCGGTCCGGGCCCGGCATGCGCAGTTCTTCGAGCAGCGCGTTGCGGGCTTCGTCGTCGGCCAGCGGCAGCGCCATGACCGGGGTGAGCCCGTCGATGCCGGTCTCGAGGCCGCGCAGCGCCTTCTGCAGCGACTCCTGGAAGGTGCGGCCCATCGCCATCACTTCGCCCACCGACTTCATCTGCGTGGTGAGGCGGATGTTGGCGCCCGGGAATTTCTCGAACGTGAAGCGCGGGATCTTGGTGACGACGTAGTCGATGGTCGGCTCGAACGAGGCCGGCGTGGCGCCGCCCGTGATGTCGTTGCGCAGCTCGTCGAGCGTGTAGCCGATCGCGAGCTTGGCGGCGACCTTGGCGATCGGGAAGCCCGTCGCCTTCGAGGCGAGCGCCGACGAGCGCGAGACGCGCGGATTCATCTCGATCACGAGCATGCGCCCGTCCTCGGGATTGATCGCGAACTGCACGTTCGAGCCGCCGCATTCGACGCCGATCTTGCGCAGCACCGCGATCGACGCGTCGCGCATCAGCTGGTATTCCTTGTCCGTCAGGGTCTGCGCCGGCGCGACGGTGATCGAGTCGCCGGTGTGCACGCCCATCGGGTCGAGGTTCTCGATCGAGCAGATGATGATGCAGTTGTCCGCCTTGTCGCGGACCACTTCCATCTCGAATTCCTTCCAGCCGAGCACCGCCTCCTCGAGCAGCACCTCGCTGGTGGGCGAGGCATCGAGGCCGCGGGCCACGATGCGCTCGAATTCCTCGCGGTTGTAGGCGATGCCGCCGCCGCTGCCGCCGAGCGTGAATGACGGGCGGATGACCGTCGGGAAGCCGATCTCCGCCTGGATGGCGAGTGCCTCCTCCATGCTGTGCGCGACGCGCGAACGCGGGCACTCGAGGCCGATGTCGCGCATGGCGTTGCGGAACAGCTCGCGGTCCTCGGCCATGTCGATGGCCTCGCGGGACGCCGCGATCAGTTCGACGTCGTGCTTCTCGAGCACGCCTTCGCGCACCAGGTCGAGCGCGCAGTTGAGCGCGGTCTGGCCGCCCATCGTGGGCAGCAGCGCGTCGGGCTTTTCCTTCTCGATGATGCGCGCGACCGTGCGCCAGTTGATCGGCTCGATGTAGATGGCGTCGGCCATCTCCGGGTCGGTCATGATGGTGGCCGGGTTGGAGTTCACCAGGATCACCCGGTAACCCTCCTCGCGCAGCGCCTTGCAGGCCTGCGCCCCGGAGTAGTCGAACTCGCAGGCCTGGCCGATCACGATCGGACCGGCGCCGATGATCAGGATGCTCTGCAGGTCTGTGCGCTTGGGCATCGGTCGGGAGCCTCCTCGGTCAGACCCGCTTGCGCTGCGGCACGGCCGCCCGGCGCAGCATCGATTCGACGAACTGCGAGAACAGCGGCGCGACGTCGCGCGGGCCCGGACTCGCCTCCGGATGCCCCTGGAAACTGAACGCCGGCCGGTCGACGCAGGCGATGCCCTGCAGCGACCCGTCGAACAGCGAGCGATGCGTCGCCTTGACGTTCTCCGGCAGCGTCGCCTCGTCCACGGCGAACCCGTGGTTCTGGCTCGAGATCAGCACCTGGCCGGTCTCGAGGTCGATCACGGGGTGGTTGGCCCCGTGGTGACCGAACTTCATCTTGATCGTCTTCGCGCCGAGCGCGAGGCCGAGCAACTGGTGGCCGAGGCAGATGCCGAACACCGGCACTTCTTCCTCGAGGAAGGTCTGGATCGCCTCGATCGCGTACGTGCACGGCTCGGGGTCGCCGGGGCCGTTCGAGAGGAACACACCGTCCGGCGCCATCGCGAGCACCTCGGCGGCCGGCGTCTGCGCCGGGACCACGGTCATGCGGCAGCCGTGGTCGGCGAGCAGCCGCAGGATGTTGCGCTTGATGCCGAAGTCGTAGGCGACGACGTGCAGGCGCTGGCCGGGACGCCGGCGCGCGCCCTGCTCGAGGCCCCAGTTGGTGCCTTCGTTCCACTGGTAGGACGCGTCCGTCGTGACGACCTTGGCGAGGTCCATGCCCTTGAGGCCCGGGAAGCGCTTCGCCGCGGCGACCGCGAGGTCGGGACGCAGGGCCGCGTCGCCGCTGGCGATGCAGCCGGCCTGCGCGCCCTTCTCGCGCAGGATGCGGGTGAGCTTGCGCGTGTCGATTTCGGCGATCGCGACCACGTTGCCCCGCACCAGGAACTCCGGCAGCGACTCGGTGGCGCGCCAGCTCGACTTGAGCAGGGGGAGGTCGCGGATGACGAGGCCCGCGGCGTGGATCGCGTCCGACTCGAGGTCCTCGGGGTTGGTCCCGGTGTTGCCGATGTGGGGATACGTCAGCGTGACGATCTGCCGGGAGTACGACGGGTCCGTCAGGATTTCCTGGTACCCGGTCATGGCGGTGTTGAACACCACCTCGCCGGTCGCGGTGCCCGCCGCACCGATCGAGACGCCGCGAAACACGGTGCCGTCCTCCAGAGCCAGAACAGCGGGTGTCGTCACGGGTTCACCTCCGGTGCCATCAGCCGGTCCGCGCGGCAAACCCGCTGCGGACGTATCTCGCGCGTGCAGAAACCACCGAGGCTGAGGTGGGCTCAACTCCGGAGTCATTTTCACGCACGGGCTAAGTCGAGAATTGTACGCGAGCGTTTTGGGTCGCGCTACGCAAACTCGCGGCGCGGCCCACGGGCGGTGGGACGTCAGCTCCACAGGCCGAAAGCCCGCGCGCGGCTGCAACCTCATCTGCGGCCGCACCATCATGCAGCGCAAGCCCACAGCTCGCCGTGGGCGCGGACGGGCTCAGAGCCCGAGGACGTCCATCATCGAGTAGAGGCCCGGCGGCCGCCCCGCCACCCAGCGGGCCGCGGTGAGCGCACCGCGAGCGAAGCCCGAACGGTCCTGGGCGTGATGGGCGAGTTCGATCTGCTCGCCCGGTCCCGCGAAGATCAGTCGGTGGTCGCCGACGATGTCGCCGCCCCGCAGCACGCTGAAACCGATCTTGCCGCGCTCGCGCGGGCCCGTCTGGCCGTGGCGCGCGTAGACGCCCGCCGCCTCGAGTGTCGTCCCCCGCCCCTGCGCGGCGGCGCGGCCGAGGCCCAGCGCGGTCCCGCTCGGTGCATCCACCTTGTGCCGGTGGTGCGCCTCGAAGATCTCGATGTCGTAGTCCGCGTTGAGAGCACGCGCCGCGAGCTCCGCGAGACGGAACAGCAGCACGACGCCGAGGCTCATGTTGGGCGCGAGCACGATCGGGATCGTCCGGGCCGCCGCCTCGAGATCCGCGCGCTGCGCCGCATCGTGACCCGTGGTGCCGATGACGAGGGCGCAGCCGCGTTCGGCACAGGCCCGGGCGTCGGCCACCGACACGGCCGGCAGGGTGAAATCGATCGCGACTCGCGCATCGCGCAAGGCCACGGCCGCGTCGACCGTGACGGCGACGCCCGCCGGTGCCGCGCCCGCGATGACGCCGGCATCCTGGCCCACCGCGGCGTCCCCGGGCGCGGCCAGCGCTCCGCTCAGCCGCAGGTCATCGCTCGCGAGCAGCAGCGGCACGATCGTCCGGCCCATGCGCCCGGAAGCCCCGAGCATCGCGACGTTCAGCACCGCGGCCATCGCTGTCTACTCCCCGAGGCTGGTGAAGAAACGCTTCACGCCGTCGAACCACGACTCCTCGCGCGGGTGGTGGTGCTTGGCGTCGGTCTGCAGCGACTCGTCGAACTTCGTGAGCAGGTCCTTCTGCTCGCGCGAGAGATTGACCGGCGTCTCGATCACCACGCGGCAGAACAGGTCGCCGGTCGGGCCGCCGCGCACGGGTTTGATGCCCTTCTCGCGCAGCCGGAAGACGCGACCGGACTGGGTCTCGGCCGGCACCTTGATGGTGACCTCGCCCTCGAGCGTCGGCACCTCGATCGCGCCGCCGAGCGCCGCGGTCTTGAACGTGATCGGCAACTCGCAGGAAAGATGCGCGCCGTCGCGCTCGAAGATCGCATGCGGGCGCACGTGGATCTCGACATAGAGATCGCCGGTCGGGCCGCCGTTGCGCCCCGCCTCGCCCTCGCCCGCCAGCCGGATGCGGTCGCCGTTGTCGACGCCGGCCGGCACTTTCACCGACAGGGTCTTCTGGCGACGGACGCGACCCTGGCCACGGCACTTGCCGCAGGGGTCGCTGATCACCTGGCCGCGTCCCTGGCAGCGGGGACAGGTCTGCTGGACGGTGAAGAAGCCCTGCTGCATGCGGACCTGTCCGGCGCCGTTGCAGGTTGCGCAGTTCGTGGGCTTCGAACCCTTCGACGACCCCGACCCGTGGCACTCCTCGCACTCGCCGAGCGTCGCGAAGTCGATGTTCACCGCGGCGCCGAACACCGCCTGCTCGAGGTCCAGCTCGAGTTCGTAGCGCAGGTCCGCGCCGCGAAACACCTGCGAGCGGCCGCGGCGGCCCGCGCCGAAGATGTCGCCGAAAACGTCGCCGAAGATGTCGCTGAACGCATCGCGCGGATCGAAGCCAGGTCCGCCGGGCCCGCCGCGTGCGGACGGATCGACGCCGGCATGGCCGAACTGGTCGTACGCCGCGCGCTTCTGCGCATCCGAGAGGATCTCGTACGCTTCCTTGGCTTCCTTGAACTTGTTCTCGGCCTCGTGATCGCCGGGATTGCGATCGGGATGGTGCTTCATCGCCAGGCGGCGATACGCCTTCTTGATCTCGGCCTCGGTCGCGGTCTTCGGGACTTCGAGGACCTCGTAGAAATCGCGCTTGGACATGCCCGTCGGTCCGCTCCGCAACACAGAAACGCCGCGGGCCCTGCAGCCCGCGGCGGTGGAATCATCGCGGCATCATAGCGACTTGCGCCAGGATGCGTGGGCCCGTCAGTCCTTGCGGCCCTTGTCCTTGTTCACTTCCTCGAACTCGGCGTCGAGGACGTCGTCACCCTTGCTGCCCGCGCCGCCCGGCTGCGCGCCGCCGTCGGTCGCACCGCCCGGCGCACCCTGCTGGGCGCTGTAGGCCTGCTGGGCGATCGCGGCCGACGCCTCGGCGAGCGCCGCGGCCTTCTTCTCGATCACGTCCTTGTCGTCGCCCTTGAGGACGCCCTTGAGGTCGGAGATCGCGGATTCGGCGCGCGCGCGATCGGCGGCCGAGACCTTGTCGCCGAGGTCCTTGAGGGCCTTCTCCGTCGCGTGCACCAGGCCGTCGGCCCGGTTGCGCGTGTCGGCGAGCTCGCGGAACTTGCGGTCCTCCTCGGCGTGGGCCTCGGCGTCGCGCACCATCTTCTTGATCTCTTCCTCGGTCAGGCCGCTCGAGGCCTTGATGACGATCTTCTGCTCCTTGCCCGTGGCCTTGTCCTTCGCGCCCACGTTGAGGATGCCGTTCGCGTCGATGTCGAACGTGACCTCGACCTGCGGGATGCCGCGCGGCGCCGGCGGAATGTCCGCGAGATCGAACCGGCCGAGCGACTTGTTGTCCTGGGCGCGGTCGCGCTCGCCCTGCAGCACGTGGATCGTCACGGCCGTCTGGTTGTCGTCCGCGGTCGAGAACACCTGCGTTGCCTTGGTGGGGATCGTGGTGTTCTTCTCGATCAGCTTGGTCATCACGCCGCCGAGCGTCTCGATGCCGAGCGACAGCGGGGTGACGTCGAGCAGCAGCACGTCCTTGACCTCGCCGGTCAGCACGCCGCCCTGCACGGCCGCACCCACGGCCACCGCTTCGTCCGGGTTGACGTCCTTGCGCGGCTCCTTGCCGAAGAAATCCTTCACGCACTTCTGCACCAGCGGCATGCGCGTCTGGCCGCCGACGAGGATCACCTCGGCGACTTCGTTGATCGACAGGCCGGCATCCTTGAGCGCGATGCGGCACGGCTCGATGGTCTTCTGGACGAGGTCCTCGACCAGCGACTCGAGCTTGGCGCGCGTGAGCTTCATTGCGAGATGCTTGGGGCCCGAGGCGTCGGCCGTGATGTACGGCAGGTTCACCTCGGTCTGCTGGCTCGAGGACAGCTCGATCTTGGCCTTCTCGGACGCTTCCTTCAGGCGCTGCATCGCGAGCGGGTCGCGACGCACGTCGACGCCGCTTTCCTTCAGGAACTCGGCCGCGAGGTAGTCGATGATGCGCTTGTCGAAGTCCTCGCCGCCGAGGAAGGTGTCGCCGTTGGTCGACAGCACCTCGAACTGGCGCTCGCCGTCGACGTCCGCGAGCTCGATGATCGACACGTCGAACGTGCCGCCGCCGAGGTCGTACACCGCGATCTTGCGATCACCGCCCGCCTTGTCGAGGCCGTAGGCCAGCGCGGCCGCCGTCGGCTCGTTGATGATGCGCTTGACGGTGAGGCCGGCGATGCGGCCGGCGTCCTTGGTCGCCTGGCGCTGCTGGTCGTTGAAGTACGCGGGCACGGTGATGACGGCCTCGGTGACCGTCTCGCCGAGGAAGTCCTCGGCGGTCTTCTTCATCTTCATGAGCACGCGCGCCGAGATCTCGGGCGGCGCCATCTTCTTGCCGTGCACCTCGACCCAGGCGTCGCCATTGTCGGCCTGCACGATGTGGTACGGGACCATGCCGACGTCCTTCTGCACGACGGAGTCGGAGTACTTGCGGCCGATGAGGCGCTTGATCGCGTACAGGGTGTTCTGCGGATTGGTCACCGCCTGGCGCTTGGCCGACTGGCCGACCAGCACTTCGTCGTCCTTGGTGAAGGCGACGATCGACGGCGTGGTGCGATCCCCCTCGCTGTTCTCGATCACGCGCGGCTTGCCGCCTTCCATGATCGCGACGCAGGAGTTGGTGGTACCGAGGTCGATGCCGATGACTTTTGCCATGGAAACTGCTCCAGGGAAACGGTGGGATGCGATGCCGGGTTAAGTGGGGTTCGGGGGTCCGGATTCAAGCCGGGAGCGTCAGTGCGCCCGGGCAATGACGACCCGGGCGGGCCGCAGGAGGCGTCCGTTCAGGCTGTAGCCCTTCTGGACCACCGTGAGGACGGTGCCCGGCGCATGTTCGGCCGTGGGCTGCGTGACCATGGCCTCGTGGAACTCCGGATTGAAGGTCTGGCCGGCCGGGTCGAGCACGGTGATGCCCGCGCGCTCGAACGCCTTGTCGAGCAGCCGCAGCGTGGCCGCCATGCCCTCGAGCAACTTGCCGGCCTCGGTCCCCGTGCCGGCCGCGATGCCGAGTTCGAGGCTGTCCCGGACGTCCAGGAGGTCCCCCGCGAACCGCTCGACCGCGTAGCGCTGGGCCGACTCCACGTCGCGCTGGGCGCGCTTGCGCACGTTCTCCGTCTCGGCGATCGACCGCAAGTAGGCGTCGCGGTGCTCCTCGACCTTGGCCTGGGCCGCGGCCAGTTCGCTGCCCAGACGATCGATGACCGCCTGCAGGGTCGCGGCGGGATCGGTCGGGGCGGGAGCGGTGTCGGGGGTGGGCTCGAGAGGAGAATCTGTAGTCATTTCAAGGTGCCTGGTGCAACGGGAGGCCGCGACCGGCCGCCCGGGAGGGGGCCTGCCGCGACCGACAGCCGGGTGTGTGGGGGCTAGCGGCGGGAATTCAAGGCGGCCCCCAGCAGGCGGGCCGTCAGGTCGACGATGGGAATGACCCGGTCATAGGCCATGCGGGTCGGCCCGATGACCCCGAGCACGCCGACGGTCTCGTTGTCGAGGGCATACGGGGCGGTGACGAGGCTGCAGTCGTCGAGGATCTGGTAGCCGGACTCCTGGCCGATGAAGATCTGCACGCCGTCGGCATGCAGGCTCTGGTCGAGCAGGTGCAGGATGTCGCGCTTCGAGGTGAACGCGTCGAACAGGCGGCGCAGCTTGTCGACGTTCGACAACTCGGCGAATTCCATGAGGTTGGTCTCGCCCGCGATCACGTACTCGGGCCCGCCCTGCCGCGTCGGGTCGCCGACCACCTGCTGGGCGACCTTGATCGCATCGAGCATCAACTGGTTCAGGGTGGCGCGGGTCTGCGTGAGTTCGGCGACGAGGTCCGCCCGGATCTGCCCCAGCTCCTTGCCGCCGAACTGCTGGTTGAGGAAATTCGCGGCACGACGCAGCTCTTCGGCGGTGTAATGCCGCTCGAGGTGCACGATGCGGTTCTGCACGTCGCGGCCGTTCACCACCATCACCGCGAGCACGCGGTCGTCCGACAGCGGCAGGAACTCGATCTGGCTCAGCGCCTGGTGCGGCTGGCGCGGCACGGTCACCACGCCCGCGAGGTGCGTGAGCGAGGACAGGACCTGGGAGGCCACGGCCACGAGCGCCTTCGGGTCGCGGTCCGGTTCGTCGTCCAGCCGGCGATGCAGCTCGTCCATGACGTTGTCGAGCGACGAGGGATGGCGCTGGCGCAGCAGCGTGTCGACGAAGAACCGGTAGCCCTTGTCGGTCGGCACGCGTCCCGCCGAGGTATGCGGCGAGGTGACGAAGCCGTACTCCTCGAGGTCGGCCATCACGTTGCGGACCGTGGCCGAGCTGAGCTGCAGACCCGAGTCGCGACTGAGCGCGCGTGAGCCGACCGGCTGGCCTTCACGAATGTAGCTCTCGACGAGCACCCGCAACAGGTGCTGCGCACGTTCGCTCAGGACATCCTCGGGGGTATCGGCCATGGCTTGCGACGGAATCGGGGCGCGGCAGCGCGCTGGGTCTCGCTCAAACCTAGCGTGGGCGTTTCACCCAAGTCAAGGCAGCGATTCACGCCCGTCGGCCGCGGAATGCGGCTGGCCCGCGGTCACGCGTGCGTGCTAAAAGACGGGGCATCCATGAGCACTACCGACGCCAAGCAACGCTGCGTGGCCCTGGCCGGCCGGGCCACCGAACCGCGAGTCGGCGAGGCGATCCGGACGCTGGTACGCCACCTGCTGCAGCAGGGCCATGCGGTGCGAGCGGTGCTCGACGACCTGCCCGAGCTGCAGGCAACGGGCGTCACCCACGTCGCCGAAGAGCAGTTGCCGCAAGGCGCCGACCTGCTGGTGGCCGTCGGCGGCGACGGCACCATGCTGCACGCGGCGCGGCTCGCGGCAGCCGCGGACGTCCCTGTCCTCGGCGTCAATCGCGGCCGGCTCGGGTTCCTGGCCGACGTCGGCCCCGAGCACATGCTCGAGCGCGTCGACGACGCCTTGGCGGGACGCTGCCAGCGGGAGCGTCGCATGCTGTTGCGGGCGAGCCTGCCCGGCCACGCCGAGCCCGTGACGGCGCTGGCCCTCAACGACGTCGTGGTCGCCAAGCGCGAGACGGGGCGCATGGTGGACGTGCGCACCTGGGTCGACGGCGCCTACGTCAATACCCACAGCGGCGACGGCTTCATCGTCGCCACGTCGACCGGCTCCACGGCCTACGCCCTCTCGTGCAGCGGGCCGATCGTGCACCCGAGCCTCGACGCGCTCGCAATGGTGCCGATCTGTCCGCACACGCTGTCCGACCGGCCGATCGTCGTCGCCGGCAGCAGCGTGATCGAGATCGAATTGTCCGACCGCTTCGAGTCCCGCGCACAGGTGGTGTGCGACGGCATCGTGCTCTGCGACCTCGAGCCGGGCGTGCGCCTGCGCATCGAGCGCGCCGAGGTGACCGCGACGCTGCTGCACCCGCTCGGACACGACTACTACCGCATCCTGCGCTCCAAGCTGCACTGGGGACGCGGCACGCGCGACGGCCAGCCTCCCGGGGCCTGAGCGCATGCTGACCCACCTGCAGATCCGCGACTTCGCGATCGTCGAGGCCGTCGAGCTCGAATTCGACCGAGGCTTCACCGCGCTGACGGGCGAGACCGGCGCTGGCAAGTCGATCCTCGTCGATGCCCTGCTGCTCGCCGTCGGCGGGCGTGCCGACAGCGGCGCGGTGCGTCACGGCGCCGGGCGCGCGGAGATCACCGCCACGTTCGACCTCGCACGCAATGCGGCGGCGCGGGCGTGGCTCGACGAACAGTCCATCGCGCACGAGGGCGAATGCGTCGTCCGCCGCAGCATCGGCGCGGACGGCCGCGGACGCGCCTACCTGAACGGACAGACCGTGCCGCTGCAGTCGCTGCGCGCACTCGGTGAATTGCTGGTCGACATCCACGGCCAGCTCGAATTCCAGTCGCTCTCGCGGCGGACCTACCAGCGCGAACTGGTGGACAGCAGCGGTCGCCTCGCGGAACTCGCGGCGAGCGTGCGCGAGGCCTGTCGCGCGTGGCGGCAGCTCGACGCGGAGCGCGCCGATTTCGAGCAGCGCTCGCGCGACCGCGACCACCGCATCGAGCTGCTGCGCCACTACGTGCAGGAACTCGACGCGCTCGAGCCGAAGGAGGGCGAGACGACCCAACTCGTCGACGAGCGCAAGCGCGTGACCGGACTGGGTCGCCTGGCCGAAGGCGCGGCCCAGACCGAGGCCCTGCTCGCCGGCGACGACGGCGGCGCAACGGCCGCCCTGGCCCGTGCGCAGTCGATCGTCCGCCAGCTCACCAGCCTCGACGCCGGACTCGCACCGACGGCGCAGATGCTGGACGAGGCGGCCATCGCCGCGAGGGAAGCCCTCGCCAGCGTGCGGCGCTACGCGGACAGCCTCGACGCCGATCCGGGGCGGCAGGAATGGCTCGAGACTCGCCTCGCGGCACTCGAAGGCACGGCGCGCAAGCATCGCGTCGAAGTCGCCGAATTGCCCGCGCTGCGGGCCTCGCTGACGGGCGAACTGCGGTCCCTCGAGAACGCCGCGGTCAATGCGGCCGAATTGGCGCAGCGCCTCGACACCGCGCGCAAGGCCTATGCGCGCGAAGCGGGTCGACTCACCGCAGCGCGTCGACAGGCGGCGCGCGAACTGGACGCCAAGGTCACGCGCTTCATGCAGGATCTCGGCATGGCCGGCGGCGTGTTCGCCACGCGGGTGGAGCCGCACGAGCCACTGGAGTTCGCGGAACACGGCAACGACGACGTCGAGTTCCTCGTGAGCGCCAACCCGGGGCAGCCGCCGCGCCCCCTGGCGAAGGTCGCCTCTGGCGGCGAGCTGTCACGCATCAGCCTCGCGCTGCAGGTCGCGGCCCTCGAGGCGACTCACCTGCCCTGCCTCGTGTTCGACGAAGTCGATGCCGGCGTGGGCGGCGCCGTGGCGGAAATGGTCGGCCGGCAGTTGAAGGCCCTGGCCGCCTCCGGCCAGGTGCTGTGCGTCACCCACCTGCCACAGGTCGCGGCGCAGGCCGATCACCAGGTGAGGGTGGCGAAGAGTACGTCGGGCGGGGCCACCCGGACCCGCATCGAGCCGCTGGACGCCGAGGCGCGGGTCGAGGAGATCGCCCGCATGCTGGGCGGTGCAAGCATCACGGCTCGCACCCGCGAGCACGCCCGAGAAATGCTGGAATCGGTCCGGACGCCCCGCCGGGCGGCGCCCGGAACGCGAATCAAGCCTTCTTCGGCCGGTGGGGGCAGGACTCCTTCACGCAGCGGCCGTGCAGTGTGAGGGAGTGGTCGGCGATCTCGAAGCCCAGCCGCCCGGCGACCGCCTTCTGACGCTCCTCGATGCCCTCGTCGGAGAACTCTTCGACGCGGCCGCAGTCCGTACACACGATGTGGTCGTGGTGCGTTCCCTCGTTGAGTTCGAAGACCGCGGTCCCACCCTCGAAGTGGTGGCGAGTGACCAGTCCCGCGGACTCGAACTGGGTCAGCACCCGGTACACGGTCGCGAGGCCGATGTCCTCGTGCATGTCCAGCAGGCGCCGGTACACGTCCTCGGCGCTCATGTGGCGGGCCTGCGCGCTGGCGAGGATCTCGAGGATCTTCACGCGCGGCACGGTGATCTTGAGCCCAGCTCGTCGGAGATGTGATGGTTCCACGGCTCTACCGTCCCTAGAACACCCGTCGCCGGGCGTCGTTGCTGTATGATTCCGTCTCATTATCACCGGCCTTCGCCGGCCGTCCATACGATGAATCCCCCTAGAAACGTGATTGCCACGCATCGATCGCTGCTGCTCGCCCTGCTCGCCGGGGCCGTCCTGACCGTCGGGTCCGGATGCGTCTACCGGCCGAACATCCAGCAGGGCAACCTGCTCCGGATCGAGGACGTCGACCAGGTCACCGTGGGCATGACCCGCAGCCAGGTCCGCTACCTGCTCGGCACGCCGATGGTCAGCGACCCGTTCCAGCCGGATCGCTGGGACTACATCTACACCCTGCACCGCGGTCACGAACGCAAGTTCGACCGGTCCTATTTCGTGGTGTATTTCGAGGGCGACCACGTCGCCAAGGTCGACAAGGTCGATGCGCCCGACCTCAGCGACATCGACAAGATGCGGGCGCGCCAGGCAGCCAGGAAGGCGGCCGAGCCGGGGGCTGCGCCGCCGCCGGGCGGCTCCTGATCCGAGGGGTCGCGACCGGTCGCGGGCCCGGTCAGGGTCCGCGGCGAGAACTTCCCGCCTTCGCCTCCGCGACGCGCCGGCGCCGACGCTCCTTCGGGTCGTCGAGCGGGCGGTAGATTTCGACGCGATCACCGGGCGACAGCGGCTGGGACGCTTCGATGCGACGGCCGAAGATCCCCAGCATCCGCGGACGCGCATCGATCTCCGGGAAGTCCTTCGGCAGCCCGGAGGCCTCGACGGCCCCACCGGCGGTCAGGCCTGCCCACCAAGCGACCTGTACGACGCGCTGCCGGTCCGGCAGGGCGTAGGTGACCTCGACGGCCGCGTCAGCCGGGTCCGGCGACATGGACCTGCTTCGCGCGCGCGATGAACGCGTCGATGAGCTGGCCGCAGCTCTGCTCGAACGCCTTGCCGAACAGCAGCGCCACGACCGGGTTGGCGAATTCGAAGCGCATGGCCAGCTCGATCCGGGTGCCGGCCTCGGCGATCGGCGTGAACGTCCACTTGCCCTCGAGCAGGCGGAACGGGCCGTTGACGAGCTTGAGCGTCATCCAGTGCGGCCGGTCCATCACGTTGCGCGTGGTGAAGCGTTCCTTCACGCCGGCCCGCTGCATCTCCATGCTCGCAAGCAGGTCCGTGGCCGACTTCTCGTGCACCTCGGCGCCCACCACCCAGGGCAGGAACTCCGGGTAGCGCTCGACGTCCACCACGAGCTCGAACATCTGCTCGGGGGTGAACGTGACGAGCGCGCTGCGCTGGATTTCGTGGACGGCCATGGGCGGGGATCCTGCAACCGGGCGCAAGTGTATGCGGCCCGGCTAGAATGCGCGACCTGCCCCGACCGACCGCCATGGCCACCTCCCGCAAATCCAAGGACGACGCCTCCGACGTGATCGCGCTCAACAAGCGCGCGCGCCACGAGTATTTCATCGAGGAGAACTTCGAGGCCGGGATGGCGCTGCAGGGCTGGGAAGTGAAGAGCATGCGCGCTGGCAAGGCGCAGATCACCGAGGGCTACGTCATCATCAAGAACGGCGAGGCCTGGCTGATCGGCGCGCACGTCTCGCCGCTGCGCACCACGTCCACGCACGTCGTCGCCGACCCGACCCGCACCCGCAAGCTGCTGCTGCACCGGCGCGAACTCGACCGGCTGATCGGCGCGGTCGAGCGCAAGGGGCACACGGTGGTGCCGCTCAAGCTCTACTGGAAGAACGGCAAGGCCAAGCTCGAGATCGGTCTCGCCAAGGGCAAGCAGGCGCACGACAAGCGCGCCACCGAGAAGGACCGCGACTGGCAGCGCGACAAGGCGCGCCTGATGCGCACGCGCTGAACAATGGGGACTGTCCCCAGCGGGGACTGGCCCCATTTTTCAACCACCCTTGCATTCCCACCCCCTGCCCCTACACTAGGGACGTCCATCTGGGGGCGACCGGTTTCGACGTGGGTCGCGAAACTTCAGGTGCATGCCGAGGTGCAAGGTTCCTCGTTAAACCGCTTGCAAACAACTAGTTGCCAACGACGACAACTACGCTCTGGCGGCTTAATCCCGCCTAACCCTCGACTGGCATGTGCTTGTGCATCCAGACCCGAGGGACGCGCTCACAAGCTCGCGGGTCCAGTGTGCTGAGGGCTGGCTCGCTAAAACGTTCCTGAGCTGGACGGTCATCTTCCCTGCCGCTTGGGTAGTGAACGTCGAGAACCAAAAAGACGGCTAAGCATGTAGGTCCTGGAACGTAGGGCTTGCGGACGCGGGTTCGATCAAGATGGGTCGCCTTCACCCGTGAGGGTGAAGTGACAACGGGGCTCACATCGGTGAAGCCTGACGTGCCGACGATGGCGGCACGAGGTAACGCCGAGGGGTAGGAAGAGGGCCAACCTCAGGCCTGCCCTGTAGAGACTCATAGACTGGCTGAACTGCTTGCAGTGGAGCCAGCACTAGGATCCGGGAGCATCATGGCCCGGATAACACGCCCCGCCCCCGATCGCCGAGATCGGGGTGATGGCATAGTCCAGCCTGTTCCGGAAGGAGCAGACCAGCTGTCCCGCCGCCTCCACCATCCATGTCCCCCGGCATCACGCCGGGGGACGTGTCCTTTGTGGCCTCGCAGGGAAAGCTCGTGCCACCCAAAGCCGTTCGCGATCTGTCGGACGTAACGGCGGCCTACCATGCCGGCCTGATCGACGCGAAGGGACCGTCACGCTCTCGTGGCGCCATCGCAACGAACGACGGCAACCGGTCGTCTCGATCGTCAGTTCCGAACAGTGACTGGTGGATTGGGCCCTGCAGTCTTGCAAGAAGACTCGATCGCTCATGGCGCTCTCGGAGTACATCGCCCTGACCCCGCGCAACGGCCGTTACCGCGGCGACCTTGCGCACCACCGCGACCGATTCGAGCGCGCGTTCCCGGCCGCCCATTCGCGTTCGGAACCGCAAACCTCGAGCTGACGGCACGACGCATCGCGTGCGAAGACCGGGGCCGGCCGCGCAAGTCGCGCCGTTTCCATTCATTCTGGATCGGTCGGTCACCGCCTGTTCCCGCGGGACCACCAGAAACGAGACGTGACTCACGCCACATTTTTCGGTCGGGCGCGATCCTCGCTCCCGAACTGATCCAGGACGGCTAAGACTGGCCGGTCACCGGTCGATACAGACGATCATGAGTCCCGCCAAACTGAAGAACCTGCTGATCTCGGCGACCGGGAGCTGGCGCACGATGCCGGAACCGGCCGGATCACGGCGCGAACGCTCGACGCTGCCCGACGCGCTCGGGATCGAGAATTCCGCGACCCTCGACTCGGTGCTGCTGGCGATCAACCGCGCCGCGAAGGCGAACGAAGGCAGCGTTCTGGCGCTCGGCAAGTCCGGCGAACCGACCAATGAAGTGCTGCGCGTCCGGCCGGCCCGCGAGGACGGCTACGCCGTGGTCTCGGTGGAGCGCATCGACCACCAGCCGCAGCCGCTCGACTATCACCTGCTGATGGACCTGTTCGAGCTGACGCAGACGGAGGCCCAGGTGGCCGTCGCGCTGATGCTGAACGAGGACCTGCGGGCCATCGCGACGGAGCGCCACAGCTCGCTCGAGACCGTGCGAATGCACGTCAAGCGCATCCTGCGCAAGACCGGCATGCCGAGCCAGAAGCGCCTGACCGCCCTGCTCGCCACGCTGGCCATGCTCGCGCAGTCGCCCGGCCGCGCGCAGACCGGCACCTGACGCGATCGGCTAGCCCGCCAGCGCCACCGCCGGCCGGGCGGCGCCCGCCTCGACCGCAGCTTCCACCCGTTCGACCTGCACCGGCGTGCCGTTCAGCACGGCCGTGCCGGTGAGCGCGTCCACGCGCTGGTCGTCGATCAGGTCGTTGATGCTGACTCCCGCGTGGGCCGCGGCGACGCCCAGCCGGATACCGTCGCGATCGTGACCCCAGCCGTGCGGCAGGCTGACCACGCCGGACGCAATGTCCGCCGTGACTTCCGCCACCACGCGAACCTCGCCGACGCGCGAGCGGACGCGCACCAGGTCGCCGGTCGCGATACCGCGGGCGCCGGCGTCAGCCGGATGGATGAGCAGCGTGCAGCGTGGCTTGCCCTTCACCAGCCGCTGGCTGTTGTGCAGCCAGGAATTGTTGCTGCGGACGTGGCGCCGGCCGATGAGCGCCAGTTCCGGTCCCGCGTGGTGCAGCGCGTCGCGGGCGCGCGCGAGATCGGCGAGATGCAACTGCGGCGCCAACACGATGCGCCGGTCCTTCGTCGCGATGCGCCGCGTGAGGCACGGCTGCAACGGGCCGAGGTCGATGCCATTCGGTGACTTCGCCAGCAAGGCGGTGCCGAGTCCATGCGGTTCACGATCCGGTGCCTCCAGCATCGACCGCAGCGTCCCGAGCCCCGGCAGCGCGGCGAGCAGGCGGATCGCGCCGCGGTTGGGCACGCCATAACGCCCGGTCTTCAGCATCCAGTCGAGCGCGCCGTCCGGCCCGAGCCGGTGGGCGAAGCGACGCTTGACCCGCGTGGCCAGGCTGGGCGGATGCAACGCGACGCGCTCGGTCAGCGCCGCGAGGATCTCGTGATCGTGCAGGGCGTCCGCCGGCTTCGGGAACACCGCGGTCGAATACTTCGCCACGTTGCGCACGGCGAACCCGCTCAAGGCCACGTCGTAGTGGCTGCGCTCGAGCGGACTCGTCGGCGGCAGGATGAGGTGGGCGTGGCGCGTGGTCTCGTTGAGGTAGAGGTCGACCGAGACCATGAAATCGAGCTGCGCCAGCGCGCGATCGAGGCGGCGCCCGTTCGGCGTGGACAGCACCGGGTTGCCCGCGAAGGTGATGAGCGCGCGGACCTGGCCCGGTCCCGGCGTCTCGATCTCCTCGGCGAGCGCGGCGACGGGCAGTTCGTTCGAGAATTCCGGGAGGCCGCGGACGCGGGAGTGAAACTTGCCGTGGTGCCCGCGCGAGCCGTAGGCGCGCGTCAGGTCGACCGGCGGCTCGGCGAACATCATGCCGCCCTCGCGATCGAGGTGGGCCGTGAGCACGTTCAGGCACACGAGCAGCCACGCGGACAGGCCACCGAACTCCTGGGTGCAGGCCCCGAGCCGGCCATACACGAGGGCACGGGGCTCGGCGGCGATCTCCCGCGCGAGCAGCGCGATGCGCTCGGCGGCGATGCCGGTGCGCTCGGCCAGCGCGTGGGCATCGAATGACAGGACGGCCTCGCGCAATGCTTCGACGCCATCGACCATGGACTGGAGATGGCCGAGATCGACGCGACCGGCGGCGAACAGTTCGCGGACCAGGGCCAGCAGCAGGAAGACATCGCTCCCGGGCCGGATCGCCAGGTATTCGTCGGCGATGGCGGCCGACTCGGTGCGGCGCGGATCGATCACGATGAAGCGGCCGCCGCGCGCCTGCAGCGCCGCGACGCGCTTCTCGAAGCCCGGGGCGCTCATGATCGAGCCGCCCGACGCCACCGGATTGCCGCCGATGCAGATGAACAGCTGCGTGCGATCCACGTCCGGCACCGGCACGAGGAACTGGTGCCCGAACATCGCCCAGGACGCCATCACGTGCGGCAACTGGTCGACGCTCGTGGCGGAGTACAGGTTGCGGGTGCGCACGGCGCGGATGAAGTCGCCGATCGACAGCATCGCCCCGAGGTTGTGCACGGTCGGATTCCCCGCATAGAGCGCGATCGCGTCGTTGCCGTGCGCGGCGCGGACTGCGCCGATGCGCTGTTCGACGAGGTCGAAGGCGGCGTCCCAGGGGATCTCCCGCCATTCCTTGCCATCGCGCAGCAGAGGGCGTCGCAGGCGATCCGGGTCGGTGTGGAGGTCCTTGAGCGCGACGGCTTTCGGGCAGATGTGCCCGCGACTCAGCACGTCGTCGGGGTTGGGCCTGATCGAGAGGACCTCGCCGTCACGATGCTCGACGAGGACGCCGCACATCGCCTCGCAGATGCAGCAGGTCTGGTGCTGGATCCGGGTCTCTCCCATCGTCCCCCCTTTGGTCGGCGGACTAGCGGCGCCGACGCCTCGCGAGCCCGAGCCCACCGAGCAGCAGGATCAGCGCGGGTTCCACCGCGCCGCCACCGCCATACGCATTGCTGTTCTTCTTGCGGCCGCACTTCGTGTTGCCGGTGATCGTGCCGCCGCTCGAGTCGTACCGGAACAGCCCGCCCGAACCGCAGTTCGAGCCGGACGTCGCCGACGTGAAGATGACCGTGCTGTTCAGTTCGAGCAGATTGGCGGCGGGCGCCGAGCCGCTCTTGCCGTCGAGACTCTGCAACAGCGTGAACCCGGTGCCGTCGGGCGCGATCGAGAACAGCGTGCCGAAGGTCGTGGCCGTGCCCGACGAATCCTTGCCGCCTCCCGCCGTGGCGCCGTAGAGCTTGCCGTCGCTGAAGCGGGTCAGCTCGGCGGCCGGGCGCGCACCGTTCAAGTTGTCGAAATCGTGCAGGTTCTCGAACGCGCTGGTCGACGTCGAGATGCGATAGATCGTGCCGTAGCCCTTGTTGCCCGCGGCGCTGGTGACGCCGTAGACATAGCCGTCGTTGAGGTCGATCAGGCCGGCCAGGGGCGTCGTGCCGTCGGTGTTGGTGATCAGGTTCGTGGTGGTGTCCGTCGTCGTCGCCGAGAACGTGTGCAGGACTTCGAACCCGGTGCCGTCCGTGTTGAGGCGGAACACCGTGCCCCTGCCTTCCGCACCGCCGGCCGACATCGTACCGTACCACTTGCCGTCGGACGCCTGCACCAGCGGGCCGTTGGCCGACATGCCGTCGGTGTTGCGCAGGACGAGGTCCAGCGGGTCGGTGGTGAGCGAGGACGATTCCGCGCCGCCGAAACCCGTCAGCGTGTACGTGACGCCGCTCGCGTCGAACGTGATGGGGCTGAACGTCCCCGGTCCGTTGACCAGGGTCACGTCGTCGAAGTAGTAGGTCTTCGAGCCCGCCGTCGCTCCGGTCGTGCCGTAGTCGAAATAGATCGAGAGCTTGTTGTAGGTATTGGCGAAGTCGAGCGCGGGCGTCCCGCTCACCGGATTGGCGAAGTCGAACGTCAGCGTCTCCCACGCGTTCGCCTTCGTCGTGGTGGCCTCGGTCTCGACGGAATGCGCGCTGTTCGCCGCATCCTCCACCTTCAGGCGGACCTTGATGCCGGTCGTGGGCGAAATCACCCGGACCGTCATGCTCGTGTGGCTGGCATCGAAGGGGATGGTGCCGACCGTCTGGTTCGACCCGGTCGACACGGTGGTGCCTGCGGTCGCCGACGCGCTGCCCGACTTCACGACCTTCGCCACGTTGCGCCCGACGATGGCGGAGAACGTGTGCAGGACCTGGAACCCGGTACCGTTCTTCTGGATGCGGAAGACGACGCCGGTGCCGTTCGTGCCACCCGCGCCGGTGACGCCGTAGAGCATGCCGTCGGCGCCTTCGGAGAGTTCCGACCCCGGATAGGCGCCCTTCGTGTTCTTGGGCGAGGACGCGGCGTTGCTCTCGGTGTACGCATCGAAGCGGAAAAGCACCTCGAAGCCGGTCCCGTCCTGGTTCAGGCGGAAGATCGTGCCGGTGGTACTGGTCGTGCCGGTCGTGCCGAACTTGGTCGTGCCGTAGAACTTGCCGTCGCTGCCGATCAGCAGCCCGGCCTGGGGCGTCTGCCCTTCCGTGGCCTTGTCGATCTGGTGGATCGTCGTGATCGAGGTGCCGTCCGCGGCCGCCCGATAGATGAGACCACCGGACGCCGTGGTGGTGGGGGCAGACGTCCCGTAGATCGCGCCGTCCGACCCGCGCACGAGGTTGCCGGTCGGCACGGAACCGCTGAAAGCCGCAACCGTGGACACCGCCGGCGCCGCCTGCGTGGCCACCGCGAAGGGCAGAGCCGCCAGGGCGAGCAGGGAAACGACACGCAGGGAACGGGCCGTCAAGGCGGCCTGGGGGCGCTGGAACGACATGTCGGAACGGTACTCCAAGGGGCCCGGCTGCCTGCCAGGCGTCACGAACGGTGGATTGTGCCGGATTCCGTCCCCCGGCGCATGGAGTCCGCGACCGCACGGTGGGCCGCTAGAATGCGCGCCCGTCGTCCGCTCGCGTGCCCCGTGTGATCCAGTTTCGACACATGACCCTCGCCCGGGGTTCCCGGCGCCTGATCGAGGACGCCTCGCTGCAGATCCACGCCGGCTGGCGGGTCGGCGTGGTCGGCGCGAACGGCAGCGGGAAGTCGAGCCTGTTCGCGCTGCTGCGCGGTGAGTTGCACGCCGAGAGCGGCGACTGCGAGTTGCCCCGGCCCTGGCGCATCGCGGCGGTCGGCCAGGAGACGCCGCCCCTGCCGCGCCCGGCGCTGGAGTTCGTGCTCGACGGCGACGAGGAACTGCGCCAGGTCCAGTGGGCGCTCGCAGCGGCGGACGCAGCCCATGACGGTCACGCACTCGCCGAGGGCCACGCGCGCCTCGAGGCCATCGACGGTTACACGGCCTCGGCCCGCGCGGCCGCGCTGCTCGCTGGACTCGGTTTCGCACCTTCCGACCTCGAGCGACCCGTCGCGGACTTCTCCGGCGGCTGGCGCATGCGGCTGAACCTCGCCCAGGCCCTGCTCAGCCGGGCCGACCTGATGCTGCTCGATGAGCCGACCAACCACCTCGACCTCGATGCGGTCGTGTGGCTGGAGCGCTGGCTGGCGAACTACCGCGGCACGCTGCTGCTCGTCTCGCACGACCGCGACTTCCTCGATGCGACGGTGACGCACGTCGTGCACCTCGAGCGCAACCAGCTGGCGCTGTACACCGGCAACTATTCTTCGTTCGAGGAGCAGCGTGCGGCGCGGCTCGCGATGCAGCAGGCGATGTTCGAGAAGCAGCAGCGCGAGATCGCCCACATGACGAGCTTCGTCGAGCGCTTCCGCGCCAAGGCCACGAAGGCCCGGCAGGCGCAGAGTCGTCTCAAGGCCCTGGATCGCCTCGAGCGCATCGCCGCGGCCCACGTCGACGCGCCGTTCGACTTCGAGTTCCCGACGCCCGACCGCGCACCGGATCCGCTGCTCGCCCTCGATGCGGCCTCGATCGGGTACGCGGACCGCACGGTGATCGATGGGCTGGATCTGTCGCTGCGCCCGGGCGCCCGGCTGGGCCTGCTCGGACCGAACGGCGCCGGCAAGTCGACGCTCATCAAGGCGCTGGCCGGCACGGCACCGCTCAAGGCCGGGCGACGGGTCGCGGGCTTCGGCCTGCAGATCGGCTACTTCGCCCAGCACCAGGTCGAGCAGTTGCGCAGCGACGACTCGCCGCTCGCGCACCTCGCGCGCGAACATCCCCAGGCGCGCGAGCAGGATCTGCGCAACTACCTCGGCGGATTCGACTTCCGCGGCGAGATGGCCGACGCGCCGGTCGGTCCGTTCTCGGGAGGCGAGCGTTCGCGGCTCGCGCTCGCCCTGCTCGTGCGGCGCAAGCCGAACCTGCTGCTCCTCGACGAACCCACCAACCACCTCGACCTCGAAATGCGCCACGCGCTCACGCGCGCGCTGGCCGGCTACGAGGGCAGCCTCGTGCTCGTCTCCCACGATCGCGCGCTGCTGCGCAGCGTCTGCGACAGTTTCCTGCTCGTGGCCGACGGTCGCGCCGAGCCCTTCGACGGCGACATCGACGACTACCTGCAGTGGCTGACGGCGCGACGCGATGCGGCGCCACAGACGGCCGCGGCAGCGGCGCTCGCCGCCGATCGCACGACGCGACGCGCCGAGCGCGAGCGCACGGCCGCGGAACGCCAGGAACGACTCGCTCGGCGTCGTCCGCTGGTGAAGGAATCCGGCGCGATCGAAACCCGTCTTGCGCGCCACGAGGCCGAGAAGCGCGAACTGGAAGCGCGGCTGGCCGACCCGGCGTTCTACGTCGGCGGGCAACCGCAGGAGATCCAGGCCGCGAGCCGGCGCTGCGGGGAACTCGCGTCGCTGATCGCGGCGGACGAGGAGCGCTGGCTCGAGATCCACGCCGAACTCGAGGCGATCGGCGAGGCGTGACGCCGCTACTTCGGCCGCGCGTCCGCCGAGATCGCGGTGAGAATGCCCGCGAGCAGGCGCTCGGGGGTGGGCGGACAGCCGGGCACGGCGACGTCGACCGGGATCACGTTCGAGACCCGGCCGAGGCTCGCATAACCCTCGCCGAAGATACCGCCGGAGCAGCCGCAGTCGCCGACGGCCACGACCAGCTTGGGATCCGGGGTCGCGTCATAGGTCCGGCGCAACGCGACCGCCATGTGCGCGCTCACCGGTCCGGTCACCAGCAGCAGGTCCGCGTGGCGCGGGCTGGCGACGAACTTCACGCCCAGTCCCTCGATGTTGTAGAGCGGATTGTTGAGCGCGAGGATCTCGAGCTCGCAGCCATTGCACGATCCCGCATCCACCTGTCGGATGCACAGCGCCCGCCCCATGATGTCGCGGATGCGCGCCTGCAGCGCGTCGCGCACGCGCAGCGACTCGTCCGTCGCCGGCGCGGGTTCGGTCACGATGCCGATGCGTTGGATGTGGCGCAGCGTCTTGAGCATGGTCAGAGGTCGTGTCCGCTGTAGGACAGGTTGAACGACTTATTGATCAGCGGGAAGTCGGGCACGATGTTGCCGATCACGGCGTGCTCGAGCACCGGCCAGTTGAGCGACGAAGGATCGTGCGGATGACAGCGCCGCAGCGTTCCGTCGAGGCCGGCGGTCAGGGCGACGAGCACCGGCCCGCGCCAGCCCTCGACGACGCCGAGTCCGAAGCAGCCGTCGGCCGCGACGCGCGGGGTCACCTGGTGGGGCCCCTGCGGCGCCCGCAGCACGATCACCTGCACCAGCCGGCAGGACTCGTAGAGTTCGGCGAAGCGCACCGCGACCCGCGCCGCGACGTCGCCCGTGACGGCGTCGGCGCGCTGTACCGCAAGCTGGTCGTACGGCGCACACGGCAGATCGACGCGCAGGTCGACGGCCTGTCCGCTGGCGCGTCCCGCCAGGCCACCGAGCCCGAGCTGCGCCGCAAGCTCCGGCGTCACGACGCCGGTCCCGACGAAACGGTCGCGCACGCCGGCATGCTCGTCGAGGATGGCCTGGATCTGTCGTGCCTCGACCTCGACCGCCGCCGCCGTCGCCGCGAGTTCCGCGGCCACCGTACTGGCGACGTCGACCGACGTGCCGCCCGGCACCACGAAATCCATCAGGTACCGTCGGCCGCAGGCGCGCGCCACGCTGCGCAGCCAGCGTTCCTTGAGGCGTGAGAACTGCGCGAGGCCGAAGGCGAAGCCGGCGTCGTTGGCCAGCATGCCGAGATCGCCGAGATGATTGGCGATGCGCTCGATCTCGAGCGCCAGCGCGCGCAACCACAGCGCACGGGCAGGCACCTGCAGCCCCGACGCGCCTTCGAGCGCCTGGCAATACGCCCACGCGTAGGCCACCGTCGAATCGCCGGACACGCGACCGGCCAGCCGATGCGCCTCGAGCTGCGCGAGTTCGGTGAATCGCCGCTCGATGCCCTTGTGCACGTACCCGAGGCGCTGCTCGAGTCGCAGCACCTTTTCACCGACGATCGAGAATCGGAAATGCCCCGGCTCGATGATGCCCGCATGCACCGGGCCGACCGGGACCTCGTGCACGCCGTCGCCCTCGACCCGCACGAACGCATAGTCGTCGGCCACGGGATCACTCGCGGACGGTGCCGCCGTCCCGGCGAGCGGCACGAAGCCGGCGGGCCACGACGCGTGACGCAACCAGGGGCGCGAGTCCGGGTCGGTGCTGGCGAGACCGCTCACGTCGCGCAAGGCACGCTGCAAGCGACTGGCGGCCGGGTAGAGATCCTCGATGCCCGGGTACGGCTGCGTCGCCTCGTTCACGGGCAAGGACACCACGAGCACGCCGCCGTCCGCGAGGAAGGCGGCACGCACGACCGACCCCGCATCGGCATCCGTATCGGCCCAGAGGCTGAGGAGCCGGGCGCCCCGCCCCGCCAGTTCCTCGACCACGCGTCGCCATTCGTCGCGGCCGACCGCGAGGCCACGCACGCCCGGCGAACCGCGCATCGGGACCGCTTGCCGGTACTCGCGTGCCGTCATGGGCTCACTGTCCTCCGATCAGGCCCGCCGCCGCGCGATACCACTGCGCGAGGAAGGGCGGGATGAACAGCCCGAGCATCAGCACGATGGCGAGGTGCGTGAACACCGGCAGCAGCGCCGGCGAATGCGGCAGCCGCTTCATCTTGGTTTCGCCGAACACCATGGGCTGGACGCGGCCGAAGATCGCCGCGAACGCGACGCCGAGCGCCATCAGCAGGATCGGCGTCGCCCAGGGCTGCTGCTGCATGGCCGTGGTGAGGATGAGGAACTCGCTCGCGAACACGCCGAACGGCGGCAGCCCGAGGATCGCCAGCGAACCGAGCATCAGGCCCCAGCCGATGGTCGGGCTGGTGGTGATCAGGCCGCGGATGTTGTCCATCAGCTGCGAGCCCGCCTTCTGGCAGGCGTGGCCGACCGAGAAGAAAATCGCGGACTTGGTGAGCGAGTGCACCGTCATGTGCAACAGCGCGGCGAAATTCGCCACCTGCCCGCCCATGCCGAACGCGAACGTCACGATCCCCATGTGCTCGATGGAGGAATAGGCGAACAGACGCTTGATGTCGCGCTGCCGCCAGAGCAGGAAGGCCGCCAGCACCACCGAGACGAGGCCGAAGCCGATCAGCATGCGCGACGGCAGGTCGGAGTGCAGCGAGCCCTCGACCAGCACCTTGCAGCGCACGACCGCGTAGATCGCGACGTTGAGCAGCAGGCCGGAGAGCACGGCCGAGATCGGCGTCGGGCCTTCGGCGTGCGCGTCGGGCAGCCAGTTGTGCAGCGGCGCCAGGCCGACCTTGGTGCCGTACCCCACCAGCAGGAACACGAAGGCGAGCGCGATGACCGTCGGCTCGAGCTGGCCCTTCACCGCGTCGAGATGCGTCCACAACAGCGCGTTGACACCCTGCCCGCCCAGCACGCTCTCCGCGGCGACGTACAGCAGGATGGTGCCGAACAATGCCTGCGCGATGCCGACGCCGCACAGGATGAAGTATTTCCAGCCGGCCTCGAGACTGGCGGGCGTCCGGTAGAGCGTGACCAGCAACACCGTCGACAGCGTCGCCGCCTCCATCGCCACCCACAGCAGGCCGAGGTTGTTGGTGGTGAGCGCCACCAGCATCGTCGCCATGAAGAGCTGGTACATGCTGTGGTACAGGCGCAGGCGCCGCGGCGTCAGGCGGCCGTGCTCCAGCTCGACCCGCATGTACGGCTGCGAGAACACGGCAGTCGTGAAACCCACGAAGGCCGTGAGCGTCACGAGGAACACGTTGAACGGGTCGATGAAGAACTGCTCGCGCCCGAGCAGCAGCCCGCCCTCCCGGATGACGCGCACGGTCAACGCGCAGGCCGCCAGCAGCGTCGCCGCGCTCATCGCGATGTTGAGTCGCGGTGCCCAGCTGCGCGCGCCGTAGAGCCCGAGCAGCACGGCCCCCGCGAGCGGCATCAGCAGGAGGATCACGAACTCCATCTCAGGTCTCCTCCTTGAGGGACTCGAGGTGGTGGAGGTCGAGGCTGTCGAACTTCTCGCGGATCTGGAAGAAGAACACGCCGAGCACCAGCATGGCGACCAGCACGTCGAGCGCGACGCCCAGCTCGACGATCATCGGCATGCCGTAGGTGGCGCTCATCGCACCGAAGAACAGCCCGTTCTCCATCGAGAGGAAGCCCACGACCTGCGACATCGCCTTGCCGCGCGTGATCATCGTCAGGAACGCCAGCAGCACGACGGCCACGGCGATGCCGATGGCGCTGCGGGTCGCGGTGCTGGCGATGGCCGCGATCGGCTGGGCCAGCCCGAAGGCGAACACCACGATCACGACCCCGACCAGCATGGTGCTCGCCACGTTGAGCGAGGTCTCGGTGTCCCAGTACACCTCGAGCCGGCGGATCAGCCGGTGCAGCAGCCACGGCAGGAACACGACCTTGAGGGCGAAGGTGAGCGCCGCCGACAGGTAGAGGTGGGACTGGCCCGTGCGCCACGCGATCACCAGCGTGGCCGCGCAGAGCAGCGCGCCCTGCAGCGCGAGCAGGTTGACGAGCGAGACGACGCGACGCTGCGAGAGCATGGCGAACGACACCAGCAGCAGCAGCGCGGCGAGCGAGTTGAGGATCTGCAGGTCGAAGGGGACGCCGCTCACGGCTCAGGCTCCGAGCAACAGGTGGACGAGCAGGCCCAGCACCGCGAGCATGAACGCGGTCGCCAGGAACTCGGGCGCGCGGAAGACGCGCAGCTTCGCGGACAGTGTCTCGACGAACGCCAGTCCGGCGCCGAAGATCGCGAGCTTCACGACCAGCACCGGGATTGACGCCAGCAGTTCGCCGGCACTCTCCCCCGTCGCGGCGCCCCAGGGCACGAACACGGCGAAGCCGATGCACGCATAGTTGAAGAGCTTGAGGGCCGCGGCCCATTCCATGAGCGCGAGGTGGCGCGCGGAGTACTCGAGCAGCATCGCCTCGTGGATCATCGTGAGCTCGAGGTGCGTCGCCGGATTGTCGACCGGGATGCGGGCATTCTCGGCCAGCAGCACCATCGTGAAGGCGACGCCGGTGAACGCGAGGCTCGGGTACAGGCCGAGCGCCTGGGTGGCCAGCCGCTCGGAGATCACGGGCAGTGCCGTGCTGCCGGCGATCAGGGACGCGACGAAGATCACCATCAGCAGCGCGGGTTCGGCGAGGAAGCCGACCATCATCTCGCGGCGCGCGCCGAGCGAGCCGAAGGCGGTGCCCACGTCCATCGCCGCCAGCGACATGAACACGCGGGCCGTGGCGAACAGGCCGACCAGCGCGATGGCGTCGGCGGCCCGCGAGAACGGCAGGCGCGTACTCATCGACGGGATCACGGCCGCCGAGATCAGCATCGTGCCGAAGACGACGTAGGGCGCGAGGCGGAACAGCGGCGAGGCGTTCTCCGCGATCACGGCGTCCTTGTGGAACAGCTTGTAGATGCCGCGGTACGGCTGCAGGACGCTCGGCGCGGAGCGGTTCTGCAGCCAGGCGCGCCACTGGTTGATCCAGCCGATGAACAGCGGCGCGGCCAGCAGGGCCGCGAGCATCTCGAGCAGCTGCGTGAAGAGGTGCGCGGCGTTCATACGACCAGTGCCAGCAGCAGCAGCAGGGTGACGAAGCTGTAGAGCAGGTAGATCCCGATGCGACCCTGCTGGATCCACGCCACGCGGTCGGCGACCTTCTGCACCAGCCCGCCGATCGGGGCATACGCAGCCCGCCAGATGCGATCGCCGATCACGACTCGGTAGCGCGGCGCACGATCGAACGGCGTCGGCAGTTCGCGCGTCATGGCGAAGAACGGCTGGAAGATGTGGCGGATGGGCTGCCCGAAGCCCTCGGCGGTGTCCTGCATGCGCGGATCGAGATGGCCGAAGCCGCAGTCCCAGGGCGGCCCGATGCGCACGCGCCGGTGATAGAGGACGCTCACGGCGACGAACGCGAGCAGCACCACGGCCGCCACCGCGACCAGGAACAGGACCGGCGCGTACGACGCCTCGCGATCGGCGATCGGCACCAGCAGCCACCAGTTCGCCCCGGCACCCGCAAGGCTCGGCAGGCCGAGCTGCGCCGTGACGTGACCGAGCCCGGCGACGACGTGCGCGGGCAACAGGCCAAGCGCGAAACAGCCGGCCGCCAGCCACAGCAGGCCGAGTCGCTCCAGCCGGCCCGCGTCGTGCGCGCGGGCCAGCGACGGCTCGCGCGGCTGCCCGAGGAAGATCACGCCGAAGAACTTGACCATCACGTAGGCCGCGAGCGCGGCGGCGAGCACCAGCAGCGCAGCACCGAGCGGCAGCAGCATGTTCACGAACGGCTGCGGCACCTGGTGCGCGAACAGGAACGCCTGCAGCAGCAGCCATTCCGACACGAAACCGTTCAGCGGCGGCAGGCCCGCGATGGCCAGCGCGCCGACCAGCGTGAGCCACGCCACCCACGGCATGCGGTGGATCAGGCCGCCGAGTCGCCCGAGGTTGCGCTCGCCCGTCGCGTGCAGCACGGCGCCCGTGCCGAGGAACAGCAGGCTCTTCATGCACGCGTGGTTGAGCGCGTGGTACAGCACCGCGATCAGCGCCAGCGCACCCAGCCCGGCCATCCCGTTGGCCACGAAGACCACGGCGAGCCCGATGCCGGCGAACAGGATCCCGACGTTCTCGATCGACGAGTACGCCAGCAGGCGCTTCATGTCCGTCTGGGCCGCGGCGAAGATCGCGCCGTAGAGGGCGGTGACGAGACCGATGGGCAGCATCACCAGCCCCCACCATGAGGCCGGCTCGCCCAGCAGGTCGAAGGTCACGCGCAACATGCCGTAGACCGCCGTCTTCAGCATCACGCCGCTCATCAGGGCCGACACCGGCGAAGGCGCGGCCGGATGGGCCTCGGGCAACCAGACGTGCAACGGCAACAGGCCCGCCTTGGCGCCGAAGCCGAACAGGGCGAGCAGGAAAGCCACCGACGCCCAGGTCGGCTGCAACTGCGCGCTGCGCATCGCGTCGAAGGTGAACTGCCAGCTGCCGCCCTGCAGCACGCCGAAACACAGCAACAGTGCGATGGCGCCGAGGTGCGCGATCAGCAGGTAGAGGAACCCGGCGCTGCGGATCTCGGGGATGCGGTGCTGGGCCGTCACCAGGAAGTACGACGACAGGGCCATGGTCTCCCACGCGACCATGAACGCGTACGCGTCGTCGGCGAGCAGCACGAAGCCCATCGCGGCGAGGAACAGGTGGTACTCGAGGCACAGCAGGCCGGGCGGCGTGCCCTGCCCGCGCCGGAAATACCCCGCACCGAACAACGAGATACCGGCCGAGGCGGCACCGAGCAGCACCAGGAAGACGCCGGACAGGGCGTCGAGCCGCAGGTGCATGGGCAGGTCCGGCAAGCCGATCAGAAGCACCACCTGGGCGGGCGGCGCCGCGATGCCCCACATGCCGACGCCGGCCAGGCCGACGCCGCAGAGCGCCCCGAGCGGGAAAAGCGTGCGGCCGGCGAACTGCAGGCTGCCGGGACGGATCAGGCCGGCCAGCCCGATCAGCAGCCACGCGACCAGCAGCGCGAGGCAGGCATTGAGCGGTGATTGCACGATGGCCGTCACGGGCGTGCGTTCAGCGGGGCCGGCGGGTCCTTGGAGTCATGTACATTGGAGTGTACTCTAATGTGCGTCCGATGATCATGCGTCCGGCCCCCGAGGACATCGCTTGCCGACCGAAGAGCGCACGGCCCGCCTCACCATCCTGATCGACCCGCGCAAGAAGGCGATCCTCGAACGATTGTGCGCGGACGAGGACGCCACGCCGTCGCAGGTCGTGCGTCGGCTCATCCGTCGCTACATCGAGGAACGCACCGGCGCGCCGTGGACGCCGGACGAGCCGAAATCGCAGGCGCGCGCCCGCAACGGCAACCGGGACTGAATCCGCGTCAGGCGCGGATGAGGTGAGGGCCGAGTTCGTCGAGCGACCGGCAGCCGAGCAGCGTCAGCACGCGCTCCATTTCGACGCGCAGCAGCCCGAGGGCGTGCGCGACGCCCGCCTCCCCGCCCGCCCCGAGGCCGTAGAGCATGGAGCGCCCGAGCATCACGCCGTCGGCGCCGAGGGCGAGCGCCTTGAGCACGTCGGAGCCGCGCCGGAACCCGCCGTCGACGAGCAGGGTGATGCGATCGCCGACCGCGGCCGCGATCGCGGGCAAGGCCTCGATGCCTGACACGGCGGTGTCGAGCTGCCGCCCCCCGTGGTTCGACAACACGATCCCGTCGGCACCGATGTCGACCGCGCGCCTCGCATCCTCCACGCTCAGGATGCCCTTGAGGATCAGCGAGCCGCGCCACCGCCCGCGCAGCCGCTCCATGTCGCTCCAGTTCAGCTGCGGGTTGATCTGGGTCCCCATGAAGCGCACGCCCTGCAGCGCCGAACGTGCGTGCGGCGGCAGGAATTCCGTCAGGTTCGCGAATTCGGGGGCGCCCTTCGGCAGCATCACCTGCGACAGCCAGCGCGGGTGCGCGAGCACGTCGAGCACGCTCGAGGCGCTGAGCTTCATCGGCTCGCGGTAATTGCGGCGGTCCCATTCGCGCGCACCGAGCATCGGCGTATCGGTCGTCACCACCAGCCGGGTGCAGCCGGCCTCCGCTGCGCGGTCCACGAGACGGTCCGCGGTCTTCTGGTCCTTGACCGGGTAGAGCTGGAACCAGATCCGGCCCGGCAACTCGCGCCCCATCTGCACGACGTCGTAGTTCGACACCGTGCTGAGCGTGAATGGGATGCCGGCCGCGGCCGCCGCCTTCGCGAGCGCGAGGTCGCCCTGCGGCCAGAGCATGCCGTTGAAACCCGTCGGCGCGATCACCAGCGGCAGGTGCAGCGATTCGCCGAACAATTCCGTCGACAGGTCGGGCATCGTCAGCCCGACCAGCGTGCGCGGGATCCAGGCGATGCGCTCGAACACGTCGCGATTGCGCCGCAGGGTCACCTCGTCCTCGGCGCCGCCCTCCACGTACTCGAGCACGAAGCGCGGCACGCGGCGCATCGCCACGCGGCGCAGTTCCTCGATGGTGCTGGCGCGCTGGAAGTCCCGCCCGGCGTAATAACGCCGCAGCGTCATGCGGGCCCCTCCCCGCGGTGGACCATCTCGGTGATGCGGATCGCGGTCTCGAGCGCGCGCAGGCCGTCCTCCCCGGTCACCACGGGCGGGCGGCCCTCGCGGATCGAGCGCAGGAACGCCTCGATCTCCATCCGGAGCGCGTCGCCCTGCTCGTAGGTGCGCTCCTCGATCGTCACCTGGCCCTTCGGCAGGTCGGACCCCGCCGGCGGCTTGCGCACCACCGTGAGGATCTTCTGCTGCAGGTCGATCGAGACGTACGCATCGTCCTGGAACAGGCGGAGCTTGCGCTCCATCTTCATGCTCACGCGGCTCGCGGTGGTGTTGGCCACGCAGCCGTTGGCGTAGCGGATGCGCGCATTGGCGATGTCGAGGCCGGCGGAGAACACCGAGGCGCCGACCGCGTCGATCGACTCGATCGGCGCCCCGACCAGGCTCTGGATCAGGTCGATGTCGTGGATCATCAGGTCGAGCACCACGTTGACGTCGGTGCCGCGCTCCTTGAACGGGGCGAGGCGGTGCGACTCGACGAAGCGCGGCCGGCCGAGCGTGCCCTCGAGGGCGAGGATGGCGGCGTTGAATCGCTCGAGGTGCCCGACCTGCAGGATGCGGCCGGTGCGGGCGGCCAACTCGACGAGCGCGCGCCCCTCCTCCAGCGTCTGCGTGATGGGCTTCTCCACCAGCACGTGCACGCCGCGCTCGAGACATTCCTTCGCGATCTGGAAATGCAGCGGCGTCGGCGTCGCGATGCTCACGGCGTCGACCTCGCCGAGGATCTCGCGGTAGTCCGCGACGGCGCGCGCACCGACTTCGGCCGCAACCCGCTCGCGTGCCTCGGCGTGGGCATCGACGACCGCGACCAGTTGCGAGTCCGGCAGCGCGGCGTACTTCTGCGCGTGGAAGCGTCCGAGATAGCCGACGCCGATCACGGCCGTGCGAACCTTCTGCATGAGTCGCCATCCGCTGCCGAAAACGCGCCGATCATACCCAATGCCGGCGCTTGCGGTTCCTGCGACTTACCCTCAGGATCGCGCCATGTCATTGCAACGCGATGCGCGCTGGCTGATCGCCGCCCTGCTCTTCGGAGTGCTGGTGCTGCCGGCCCTGGTCTACGTCACGGGCATCGCCGTGCTCGGCCCGTACGCGCACGGCGGCCTCGTTGCCTTCCTCGGCGACTTCTTCGCGAACCTCGCCCACCTGCGCTGGTTCTCGTGGACGCTGGCGCTCGGTCCAGTGGCGCTCGTCGTGCTTTGGAGGGTGTTGGCGTCACGGCGCCCGGCCTGAGTGCACGCGGGCGTGCCGGGCGATATCCGGCCGGCCGGCAGGACTCAGGGCCGCGTCGACCAGTACAGAGCCGCCAGCGCCGCCAGCGCCCCCCACATGGCCAGTTGGGCCCACACCCGCCACGGCCGCTCGCGAGCCAACCCGATGAAACTGACGCCCGCCAGCGCGGTCAAAGCGACGAACACCAGCAGATACCGCGCCAGCATTGGCAATTCGGCCCGGTAGTCTGGCAAGTCCCCCGCCAGGATCAGGAACACCACGCATGTCGCGCCCAGCCCGAACGTCGTCGCCGCCGCCGAGCCGAGCACGATTCCTGTCAATACGGTGAGGGGTCGCACGGTCGAAGTTCCGATTCCCACGCTCCGGCCCTTGATCGCGGCCGGGGGGAACTCTAGCCTAAGTCGTTCAAACGCCGTCGAGGTCGATCTCTAAGTGTACCAGCCAGGACAGTCGGATCAGGTCGCCGCCCCCCGTCGGGGCTTGGGTCGAGCCGGTGCCATCGTGGTTGCCACGCTGGTCCTCACGGTCGGCACGCTGCTGCTCGGCACCGCCAAGGCGCCGACGGCCGCCGCCAGCGCCGCGGTCGCCGATTTCGCCCCGACCGAGCGCCAGGCGAAGGTCGCGCGGCTGGTCAGCAGCATGTTCGAGCGGTCGCACTACCGGCAGGCGCCGGTCAACGACCCCGTGTCCTCGCTCGTGCTCGACCGCTACCTCGAGTCGCTCGACGGTTCGCGCAGCTACTTCCTCGCCAGCGACATCGCCGACTTCGAGAAGTACCGCTACCAGCTCGACGACGCGATCACCACCGGCAAGCTCGACCCGGCGTTCGACATCTTCAACCGGTTCCAGCAGCGCAACCGCGAGCGCATGGCCTATGCGCTCGAGCTGCTGAAGACCCAGCCGGATTTCTCCGTCGACGAGAGCTTCGAGTTCGACCGCGAGCACGCCCCGTGGGCGAAGGACCGCGCCGAGCTCGACGAGCTGTGGCGCAAGCGCGTGAAGAACGACGCGCTGTCGCTCATGCTCACCGACAAGACCTGGCCCGAGGCGCGCGACATCCTGCAGAAGCGCTACGAGCGCGTCGCCAAGCGCTCCGAGCAGATCACCTCGGACGACGTGTTCGAGAACTTCATGAACGCGTTCGCGCACGTGTTCGACCCGCACTCGAGCTACTTCTCGCCGCGCAACAGCGAGGAGTACCGCATCCAGATGAGCCTGTCCTACGAGGGCATCGGCGCGTCGCTGCAGATGGTCGACGACTACGTCACCATCATGGAGATCCTGCCGGGCGGCTCCGCGCAGTCGAGCGGCGAACTCACCACCAACGACCGCATCCTGGCCGTGGGCCAGGGCAAGTCGGGCGAGATGGTCGACGTGGTCGGCTGGCGCCTCGACGACGTCGTGGACAAGATCCGCGGTCCGCAGGGGACCTTCGTGCGACTGCTGATCCAGCCGGCGAACGCCCCTCCGGGCGCGCAGGAGCGCACGGTCACGCTGCCGCGCGCCAAGATCACGCTCGAGGCGCAGGCCGCCAAGAAGGAGCTGCGCAAGATCAAGCGCGGCGACCAGGAGCTGAAGATCGGCGTGATCACCGTGCCGTCCTTCTACCAGGACTACAACGCGCGGGCGGCGGGCGACCAGGACTACCGCAGCACCACGCGCGACGTCCGCAAGCTCATCGAGGAATTCAAGAAGGAAGGCGGCGTCGACGGCCTCGTGCTCGACCTGCGCGAGAACGGCGGCGGCCACCTCTCCGAGGCGATCGGCCTCGTCAACCTGTTCGTGCCGAAGGGTCCGGTCGTGCAGCTGCGCGAGACGGGCGGCCGGGTCGAAGTGCTCGAGTCGGAGGACCAGGGCGTCGCCTACGACGGTCCGCTCACCATCCTCGTCGACCGCTTCAGCGCCTCGGCGTCGGAGATCTTCGCCGCGGCGATGCAGGACTACGGCCGCGGCCTCGTGATCGGCCAGCAGACCTACGGCAAGGGCTCCGTGCAGAACCTCTACCCGCTCGACCGTTACGCGCTCGGGCAGGATCCCGGGTACGGCCAGCTCACCGTGACGATCGGCATGTACTACCGCGTCACCGGCGACAGCACGCAGAACCGCGGCGTCGCGCCCGACCTCACGCTGCCCTCCGCCATCAGCCCCGACGAGGTTGGCGAGAGCTCGCGCGACGGCTCGCTGCCGTGGAACCGCATCCGCAGCGCCGAGTTCAAGCCCGAGAACGGCTTCACCGCCCTGCTGCCCGAACTGCAGAAGGAACACGACGCGCGCATCGCGGCCGACCCCGATTTCCAGTTCACGGCGGCGGAGATCGCGGCCGTGGACGCCATGCGCAAGGAAAAGTCCGTGTCGCTGAACCTGGCCAAGCGCAAGGCGGAACGCGAGCAGCGCACGGCCGAGCAGTTGCAGCGCGAGAACGCCCGCCGGACGGCCCACGGCGACGCGCCGCTCAAGCTGGCGACCGAGATCAAGGACCCGCCGGACGCCATCCTGGCCGAGGCCGCGCAGATCACCGCCGACCTGACCAAGCTGGAGCCGCGCCTGATGGCCCGGGGTTCGTCGCCGGCCGGACAGTAAACCTGCGACGAAGCGTGCACAGGGTGCGACGAAGACTGGTGTTGTACTTGACTACAACACTATAGACCCCTACGATGCAACTATATCGACCGCATCCCTCCAGGGGCCGCCACGATGACAACGATTCACCTCCGCCCCGCCCTGCACGTCCGGGCCCTGCCGATCGCCGCGCTCGCCGTTGCGGCCACCCTGCTGGCTGCGGGTTGCAGCGACGGGTCGGCGAAGGACAAGTCCAAGGAAGGCGCTGACGCCGCCCAGGCCGTTCCCGTCGAGGTGCAGCCCCTCAAGCGGGGCTCGATGGTCGCCGTCTACTCCGGCACCGCCTCGATCGAGGCCAACGACGAAGCCGAGGTGGTCGCCAAGGTCGGAGGCGAAGTCCGGCAGATCTTCGTCGAGGAAGGCGACAGCGTCCGCGAGGGCCAGGTCCTGGCACGCCTCGACGGCGACCGCCTGCGCCTCGACGTCGCGCAGACCGAAGCCAACCTGCGCAAGCTCGAGCGCGACTACAAGCGGCAGCTCGAGCTCGCCGACAAGGGGCTCGTCGCCAAGGGCACGGCGGAGAACGCGAAGTACGACCTGGAAGCGCTGCGCGCCCAGTACGACAGCGCGCGCCTCGAGCTCGGCTACACCGAGATCCGCGCGCCGATTCCCGGGGTCGTGTCGGCCCGCCACATCAAGGTCGGCAACACCATCAAGCCGAACGACCCGACGTTCCGCGTGACCAACCTCGACCCGCTGCTGGCCTTCGTGCACGTGCCGGAGAAAGAATTCCGCAAGCTCGCGCCCGGCCAGCCGGCCGACGTCGTGGTGGACGCGCTCGGCGGCGAGCACTTCACCGGCAAGATCTCGCGCATCAGCCCGACCGTGGACCCGCAGACGGGCACGTTCCGCGCGCGCGTCGAGATTCCCGACGACACGCGCCACCTCAAGCCCGGCATGTTCGCGCGCGTGAACATCGCCTACGAGCGGCGCGAGGACGCGCTGCAGGTGCCGCGCACGGCGATCATCGACTCCGACGGTGAACAGTCCGTGTTCATCGTGGTCGGCACCAAGGCCGAGCAGCGCAAGGTCGCGACCGGCCTCGCCAACAACGGCTGGCTCGAGGTGCTCGACGGCCTCAAGGGCACCGAGCGGGTCGTGGTGGTGGGCCAGGCGGGACTCAAGTCCGGCACGCTCGTGAAGGTCGTGGCCGACTCGAAGCCGGCGGCGCGCCCGTCCGGCGATCCGGCCAACGCCAAGTGACGCGCCACGGGTCCGGCACGCGCCGGCCCGCGGGGGGATCAAGATGCAGAAGCTGATCGACTTTGCGATCCGGCGCAGGGTGACCATCATCATGTGCACGGTGGCCATCGCGCTGTTCGGCGCGGTGTCGCTCGCGCGCCTGAAACTGAACCTGCTGCCCGACCTCTCCTACCCGACGCTCACGATCCGCACCGAGTTGCCCGGCGCGGCGCCGATCGAGGTGGAGACGCTGATCTCGCGCCCGGTCGAGGAAGCCGTCAGCATCATCCGCAACGTGCGCGTCGTGCGCTCGGTCTCGCGCGCCGGCCAGTCCGACGTGACGCTCGAGTTCGTGTGGGGCACCGACATGGACCTCGCGGGCATCGACGTGCGCGAGAAGCTGGACCTGCTGCAATTGCCGCTCGAAGCCAAGCGACCGCTGCTGCTGCGCTTCGACCCGTCCAGCGAACCGGTGATGCGGCTCGCCTTCCTCGACGAGGACTCCAAGGCCGGCGCCGCCAATGTCGATCGCCTGAAGGCCCTGCGTCGCCTGGCGGAAGACCGCCTGAAGCCGGATCTCGAAGCCGTCGAAGGCTCCGCCGCCGTCAAGGTGAGCGGCGGCTACGAGGACGAGGTGCAGGTCTTCGTCGACCAGCAGAAGCTCGCCCAACTCGGCCTGTCGATCGATACCGTCACGCGCCGCATCCGCGCCGAGAACGTCAACCTCTCCGGCGGTCGCCTCGAGCAGGGAACGCAGCGGTTCCTCGTCCGCACGCTCAACGAATTCGGCACCATCGAGGCGATGGCGAACGCCATCATCGCCACGCAGAACGGCCAGCCGATCTACCTGCGCGACGTCGCAACGGTGACGCGAGGCTACAAGGACCGCGAGGCGATCACGCGCGTCAACGGCAAGGAGGCGATCGAGCTCGCCGTCTACAAGGAAGGCGACGCGAACACCGTGCAGCTCGCCAAGGGCGTGCTCGAGAAGGTCGAGCAGATCAAGAAGGGTCTGCCGACCGGCACGACCATCCTCACCGTCTACGACCAGTCGACCTTCATCGGCGCCGCGATCGGCGAGGTGAAGGAGTCCGCGCTGATCGGCGGCCTGCTGGCCATCCTCGTGCTGTACGCGTTCCTGCGCGACGCGCGCACCACCCTCATCTCCGGCATCGCCATCCCCGTGTCGGTGCTCGGCACCTTCGTGCTGATGTACGCGTTCGACCTGTCACTCAACATCATGTCGCTCGGCGGCATCGCGCTCGCGGTGGGCATGCTGGTCGACAACGCGGTCGTGGTACTCGAGAGCATCGCGCGCAACCGCGAGCACGGGATGGAACGCCGTGAGGCCGCCCGTCGCGGCACGGCCGAGGTCGGCCTGGCGGTGACGGCCGCGACGCTCACGTCGGTCGCCGTGTTCTTCCCGATGGTGTTCATCACCGGCGTCGCCGGACAGCTCTTCAAGGACCAGTCGCTGACGGTCACCTTCGCCCTGGCCTTCTCGCTCGTGGTCGCGCTCACGCTGGTGCCGATGCTGGCGGCCGGCCGGCCGGAGCATGCCGCCGTCTTCGGGCCGGCGGTGCCGCGGCGGCCGCCGCGGCGCAGGCCGCCTGCATGCATGTTCCGTTGGCTCATCCCGGTGCTGATCATCGTGCGTCGCGGCATCCGGTGCGATCAGAGCTGGCCTGCTCGCTGCGGCACCTGCGCCAGGCCGTGGTTTCGCGGGCACCGGACTCGCCTGGGTTCTGGACAAGGTGCTGGTGCGCCCCGCCCAGGCGCTGAACCGCTGGGCCGACCGCAAGTACCCGGGACGCCATCCATGGGCGCTCGCGCGCACCCCGGGACGGACCATCGGCGCGGCCGTGGCCCTGTTCGTGTTCACGATCAAGGGTGATCGCGCCGCAGCTCGGCACCGAGCTGATCCCGCAGATGTCGCAGGGCCAGTTCGACGTCGACCTGCGCCTGCCGCCAGGCGCGCCCCTGGACGACCGACCAGACCGTGCAGCGTGCCCGGCGCCGGGCGCGCTCGGCAACGTCGCCCTCGCCTACTCCGTCGCCGGCACCGGCAACCGTCTCGACGCCAATCCGGTCGACGCGCCGGCGAGAACACCGGCAAGCTGAGCATCACCTCGAGCGCGGCGCGCGCCGCGCCGACGAAGAGCAGGCGATGGCGAAGATGCGCGACAGCCTGGAGAACCTGCCGGGTGTGCAGTACCGCTTCAGCCGTCCGGCCCTGTTCAGCATGTCCACGCCGCTCGAAGTGGTCGTCTCCGGCTACGACCTCGATCGCCTCAAGGCCGCCGCCGAGCAGGTGCGTGCTCGCATGATCGCCGACGACCGCTTCGCCGACGTCAAGACGACGGTCGAGGCCGGCAACCCCGAGATCCAGATCGTGTTCGACCAGGAGAAGGCCTCGCAGCTCGGCCTCGTGGTGCGCGACATCGCCGACCGCGTGGTGAACAGCGTGCGCGGCGAGGTGGCCACGCGCTACAAGCTGCGCGACAAGCAGATCGACGTGCTGGTGCGCAGCGTAGACGCGCGGGCGGCCTCGATCGAGGAAGTCCGCAACCTCATCGTGAACCCCGGCTCGGAATTCCCGGTGACGTTGAGCGCCGTGGCCGACGTTCAGCTGGCGACCGGCCCGGCGGAAGTGCGACGCCAGGGCCAGGAGCGCGTTGCGATCATCTCCGCAAACCTCGCGCACGGCGATCTCGGCAGCGCGGTGACCGCCCTGCAGGGCATCGTGCAGGACGTGCAGCTGCCGGTCGGCACGACGGCCTTCCTTTCCGGCCAGAGCGAGGAGATGAAGGACTCGTTCCGCTCGTTGCAGTTCGTGCTCGCCCTCGCCATCTTCCTCGTCTACCTGGTGATGGCGTCGACTTTCGAGTCGCTGATCCATCCCTTCGTCATCCTGCTGACCATCCCGCTGGCAGTGGTCGGCGCGGTCTGGGCACTGTGGCTCACCGGCACCACGGTGAACGTCGTGGCGTACATCGGCATCATCATGCTGGCGGGCATCGTGGTGAACCAGTCGATCGTGCTCATCGAGGCGGTCAACCAGGCCCGCGAACGCGGCCTGCCGAAGCACGAGGCGATCGTGGAGGCCGGCAAGCTGCGCCTGCGACCGATCCTGATCACCAAGCTGACGACGATCCTCGGTCTGCTGCCGATGGCGCTCGGCCTTGGCGAGGGCGCCGAGGTACGCGCGCCGATGGCGATCACCGTCATCGGCGGCGTGCTGCTCACCACGTTCCTCACGCTGCTCGTCATCCCGGTCGTGTATTCGGTGATGGACCGCAAGCAGTATGCGGCGCCGTCGCCCGCACCATCGCCTGCCGCCGAAGCCGCCCACGCCACACCCTGAGGGCATCGCGATGCGACACACCGCTCTCGCCCTGCGCCGCCCCGTCACCACGGTGATGATCGCGCTCGCGCTGCTCGCAATCGGCATGATCTCCGCGCGCCTGCTGCGCCTGGAGGCCATGCCGGACATCAATTTCCCGGGCATGATGGTGGTCATCCCCTACCCGGGCTCGACCCCGGAAGAGATCGAGCGCGAGATCATCCGTCCGGTCGAGGAAGCACTCTCGACGCTGTCGGGCATCGAGCAGATCGAGGCCACGGCTTCCTCGGACCAGGCCCAGATCGTGATTCATTTCACCTGGGACCGGGACCTCGATGCCGCGGCCTTCGACGTACGGACCAAGCTCGACTCGATCCGCTCCGATCTGCCCGCCGGCGCGGACCGCATGCTCATCCAGGCTTTCAGTGCGTCGGACCAGGCCGCCGTGGTGATCCGCATCGCCTCGGATCGCGACCTCACCGACCAGTACGAGATGCTGGAGAAGT
>JBGAHO010000094.1:0-6848 GCA_044226195.1 Steroidobacteraceae bacterium
AGCGACGTCATCGCTGTCGACCACCTGTGCAAGCGCTACGACATCGGCGCCCTGCAGCGCCCGACCATGCTGCGCGAGCAACTGGCCGCCCTCGTCCGGCGTCCATGGCACCGGCGGTCCGCCCAGGACGTCGTCCAGGCGCTCGACGACGTGTCGTTCCGCGTCGCGCGCGGTGAGATCGTCGGCATCATCGGTGCGAACGGCGCCGGCAAGAGCACGCTGCTGAAGATCCTGTCCCGCATCACCTACCCGAGCTCCGGGCGCGTGCAGGTAAGCGGGCGCATCGCCTCCCTGCTCGAGGTCGGCACCGGCTTCCACGAGGAACTGACCGGGCGCGAGAACATCTACCTGAACGGCTCCATCCTCGGTATGAAGCGCGCCCAGGTCGAGGCGCGGCTGGACGAGATCGTCGGATTCTCGGGCGTCGAGCGATTCCTCGACACGCCGATCAAGCGCTACTCGAGCGGCATGCGGCTGCGGCTCGGGTTCGCCGTCGCGGCGCACCTAGATCCCGACATCCTCGTCGTCGACGAAGTCCTCGCCGTCGGCGACGCAGCCTTCCAGCGCAAGTGCCTGAGCACGATGGAAGGACTGCGCGGAGGCGGGCGGACCGTCCTGTTCGTCTCGCACAACATGGCCGCCGTCGAGAATCTCTGCACGCGTGCCATCTGGATCGACCGGGGCCGCCTGCGCGAGGACGGTCCCACCACCCAGGTGATCCAGTCCTACATGGGCGCCTACGCGGTCGCGGACGCGGGCACGTCCGACCTGAAGAACTTCCCGGGCCGCAGCGGCACCGGCGACGTGCGCTATACAGCCATCGAGATGCTCGATCCTGAAGGTCGGCCGCGGACAGTGCTGCGCGCGGGCGACCCGCTGCGCCTGCGCTTCCACTATGAAGTGGCCCGGCCGCTCGGCAATCTCAGCTTCGGCTTCCGGCTCTTCAGCGAAATGGGCACCCTGGTGACCGAGACCAGCACGCGCCTGCACGACATCGGCTTGCCGATGCTGGCCGCAGGCGAGGGACGGCTCGATCTCGACATCGATGCCCTCAACCTGATGCCCGGGCGCTACTACCTTACGGTCGGGGTCACGACGATCGACGGTCCCGTGCACGACACGCTGCATCACTGCGCGCGGCTCGACATCGAGCCCGGTCGTGTCTACGGCACCGGGCGCGTCGTGGACAGCCGGCACGGTTTCGTGTTCTTTCCCCAGCGCTGGGGCCTGCAAGGCGTACGCAGTCTTGAGTAACCAGGGATTTCCGCGGGTCAGCGTCGGGCTGCCGGTCTACAACGGCGAGCCGTTTCTCGTCCAGGCACTGGAGGCGCTCCTGTGCCAGACGTTCACGGACTTCGAGCTGATCATCTGCGACAACGCCTCGACCGATCGCACGGAAGCCATCTGCCGTGAGTACGCCGCGCGGGATGCGCGCATTCGCTACCTGCGTCACCCGCGCAACATCGGCGTGAATCGCAACTTCAACCACTGCGTCGAGGAGGCGCGGGCACCGTACTTCCGTTGGGCGGCATCCGACGACCTGTGCGCGCCCACGCTGCTGGAGAAGCTGGTCGCGGTGCTCGATGCGCGACCCGACGTCGTCCTCGTCTACCCGGGCTCGCGCGAGATCGACGAACTCGGCCGCACGGTGCGCGACTATTCGGACGGCCTCACGCTCGAGCAGGACGCGCCGAACCGTCGCTTCGCCACCTGCCTGTGGAAGGTATACTGGTGCAATCCTCTCTTCGGCCTGTTCCGCACGGACGTGCTGCGACGCACGGGGCTCTTCGTCAACTATTCGAACTCCGACATCGTGCTGCTCTGTGAGGTGCCCCTGCACGGCAAGATGGTCGAGGTGCCGGAGACGCTCTTCTATCGCCGGGTCCACTCCGGCATGACGGTGCGCAAGTACAAGAGCGCGCACGAGCGCATGGCGATGGGCAATCCCGAGCTCGCCGGCAAGCTGACCTTTCCGAATACCCGCTTCTTCGCGGGATTCTTCGCGGCCGTGCGCCGCAGCCGGCTGCCGTGGCGCGAGCGGATGAAGTGCTACGCGCGCCTGCACATCTGCTGGCGCCGCTGGCGGGAGCGTCTCTGGGAAGATGCCCGCTACGCCGCGCTGTACATGGTGGGCCGCACGTGACCTCGCTCAAGCTCATCACCCACGTCCGCGGCGACGGCGACCTGCTCGAGGCCTGGTTCCGCCACTACCTGCGGCTCGGCGTGGGCGAGTTCCAGGTGATCGTGCACGGTCCGCGCGACGAGAACCGCGAGCTGTTCGATCTCGCGACGCGGTACCCGGTGCGCATCGAGGACGCGTACGAGGACGAGTTCGACGTGCGCGAGAAGAAGCGTCGGCTCGACCGGCTGCTCGAGCGCCTGGCGGGGCAATGGGTCGTGATGACGGACAGCGACGAGTTCCTGGAACTGCCGCTCGGCGGGTTCGGCACCACCATCCGGCTGCTGCAGTGGGCGGGCGCCGACGTGCTGTACGCGCCCATGCTGCAGCACTTCAATGCCGACGGCACGCTCGGCACCGCGCCGGTGATCGAGGATCCGTTCGCAGCCCAGCCGCTGTGCTCGGTCGACCTCTATCGTCGGATGGGCTCGCAGGCGGCGATCAACAAGTATCCGCTGTTCTACTGCCGGCCCGGCACGCGACTCTCAGACGGCGGCAACCACAACCCGCCCGAAGGCTGCGGGCAGGGGATGGCCAGCCTGCGCGGCGTGACGCATCACTTCAAGTTCCGCCAGTGCGTGCTCGAGCGGCTGAACCGGCGCGCCGACAGCGCGCACACCTTCCGGCACGAGTCCGTCGGCTTCCTCGGCTACCTCGAGTCGCACGCTGGGCGGCTGCCCACCGACGGCGCGTTCCCGTATTCGCGTCGCGAGCTCTTCCGCCGCGGTCTGCTGCGCCGGCCGGGTTGGACCTGGCTGAAGCGCAAGCTGGGCGGTCCGGGAGACGCGCCATGAGCGCACCCACGCCGCGCGTCTCCGTGATCGTGTGCACCTACAACCACAGCGGATCGCTGGTGGGGACGCTCGCCAGCCTGGCCGCGCTGCAGACTGCCCCGGACGTCCCCTGGGAACTCGTCGTGGTCGACAACAATTCGAACGACGACACGCGCGCCGTCGTCGAGCGCTTCTTCGCGGAGGCGCCCGTCGCGGGCCGCTACGTCTTCGAAGGACGCCAGGGGCTGTCGGCCGCGCGCAATTGCGGCATGCAGGCCGCGCGCGGCGAGATCGTCGCGTTCACCGATGACGACGTGAAGGTCGGCCCCGACTGGGTGCAGCGACTGCACGAGGCGTTCGTGGCCCATCCGCAGGTCGGCATGGTCTGCGGACGCACCGAACTGTACCGCGAGACGCTGCATCCCCTCGGCGTGCGCACGTCGCGCGAGTTGCGGCTCTACGAGCATCCGGCGCAGCCGGTCGGCGTGGGAATCGGCAACAACATGGCGATCCGCATGGACGTCGTGCGCCGCACCGGCGAATTCGACGTGACGCTGGGCGCCGGGACGCGCATGGCGGCGGCCGAGGACACCGATTACATCTACCGCGTGCTGCGGTCGGGCCTGCCGGTGCTGTACTGCCCGGACGCCGTCGTGTACCACGACCACGACCGGGTCACCGACGAGCAGGTGCGCCGCATCCAGCTCAATTACCGTCGCGGCTGCGGTGCGCTGTACGTGAAGCACATCGTCCGCGGGGACGGCTGGGCCCTGAAGCTGTTCTACTGGGAGCTGCGGGATCTCGCCCGCGGCCTCTCCGGGGATCGGCAGACCCGGGCCGAGGCCTGGACATACATTCGGGCGACGCTCGAGGGCGGCCGGCTGCGCGTCGCCTCTGAACTGAGGACATGGCTTGGACGCACCTGACACCCCGAACCACGGACGGGAATCCGAGGATTTCTGGAACCAGTGGAACCGCGACTGGCGCTTTCGCAGCGACATCGACCCGTTCATGCGTCGCCAGCTCGAGATCGTCGCGGACGTCGCGCGGGCGGAGAACCTGCGCGAGGCCCGCATCCTCGGCTTCGGCTGCGGCACGGGCTGGATGGAGAACAGCCTCGTCGGCTGCGGCGAGGTGTGGGGCACCGACCTGTCGCCGGAGGCCATCGCCGAAGGGCAGCGACGGTATCCCGGACTCCACCTCCGCTGCTGCGACTTCCTGCTCGAGGCACTGCCGGGTCCCTTCGACCTCGTGCTCAGCTCCGACTCGCTGGTGCCGATGGCGGACCACGCCGAGTGCATCCGCCGTGTCGCCGAACTCGTGCGTCCCGGCGGCGTGTTCCTGCTGATGACCCAGAATCCGTTCGTGTGGGCGCGACGCTCCCGGTTCCGCCCGGTGCCGAGTGGCATCCCGCACCCGACGCCGGACACCTGGCCGACGCGCGGCCGCGTGCGCGAGCTGCTGCAACCGTGGTTCACGATCGAGCGGGCGTTCACCTTCGAGCCCGGCGGCGACCGGGGCGTCCTCTGGTGGATCGAGAACGACGCCGTGACCCGCATCGCCCACGGCCTGCTCGGCGAGTACCGCTGGCGCCGGCTGCTCGAGGGGGCTGGACTGGGTCGCGAACTGGTGTTCATCGCGCGTCGCCGCGAGGGTGCCGCCGCCGCGGGTTGACGGTCCCGCGGCGCCCGTGGATACTGCAACGCGAGATGAACACGTACCCAACCTTCGACCGTCGCTGGTGGTGGCGCCACCCATAAGGAGTGGGGCCGGACGCGCTCGTCTCGTTCGCAGGATTCCAGGACCCATCTCCGCGAGCCGCCGGGGGTGGGTTTTTTGTTGTCCGTCCCCGGGTCCTCGCGCCAAGGGGAGCCGTGTGTGACAACGCATCTGTTCGACATCGCCGCCGACCTCGACACCCCGGTGTCGGCCTACCTGAAGCTCAAGCCGTTCCGGCCGCATTTCCTGCTGGAAAGCGTCGAGGGCGGTGAGCGCATCGCGCGCTATTCCTTCATCGGGTTCGGTGACAGCCTCGAGTTTCGGCTCGACGGCAGCGGCCTGCGCATCGGCAGCGAACGGCACGCACGACCGCGCGACCAGGCTGAGCTGCTGGCGGCGTTCCGTCGCGCGCTCGCCCAGGCGCCGCGGCCCGAGATCGAGAACGACGGCTTCCCGCTGCTCGGCGGCCTCGTCGGCGCCGCGAGCTACGATCTCGTTCGCTACTTCGAGCGCCTGCCGGAGCAGGCGCGGCGGGTCGACGACTGCCCCGACGCCCACTACATCGCGCCGCGCTCGCTGCTGGTGTTCGATCACGTGACGCACCGCGCCGCGCTGCTGCACTCCGGCAGCGAGCAGGAACGGCAGAGCCTGCGCCGCGAGGTGATCCGCGCGCTGCGCGGCGGGCTGCCGGGCCCCGCGTGGCAGCCGAAGTTCAGCCCCGCCGAGGCGAGCCTGACGCAGGACGAGTTCCTGGCGAAGGTCGCGCGCACCAAGGAATACATTGCCGCCGGCGACGTCTACCAGCTGGTGCTGTCGGTGCGCTTCGCGGGCCGCTGCGACGTCGATCCGTTCGAGGTCTACCGGGCGCTGCGCCTGCTGAATCCGTCGCCCTACCTCACGTACTGCGAGCTCGGCGACCGCACCATCGTCGGCTCGTCCCCCGAGGCGCTCGTGAAGCTCACGGGTCGCGCCGCCGAGATGCGACCGATCGCCGGCACGCGGCCGCGTGGTGCGGACGACGCGCGCGACCTGGCTCTCGAGGCCGAGCTGCGCGCCGACCCGAAGGAGAACGCCGAGCACGTCATGCTCGTCGACCTCGCCCGCAACGATCTCGGCCGCGTCGCCACTGCCGGTTCCGTGCACGTCGAGCCCTACCGCTCCATCGAGCGCTACAGCCACGTCATGCACATCGTGAGCGGCGTGAAGGGCACGCTCGCGCCCGGCAAGGACGCGTTCGACCTGTTCGCGGCCGCGTTTCCCGCGGGCACGCTGGTCGGCGCGCCGAAGGTGCGCGCGATGGAGATCATCGACGAACTCGAGCCGGTGCGCCGCGGCTTCTACGGTGGCACGGTCGGCTACTTCGGCCACGGTGGCGACATGAACCAGGCGATCACGATCCGCACGATGGTGTTCCACGGCGACACCTACAGCTTCCAGGCGGGCGCCGGCATCGTCGCGGACAGCGTGCCGCAGAGCGAGTACGAAGAGGTGTTCGCGAAGAGCGCCGTGCTGCGCCGGGCCCTCGAGATGGCGAAGGAGGGCGCGCAATGAGCACCGGGCCGCGACTGCTGCTGATCGACAACTACGACAGCTTCACCTACAACCTCGTGCAGGCGTTCCTCGTGCTCGGCGCGGACGTGCTCGTGCATCGCAACGACCAGATCACGATCGCCGAGGCCGCCGCCCTCGCGCCGACCCACCTGTGCATCTCGCCGGGTCCCGGCACGCCGCACGATGCCGGTGTGTCCATGGACATGATCCGCGCGTTCGCCGGCAAGATCCCCGTGTTCGGGGTGTGCCTCGGTCACCAGTCGATCGTCGAAGTGTTCGGCGGCAACGTGGTGCGCGCGGGGCGGCTGATGCACGGCAAGGTCTCCCCCGTGCAGCACGACGGGCGCGGCGTGTTCGCCGGGATGCCCCAGCCGTTCGAGGCCGGGCGCTATCACTCGCTGATCGCGCGGCCCGACACGCTGCCGGACGTGCTCGAAGTCACCGCGCGCACGCCGCAGGACGAGATCATGGGCGTGCGCCATCGCGAGCTGATGGTGGAGGGCGTGCAGTTCCATCCCGAGAGCGTGCTGACGCCCGAGGGCCCGATCCTGATGGGCAACTTCCTGCAGCAGCAGGGTGGGCAGCGCCGTGCCTGACGCCACCGACACGCGCAGCCTGCTCGAGCA
>JBGAHO010000025.1:0-60877 GCA_044226195.1 Steroidobacteraceae bacterium
ATGGACGACGACTTCAACACGCCGATGGCCGTGGCCGAGCTGCAGGCGCTGGCGCGCGAGGTCAACACGGCCAAGGCCGCCGGCGACATGGCCCGGGCCACCCGCGTAGCGTCGGAACTGCGCGCGCTGTCGGCGCGGCTCGGGCTGCTGGGCCAGGACCCGGAGGCGTTCCTGCGCAAGCGCCCGCTGAAGCAGGCTAAAGCCGTGGTGGGCGAGGGCGATGCCGCGAATAGCACGACGTCCACGCTGTCGGACGCCGAAATCGAGCAACTCATCGTCGATCGTGCGACGGCGCGCAAGGCGAAGGACTTCAAGGAGTCCGACCGCATCCGCGACCTGCTCGCCGCGAGCGGCGTCGTGCTGGAGGACCAGCCGGGCGGCAAGACGCTCTGGCGGCGCGGCTGAAAAACAGGGGACATTCCTGTATTCCGTTGCGGCGGAAAACAGGAATGTCCCCTGTTTTTTTCAGGCGAGTCGCTGCTGCGCGGACTCGAGCGTGTTCTTCATCAGGATGGCGACGGTCATGGGACCGACGCCACCCGGCACGGGCGTGATCCACGACGCCCGCTGCCTCGCGACCTCGAAGTCGACGTCGCCGACGAGCTTGCCCGACGGCAGGCGATTGATGCCGACGTCGATCACCACCGAGCCCGGCTTGATCCACTCGCCGGGCACGATGCCCGGCTTGCCGACCGCGACGACCAGGATGTCGGCCTGACCGACGTGCGACTGCAGGTCCTGCGTGAAGCGATGGCATACCGTGACCGTGGCGCCCGAGAGCAGCAGTTCGAGCGCCATCGGCCGACCGACGAGGTTCGATGCGCCCACCACCACGCAATGCTTGCCCTTCGCCGGGATGCCGGTGCGCTCGAGCAGGCGGATCACGCCGTAGGGCGTGCACGGCCGCATCAGCGGATTGCGCAGCGTGAGCAGGCCCACGTTGTACGGGTGGAAGCCGTCGACGTCCTTCGCCGGGTCGATCGCATCGATGATCGCGCGCTCGTCGATGTGATCGGGCAGCGGCACCTGCACGAGGATGCCGTCGATGTGTTCGTCCTCGTTCAGTTGCTCGATGAGCCCGAGCAGTTCGGCCTCGGTGGTGGAGTGTGCAAGGTCGTGACTGACCGACACGAACCCGCACTCGTCGCAGGCGAGCCGCTTGTTGCGCACGTAGACCTGCGAAGCCGGATCGTCGCCGACCAGGATCACGGCCAGTCCCGGCCGGCGCTTGCCGTGGGCCACCAGTCGTTCCGCGCCTGCGCGCACCTCGCGGCGCACGTCGGCTGCCGCGGCCTTGCCATCGATGATCTGGGCTGTCATGGGCGCATTTTCGCACGCCGGCCGCCCGTCGCCCGAGCGGGTGACAAGTCCAAATTGACGCTCCGGGGGTCGATCCGTATGATTCGCGCTCCCGTGAGGACCCTGGCTGGAAACGGATAGGGCCCTGGCGACGACGGCAGGTGTCGGTAGCAGGGCGGGGCATGGCGCAGTCTGGTAGCGCATCTGCTTTGGGAGCAGAGGGTCGGGGGTTCGAATCCCTCTGCCCCGACCAACCCGGATGTATGCTCGGCACGCCGCGCCCGTAGCTCAGCTGGATAGAGCATCGGCCTTCTAAGCCGAGGGTCGCAGGTTCGAGTCCTGCCGGGCGCGCCAAGATGATGCGGGATGTCGATTCCGCCGGACGATGGTGGACGTAGCTCAGCTGGTTAGAGCTCCGGATTGTGATTCCGGAGGTCGTGGGTTCAAATCCCATCGTCCACCCCACCTTTCCGGTTGGGCCGTTAGCTCAGTTGGTAGAGCTGCTGACTCTTAATCAGTAGGTCGTAGGTTCGAGTCCTACACGGCCCACCACCTTTCCCCAGGCGCACCATCGCGAACCGCGGCTCGCGGCGACGGGTCCGCAGGTGCTGCGGTTCCGATCCCGAAGAAGTTTGGCCCGCTCGCGGCGGCACGCGTGCGCAGCGCGGTGGCAGCATCCTCGAATGCGTCCATCCATGATCGCCAGCCTGGCCGCGCTGGCATGCTGTGCCACCGCGGCGCTCGCCGCCGGCCCCGGCTATCACGTCGAAGCGACGATCGACGGACCGCCGGGCGGCTTCGACTATCTAGCCGTCGACGCCGTCGCGCGGCGTCTGTTCGTCGCGCGCGAGTACGGTGTGATGGCGGTCGATCTCGACACGCGCCACGTCGTGCCGAAGCTCGTCCCGGGCCACGACGATTCCGCCGTGCTGCCGATCCCAGGTTCCCGCGAAGCGCTCAGCACCAACTGGGGCGCCCACACGGTGACGATTTTCGACCGCACGACCGCGGCCCGGATGCCGCGGTCTACGACGCCGCCGGCGGACGGGCCTACGTGATGAACAGCGACAGCCGCGATGTCAGTGTCATCGACGTGACGGCCGCCCGAGCCGTGGGAACCATCCCGCTGCCCGAGAAACCCGAGGCCGCCGTACTCGATGGCCGTGACCACCTCTACGTGAATCTCGAAGCGTCCGCGCGGGTGGCCGTCATCGACATCGTGGCGCGGCGCGTGACCAGATGGTACCCGCTGCCCGGCTGCGTCGAGCCCACCGGCCTGGCGTACGATCCCGTCGCGGACCTGCTCATTGCGGCCTGCCACAACGGCGTGGCGAAACTCATCGATGCCCGATCCGGCGCGGATCGCGGTTCGGTGGCGATCGGTCGCGATGCCGACGGCGCGATCTTCGACCCGCGGCACCGGCGCGTCTTCATTCCGGCCGCCGACGGCACGTTGACCATCTTCGATCTCGACGAAGCCGGGCACGCCATCGTGCTCGACCGCCTCGCGACCGTGGCGGGCGCACGGACGGCGGCGCTCGATGCATCGACGGGCCGGATCTATCTCGCGGCGAACGTGCCGACGTCCGGCACCGATGCTAGCCGCAAGCGCAGGCCGTTCCGGATCGTGGTCGTGGCGCCGTGATGCGCGCACGCAGCGGTCAAATCGGCGCATGGCGGCGTCGGTTCGGCACGACGGTCGGGCTCGTCGCGATGGCGCCCGCGTCGTGGGCCGGGGCGGGGCCACCCCTCGTCACGGACGATCCCGGCACCCCCGGGGACGGCGTCTGGGAGATCAACCTCGCGGCGGAGTTCGAGCGACGCGGCGACGACCGGCTGGCGGCGCTGCCGATGCTCGACGTGAACTATGGTGTCGGTGAGCGCCTGCAACTCAAGTACGAACTGCCGTGGGTGATCACGAGCGAGTCCGGCGGGGAGCGCCACAGCGGACTCGGCAACTCGGAGGTCGGGATCAAGTGGCGGTTTCTCGACGGTGGCGAGGATGGCACCTCGGCGTCGATCTATCCGCAGGTGGAATTCAACAACCCGGGCTCGGATTCCGGTGAGCGCGGACTCGCCGGGGAGGGGACGACGTGGGTCCTGCCTCTCGAGGTCCAGCACACGGTGCGCGGAGTCGACTGCAACCTCGAAATGGGACGGACCTTCGGGTCCGGCGACGACGAGTGGTTTCTCGGCTGGGCCGCGAGCCGCGAGGTCGGTGAACGACTCGAAATCGCGGGTGAACTCGTGGGGCGGACGACCGCCCGATTCTCGGGCTCCGCCGTGCTGGCGAACCTCGGCCTGCGGGCATCGCTGTCGTCGAGCCTGCGCGTGCTGGCGGCGGTCGGTCAGGAACTGCACGACGATTTCGAGCATCCGGCGGGGCTGCAGGCCTACCTGGCGCTGCAGTTCCTCGTCGATTGAACGGGTCGGCCGTCCCGAGGACGGCAGCGACGTCCACCGCGGGCGGAACCCGTGCTAGCGTTGCGGGCGTGAAGCACCGATGTGCAGTTCCGCCGCCGCCGCGCACCGGCCGCGGCCGCCTTTGCTGCCGGCCGGACGATTGATGCGCGCGTTGCAGGCGCGCACGGGCGTCCTGATCGTCGCTGGACTGCTCGCGGCGGTGCTGTTCCTCTCCGTCCCCGGCGCGGAACTCTGGCGCAAGGTCCTGCAGGATGCTGCACACGGCCCCGTGTTCGCGGTGGTGGCCGTGGTGCTGGCCTTGATGCGGCCGCCCGCTGGACCACAGGCGGTGCGCTCGTGGTCCGTCCTGTGCCAGTCGGGCGCGCTGGCCGTGCTGTTCGGTGCCGCAGCCGAGGTCATCCAGCACTTCATGCCCGATCGATCGATGTCCCTGCTCGATGTGCTGCACGATGCCGCCGGCGCGACGGTCGGTCTCTCCCTGCTCTTCCTGTTCGAGCGCGGAGTGCGGCCGTTGCGCGCCGGCGTGGCGGCGATCCTGCTCGCGATTGCCGCGCTGGTCGTCCTGGTGCGCGACCCGGTCGCCTGCGCCGTCGCCTATGCCGGCCGCGCGGCGCAATTCCCGGTGCTCGTGCAGGCGAGAGGGGCGGGCAGCCTTTATTTCCTGCGTGGCGAACAGGCCGAGGTGCGCACCGTCGAACTGCCCGCCGCGTTCGCTCGCACCGCGCACGACACGGCGCTGCAAGTGGCATACGCGCCAGGTTCGCAACCCGGCCTGCAGCTGTTCGAGCCGGCGGGCGACTGGCGCGGCTATCACGCGGTCCTGCTGGACGTGACGAACCCCGGTGATCGTTCGTTGCCGCTGGTCCTGCGGATCGCAGACGCGACCACAAACTGGGCGACCTGGGACCGGTTGAACCACGCCGTGACGGTGCCGGCGCGAAGTCGGATCACGGTGCGTGTGCCGATGGCCGAGGTCGAGGCAGCGCCGCGGGGTCGACCCATGGACCTCGCCCGGATCGCGGACGTCATGGTCTTTGCGCCCCGCCCGGCCCCGGGCACGGATTTCGACGTCTCGCGCCTCTGGCTGGAGTAAGGCTGGCCGGGCGGCGGCCGCCGATCCGCTATAGAATCCGGGCCGTCCGCGGTCCTGGCCCGGCCGGTCCGGCGAAAGTGGCGGAACTGGTAGACGCACTGGATTTAGGTTCCAGCGGGCAACCCCCGTGAGGGTTCGAGTCCCTCCTTTCGCACCACCGCCGACCCGATTTCCGGCCGGCATGGCCGGTCGGTTCGTGGCACAATATCCGGCTTTTCCGGGTGGCCCGCCGGCCACCCCCGGTCCTGTCGAGGTTCGATGAGCACCATGCAGATTTCCGTCGAGTCGACCGGCGCCCTCGAGCGCCGGATGGAAGTGAGCGTCCCGAAGGAACAGATCGAACAGGCGATCGACGCGCGCCTGAAGCAGGTCAGCCGCACGGCGAAGCTCAAGGGTTTCCGGCCGGGCAAGGCGCCGCTCAAGGTCATCAAGCAGCAGTTCGGCGCGCAGGTTCGCCAGGAAGTGCTGTCCGAGATGATGCAGCGCAGCTTCGCCGAGGCGGTCAGTGAGCAGAAACTGAACCCCGCGGCGGGCCCGCGCATCGAGCCGATCTCCGCCGGCCCCGGCGAGGACCTGAAGTACCGCGCCATCTTCGAGGTGTTCCCGGAGATCGCTCTGCAGAAGATCGACGGCCTGATGATCACGCGGCCGACGGCCGACGTGACCGAGTCCGACATCGAGGCGATGGTGCAGAACCTGCGCGAGCAGCGCCCGCGTTTCGAGGCGGTGGAGCGCGAGAGCCGCGAGACCGACCGCGTGACGATGGACTTCGAGGGCCAGATCGACGGCCACCCGTTCGAGGGCAGCAAGGGCGACGACGTCGCCGTGGTGCTCGGCGGCGGCCGCATGCTCAAGGACTTCGAGACCGGCATCACCGGGCTGAAGGCGGGCGAGCGCAAGGCGCTCGACGTGGGCTACCCCGAGGAGTACCACAACAAGTCGCTGGCCGGTAAGACGGCGCGCTTCGAGGTGCACGTCAAGAAGGTGGAGGAGAAGCAGCTCCCGCCGCTCGACGACGAGTTCTGCCGCGACTACGGCGTGACCGAGGGCGGCATGGAGCGCCTGCTGGCCGAGGTGGCGGACAACATGCGCCGCGAGCTGGCGCAGAACGTCCGCGGCCGGGTCAAGCAGCAGCTGCTCGACCAGCTCCTCGCTGCCAACCCGCTCGAGGTGCCGAAGGCGCTGGTGGACGGGCAGGTGCGCGAGATGCAGATCGACACGGCGCGCCGCATTGGCGCGCGCGATGCCTCGCAGATCCCGCCGCCGGAGCCCTTCGTCGAGCCCGCGCGCCGGCGCGTCGCGCTCGGCCTGCTGATCGGCGAGATCATCCAGGCGCGCGGCATCCAGCTCGACCGCGCCAAGGTCGAGGAGCGCCTCGCCGAGATGGCGGCGACCTACCCGGACCCCGACTCGATCCTCAAGGCCTACCAGCAGAACCCCGAGGCGCTGCGCCAGGTCGAAGCGATGGTGCTCGAGGACCAGGTGATCGATCACCTGCTTGAGCGCGCCAACGTGACCGAGCAGCCGTCGACCTTCAAGGACCTGATGAACTTCGGAGCGTAAGCGACCATGAGCCTCTCACCCCGCGCCCTGAACCTGGTACCGATGGTCGTCGAGCAGACGGCCCGCGGCGAACGCGCCTACGACATCTACTCGCGCCTGCTGAAGGAGCGGGTGATCTTCCTGGTCGGTCCGGTCGAGGACTACATGGCCAACCTCGTGGTGGCCCAGCTGCTGTTCCTCGAGTCCGAGAACCCGGAAAAGGACATCGCGATCTACATCAACTCGCCGGGCGGCTCGGTGAGCGCCGGTCTCGCGATCTACGACACCATGCAGTTCATCAAGCCCGACATCAGCACCATCTGCGTCGGCCAGGCGGCCAGCATGGGCGCGGTGCTGCTCGCCGGCGGCACCGCGGGCAAGCGGTTCTGCCTGCCGCACTCGCGGGTGATGATCCACCAGCCCCTCGGCGGCTTCCAGGGCCAGGCGACCGACATCGAGATCCACGCGCGCGAGATCCTCGATGCGCGCGACCGCCTCAATGCCATCCTCGCGAAGCACACCGGCCAGTCGATCGACAAGATCCGCCAGGACACCGATCGCGACAACTTCATGACCGGCGAGCAGGCCAAGACCTACGGCCTGATCGACAGCGTGCTGCTGCACCGTGGCGAGAGCGGCGCACCGCAGCGCGGCTGAGCCGTAATCGCCGGTTAAGTCACTGTCGGGCCGACGGTTTTTTGCGCGGCAAGGGCGCTCCGTGGTATAACCACGCAGCCCACACGGGCCGTTTCCAGGGGCAGGGTTCCTTCGATGGCTGACGATTCCCGCGGCAAGCACGACGACGGCAAGCTTCTGTATTGCTCCTTCTGCGGCAAGAGCCAGCACGAGGTCCGCAAGCTCATCGCCGGTCCGTCGGTGTTCGTGTGCGACGAGTGCGTCGAACTCTGCAACGACATCATCCGCGAGGAACTCGAGGAGAAGGCGGAGAAGACCCGCGAGAAGCTCCCGAAGCCCCACGAGATCAAGAAGGTCCTCGACGAGTACGTGATCGGCCAGGACCGCGCCAAGAAGGTGCTGTCGGTCGCGGTCTACAACCACTACAAGCGGCTGCAGACCAAGGGCGCCGACCGTGCCCGCGACGAGATCGAGCTCGCCAAGAGCAACATCCTGCTGATCGGCCCCACCGGTTCGGGTAAGACCCTGCTCGCCGAGACGCTGGCGCGGCTGCTGAACGTGCCGTTCACCATCGCCGACGCCACCACGCTCACCGAGGCGGGCTACGTCGGCGAGGACGTCGAGAACATCATCCAGAAGCTGCTGCAGAAGTGCGACTACGACGTCGAGAAGGCGCAGACCGGCATCGTCTACATCGACGAGATCGACAAGATCTCGCGCAAGTCCGACAACCCGTCCATCACCCGTGACGTCTCGGGCGAGGGCGTGCAGCAGGCGCTGCTGAAGCTGATCGAGGGCACCATCGCCTCCGTGCCGCCGCAGGGCGGCCGCAAGCACCCGCAGCAGGAGTTCCTGCAGGTCGACACCTCGAACATCCTGTTCGTCTGCGGCGGCGCGTTCGCGGGTCTCGAGAAGATCATCATGAACCGCACGCAGAAGAGCGGCATCGGCTTCGTGGCCGACGTGCGGGAGCCCAATGCGCGCCAGCACGGCAGCGACCTGTTCCACGACGTCGAGCCCGAGGACCTGATCAAGTACGGCCTGATCCCGGAGTTCGTCGGCCGCCTGCCGGTGGTCGCGACGCTCGACGAGCTGGACGAGGCCGCGCTGATGCAGATCCTCACCGAGCCGAAGAATGCGCTGACCAAGCAGTACCGCAAGCTCTTCGACATGGAAGGCGTCGACCTCGAGTTCCGCGAGGAGTCGCTGCGCGCGGTGTCGCGCAAGGCGATGCAGCGCAAGACCGGCGCGCGCGGCCTGCGCACGATCCTCGAGAACGTGCTGCTCGACATCATGTACGACCTGCCGGGCATGCGTAACGTGCAGAAGGTCGTCATCGACGAGGACGTGATCCAGGGCGAGAGCAAGCCCTATCTCGTCTACGGCGTCGAGGAGCCGCGCCTCGCGGCCGTCGAAGAGCGCCGCACCGGCTCCGACCACTGATCCCTTCGCAGCGACGGGCGACGATGCGGGCGAACCCTGTCCGGGTGCGCGCGTGACTCCCTTTTGCGGCCGTCCCCGAATTGGATGCGGAGATGCAAATCTCTCTTGAATCTGGCCGTCTCGTGCACAAAGATGGCGTCTGACCTGAGGATTCGCCGCCAGGGCCGCCCCCGGCGGTCCGTGCGCCTGCCCCTGGCCCGGAGACCCGAGTGACCACCTCCCAAGACAGCCCCACGAACCCGCCTGCCGTCCCGGCGAACAACCTGCTGCCCGTGCTGCCGCTGCGCGACGTCGTCGTGTACCCGCACATGGTCATCCCGCTGTTCGTCGGCCGCGAGAAGTCCATCCTCGCGCTCGAACAGGCGATGAAGGTCAACAAGCAGATCCTGCTGCTCGCGCAGAAGCAGGCGGACGTCGACGAGCCGTCGGCGCGCGACCTCTACGACGTCGGCACGATCGCCACGATCCTGCAACTGCTGAAGCTGCCGGACGGCACGGTCAAGGTGCTGGTCGAGGGCGTCGAGCGCGCCACGGTCTCGGACCTCACGTCCGGCGACTACTTCATGGCCAAGGCGCAGCCCCTCACCGACAACGAGCGCTACGACGAGCGCGAGATGGACGTGCTGGTGCGCTCCGTGGTCACGCAGTTCGAGCAGTACGTCAAGCTGAACCGCAAGGTCCCGCCGGAGATCCTGACCTCCCTCGCGGGCATCGAGCAGCCGGGCCGGCTGGCCGACACGGTCGCCGCCCACATGTCGCTCAAGCTCGACGCCAAGCAGAAGGTGCTCGAGATCCAGGACGTGCGCCGGCGCCTCGAGCACATCCTCGCGCTCATCGAGGGCGAGATGGACGTGCTGCAGATCGAGAAGCGCATCCGCGGCCGCGTCAAGCAGCAGATGGAGAAGAGCCAGCGCGAGTACTACCTCAACGAACAGATGAAGGCCATCCAGAAGGAACTGGGTGAGCTCGACGACGCGCCGAACGAGATCGCGGAGCTCGAGAAGCGCATCGGCCGCGCCGGCATGCCCAAGGAGGCGCGCGAGAAGGCCAAGTCGGAGCTCGCCAAGCTCAAGCTGATGTCGCCGATGTCGGCTGAGGCGACGGTCGTGCGCAACTACATCGACTGGCTGGTGAAGTGCCCGTGGCGCAAGCGCACCAAGGTCAAGCACGACCTCGCGGGCGCCGAGAAGGTGCTGAACGAGGACCACTTCGGGCTCGAGAAGGTCAAGGAGCGCATCGTCGAGTACCTCGCCGTGCAGCAGCGCGTGCAGACGCTGAAGGGCCCGATCCTCTGCCTCGTGGGCCCGCCCGGCGTCGGCAAGACCTCGCTCGGCCAGAGCATCGCGCGCGCCACCAACCGCAAGTTCGTGCGCATGAGCCTCGGCGGCGTGCGCGACGAGGCCGAGATCCGCGGCCACCGCCGCACCTACATCGGCTCGATGCCCGGCAAGATCGTGCAGAACATGGTGCGCACCGGCGTGAAGAACCCGCTGTTCCTGCTCGACGAAGTCGACAAGATGGCGATGGACTTCCGCGGCGACCCGTCGGCGGCCCTGCTCGAAGTGCTCGACCCGGAGCAGAACTCCGCCTTCAACGACCATTACCTCGAGGTCGACTTCGACCTCTCCGACGTGATGTTCGTGTGCACGGCCAACAGCCTCAACATCCCGCCGCCGCTGCTCGACCGCATGGAAGTGATCCGCCTGCCGGGTTACACCGAGGACGAGAAGTCGAGCATCGCGCGACGCTACCTGCTGCCCAAGCAGATGAAGCAGAACGGCCTCAAGCCCGAGGAACTCAAGGTCTCCGACCCCGCGCTGCTCGAGATCATCCGCCATTACACGCGCGAAGCCGGCGTGCGCAACCTCGAGCGCGAGATCTCCAAGATCTGCCGCAAGTCGGTCAAGGAGCTGCTGCTCGACAAGGACCGCAAGGCGGTCGCGGTCGCGCCGAAGAACCTGCAGAAGTACCTCGGCGTGAAGCGCTTCCGCTACGGCCGGGCCGAGGAGAACGACCAGGTCGGGCAGGTCACGGGCCTCGCCTGGACGGAGGTCGGCGGCGAGCTGCTGACGATCGAGGCGGCCGTGATGCCGGGCAAGGGCAAGCTCACGCACACCGGCCAGCTCGGCGAGGTGATGCAGGAGTCGATCCAGGCAGCGATGACCGTCGTACGCAGCCGTGCCTCGGTGCTCGGCCTCGAGCCCGAGTTCTACCAGAAGGCGGACGTGCACATCCACGTGCCGGAGGGCGCCACGCCGAAGGACGGCCCGAGCGCGGGCATCGGCATGTGCACGGCGCTGGTGTCGGCGCTCACGCGCATCGCGGTGCGCAGCGATGTCGCCATGACCGGCGAGATCACGCTGCGGGGCGAAGTGCTGCCGATCGGCGGCCTGAAGGAGAAGCTGCTGGCCGCGCATCGCGGCGGCATCCGCACCGTGCTGATCCCCGACGAGAACGTGAAGGACCTCGCCGAGATCCCCGACAACATCAAGGGCAACCTCGACATCAAGCCGGTGAAGTGGATCGACGAGGTGCTCGCGGTCGCGCTCAAGAACATGCCGCAGCCGCAGGCCGTGGCGCCGGAAGCCACGGAAGGGAGCGGCGGCAAGCCCGCCAAGCGCCCGGCTCGCCGCTCCGGAAAACAGGTGCACGCCCACTGACGGGCGTCCAGACAAGGAGAACTCCGCGTGAACAAGAACGACCTGATCGATACCGTGGCCGAGCGCACCGCGCTCGCCAAGTCCGACGCGGCGCGTGCCGTGGAAGCCGTGCTCTCGGCGGTGACGGACGCGCTGAAGAGCGGTGATTCCGTGACGATCTCGGGCTTCGGCACCTTCGTCACCAAGACGCGGGCGGCGCGCACCGGCCGCAATCCGCGCACCGGCGAGGCCATCGCCATCCCGGCCAGCCGCGTCCCCGGCTTCAAGGCTGGCAAGGGCCTGAAGGATGCAGTAAACTAATCGGCTCCCAGACGAGGCGGGTGTTTAGCTCAGCTGGGAGAGCGTCGCCCTTACAAGGCGAAGGTCGGGGGTTCGATCCCCTCAACACCCACCAGAATCACGCGGAGTGGTAGTTCAGTTGGTTAGAATACCGGCCTGTCACGCCGGGGGTCGCGGGTTCGAGTCCCGTCCACTCCGCCAACTCTGGTCCGACCAAGTCGAAGGCCCGCGCGAGCGGGCTTTTTCGTATGCAGGGTGAAGCATGCTTCAGCAGATCCGCGACAAACTCCATGGCTGGTTCGCCGCAGTGTTTCTCGGGGCGATTGCCGTCGTGTTCATTTTCTGGGGTATCCGTTTCGAGTCGAGCGTGAACAAGTCCGCCGCGACCGTGAACGGCGAGAAGATCCCGCTCGAACTCGTGCGCAAGGCCTGGCAGGAGAAGCAGACGGAACTGCAGGTCCGCGCCCGCGGCGAGATCCCGCCCGACGTGTTGAAGCGCGAGCAGGCGGCGATGCTGGATGCGTTCGTCGACCGCGAGCTGCTGCTGCAGCGCGCCCGGGAACTGGGCTACGTCGTCAGCGACGCAGAACTGGCGAAGACCCTGTACTCGATCCCGGCGCTGCAGGTCGACGGCAAGTTCTCGCGTGACCGCTACGCCGCCCTGCTGCGCCAGCAGGGCCGCACCGAGGTCGAATTCGAGCGGGAGTTCCGCCGCGACCTCGAGACCTCGCAGTTGCGCGGCGGGCTCGCGGTCTCCGCGTTCGCCACGGTGGGCGAAGTCCGCCGGCGCCTGGCCCTGCAGGGCGAATCGCGCGACGTCGAATTCGCCGTGCTGCCGGCCGCCGCGTATGCCGACGGCGTGTCCGTCACGCCCGCGGAGGCCGAGGCCTACTACAACCAGCACAAGACGGACTTCATGACGCCGGAGACGGTGTCGCTGCAGTATCTCGAACTCGATGCGGCCGACGTCGCGGCGGCCGTGCAGGTGACCGACGCGAACCTGCACAGCTACTACGACCAGGTGGCCGCCGACCGCTACACCGACCCGGAGCGCCGCCACGGCTTCCACATCCTGATCGAGCCGGGCACCGACGACGCGGCCGCGCTCAAGAAGGCCCAGGACATCGCGGCCCGTGCCAAGGCCGGCGAGGACTTCGGCAAGCTCGCGCGCGAGTTCTCCGCCGACATCGGCTCGAAGGACAAGGGCGGCGACCTGGACTGGGGCACGCGCGACGCCTACGTGGGCCCGTTCGCCGATGCCCTGTTCAGCATGCAGAAGGGCGAGATCCGCGGCCCGGTCAAGACGCAGTTCGGTTACCACATCATCCGGCTCGACGACGTGCAGCCGGCGCACCAGCGCAGTTTCGACGAGGTGCGTGCCGAGCTCGAGGCGGACTACCGCAAGGACCAGGCGCAGAGCGGGTTCTACGACAAGTCGCAACAGCTCGCCGACGAGTCCTTCGCGGCCCTGAGCGAGCTCGACTCGGTGGGCAAGAAGCTCGGCCTGCCGCTGCGCACGGTCGAGGGCTACACGCGCAATGGCGGCGGGCCGTTCGGCACCGAGCGCAAGATCATCGACGCGGCGTTCAGTGACGACGTGCTGCAGCAGCGGCAGAACAGCCAGCCGGTCAGCCTGGGCGACGACAAGGTCGTGGTGCTGCGCGTCACGGACCACCAGCAGCCGCGTCAGCGTCCGTTCGCCGAGGTGCAGGCGGACGTCGAGGCCAAGCTCAAGGCCGTGGGCGCGCAGAAGGCCGCCGCGGCAGCCGCGGAGACGGCGGTGGCGAAGGCCTCGGGTGGCGCGCCGCTCGGCGCCGCCGCGGGACCGTCGGCCAAGGTGACGGCCTCGCAGGCGATGACGCGTGCAGGTGCCGACGGCGTGGCGCCGGAGATCGTCAAGGCGGCATTCCTCCTGGCGCGGCCGGCGACGGGCGCGCGTTCGGTCGGCACGACCACGCTCGCCAACGGCGACGCCGCGGTCATCGTGGTGAGCGGCGTGCGCAGCGGCGATGCCGCGCTGCCGGTCGACCAGCTGCAGGCACTGCGCATGCAGACCGCGCAGCAGGCGGCGGAGCAGCAGGCCGTCGCGGAATTCTCCGCCTACACCAGCGAGCTGCGCCGCACGGCCAAGATCGAGAAGAACGCCGAGGCCTTCAGCGAGTGACGGGCCCGCGCGACGGGTGACACGAAAAAGGCCGGCATTGCCGGCCTTTTTTTTTGGCGGCGCCGCGGGAGCGGCGTCACTCCGGGAACGACATGCCCACGTGGCTGAAGCCCGCGTCGACGTAGAGCACTTCGCCCGTGATGCCGGAGGCCAGGTCCGAGCACAGGAAGGCGGCGGCATTGCCGACCTCGTCGGTGGTCACGTTGCGGCGCAGGGGCGTCGCCGCCGCGACCTGCCCGAGCATCTTGCGGAAGCCGCTCACGCCCGCGGCCGCGAGCGTCTTGATCGGCCCCGCCGAGATCGCGTTGACGCGGATGTTCTCCGGCCCGAGGTCCGCCGCAAGGAAGCGCACGTTGGCCTCGAGACTCGCCTTGGCGAGGCCCATCACGTTGTAGTTCGGGATCGAGCGGACGGCGCCGAGGTACGACAGCGTGATGATCGCGCCGGCACGGCCCTGCATCAGCGGCCGCCCGGCCTTGGCGAGCGCGGCGAGGCTGTAGCTCGAGATGTCGTGTGCCACCTGGAAGCCCTCGCGCGTCACGCTCTCGAGGTACGTGCCGGCGAGCTGCTCGCGCGGCGCGAACGCCACCGAGTGCACGATGATGTCGAGCGCGCCCCAGTGCGCGGCGACCTGTGCGAACGCCGCGGCGATCTCGGCATCGGACGCCACGTCCATCGGCATGACCAGCTTCGCGCCGAACCCCTCCGCCATCTCGACCACGCGGTCCTTGAGACGGTCGTTCTGGTAGGTGAACGCCAGTTCGGCGCCCTCGCGGTGCATGGCCCCGGCGATGCCGTGAGCGATCGAGCGCTCCGTCGCCAGGCCGACGATCAGTGCGCGCTTGCCAGCCAGGAATCCCACGTGTTCAGCCTCCGTTCTGCCGGTTCGAATCGACGTACACCACCAGGCGCTGGCCCGTCCGCAACGACGAGGACTCGCGCAGGCGGTTCCAGGTCATCAGCTCGCGAACCGACACGTTGAACTTGTCTGCGATCTCGGAAAGCGTGTCGCCGCGACGCACCTTGTAGGTGAGCCGGTTGCTGTCACCGCCGCCGCTGCCACCCTTGCCCGGAATCCTGAGCTTCGCGCCCGCCGTGAGGCCGCTCTTGGTGCCGAGGCCGTTGGCGTCGGCCAGTTGCGGGACGGTCACGCCGAACTTGTGTGCGACGCCCCACAGCGTGTCGCCCGATCGCACGGTGTAGGTCCGCGAGCGCGAGCTGCGGGCCGAGGCCTGGTGCTCCGGCAACTGGGCGGACGAGATGTCGGGTCGCGCCTCGGGCAGCGCCGCGACGGTGGCCGCGGATCCGGCGGCCGGGATCGTGAGGACGTCGCCCGGATGGATCACGGACCCGCGCAGGTTGTTCGCCTCGCGGATTGCATCGACCGGCACGTCGTAGCGACGCGAGATCGCCATGAGGCTCTCGCCGGCGCGGACGCGGTGCTCGACGGTCGGGGGCGGTTCCACGGTCGCGGCGGCGATGGTGGTCTCAGCCGCCTCGGGATTCAGCATCGCCAGCCGGAAGGCTTCCGCGCGCTCGACCGGCAGCAGCAGGCGGAACGGGCCGCTCGGCGGGGTCGACATGCGGTTGTAGCCGGGGTTGAGCGCGAACATGTCGTCGCGGCTGATGCCCACGAGGTCCGCGGTCTCGCCCAGGTGGACCGAGTGGCCCGGATCGACGACCGCGAAATACGGCGTGTTCGGGATCGGCGCGAACTGCAGACCGTACATCTCGGGGTTGCCGACGAGGCGACGCACCGCGAGCAGCTTCGGCACGTAGTCGCGCGTCTCGGGGCGCAGGTTCAGGCTGAAGAAGTCCGTCGGCAATCCCATCCGGCGATTGCGCTCGATGGCCGCGCTCACGGTGCCTTCGCCGCCGTTGTACGCAGCGATGGCGAGGAACCAGTCGCCGCCGAAGTAATCGTGCAGGTACTGCAGGTAGTTGAGCGCCGCCGTGGTCGATTCGATCACGTCGCGGCGTTCGTCGATCCACCAGTTCTGCTCGAGCCCGTAGTGCTTGCCGGAACTCGGGATGAACTGCCAGAGGCCCGAGGCGCGGCTGCGCGAGTAGGCGACCGGGTTGAACGCGCTCTCGACGACCGGCAGCAGCGCCAGTTCCATCGGCATGCCGCGCTTCTCGATCTCGCCGACGATGTAGTGCAGGTAGCGCGCGCCGCGCTTGAACGTGCGGTCGAGGAAATCGGGCCGGGCGCGATAGCCCTCGACCTCGCGGTCGATCGCCCAGTTCTGCACGTCATCGAGCGCGAAACCGGCGCGGATGCGATCGAGTACGTCGACGTACTGCTCCGGCGCGAGGTGTTCGACCGGAAGCATGGGCGGCGGAGCTTCGGCGGGCTGCGTCGGTTCGGTCGACGCGGCGTCGGGCCCTTGCGGGTGTTGCGGCGCCGGCGGCAGGCTGGAATACGTCGTGTCGGTGCTGGCGCAGCCGGCGAGCAGCAGCCCGAGCACGGCGACGCAGCCCCAGGAGCGCAGGGAATGGCGCATCTAGCGGAACCCGTCCTTCCAGCGCCGCACGACCGCGAAAACCTCGGCCGGCGACGCGAGCGGTTGGCCTGCCTGCTGCTCGGCGGCGGCGCGCACGGCGGCCTCGCGACTGCGCAGGAAGGGATTGATCTGACGTTCGCGACCGAGTCGCGTCGGCAGGCTGATCTCGTCGCGCTCGCGCAGCGCGCCGACGGTGGCGAGCGCGTCACGGGCCGCCGCGTTGCCGGGCTCGACCGCCACGGCGAATCGCAGGTTGGCGAGCGTGTATTCGTGGGTCGGGTACACGACCGTGTCGTCGGGCAGGGCCGCGATGCGCTCGAGCGAGTCGAACATCTGCTGCGGCGTGCCTTCGAAGAGCCGGCCGCACCCGGCGCTGAAGAGTGTGTCGCCCGAGAACAGCGCGCCGTGCCCGCGATAGGCGATGTGGCCCAGGGTGTGCCCCGGCACCGCCATCACGTCGAACTCCAGGCCGAGCTGTTCAAGATGGACCACGTCTCCTTCGTCGAGCGGTTGGGCCTCGCAGGCCAGGTCCTCGCGCGCCGGCCCCCAGACAGGGACTCCGTGCGCCGCCGTCAGTTCCCGCACGCCGCCCACGTGGTCGCCGTGATGGTGCGTGAGGAGGATCCCGCGCAGATTGAGCCCGCGGCGGGCCAGTTCCGCCTCGACCGGCCGGGCGTCACCCGGATCCACCGCGACCACCGCCGAGGGGTCGGCCGGCGCGTGGATCAACCAGATGTAATTGTCCGAGAAGGCCCGCACCGGGCTCACTTGCAGCATCGCGACCCCCCGCCTAGCGGGTCAGGAGTCCGGGCGCGCGTATTAGACCGGGTCGCGCCGGAAAATTCCAGAATATGTCGCACGTTTTTTCACCGTCACCGGCGGTGTTGCCGCTATTCTTGCGCCCATGGACGCGGTCCCCCCCACGCAGCGCTGGCTCGAGACCCCGCTCGGCGCAGCCGTGCTGGCGCGCGAGAGCGCGCTGCTGCACGACGCGCTCGGCGACGTGTTCGGCTTCGAGCTGCTGCAGGTCGGCAGCTGGGGACCCGCGGGACGACTCGTCGCGGGTGCGCGCACGCAGCATCGCTGCTGGATCGCGCCCGATGCGCACGGGCCCGGCGCCATCCGGGCCGAACTGCATCACCTGCCGATCGCCAGCGCCTCGGTCGAGGCCGTACTGCTGCCGCACACGCTCGAATACGCACCCAATCCCCACGAGCTGCTGCGCGAGGTCGAGCGAGTGATGGTGGGAGAGGGCCACGTGCTCGTCTGCGGCTTCAATCCGCGCGGCCCCTGGGGCGTGCGGCATCTCGTGTCGCGGCACCGCTTTCCGCCGCCGGCCGTGCGCCTGATGAGCGAGACGCGCGTGCGCGACTGGCTGCGGCTGCTCGGGTTCGAGGTCGTGCACGCGCAGCGCTATTTCTTCGCGCCGCCGTGGTCGCAGGCGCTGCCCGGGCGCAGTCGCGGCTGGCTCGAGCGGCGCGGCCCGGTGCTCGCGCCACCGCTGGCCGGTGCGTACCTGCTGAAAGCCCGCAAGCGCCTGCCCACGCTCACGCCGATCCGTCCGGTGCGCTCGCGCCGCCCGGTCGTCGTGGTCGCCGCGCCGGAGCCGACGTCGAGAAACGCCGCGTGAGCACGCCGGTGACGATCTACACGGACGGTGCCTGCAAGGGCAACCCGGGGCCGGGCGGCTGGGGCGCGCTGCTGGTGTCGGGCGAGCACCGCAAGGAACTGCACGGCGGCGAGCCGGCGACCACCAACAACCGCATGGAGCTCACGGCCGCGATCGAAGCGCTCGCCGTGCTGAAACGCGGCTGCCGCGTCGAGGTCTACACGGACTCGCAGTACGTGCGCAACGGCATCACCGAGTGGCTGCCGCAGTGGAAGCGCCGCGGCTGGAAGACGGCCGATCGCAAGCCCGTGAAGAACGCCGACCTGTGGGTGCGGCTCGAACAGGAGATCGAGCGCCACGACGTCACCTGGCACTGGGTCAAGGGCCACGCGGGTCATCCCGGCAACGAGCGTGCCGACCAGCTCGCCAACCTCGGCATCGAGCACCTGCGCTCCACCGGCGAGCCGTGACCCGGACGGGCGCCCACCCGGCGGGCGCGGGCCGACTGCCGTAGAATAGCGGCTTCCCCCAGCGCACGGATCCGTCATGGACTTCATCGACCTCAAGTCGCAGTACCGCCGCATCAAGCCGTCGGTCGACCAGCGCATCGCGCGCGTGCTCGAGCACGGCCAGTACGTGATGGGGCCGGAGGTCGCCGAGCTCGAAGCGAAGCTGGCGGCCTACGTCGGCAGCAAGCACTGCGTGGCGGTGGCGAGCGGCACGGATGCGTTGCTGATCGCGCTGATGGCACTCGACATCGGGCCCGGCGACGAGGTCATCACCGCGCCGTTCACGTTCTTCGCGACCGCCGAAATGATCGCCCTGGCCGGCGCGCGGCCGGTGTTCGTGGACGTCGACCCGCGCACCTACAACCTCGACCCCACGAAGCTCGAGGCGGCCATCACGCCGCGCACCAAGGCCATCATGCCGGTGTCGCTGTACGGCCAGTGCGCCGACTTCGACGCCATCAACGCCATCGCCTGCCGGCACGAGCTGCCGGTCATCGAGGACGCCGCGCAGAGCTTCGGCGCCACGTACAAGGGCCAGCGCTCGGGCTCGATGACCGCGATCGGCGCGACGTCGTTCTTCCCGTCGAAGCCGCTCGGCTGCTACGGTGACGGTGGGGCGCTGTTCACCGGCGACGATCGCCTCGCGCAGCTGATGCGCGAGATCCGCGTGCACGGCCAGGACCGCCGCTACCACCACCCGCGACTCGGCCTCACCGGTCGACTGGACTCGATCCAGGCCGCGGTGCTGCTGGCGAAGCTCGAGATCTTCGACGACGAGGTCGCGGCGCGGATCCGTCTCGGGGCGCGGTACGCCGAACTGATCGGCGAGCGATTCGGCACGGGTGCGGACGCCCGGGTGCGTGCGCCGTTCGTCGAGTCCTCGAACACCTGCGTGTACGCGCAGTACACGATCGAGGTGGAGGGTCGCGAGATCTTCGAGACCCGCATGAAGGAGCTCGGCTTGCCGACGGCCGTGCACTACCCGCTGGCCCTGCACATGCAGCCCGTGTTCGCAAATCTCGGGCAGGGGGAGGGCGCCTTCCCGGTGTCCGAGGCGGCTGCGCGGCGCGTGATCAGCCTGCCCATGCATCCGTACCTCACCGACGAACAGCAGCGTGCCGTGATCGATGCGGTGGCGCGCGCGATCGGCTGACCCGCCGATGCGCCAGATCGTCTTCGACACCGAGACCACCGGCCTCGAGCCGGAGCAGGGCCACCGCATCATCGAGATCGGCGCCATCGAGATCGTCAACCGGCGGCGGACGGGTCGCCAGTTCCACCGCTACCTGTGTCCGGACCGCGAGGTCGACGCGGGCGCCCTGCAGGTGCACGGCCTCAGCAACGAGTTCCTTTCCTCGCAGCCGCGCTTCGCCGAGATCGCGCAGGAACTGCGTGACTTCATCGCCGAGGCCGAGCTGATCATCCACAACGCGCCGTTCGACGTCGCGTTCCTCGATGCGGAATTCGATCGCCTCGCGGGCGAGGCGGGCGCCTGGCGCGTGGCCGGGCTATGTTCCGTGCTCGACACGCTCGCGATGGCGCGCCAGCTGCATCCCGGCCAGCGCAACGGCCTCGATGCCTTGTGCAAGCGCTACTCGGTCGACAACTCGCACCGTGAACTGCACGGCGCGCTGCTCGACGCCGACCTGCTGCTCGAGGTCTACCTCGCGATGACGGGCGGGCAGGGCGCGCTGATCCTCGACGAGGAGAGCGAGCAGTCCGGCCACCGGACGGTCGCGAGACGGGCCGCGCGTCCGGCGGGCGAGTTGCGAGTGCAGCGTGCCACGGCGGAGGAGTGCGCGGCGCACGAGGCGCTCCTGCTCGTGCTCGACAAGGCGAGTGGCGGCAGGACCGCATGGCGCACGATGGGAGGTGACGAAGCGGGGTCCGCGGCGTCATGACGGGCACGGTGGCGCAGGCGTTCGCGCGCAATTTCCTCGGTCACGCACCGTCGTGGTACAAGCTGGCGATCGTCGGGTTCCTGATCGCCAATCCGATCCTGATGATCGCGGTCGGGCCGGTCGCGACCGGCTGGATCGTCCTGGCGGAGTTCATCCTGACGCTCGCGATGGCGCTGCGCTGCTACCCGCTGCAGCCGGGTGGCCTGCTGGCGATCGAGGCGGTGCTGATCGGTCTCACCAGCGCCGAGAGCGTCTACCACGAGGTGACCGCCGCCGTCCCCGTCATTCTCCTGCTGGTCTTCATGGTCGCGGGCATCTATTTCCTGCGCGACCTGCTGCTCGTGGTGTTCACGAAGCTGATCATCGGCGTGCGTTCCGCCGCCGTGCTGTCCATGCTGTTCTGCGCCGTCGCCGCGCTCCTGTCCGCTTTCCTGGATGCGCTGACGGTGGTTGCCGTCGCGATGACCGTCGGCAACGGCCTGTACGAGATCTACCACAAGGTTGCCTCCGGCAAGGCGCACGCCACGCCCGACCACGATGCCTCCGTCGACGACGGGGTGGGCGCGCTGCATCGTGAGACGCTCGAGGACCTGCGCGCGTTCCTGCGCAGCCTGATGATGCATGGGGCAGTCGGCACGGCCATCGGCGGGGTCATGACCCAGGTGGGCGAACCGCAGAACCTGCTGATCGCAGAACAGGCTGGCTGGAATTTCGGCCAGTTCTTCCGCGAAGTCGCTCCAGTGTCGATCCCGGTGGCGCTGGCCGGTCTCGCCGTCTGCTGGTCAGTGGAGCGGTTCCGGCTGTTCGGATACGGCACGCCGCTGCCGGACGCGGCGCGGGCGGTCCTCGAGGATCACGCGCGGCAGCGCGCAGCGCGCTCGACGCCGCGGGACCGCCAGGTGCTGATCGTACAGTTGCTGGTGGCGCTGCTGCTGGTTGCGGCGCTCGCACTGCACGTGGCGGAGGTCGGGCTGATCGGCCTGATGGTGATCATCCTGGCGACGTCCTTCACCGGCATCGTCGAGGAGCACCGCCTCGGCAAGGCGTTCGAGTCCGCGCTGCCATTCACGGCACTGCTGGTGGTGTTCTTCGTCATCGTCGCGGGCATCCACGACCAGCACCTGTTCGAGCCGCTGATGGCCCGCATCCTCGCGCTCGAAGGGCGGACCCAGGCGGCGATGCTCTACCTCGCGACCGGCGCGCTGTCGACCATCAGCGACAACGTGTTCGTCGCGACCGTCTACATCTCCGAGATCAAGGCGGCCCTGCTGCGGGGCGCCATCGACCGCACGCAATTCGACCTGCTGGCTGTTGCGATCAACACCGGGACCAACCTCCCGAGCGTCGCCACCCCCAACGGCCAAGCGGCCTTCCTGTTCCTGCTGACCTCGACGCTGGCGCCGCTGATCCGGCTCGGCTACGGGCGCATGGCCTGGATGGCCCTGCCGTACTTCCTGGTGATGACCGGGGTCGGGCTGGCGGCGGTGATCTGGCTGCTCTAGCGTGCGGGCCGCATGGTCGGCCCCCCCCGGGAGCTTGATGGCCGTCTCAATTCAGGGGCCGGTTTGTATGGCATTCTTTATGTAATAGCGAAACGGACCCTCGCCCAAGAACCCCTTTTCCCACCCCACAGTTGCCCATGCCCAAATTCAACCTGCGCAATCTCAAGGTCGCGGTCGTCGGCCTCGGCTACGTCGGCCTGCCCCTCGCCGTCGAGTTCGGCAAGCGTTTCAATACCGTCGGTTTCGACATCAAGCCCGACCGCGTGGACGAACTGCGCAACGGCCGGGACAGCACGCTCGAGGTCGACGCCGACGAGCTGAAGCAGGCGAGCAAGCTCAGCTACACGACCAAGCTGGCCGACCTCAAGGCCTGCAAGGTCTTCATCGTCACGGTGCCGACGCCGATCGACGAATACAAGCGACCGGATCTCACCCCGCTGGTGAAGTCCAGCGAATCGGTGGGCCAGGTGCTCAAGAAGGGCGACGTGGTCGTCTACGAGTCGACGGTCTATCCGGGCTGCACCGAGGAAGTCTGCGTGCCGATCCTCGAGCGCGTCTCCGGCCTGAAGTTCAACAAGGACTTCTTCGCCGGCTACAGCCCCGAGCGCATCAACCCGGGCGACAAGGAACACCGCCTGCCGACCATCAAGAAGGTGACCTCGGGCTCGACGCCGGAGGTGGCGACCTTCGTCGACGCGCTGTACGGCTCGATCGTCCGCGTGGGCACGCACAAGGCCTCGAGCATCAAGGTGGCGGAGGCCGCCAAGGTCATCGAGAACACCCAGCGCGACGTCAACATCGCGCTGATCAACGAGCTGGCGCTGATCTTCAACCGCCTCGGCATCGACACCGAGGAAGTGCTGCTGGCCGCGGGCAGCAAGTGGAATTTCCTGCCGTTCCGGCCGGGACTCGTCGGCGGCCACTGCATCGGCGTGGACCCGTACTACCTGACCCACAAGGCGCAGGCGATCGGCTACCACCCGGAGATGATCCTCGCCGGCCGCCGCATCAACGACAACATGGGCATCTACGTCGCCCAGCAGGTGACGCAGCTGATGATCCAGCGGCGCATCCAGGTGCGCGACGCGCGCATCCTCGTCATGGGCCTCACCTTCAAGGAGAACTGCCCGGACGTGCGCAACACGAAGATCGTCGACGTGGTGCACGAGCTGGAGAAGTACGGCGCCAAGGTCGACGTGTACGACCCATGGGCCGACGCCGACGAGGCCGAGCACGAGTACGGCCTGCGGCCGGTCAGCCGGCTGAAGAACGGCACGTACGACGCCATCCTCATGGGCGTGGCGCACCGCGAGTTCCGGGCGATGGGCATCGAGCGCATCCGCGAGCTCGCGAAGAAGCAGCACGTGCTGTACGACATCAAGTACGTGTTCCGCGCCGACCAGGTCGACGGGCGACTCTGATGAAGGTCCTCGTCACCGGCGCGGCCGGGTTCATCGGTTTCCACACCTCGAAGATCCTGCTCGAGCGCGGCGACGAGGTGGTCGGTCTCGACAACCTCAATGACTACTACGACGTCCGGCTGAAACTCGGGCGGCGGGCGATCCTCGAGAAGTATCCGAACTTCCGCTTCGTCAAGCTGGACCTCGCCGACCGGCCGGGCATGGCGGATCTGTTCCAGCGCGAGAAATTCCATCGCGTGATCAACCTCGCCGCCCAGGCGGGCGTGCGCTACTCGATCCAGAATCCGCTCGCCTACGTGGACAGCAACGTGGTCGGCATGGCCAACGTGCTCGAAGGGTGCCGCCACAACGGCGTCGAGCACCTCGTCTACGCGTCGACCAGTTCGGTCTACGGTGCCAACACGAAGATGCCGTTCTCGGTGCACCAGAACGTCGACCACCCGTTGTCGTTCTACGCGGCGACCAAGAAAGCCAACGAGCTGATGGCGCACACCTATGCGCACCTGTACTCGCTGCCCGTGACCGGCCTGCGCTTCTTCACGGTCTACGGTCCCTGGGGCCGGCCGGACATGGCGCTGTTCCTGTTCACGCGCAACATCCTCGCCGGCAAGCCGATCGACGTCTTCAACCACGGCCATCACCGGCGCGACTTCACCTACGTGGGCGACATCGCGCAGGGCGTGGTGCGCGCCTGCGACCGCATCGCGCAGCCGAATCCCGGCTGGAACGGCGACGCGCCGGACCCGGCGTCGAGCCAGGGCCCGTACCGCCTCTACAACATCGGCAACAACCGGCCGGTGGAACTGCTGCACTACATCGAGGTGCTGGAGCAGTGCCTCGGCCGCAAGGCGGAGAAGAACCTGCTCCCGCTGCAGGCCGGCGACGTGCCGGACACCTGGGCGGACATCGACGACCTGACGCGCGACGTCGGCTACACGCCGGCCACGCCCGTCGAGGTCGGCATCCGGGCCTTCGTCGACTGGTATCTCGAGTACTACAAGCACGAAGGTCCGCAGGACCCGAAGGTCGTCAACCTCGGCTGAGGGCAGGGGAGAGCCATGGCGCAGCGCACCGACCTGCCCGAGTGGAAGGCACTGCAGGCGCACGCGGCCGAGCTCGGTCCGCGCCACCTGCGCGAGTTGTTCGCGGCCGATCCGGCCGGCCGCTTCGCGGCCACCAGCCTCGAGTCGCTCGACCTCCTGTACGACTTCTCGCGCCAGCGGGTAACGACGGAGACGCTGCGTCGGCTCTTCGCGCTGGCACGCGCCTGCCGGCTCGAGGAGCGCATCGGCGCGCTGTTCGCCGGCGAGCCCGTCAACCACACCGAGCGGCGCGCGGCGATGCACATGGCGTTGCGGAACCGGTCGGGGCGGCCGATGTACGCCGACGGCGTCAACGTGATGCCGGACGTGCAGGCCGAGCTCGCGAAGATTCGCACGTTCGTCGAGCGCATCCACGACGGACGCCTGACGGGCTTCACGTCGCGGCGCTTCACCGACGTGGTCAACATCGGCATCGGCGGCTCGGACCTCGGCATCGTCATGGCGACCGAGGCCCTGGCCCGCTATCGCAACCGCAACATCCGCCTGCACTGCGTCTCGAACGTCGACGGCGTCGAACTCGCGGACACGCTCGAACAGGTCGACCCCGCGTCGACCCTGTTCGTCCTCTGCTCGAAGACTTTCACGACCCTCGAGACGCTGACCAACGCCACGGCGGCGCGCGAGTGGCTCGCGCACGAACTCGGCGAGGCGGCGGTGCCGCGGCACTTCGTCGCGGTGTCGACCAACCACGCCGCGATGGACGCGTTCGGCATCGCCCCGGAGGCGCGGTTCACCATGTGGGACTGGGTCGGCGGACGCTATTCCCTCTGGTCCGCCGTCGGGCTGTCGATCGCGCTGGCCCTCGGCATCGATCCCTTCGAGCAGCTGCTGCAGGGCGCGCACGACCTCGACGAGCACTTCCGCACGGCCCCGCTCGAAGCGAACCTGCCGGTGCTGATGGGCCTGCTCGGCGTGTGGAACGGCGATTTCCTGGGCCTCGACTCGCTCGCCGTGCTGCCTTACGACCGCCGCCTGCACCGTTTCCCGGCCTACCTCCAGCAGCTCGAGATGGAGTCGAACGGCAAGAGCGTGACGCGCGACGGCGCGCCCGTCGGCTATCCGACCGGCAATGTCGTGTGGGGCGAGCCCGGGAACAACGCCCAGCACTCGTTCTTCCAGCTGCTGCACCAGGGCACGGCCCGCGTCGCGCTCGATTTCATCGCGCCCGTCAACGCTTCGAGCCGCTATGCGCGCCAGCAGGACCTCGCGCTCGCGAACTGCTTCGCGCAGGCGGAGGCGTTCGCCTTCGGCCAGGGCCCGGAGCAGGTGCGCGCCGACCTGTCCGCCAGGGGCACGGCCCCGGCGGAAGTCGAGCGGCTGGTGCCGCACAAGGTCCACGCCGGCAACCGGCCGTCGTCCCTCATCCTCGTGCCGCGCCTCGAGCCGCGCACGCTCGGGCGCCTGATCGCGTGGTACGAACACAAGGTCTACGTGCAGAGCGTGATCTGGGACGTGAACCCGTTCGACCAGTGGGGTGTCGAGCTCGGCAAGAAGCTCGCGAGCTCGATGACGGAGCCGGTCGTGCGCGCGCACTGGCCCGAAGGCCCGCCGCACGTGCAGGCGCTGCTGCAGCGCGTGGCCCGCTGGAGAGGAGCATGAGTTCGCGTCCGCTCACCGTGCACCTGATCGCGGCGGCGCGACCGAATTTCATGAAGATCGCGCCGCTGTACCACGCGCTCGCCGCGTGCGACTGGTGCCGGCCGGCGATCGTGCACACCGGCCAGCACTACGACGCGAACATGTCGGACGCGTTCTTCCGCGACCTGCGCCTGCCGAAGCCGCACTTCCACCTCGAGGTGGGCAGCGGCACGCACGCCGAGCAGACCGGCGGCGTGATGATTGCCTACGAAAAGGTGGCGATGGCGGAGAAGCCCGACTGGATCGTGGTGGTCGGCGACGTGAATTCGACGGCGGCCTGCGCCATGGTCGGCGCCAAGCTCTGGATCCCGGTGGTCCACCTCGAGGCGGGACTGCGCAGCGGCGACCGGCGCATGCCCGAGGAGATCAACCGCCTGGTCACGGACGCGATCTGCGACGTCTACTGGACGCCGTCGCCGGATGCCGACGAGCATCTCGCGCGCGAGGGCGTGCCGGCCGACAAGATCGACCGGGTCGGCAACATCATGCTCGACTCGTTCGAGATGATGCGCACCGCCATCGAGGCGGACGGGACGCGAGGCGCCATGGGTCTCGAGCCGAACGGCTACGGCGTGGTCACGCTGCATCGCCCGTCGAACGTCGACCGCCGGGCCGACCTCGAGCCGCTGGTGGACCAGCTGCTGCAGGTGGCGCGCGACCTGCCGCTGGTCTTCGCCGTGCATCCGCGGACCCGCAAGAAGCTCGAGGAGTTCGGCCTGCTGGCGCAGCTCGCGACTCAACCTCGCATCCGCCTGACCGAGCCGCTCGGCTACGTGCAGTTCATGAACCTGGTGTGCGGCGCCCGCGCCGTCATCACCGACTCGGGCGGCGTGCAGGAGGAGAGCACCTACCTCGGCATCCCGTGCCTGACCCTGCGCGAGAACACCGAGCGCCCGATCACCCTCGTCGAAGGCTCCAACCGGCTCGTGCGGCCGGCTGACCTGTTCCAGCAGGTGCAGGAAGTGCTCGGCGGTCGCTGGCCGACCGGCCGGCGTCCGGCCCTGTGGGACGGGCAGGCGGCCGGACGCTGCGTGGCGGCCCTGCGGCGCCGGGCCATCCCGGGCGGCTGACGGGTGTTCGACTCCGGGTGCGCCGTCGGGCTGTCACGATCCTGCCAGACGCCATCTGCTAGAATGGGCGTCTTCGGAGGCCGTCGCGCCCTGGAATAATCGCTGTAAAAGCAAAGGGTTCCGCGTGAAAGTGACAGTGTTTGGTTCAGGCTACGTCGGCCTGGTCACCGGTGCCTGCTTCGCCGAGGCAGGCAACCACGTCGTCTGCGTCGACATCGACGCGCGCAAGGTCGAGCGCCTGCAGCAGGGCGATATTCCGATCCACGAGCCGGGGCTCGATGCGCTGGTGAAGCGCAATTTCGAGAAGGGGCGCCTGAAGTTCACGACCGACGCCGAGGCGGGCATCAAGCACGGGCTGTTCCAGTTCATCGCCGTGGGCACGCCGCCGGAGGAGGACGGCTCGGCCGATCTCTCGCACGTGCTCTCCGTCGCCGAGACCATCGGCCGGCACATGACCGAATACCGCGTGGTGGTCGACAAGTCGACGGTGCCCGTCGGCACGGCCGACAAGGTGCGCGAACGCATCGAGCAGACGCTCGGCGAGCGCGGCGTGAAGGTCGAGTTCGACGTGGTCTCGAACCCCGAGTTCCTCAAGGAAGGCGCGGCCATCGCCGACTTCATGAAGCCGGACCGCGTCGTGGTCGGGACCGACAATCCGCGCACCGCCGAACTGCTCAAGACGCTGTACGACCCGTTCACGCGCAGCCGCGACCGCATGATCGTCATGGACGTCCGCTCGGCGGAACTGACGAAATACGCGGCCAACGCGATGCTCGCGACCAAGATCAGCTTCATGAACGAGCTGGCCAACCTCGCCGAACGCATGGGTGCCGACATCGAGAAGGTCCGCGTCGGCATCGGCTCGGATTCCCGCATCGGCTTCAGCTTCATCTATCCGGGTGCCGGCTACGGCGGCTCGTGCTTCCCGAAGGACGTGAAGGCCCTGGTGCACAGCGCCGGGGAGTACGGGTTCGATCCCCAGCTCCTGAAGTCCGTCGAAGCGGTGAACAAGCGCCAGAAGCAGGTGCTGTTCAGCAAGATCCGCCGCTACTTCAAGGGCGACCTGAAGGGCAAGACGGTCGCGCTGTGGGGCCTCGCGTTCAAGCCCAACACCGACGACATGCGCGAGGCGCCGGCGCGCGAGCTGATGGAGGCCCTGTGGCAGGTCGGCGCCAAGGTGCGGGCCTACGACCCGGTCGCCATGGGCGAGTGCGCGCGCATTTACGGCGAACGTGCCGACCTCACGCTCACGCGCGGCCAGGACGAGGCGCTCACGGGGGCCGACGCCCTCGCGATCATGACCGAATGGCAGGAGTTCCGGAGCCCGGACTTCGACGGCATCCGCGATGCGCTGCGCCACCCGGTGATCTTCGACGGGCGCAACCTCTACGAGCCGGCGTTCGTGAAGTCCTTCGGCCTCGAATACTTCGCCATCGGGCGCGGCGAAAAACTGCCCGACTGAGCGCGTCCGCCGCCCGGGCCGGGCGGCCGGCGTTGCCACGGTGTGACCGAGGTCGCACCCGCGGCGTCCGGACCCGCGGGCGGGCCCCTAGACTATCGGCTGTTCCGGCTACTGCCAGCACTGGTGCCAAGCATGCTCATTCCCGTCATCCTCTCCGGTGGCTCCGGCACGCGCCTCTGGCCGCTGTCGCGCGAGCTGTACCCGAAGCAGCTGCTGCCGCTGGTCGGCAGGCACACGATGCTCCAGGAGACGGTGGCGCGCGTGAAGGGCCTGCCGGGGCTCGCCGGGCCCGTGGTCGTCTGCAACGAGAGCCATCGCTTCATGGTCGCGGAGCAGCTGCGGGATTTCGGCGCGGCCGCCCAGGCAATCGTGCTCGAACCCGTGGGTCGCAACACCGCACCTGCCGTCGCGCTCGCGGCGCTGGTCGCCATCGAGCGTGCGAAGGCCGCCGGCGATGCCGCCGACCCGGTGCTGCTGGTGTTGCCGGCGGATCACGTCATCCGCGACGTGCAGGCGTTCCAGGCCGCGGTGACCGCGGGACTGGCGGCCGCCGAGGCGGGCCAGCTCGTCACCTTCGGCGTGGTACCGGATCGCCCGGAGACGGGCTACGGGTACATCCGTCGCAGCACCGGCGCCGGCCCGGCCTACCCGGTGCAGCAGTTCGTCGAAAAGCCGGACGCGGCGACTGCGGCCCGCTACGTCGCTTCGGGCGAGTACTACTGGAACAGCGGCATGTTCATGTTCCGCGCCTCGGCCTATCTCGAGGAACTGCGGCGACACGCGCCGGCGATGTGCGCCGTGTGCGAGTCGGCCGTGGCCGCCGCGCAGCGCGACCTCGACTTCACGCGCCTGCCGAAGGACGAGTTCGCGGCCTGCCCGAGCGATTCGATCGACTACGCCGTGATGGAGAAGACGGCGCACGCCGTCGTCGTGCCGCTCGACGCCGGCTGGAGCGATGTCGGTTCGTGGTCGGCGCTGCAGGATGCGCTGCCGACCGATGGCAAGGGCAACGTCATCGCGGGCGACGTGCTCACCGAGGACACGACCGGCTGCTACCTGCATTCGACCAGCCGGCTGATCGGGGCCGTCGGCCTCAAGGACCACGTGGTCGTCGAGACCAAGGACGCGGTGCTCGTCGCGCCGCGCGATCGCGTGCAGGACGTCAAGAACCTCGTCAACCAGCTGAAGGCGCAGAACCGCTACGAGTCCTCGCTGCATCGCGAGGTGTTCCGGCCGTGGGGCAGCTACGACAGCGTCGACAGCGGCGACCGCTTCCAGGTCAAGCGACTGGTCGTGAAGCCCGGCGCGTCGATGTCGCTGCAGCTGCACCATCATCGTGCCGAGCACTGGATCGTCGTGTCTGGCACGGCGCGCATCACGCGCGGCGAGGAAGTGTTCCTGCTCGGCGAGAACGAATCGACCTACATCCCGATGGGCGCCAAGCACCGCATCGAGAATCCGGGTAAAGTCGAACTGCACATCATCGAGGTGCAGTCGGGCAGCTATCTCGGCGAAGACGACATCGTGCGCTTCGAGGACATCTACGGACGCCAGGGGGCGTGACGCGCATGAACCCGATCACCATCAGCGGCTTCAAGGCGTATGACCTGCGCGGCAAGATTCCCGCCGAGCTGAACGACGACGTCGCCTACCGCGTCGGCCGGGCCTACGCCGAGTTCGTCAAGCCGAAGAAGGTGATCGTCGGGCGCGACATCCGCCTCTCGAGCGAGCAGCTCGGCAAGGCGCTCGAGGAGGGGCTGCTCGATTCGGGCGTCGACGTGTACGACATCGGCCTGTGCGGCACCGAGGTCGTGTACTTCGCAACCTTCGCGCAGGCCATGGACGGCGGCATCATGGTGACGGCGAGCCACAACCCGCCGGACTACAACGGCATGAAGTTCGTGCGCGAGGGCTCGCGGCCGCTGAGCGGCGACACGGGCCTGCAGGACATCCGCCGCATCGCGGAGTCGGGCCAGTTCACGAAGCCGGCGCGGCGCGGCGAGCGCTATGCCGTCGACATCATGCCGCAGTACATCGAGCACCTGCTGTCGTACGTCGATCGCAGCAAGCTCAAGCCGCTCAAGGTCGTGGTGCACGCGGGCAACGGCGGCGCCGGCCTGATCATCGACAAGCTCGAGGCCCACCTGCCGTTCCGGTTCATCAAGGTCCACCACGAGCCGGACGGCACCTTCCCGCACGGTGTGCCGAACCCGATGCTCGTCGAAAACCACCGGGCGCCGGTGGAGGCGCTGAAGAAGCACGGCGCCGACTGCGCGATCTCCTGGGACGGCGACTACGACCGCTGCTTCCTGTTCGACGAGCACGGCGGCTTCATCGAGGGCTACTACATCGTCGGGCTGCTGGCCGCGGCGTTCCTGCAGCAGGCGCCGGGAAGCCGCATCGTGCACGACCCGCGCCTCACCTGGAACACGCTCGACATCGTCGCCAAGTGCGGCGGCCAGGCGGTGCAATCCAAGTCGGGCCATGCGTTCATCAAGGCCAAGATGCGCGAGGTGGACGGCATCTACGGCGGCGAGATGAGCGCCCACCACTATTTCCGCGATTTCGCCTACTGCGACAGCGGCATGATCCCGTGGCTGCTGGTGCTGCAGCTGATGTCGACCACGGGCAAGACCCTGTCCGAGCTGGTGGGGGAGCGCATGCGCCTGTTCCCGGCCAGCGGCGAGATCAACCGGCGCGTGCCGGACGCCAAGGCGACGATCGCCGCGGTCCTCGCGAAGTACCAGCCACTCGCCAGCGACGTCGATTACACCGACGGCGTCAGCGTGGAATTCGGCCAGTGGCGCTTCAACCTGCGCGCCTCGAACACCGAGCCCCTGATCCGGCTCAACGTGGAGAGCCGCGGCAACGAGGCGCTGATGCGGGAAATGACCGCCCAGCTGCTCGACCTGATAGGCGGGGAGCCCGGTTGACGGGGGGTTTGACCGGGCCGGCGCGTCCCCCTAAACTACGCGCCCCTTGAATGGGCGGTTAGCTCAGCGGTAGAGCACTGCTTTCACACGGCAGGGGTCGATGGTTCGATCCCATCACCGCCCACCAGACACCTACGCCGGCCTCCAGCCGGCGTAGTCATTTCGGGACCTTGCCATGACCGTTCGCACGCGTTTCGCTCCCAGTCCCACCGGCATGCTGCACATCGGCGGCGTGCGCACGGCGCTCTTCTGCTGGCTCTACGCCCGGCGGCACGGGGGCACGTTCATCCTGCGCATCGAGGACACGGACCGCGAGCGCTCCACGCCGGAGGCCGTCCACGCGATCCTCGAGGGCATGCAATGGCTCGGCCTCGACCACGACGAGGGCCCGTTCTACCAGACGCAGCGCATGGACCGGTACGGCGAGGTCATCCAGCAGTTCCTGCGCGAGGGCAAGGCCTATCACTGCTACTGCTCGAAGGAAGAGCTGGACGAGATGCGTGCGGCGCAGACGGCGCGCAAGGAGAAGCCGCGCTATGACGGTCGCTGCCGCCACCGCCAGGAGCCTGTGCCGGGCGTGAACCCGGTGGTGCGCTTCCGCAACCCGGACGAGGGCACGGTCGTGGTCAACGACGTCGTGCACGGACCGATCACCTTCGACAGCGGCGAGCTCGACGACCTCATCATCGCGCGATCGGACGGCACCCCCACGTACAACTTCTGCGTGGTGGTCGACGACTACGACATGCAGGTCACGCACGTGATCCGCGGCGACGACCACATCAACAACACGCCGCGCCAGATCAACATGCTCAAGGCACTCGGCGTCGAGCCGCCGCTCTATGCGCACGTGCCGATGATCCTCGGCCCCGACGGCGCCAAGCTGTCGAAGCGCCACGGCGCGGTGAGCGTCCTGCAGTACCGCGAGGACGGCTTCCTGCCCGAGGGCCTGCTCAACTACCTCGGCCGGCTCGGCTGGTCCTACGGCGACCAGGAGATCTTCTCGCTCGAGGAGATGACGCGGCTGTTCGACATCCACGACGTGAACAAGGGCGCCTCCGCCCTCAACGTCGACAAGATGCTGTGGACCAACCAGCAGCACATCATGCGCGCGACGCCCGAGCGGCTGGCCGGCTACCTGCGGCCGCAGCTGGCGGCGCTCGGCGTCGAGACCGACGACCTGGCGAAGCTCGCGGCCGTTGCGAAGGCCCAGCAGGAGCGCGCGAAGACGCTGAAGGAGATGGCCGAGAACAGCCTGTTCTTCTTCCGCGACGTGACGGCCTACGACGAGAAGGCCGCGAAGAAGAACCTCACGCCGGACGCGGCACCGCTGCTGCGCGCGGTGCGCGAGCAACTGGCAGCACTCGCCGAGTGGCGGGCGGAGGCGATCCACGGCGTCATCCAGGCCGTCGCCACCGGTGCCGGGGCGGGCATGGGCAAGGTCGCGCAGCCGGTGCGCGTGGCGGTGTCGGGAGGCTCGGTCTCGCCGCCCATCGACGGCACCCTCGAGATCCTCGGGCGCGAGACGACGCTGCAGCGACTCGATCGCGCGATCGCCGCCTGCGGCTGACCGCTTGCCGGCGCGGCGGCGCTGGCCCATCCTCGGCCGATGGCGAGCCCGGCCGACTTGCCCGATCGGCGCGACTGCGTGGTGCGCGAACTGCTGCTGCGCTGGGCGCGCGAGCGGCCGGCGCACCCGTTTCTCGAGTTCGCGGACGGCGAGACGTGGACCTTCGCGGACACGCTGCAGCGCGTCCGCTGCGCGGCCGGCGGACTCGCCTCGCTCGGCGTCGTGCGTGGGTCGCACGTCGCGTGCTGGCTGCCGAACTCGCGTGCCGCGGTGCTCACGTGGCTCGCCACGAACTTCCTCGGCGCGATCCACGTGCCGCTCAATACCGGTTACCGGGGCGGCATCCTGCAGCATGCCCTCGCGATCTGCGGTGCCCGGGTCCTCGTCGCCCAGGCCAGCCTGCTCCCGCGTCTCGACGACATCGACACGGGCGCGCTCACCGACGGGATCGTCGTGGGCGGCCCGGCGTGCGGGACGAATCGACTGCGGTGGCATGACGAGGCGATCCTGGCGCAAACACCCGGACCGGATCCGGTCGAGCCCGTCGAGCCCTGGGATCTCATTTACGTCATCCTCACCTCGGGCACGACGGGTCCCTCGAAAGCCGTTCAGTGCACGTACGTGCAGGCCTGGGTCGGCGCCGCGCTCGGCATGGACTATTACGCTGCGGACGACCGGTTGCTCGCGAACCTCCCGCTGTTCCACGTGAGCGGTGCCGGGGCAGTGCTCGACCGGCTCGCCAAGGGCGGCACCTGCATCCTGGTCGACGGATTCCACCCCGACACCTTCTGGGACGTGGTGCGTCGTCATCGCGTCACCGGGGCCTGCCTGGTGGGAGCGATGACGCAATTCCTGCTGCGCCGCGCGCCCGACCCGCGGGACCGCGACCACACGCTGCGGCACGTCGTGACGGTGCCCTGGAACCAGGACTCCGTGGCACTCGCGCAACGCTACGGCCTGCAGATGCACACCGCGTTCAACATGACCGAGACGGCCGTGCCGATCCGTTCGCCGGCGAATCCCACGCAACTCGGCACTTGCGGGCAGCCGCGGCCGGGCATCGAGGCCCGGGTCGTCGATGCGCACGACCAGGAATTGCCGCCCGGCTCGGTCGGAGAACTGGTGCTGCGAGCGGCGCGGCCCTGGGAGATCTCGCCCGGATACCTCGGTGATCCGGCGGCGACGGCGGCGGTCTGGCGCAACGGCTGGTTCCATACCGGCGACGCCTTCCGGCGCGATGCCGACGGCAACTTCTATTTCGTCGATCGCGTGAAGGACGCGATCCGTCGCCGCGGCGAGAACGTCTCGTCGTTCGAAGTCGAGGCGGAGGCCTTGCAGTACCCGGCGGTGCTGGATGCCGCCGCGGTCGCCGTGCCGGCGGACGCCGGCGAGGACGAGGTGTTGCTGGCGGTGGTCTGGCGTCCCGGGTCCACGCCGTCGCCGCGCGACCTGCTGGCGTTCCTCGCGCCGCGCATGGCGCACTTCATGTTGCCGCGCTACGTCCGCGTCCTCGCCGAACTGCCGCGGACGCCGACGGCCAAGGTCGAGAAGCACCGGCTGCGCGCGGCGGGCGTGACGCCGGACACCTGGGACCGCGAGGGGCACGGGGTGACCGTGCGCGGCGGGCAGGTGCTCGGCCTGGGCGGGTAGCTGGCATTATCGAACTGATCGGCTATGCTGGACACGATCCAGCTCGAGGCAGCCATGGCGATACACCTGATCGGCGGTTACCAGACGGACTTCGCGCGCGTGTGGTCGCGCGAGGGGCTCGATTACACGGCCATGATGCGCGAGGCGATCGACGGCGCGCTCGAGTCCTGCCGCCTCGAGCCGGGCGACATCGACGCGATCCACGTGGGCAACGCGTTCGGCGAGCTGTACCGCGGCCAGGGCCACCTCGCCGCGATGGTCGCCCAGGTCAAGCCGGAATTCTTCGGCAAGCCCGCGATGCGTCACGAGGCGGCCTGTGCATCGAGTTCGCTCGCGATCCTCGCGGCGACGGCCGAGCTCGAGGCGGGTCGCTACGACTGCATCCTCGTGCTCGGCGTCGAGGAGGAGAAGAACCTGCCGGGCGACCAGGCCTCGCAGGTGCAGAATGCCGCGTCGTGGCAGGGGCACGAAGGACTCGACTGCAAGTTCGTCTGGCCCGCGGTCTTCGGCCGCATCGCGATGGCGTACGGCGAGCGCTACGGCCTCGATCGCCGCTACCTCAACCGCATCGCCGAGATCAACATGGGCAACGCCAAGCGCAATCCGCGGGCGCAGACCCGCCGCTGGGCGTTCACGCCGGAGACCTTCACCGACGACGACGCGGCCAATCCGGTGATCGAACCCGGCACGCGCCGGCAGGATTGCGGCCAGATCACCGACGGCGCCGTCGCCATCGTGCTGGCGTCGGACCGTTTCATGCAGGCGTACGCCGCGCGGCGCGGCGCGCGTGTCGCCGAATTCCCGCAGATTCTCGGCTGGGGCCACACCAACGCAGGCATCCGCTTCCTCGACAAGCTCGAGCGCAGCCGGGGCGTCGAGTACATGTTCCCGCACGTGCGCCAGGCGATCACGGATGCGTGGCGCCGCGCCGGGATCGCCGGTGTCGAGGCCCTCGACGGCATCGAGACCCACGACTGCTTCACGTCGACCGAGTACATGGCGATCGACCACTTCGGGCTCACGCCACCGGGGCAGAGCTGGCAGGCCGTCGAGCAGGGCGCGATCGAGATGGGTGGCCGTTGCCCGGTCAACGCATCGGGTGGGCTCATCGGCGTCGGCCACCCGGTCGGCGCCACCGGCGCGCGCCTGATGCTCGACGCCGGGCGGCAGGTGACCGGTACGGCGGGCGATTACCAGGTGTCGGGCGCGCGCACCTACCAGACCCTCAACATCGGCGGCTCGCTCGGCACGGTGGTGAGCTTCGTCGTCGGTCTCAGGGACTGACGGCCATGGCGGTCTACCTCTACGACGCGGTGCGCACGATTCGCGGCAAGGCGCGTCCGGACGGCGCGCTCGCCGCCCTGAAGCCGCAGGACCTGGTGGCCGGGCTCGTCGACGGCCTCGAGGCGCGCGGCCAGACGCCGCGCAGCGCCGAGTCGCTGGTGCTGGGTTGCGTCGGGCAGTTCGGCGACCAGGGCGGCAACGTCGCGCTGGTGTCGAAGCTGCGCGCCGGCGTGTCGGAATCGGCGAGCGCCTTCACGCTCAACAATTACTGCGTTTCCGGCCTCACGGCAATCGGCCACGCGGCTGCACAGGTGCAAGCCGGTGTCGTCGATCGGGCCCTCGCCGGCGGCGTGGAGATGATGTCGCGCGTGCCGTTCCTCGGCGATCACGCGGCGTATTACACGGACGCGTCCTTCCCGAAGCGCAGCCGGTTCATTCCCGTGGTGCTGGCCGCGGACCGGCTGGCGCAGGCCGAAGGCCTCTCGCGAGCCGAACTCGATGCAGTCGCACTCGCGTCCCAGCAGAAAGCGGCGGCCGCGGAGGCGCGGCCCGCGACGTTCGCCTCGCGCGTGTCGCTCGGACCGGTGGCGACCGACGAATGCGTGCGTCCACAGACGACGGCTGCGTCGCTGGCCGCCATGCAACCCGGGTTCGTCGCGCTCGCGGAGCAATATGCCGAGGCGCTCGACGGCCCGATCGACCATCGACACACGATCGGCCACGCGCCGCCCGTGTGCGACGGTGCCGGTCTCGCAGTGATCGGCGGCGAGCCGGGCAACGGGCCTCGGGCGCGCGCCCGGATCCGGGCCTGGGCCGAGGCGGGCGGTGACCCGCACGCGTCGCTGCTGGCGGGCTTCAGTGCCATGGAGCAGGTCCTGAAGCGCACGGGACTCACGCTGGCGGACTTCGATCGCATCGAGTTCATGGAAGCCTTCGCCGTGGTGATCGCCAAGTTCCTGCGTGACTGCCCGGCCGATCCGGCGCGCGTGAACGTGGCGGGCGGGCACATCGCCCGCGGCCACCCGATGGGCGCGACGGGCGCCATCCTGGTCTCGACGTTGCTCGACCAGCTCGCCGATGCCGATGGCACGCTCGGCCTCGTGGTGGCCACTGGCGCCACCGGCGTCGGCTCCGCGATGGTGATCGAGCGGCTGAGCTGAGGCGCGCCTCAGGCCGAGGCTTTCTGGCGCAGGACCGCAGCCTGGGCCGGGTCGACGTATTCCTCGATGCGCTTGATGAGCCCGTTCTCGAGCGTGATCACGCAGCAGGCGAGCAGCCGCAACTGCTTGCCGTTCGCGAGGTCCGCCTCGAGCACGTGCTGCTGGAACCAGCCGCCGGGCAGCAACTCGCGCCGCAGGATGCGATAGCGCCGGCTCGGCGCCTTGCGCGCCATCCACTCGAACAGCTTGAGGTTTTCCTCGAGCGGCTGGTCGTAGTCGTCGAAGTTGTGCCAGCAGGTGGCGCCCGGTGCGTAGAAGGCACGGACGACCGCCGGATCGTGCCCGTCGAGCGCGGCCATGAAGCGGTCGGCGAAGTCGTGGATTTCCTGCGGTTGCATGCGGGGCTCTCCAGTGGATGGCGCGGCGGTCGCGAGACAGTCTAATTATGCAACTGAATCCGCCACTCCGTGCAATTGACCGAGCCGCCGGGAAACCCTAACCTCGTCGCGGTCCCAGCCCGACGACGGATTCCCGATGCATCTGGATTTCACGGCGGAAGAACTCGGCTTCCGCGAGCAGGTGCGGGCCTTCATCGCCCGCGCGTATCCCGCCGACGTGCGCGCCAAGCAGGAGGCCGGTGAGGAACTGCTCAAGCAGGACTTCCTCAAGTGGCACCAGATCCTCGGCCGCCAGGGCTGGTCGGTGCCGGCGTGGCCGGTGGAGTACGGCGGCACCGGCTGGACGCCGACCCAGCGCTACATCTGGGGCGAGGAACTGGCGCTCGCCGACACGGTGCCCATCATCGCGTTCTCGACCGGTCTCGTCGGACCCGTCATCTACACGTTCGGCACACCCGAGCAGAAGGCACGCTTCCTGCCCGACATCGTTGCGGGCCACACGTGGTGGTGCCAGGGCTATTCCGAGCCGGGTGCCGGCTCGGATCTCGCCGGACTGCAGACGCGCGCCGTCCGCGAGGGCGACCACTACGTGGTCAACGGCCAGAAGACCTGGACGACGCTCGCGCAGCACGCCGACTGGGGCTTCTTCCTCGTGCGCACGGACCCGGCGGCCCGCAAGCAGGCCGGCATCAGCTTCCTGCTGATCGACATGAAGAGCCCGGGCGTCACGGTGCGGCCGATCATCACGCTCGACGGCGCGCACGAGGTCAACGAGGTCTGGCTGGAGAACGTGCGCGTGCCGGTCGAGAACCGCGTCTACGAGGAGAACAAGGGCTGGACCTGCGCCAAGATGCTGCTTGCGCACGAACGCAGCGGCATCGCGAACGTGGCGCGCTCCAAGGTGGCACTGCGCGAATTGCGCCAGCTCGCCGCGCAGGTGGGCGAGGGCAGCGGCACGCTCGCCGACGAACCGGTGTTCCGCCGCAAGCTCACCGAGCTCGAAGTGGACCTGCTCGCCCTCGAGCACACGGAACTGCGCATGCTCGCCGCGGAGAATGCCGGCAAGGCGCCGGGCGTCGAGGTCTCCATGCTCAAGATCCGCGGCACCGAGGTGGCGCAACGCATCAACGAACTGGCGCTCGAGGCGGTCGGATCGCACGGTGCATTGCGCGTGCGCCGGGCGCTGGCCCACGGCGCGGCGGCGGTGGCGTGGCCGCCCGCGGTCGGCGTCGCCGATACCTACTTCAACATGCGCAAGACCTCGATCTTCGGCGGGTCGAACGAGATCCAGCGCAACATCCTCGCCAAGGCCGTGCTCGGTCTCTGAGCGCGAGCGGGAGCCGTCATGGATTTCAACTACACCCCCGAGCAGGACATGCTGCGCGAGAGCGTGGCGCGTTACCTCGCCGACCACTACGACTTCCGCGCACGCCAGGCGATGGTCCGCTCGGCGAGCGGCTGGCACCCGGAGATCTGGCGCGGCCTGGCCGAGGAGATCGGCGTGCTGGGAGCGTCCTTCCCCGAGGCGCACGGCGGCCTCGGAGGCGGCCCGGTCGAGTCCATGATCGTCATGGAGGAGATCGGGCGCTCGCTCGCCCTCGAGCCGTACCTCGAAACCGTCGTCGTGGGCGGCGGAGTGCTGCAGGCCTGGAAATCGGCGCGCGCCGGGGAGTGGCTGCAGGCGATCACAGCGGGGCAGGTGCGTTTCGCGCTGGCGCAGCCCGAGCCCGGACGCCGCTACGAGCCGGCCGCGGTCGAGACGCGTGCGGAACAGCGGGACGGCGGCTGGCGCGTGACCGGCGTGAAGGTTGCGGTGCGGGCCGCACCGTTCGCCACGCATTTCCTCGTGACGGCGCGCACGGCCGGCAGTGTTCGTGACCGCGCCGGCGTTGCCGTATTTCTCGTGGCGCGCGACGCGCCGGGCGTGGCGGTGCGCGAGTATCCGACGGTCGACGGTTCGCGCACGGCGGACGTGCGCTTCGATGACGCTGCCGCGGAACTGCTGGGCGAGGCGGGGCGCGGGCTCGACCTGCTCGATCCGGCACTGGATGCCGGCGTGGCGGGCCTCTGCGCCGAAGCGGTCGGCGTGATGCGCCGGCTGGTGGCCGACACCGTCGAGTACACCCGCCAGCGACGCCAGTTCGATGCGCCCATCGCCGCCAACCAGGTGCTGCAGCACCGCATGGTGGACATGTACATCGCGCTCGAGCAGTCGGTCTCGATGGCCTGCCTCGCCACGCTTCGCCTGTCTGGCACGCCGACCGAACGTGCGCGCGCCGTCTCCGCGGCCAAGGTGTTCATCGGCAAGGCCGCGCGCGCCGTCGGCCAGGCTGCGATCCAGTTGCACGGCGGCATGGGCATGACCGACGAGACGGCCGTGTCGCACTATTTCCGGCGCGCCACGATGATCGAATCGCAGCTGGGATCGGTGGATTACCACGCCGCCCGCATCGAGCAGTTGGAGGTAGCGGCATGAAGACGCCCCAGGCGCTGCTGGCGCAGGTGGGCACCGAAATCGGTGTGTCCGACTGGGTGACCATCGACCAGGACATGGTCGACCGCTTCGCCGATCTCACGGGCGACCACCAGTGGATCCACGTCGACCGCGAGGCGGCCGCTGCGGCGCCGTTCGGCGGCACGATCGCGCACGGGTTCCTCGTGCTGTCGATGCTGTCGAAGCTCGCCGAGTCCGTCGACATGCAGATCGAAGGAGCCCGCATGGGCATGAACTACGGCTTCGAGAAGATCCGCATGACCCACCCGGTGCGCGCGGGCAAGCGCATCCGTGGCCGGTTCGTGCTGAAGTCGCTGACGGAGCGCAGCCCGGGGCAGTGGCTGTCCACGCTGCTGATCACTGTCGAGATCGAGGGCGAGTCGCGGCCGGCGCTGGTCGCCGAGTGGCTCGGCCTGCAATTCGTGGGATGAGGAGCGACGCATGAGCATGCGGTTCGACGGACGCGTGGCCATCGTGACGGGGGCGGCGGCCGGTCTCGGGCGCTCGCATGCGCTGGCGCTCGCCGCGCGTGGCGCCAGGGTCGTGGTCAACGACTTTGGCGGGGACGTGCACGGCACCGGCGGCTCGTCGGCGCCGGCCGCCCAGGTGGCGGCGGAGATCGAGGCGGCCGGAGGCGAAGCCCTTTCGCACGGTGCCGACGTCTCGAATCCGTCGCAGGTGGCGCACATGGTGACGACGGCGCTCGAACGCTGGGGCCGCATCGATATCCTCGTCAACAACGCCGGCATCCTGCGCGATGCGTCGTTCGCCAAGGCGACGGTCGAGGATTTCCGCAAGGTGCTCGACGTGCACCTGCTCGGCTCCGCCATCTGCAGCCACGCCGTGTGGCCGCACATGCGCGCGGCGAACTATGGCCGCATCCTCATGACGACCTCGACCTCGGGCATCTACGGCAACTTCGGGCAGGCCAATTACGGGGCCGCCAAGACCGGACTGATCGGTCTCATGAACGTGCTGCAGATCGAGGGCGCGAAGTACGGTATCCGCGTCAACGCGCTCTGTCCGTCGGCGTCCACCCGCATGACCCAGGGCCTGCTGCCCGAGGCGGCGCTGGCGTTGATGACGCCGGAGGACGTCACGCCCGCCGCCCTCCTGCTCGTGAGCGAGCAGGCGCCCCAGCGCACGATCCTGAGCGCGGTGGCGGGCGGTTACTCGCGGCTCGTCATCCAGGAGACCCGTGGCGTGTTCCTGCCGCCGGGCGAGCGCACGCCGGAGGCACTGGCGGCCCGCTATGACGAGATCGCCAGTCTCGAGGGCGCACTGCATTGCGAGGATCCGGGCGGTCCCGGGTTGCGCTTCGTGCAGCAAGCCGCGGCTGCCGCTGGCATCAAGCTCGGCTGACGCCTCACCCGCCGGTGCGCGCTTCGCGGTGCGCGCTGCGACGGACTTTGCCGGAGTCGTCGCGCAGCCTCTCCTGCGTGAACTCGAGGCTGCGCGGCAGCTTGTACGCCGCGAGGCGCTGCCGCAGGAAGTCCATCAGTGCGTCTGCCGCCGGCGCCATGGTCGCATCGCGCACCTCCACGATCGCGTGCAGGCGCTGGCCGAGGTCCGCATCGGGCAGCCCGACCACGACGCTCGCGAGCACGTCCGGATGGGCGTCGATCGCCGCCTCCACCTCCGCGGGGTAGACGTTCGCGCCGCCACAGATCACGAGGTCCGTGCGCCGGTCGGCGAGGTACAGGTAGCCGTCGGCGTCGAGCCAGCCGAGGTCGCCGAAAGATTCCCACTCACCGCGCGTGCGCGGCTCGGCCCCGAGGTAGTGATACGTGGACCCCAGGCCGTTCGTCGCCCGGAAATAGACCTCGCCGACTTCGCCCGCCGGCAGGGGCTGGCCATCCTCGCCGACGATGCGCAATTCGGCGCCGGTCATCAGCTTGCCGACCGAGCCCCGGTGCTCGAGCCACTCGCGGCCGCCGATCTTCGTCGCGCCGACCGCCTCGGTGCCGGAATAGACCTCCCAGATCCTGTCCGGCCCGAGCCACTCGATCCAGCGTTCCTTGAGCCAGGGCGGGCAGGGCGCGGCGATATGGCAGACGATCTCGAGCGAGGACACGTCGCGACGCGCGCGAGCTTCGTCGCCCAGTCGCCAGATGCGATGCATCATCGTCGGCACCTGGTAGAGCCAGGCGGCGCGATGCTGCTCGACGAGTCGCAACGTGTCGGTCGCATCGAAGCGCGGCGTGATCACCACGTGGCAGCCCCACGCCAGCGCCTGGTACACGAGCCCGAAGGGCGCGGAATGGTGCATGGGGCCCGGGACGACGACGGTGTCGCCGTCGGCCATGCCCAGTGACGGCGCGTCGGGGTCGAGCAACGCCGGGGCATGATCGACGATCACCTTGGGCCGGCCGGTGCTGCCGCCCGTCGCGATCGCCTTCACGTGCCCCGATACGCAGAGCGGCAGCGGCGCCGGGGACAGGCGTGGATCGTCCAGTTGCCGGTCGCTGCGCACCTCGAAGCGCTCGGGCACCGCGAGGTCGTTCGCGACGACGAGCCTCGGCCTCAGCACGTCGAGCAAGGCATGCAGTTCGGGCGGAGGCAGGCGATGCGACACCGGCGCCGGCGTGGCGCCCACCGCCCAGCAGCCGAACGCGATCTCGATGCAGGCGTGGCCGTTCGGCAGGGCGAGGGCGACGAAGTCGCCCGCACCGACGCCGGCCGCCTGCAGGGCGCGGGCCCGCCGATGCACGCGCTCGGCGAATTCACGGCGCGTCAGCGTCTGGCCGTCGAACGTGAGGGCGGCGTGGTCGGGATCGCGCGCGGCCTGCCACGCGGGCAGCACACCGATGGATTGCGGCGCCCGCGGCAGCCGGAGCAGGAATTCGCGCGCCATGGCAGGCGGCTAGCCGTCCGCGGCCGCGATCTTCTGCAGGTCGCCGCGCAGCACCTTGCCGACGCTGTTGCGCGGCAACTGCTCGACGATGCGCAGGCGCTCCGGGTGCTTGAAGATGGCCACGCCGGCGGCCTGGAAGTGCTGGCACACCGACTCCAGCGTCGGCTGGGTGCCCGGTCGCGGCACGAGCACGGCGCAGATGCGCTCGCCGAGGATCTCGTCCCGATAGGCGGCCACCGCGCCCTCGATGACGCCGGGCATCTGCGACAGCACGTTGTCGAGTTCCTCCGGCGCGATCTTCATGCCGCCGCGCACGATCAGCTGCTTGAGGCGGCCGACGAACCGGTAGTAGCGCGGCTGCGCGTCGTCGCCGGCGAGTTCGAACAGGTCGCCGGTCCGGAACCAACCATCCGCGGTGAACGACTTCGCGGTCACCTCCGGATTGCGGAAATAGCCGTCGAACACGGTCGGCCCCGTGATCTGCAACTCGCCGGGCTGGCCCGCACCCGAGATCGTGCCGCCCGTCTCCGGATCGACGAGTCGTGTGCGGATGTAGGCGAGGCCGGGCGCCTCCCACTGCACGTCGTCGCGACCGAGGGCCGGGAACATCCGCGCGCGGTGCACGGGGTCCTGCGCATTGGTCGCATTGCTCATCAGCGAGACGCCTTCGTTCGAGCCGAAGGCGTTGACCACCTCGATGCCGAAGCGGTCCCGGTAGCCGGCGATCATCTCCGGGTCGAGCGGCGCCGAGCCCGAGCCGATGCAACGCAGGCTCGACAGGTCGACGCTCGCGAGCAGCTTCTCGTCCTTCAGCAGCATGTTGAGCACGGCGGGCGGCGCGATGGCGTATTGCGGACGCTCGACCGCGATCTGCCGGAAATAGACCGGCAGGTCGAGCGGGTGGTGCAGCACCAGCGTGCCAGCGCTGTGCAGCCAGCTCATGAAGCAGCCGCCGATGGCGGCCATGTTGATGAGCGGGAACGGATTGAGCAGGCGCTCGCCGCGCTGGATGCCGGCGCCGTGGAAATGCGCGTGACTGATGCAGATCCAGTGATTGTGCGAGCGCGGCACGCCTTTCGGCAGGCCTTCCGTGCCCGAGGTCCAGCAGACCGTGGCGATGTCGTCGGCGGAGAGGCCGAGCGTCGACTCGTGTCGCGCGAGTCGCTCCCGTGACGCGGCGTCGAGCGCGCTCGGCACCAGCGACTCGCAGCCCGGTGTGGCTGCCGGGCCGAGGCTGAGCACGCGCAGGTCGCGGCCTGCGGCCAGTTCGAGCGCCGCGGCGGTGCAGTCGGCGCCCTTGAAGCTGGGCGTGACGAGGATCGCGCGGGCCTGCGTCAGGTCGGCGATCGGCTGCAGCTCATGGCGGCGGAACTGCATCGGCACCGGGCTCACGACGATGCCGAGGCGCATCGCGGCCAGGTACACGGCCGGGTACTCGGCGATGTTCGGCAGCTGCGTGATCAGGAAGTCGTCCCGGCGCAGGCCGAGCTCGAGCAGGCGCAGGGCGTAACCGTCGACGAGGTCCGCGTATTGCGCATAGGTGTAGCGCCGCGGCGGATCGCCCGTGAGCGCCTCGCGGTTCGGCGGGTCGAGGACCGCGAACTGGTCCGGCACCGCGCGGGCCGATGCCGCGAAGAAATCGGGAATGCGCCGGTCCGACCACCAGCCGCGGCGTCGGTACTCGCGGGTGAATTCATCGGGAGTCGTGCGCACGTCGTCTCCGCGGATCCGGGTCGCGATGAGTATAGGCAGGCGCGGGCGGCAGCGGCAATGCGCCGCTGGGGCTGTCGCGCCGGCCGCCCATCCTGTAAGGTTCAGTAAAGAAAGTCACTCGGGGAGACGACCATGGATCGACGCCGTTTCGTCCAGACCGCCGCCGTCCTGCCGCTCGCGGCGGGCGCTTCCGTCGCCGAGGCGAAGGCCGCGAAGCCGGATTACCTGGCGGTCGTCCGCGCCATCATCGAGTCTTTCCGCGCCGGCGACCTCGACGGCATGCTGAAGCACGTCGCGGACGACGTCGTCTGGCACTCCCACGTCGGCAGCCCCGTGTTCGTCGGCAAGCCGGCCATGCGCGAGTTCGCGACCAAGCTGGCGGGCGCGATGAAGGACGTGAAGTGGCGCATCTTCGACGCCGCGCAGCACCACGACCGCATCTACATGGAAGGCGTCGACGATTTCGTGACACCGGAAGGTCGCCGCGTCGTGCAGCCCTACCTCGGGGTGATGGTGTTCCGCGACCTCAAGGTCGTGGAGTGGCGGGACTACTTCGACCGCGGCCTGTTCGATCGCTCCAAGGCGGGCGAACCCCTGCCGGACTACCTCAAGGTCCTCACGGAGCGTCCTGCGCTCTTCTGAGCCTGGTGGCGGCGCGAACCGTCAGGGTTCGCGTGCCGGGAACCACGGGATCAGCGCGCTCGTCGTGCGTTCGTACTTCGCGAACGCCTCGGGCCGCTTCTTGCGCATGCGGCGCTCGACGAGACCGATGCCGAGCGGCCCGATCAGGATGTAGGCGAGGGTGAGCGGGCTGACGATGGCGAGCCAGCCCCACGGCGTCTCGAGCGCGACCAGGAAGAAGCCGAACCATACCGTCAGTTCGCCGAAGTAGTTCGGGTGGCGCGAGTATCGCCACAGGCCCTGCTGCATGATCTGGTTGACGTGGGCCGGGTCGCGCAGGAAGCGACGCAGCTGGATGTCGGCGACCGTCTCCATCGTCAAGCCGATGCAGAAGAGCGCGACGCCGATTGCGGCCAGCGTGCCGAGCGGCGGCTCCGGCGTGCGCTGTGCGAGGAACAGCGGGAATGCGATCAGCACCCCGCTCGCGGCGCCGAGCGACAGGAAGACGTGCGTGAGGCTGTACAGCGCGTAGTTCTTGCCGAGCGAGGCGGCATGCGCGCGCAACCGGGCATACCGCGGATCCTCGCGACCCCAGTTGCGGGCGCCGATGTGCCACGCGAGGCGCGCGGCCCAGATCAGCGCCATGACCAGCACCAGCTTCTGCCGGGCGGGGTTGCCGTCGCAGAGCGCGTAGAACACGCCGGCCGTGATCGCCATGATCACCGGGTACAGCGGATCGCCGATGCTCGAGTCCTTCATCACGAGGCTGACCAGCCACAGCGTGATCCAGCAGCCGAAGATGGTGCCGGCGCAGACCAGGGCGAGCACGAGGATGTCGGTGGGCATGTCGTGGTCCTAGCGGCCCGTCCGGATCGTCGTGGCGTGCAGCATCTTCGCCAGCCGCCTCTCGAAGCCCTTGGGATCGAGCTGGATCGCGGCCCGCACCTCGACCGCCATGCGATCCGTGTCGAGCTCGTCGATGTGGTGCCTGATGGCCTTGATGCCGGCGCGGGCGATGTCCTCGGGCTTCTCCTTCGCGCCTTCCACGTGGGCCGCCATGCGTGTGTCCACCGAGCCGACGATCAGGGCCGTCACCTGCGTGCCCTGGTCGGCCAGCTCCGCGCGCACCGAGGTCGTAAGGAACCTCGCCGCGGCCTTGGACGGGCTGTAGCCACCCATGTTCGGCAGGCAGGCGATGCCGGCGGCCGACAGCACGTTGACGATCGCGCCGCCGCCGTTGCGCTTGAGCACCGGCGCGAAGGCGCGGCACATGGCCAGCACGCCGAAGAAGTTCACTTCCATCTCGGCACGCGCGACGGACATGTCGGCCGCGCCGAGCAGCGTCTGGTTCGCGAACAGCCCGGCATTGTTGACGACGACGTTGACGTCGCCACAGTGGCGCGCCGCGGCTTCGACCTCGACGAAGTCCGTCACGTCGAGTTCGACGGCCACGCAGCGTGGATCGGCGGCGACGAGGTCGGCGGCGGACGCGGGATCGCGGCTGCCGACATAGACCTTGCGCGCGCCGGCCTCGAGCAGGACGCGCACGAACGCTTCACCGATGCCGCGATTGCCGCCCGTGACGAGCGCGACGCAGTCCTTGATCTCCATGCTCCAGCTCCGTGACGAAAGTGGATGTCAGCCCGCCGGCAGGATGACGGCGGGGTCGGGTGTGGGGGCGTACAGGCGTTCGACCTCGCCGGCGCGACGGACGAGAGTGACACGCTGGTTGATGCTGCCCTTGTCGGATACTTCGTGGTGATCCACCGAGGGTGGTTCGGACAGCAACAGCAGCCGCTCCACGCGTTCGCTGGCACCGCGGCCGCGATTGAAGGCGGCCATGCGCGCGGCGAGTTCGGTCCGCAGCTCGGCGGTTGGCGCGGCCTTGGGCCAGGCGAGGAGGGCGACGAAGGGCAGGTTCTCGCCGCAGACGACCACGTCCGCGACGAGCGGCGCGAATGCTTCGACGATCCCGGCACGCAGGCGGCCCGACGCGACCCAGGATCCCGTCGCAAGCTTGAAGTCCTCGGCCAGTCGGCCGGCGAACCGCAGCCCCTTCTGCACGTCGCCCGGATCGTGGAACTGTGCGGTGTCGCCGGTGCGGTAGTAGCCCTCCTCGTCGAAGGCCTCGCGCGTCGCCCCGGAGCTGTCGAGGTAGCCCGGCATGACGATCTGGCCACGCACCCGGACCTCGTAGCGATCGCCCGCCGGCACGAGTTTGACCGTGGCGCCGGGCATGGGCAGGCCGATGCCGACTTCCTCGGTCGGGAAGTAGATCGACATGAAGCCCGAGGTGGTCTCGGTGGCGCCGTAACCGGTGGTGAAGAAGATGCGCTCGCCGATGGTTTCGACCGCGAGGCGCTGGAAGCGGTCGTACAGCGCCTGCGGGAGGCCGGCGCCGCCGTACAGGGCGAGCCGCAGATTCGTGAAGAAGCGCTCGCGCAGCTCGCTGTCCCGCTCGAGCGCCTCGACCAGCATCGCGTACCCGAACGGCACGTTGATGTGGAAGGTCTGGGGGATCTCGCGGATGTTGCGCAGGGTCTCCTCGAACATGCCCGGCAGCGGGCGGCCGCCGTCGATGTAGAAACTGCCGCCGCTGCACAACGTGGCGAACTGGTTGCAGGCGCCGGAGACGTGGCTCCACGGCAGCCAGTCCAGCATCACCTGGTCCCAGCCCGCGGTGCGGGCCAGCACGTGGCGACCCTGGGCGACGTTCGCCGTCATCATGCGCTGTGTCTGCACCACGGCCTTCGGCATGCTGGTCGAGCCGGAGGTGAGCATGTACGTGGCCGGGCCGTCCGGGTCGAGACTGGCGATCGACTCCGCGACTGCGCCGGTCACCGAGGTCGCCAGGACGTCGGCGTAGCTGACGGCCGGACGCGCAAGCAGCTCCGGTTCACGCGTGACGAGGACGGCATCGCCGAAGTCCACGGTCTCGAGCGCCCGCTTGAATTGCGCCGTCGGCTCGGCGAATACCACCGCCGGGCGCACCAGCGACACGACGTGGCGCAGGCGACCGAAGTCCCCCGCCATCAGCGAATAGTTGGCGCTGACCGGACACACCGGCACGCGCGCCGCGAAGCCGCCGAACTTTGCCACCACGTGCGCGACCGAGTTACCGGAGAGGATCAGCAGGCTGCGGCCGGGCGGCACGCGCCGGTCGATGAGCCACTGCGCGAACGCGTCGGCCGCCCGCCGGATGTCCTCGTACGAATGCCGCAGCCACGCGCCGCCCGGGCCGTCGCGCTCGGCGAGACAGAGCCGGTCCGGGTGCATCGCGGCACGCGTCGCCAGTTCGGCGGGCAGGTTGGGGACGAACGGCGGCAACTCGGCGACCGGTTCGACGATCAACGTGCCGTCGGGGCGGCGCGCGACGCGCATCTCGGCCGACGGGAAATAGGTCGCGCGGAACGGAGGGCGCGATCCCGTCATGGGCGTGACGACGCGCCGTCGCGATCATAGGACAGGTCGGTCGAGTCCTTGCGTCCGAGGTGCATGCCGGCGCGGGTGGGGTCGAAGAATCCGCAGCACCAGCCCTCGCTCGACGGCACGTCGCGATTCCAGTCGAAGATCGTGCGCCGGTGCGCGATCTTCCACTCGCCGCCGCGTCGCTCGAACCTGTCGAACAGGCGACCACCGGTGAAGGTGTCCGTGGCGCGACCCTCGGTGGTGATGCGCAGGAACGTCCAGAGGTAGGTCTCCACCCAGGCGGTGTCGCCATCGAACTCGATGTGGCTGGTGCCGAGCAGGTGCTGCATCACGCCCATGCTGCGGATGCGGCCGACGGCGCCGTCGACGTACTCGAAGGCGTTGCCGGTGTAGTTGCCGCCGTGCTCCTCGATCGCATCCGCGTGGTAGCAGGACTTGAGCAGTGCCGCGTCCGCGCGATCGACGCCGCGCGCGTAGCGCGCCAGCACGTCGCGGATCTCCTGCGTGGACAACGCCCGCTCGAGTCGATCGGGACCGCCGCGCCCCGTGCCGCCGTCGTTCATCTTGCCCGTCCCCCCGTCGCGTGTAGACTCGGTCCGTTGCTTGCGTAGTGAGACTGAAAGGAAATTCCGCAATGGTCAAGCCGGAACCGCCTGCCGCGGCTCGCGTCGCCCTGGTCACCGGGGCCGGAACGGGCCTCGGCCGTGCCTACGCACTGCGCCTCGCCGCGGACGGCCTGCGCGTGGTCGTGAACAACCGGCGCCGCGAGGTCGACGCGGACGGTCGCGGCAGCGCCGATCGCGTGGTCGACGAGATCCGCGCCGCGGGCGGCGTGGCCGTCGCGGACTACGAAGACGTCGCGGCGCCGGGCGCGGGTCAACGCATGGTCGCCCGCGCGCTGTCGGAATTCGGCCGACTCGATGCGCTGGTGAACAACGCGGGCGTGGACCAGCATGCGCCGTTCCACCGCATCGGACTCGACGAATTCCGCGCGATCTTCGACGTCAATTTCTACGGCACGCTGGCCGTCACCCACGCGGCCTGGGCCCACATGCGCAGTGCCGGTCATGGCCGCGTCATCGTCTCGGCGTCGAGCGCGGGCCTGCATGGATTGCACGGGCTGTCGGCCTACGCGGCGTCCAAGGCCGCGTTGATCGCACTGGCGCGATCGCTCGCGCAGGAGGGCGCATCGCGCGATCTCTTTTGCAATGCAATAGCTCCGTATGCTGCAACGCGAATGACCGGCGCGCACGTGAGTGCCGAGGAACAGGTCGCCATGGCGCCCGAGCGGGTGGCGCCGCTCGTGAGCGCGCTGGTCAGTGCGCACAGCCGGCTGAACGGACTGGTACTGGTCGTCGGCCACGGAGTGGCCCGGCGTGCGGCCACGATCGAGTGCGAGCCGCTCGTGCCGGTCACCGGCGCGGACCTCGATGATGCGTCGGCGCAACGGTTCGGCGGGCCGCTGGACCTGCCGGGCGTCGGACGCGAGTTCACGGACGCGCTGTCCGCCTTCCACGATTTTTCGGCTCGCGCAAAAGGGCTTGCGAGCGCCGCGGACCCCGCGTAGCCTTGATTGAGTCTATTTAAGCAAGCGACATGGCATGCCGGACGACGCCGGCAGTCGCGCTCGATAACGAAGTGTCGGATATAAACGTCATGGGGGACTTACTGCAATGTCATCTTCGTGCACTCGCCTGACCGCTGACCGCAGCCTGCTCGTCACCCGCGCCGTCGCCGCCGTGCTGGCCATGGCCGCCGCAGCGCCTGCCTTCGCCGTGGAGACCGGCCTCGAGGAAATCGTCGTGACGGCGCAGCGCCGCGAGACGTCGCTGCAGGAGACGCCGGTCGCGATCTCCGCCTTCTCGGGCGAGAACCTCGCCGACGAGAAAGTGTTCACCGCGGCCGATCTTGCGGCTGCCGTGCCGGCGTTCTCGCTGACCGCGCTGTCGCCGCTCGACCAGGAACTGAACATGCGCGGCATCACCAACACGCGCCTCGACTCGCCGACGTCCGACCCGTCGGTGGGCACCTTCGTCGACGGCATCTACATCGGCCGCACGGGCGACTACAACTTCGACTTCTACGACCTCGAGCGCGTCGAAGTGATCCGCGGCCCGCAGGGCGTGCTGCTCGGCAAGAACGTCGTCGGCGGCGCGCTCAGCATCATCACGGCGCGGCCGTCGCAGCAGTACTCGAGCGAGGTCACGCTGGGCCTCGGCAACTATGCCTCGAAGTTCATGTCCGGCCACGTCAACGGCGGCATCACCGACTCGCTGTCGGGCCGCTTCTCGTTCCAGTACCGGTCGCACGACGGTTACGCTCGCGACATCCTCCATGACCGCGACGTCGAGGACCTCGATTCCACGCAGATGCGCGCGCAGCTCCTGTGGGAACCTGGCGACAGCGGCTGGAGCGTGCGCGGGATCTTCGACTACACGCGCGATTCGAACAACGGCATCAATACCGTGGCGGTCGCCGGCGGCACCAAGAGCTGCGAGACGTCCTACCTGCGCACGAACTGCACGCGGCCCTGGAGCCTCGTGCGCGAATACCTCGGCCTGGACAATCCGCGCAACGACATGGCGCAGAGCGTCCAGTTCCAGGACCACCAGCGCATGCAGCAGTACATGGAGCGCCAGGCGCGCGGCTTCACGCTCGACATCCAGAAGGAGTGGCAGCCGTTCACCTTCAACTCGCTGACCGGTTACCGCACCGGGCACAGCGGCCAGCTCTACGACCAGACCGGCATCGGACCCGAAGCACTCGGCTGGGATGCGTCGCGGTGGCTCGACTTCGTCGCCTGGACCGACACGAAGTACGGCCCGACCGGTGCCCCTTGCACGACAGCCGGCTGTTCCTTCCGCGTCTACAACAACGGCCGCTTCCTGTTCGCGCAGCCGGTCAATGAAGTGGTCGACGCCGACTCGCTCAGCCAGGAGTTCCGGCTGACCTCGAATACCGAGGGCCGCCTCGAATGGCTGGCCGGTGTGTACTACAAGCACGACAACGTGCAGAAGAACGACCGGTTCATCGGCGAGAACTTCCTGGGCCTCATCTTCCCCGGCGGCAACAACCCGCTGTCGACCCTGAGCGGCCAGAACAACTGGTACAACGACGGCGAGATGACCAACTACGCCGTGTTCGGCCAGCTGGCGTTCAAGTTCACCGACAACCTGAAGCTCAGCGTCGGCGCCCGCTACACGTCCGACGAAAAGAAGGGCAACGTCAAGGGCGTGGTGGTCACGACCGGTGACCGGTTCAACCCGAACGACCCGCGCGCCAACGTCACGATCGAGTCCGTGTGCCGCCGGCCCGACGGCTCGATCGTCACGACGGCGACTGGAGGATTCGGCGTCGCGACTTGCGACGCGCCCAACCGCTGGACCTACCAGGCCGGTGATTCCTTCCAGGCGAATTACAGCGAGAAGTGGAGCGAGGTCACCCCGCAGGCGACGCTGGACTGGAAGATCACTGACGGAATCTACTCGTACCTGACCTACTCGGAAGGCTTCAAGGGTGGCGGCTTCGACGACACGCCGGCGAACATCCCGCAGGCGATCACGCCGTTCGACCCCGAGAAGGCGAAGAACTACGAGCTCGGCGTGAAGATGGACCTGTTCGACCGCCGGATGCGCCTCAATGCCGACGTCTTCTACATGGACTACACGAACCTGCAGGTCACCCAGACCAACGCGGCCTGCCTGTGCAACATCACGGACAACGCGGCGAGTGCGAAGATCGAGGGCGTGGAGGCGGAGTGGGAACTGCAGGCGACCGACGCGCTGCGCTTCTCGCTGTCGGGTTCCTACGTCGACGCGACGTACCAGGACTTCATCGAGTCGGCGAAGGATCCGACGACCGGCCTCAACCTCGACAGCTCGGGCAACCGCCTGCAGCGCACGCCCGAGACGCAGCTGTCGGCCGGTCTCGACTACGCGATCGGCATCGCGTCGATCAACATCAACTACACCTGGCAGAGCGACCTGTACTGGGCGACGGACAACATCGCCAAGGAACCGGCGTACGGACTGCTCGATGCTCGCCTCGGGTTCCAGCCGGCCAACGCCGCGTGGTCCGTGGCGATCTGGGGCAAGAACATCACCAACGAACTCTACCGGACGAACATCATCCCGTTCTTCGGCGAGGAGGTCTCGCAGTTCGGTCCGCCGCGCACCGTCGGCGTCGACCTGCGCGTGAAGTTCTGACGCAAGCGGGGGGCGGCGCCTGCCGCCCCCCGGTCTTGCTCGTCGCGAGGGCGTGGCCTTGGCCGAGACCACGGCGATCTGCCGCTTCTGCCACGCCACCTGCGGGCTGAAGGTCACGATCGACGGCGGGCGTGTCACGCACGTCGTCGGCGACATCGACAACCCCGTCTACCACGGTTACAGCTGCGTCAAGGGGCGCAACTTCCACGAGTTTCACGCCGACCCGCGGCGCGTTCTGCGGCCGCTGAGGCGTGACGCGGGTGGCATCCTGGCGCCCGTCGATTCGACGACGGCACTGGCCGGGATCGCGGCGCGCCTGCAGGAGATCCGCGCGGCGCACGGACCGCGTGCGATCGCCCTCTATGGCGGCACGTTCAGTCACTTCTGTCCGGCCGGCGTCATGCTGCGCGAATCCTTCATGGACGCGATCGGCTCGCCGATGCGCTTCTCGAACGCCACGATCGACCAGCCGGGCAAGCCGATCTCCATGGCGCTGCACGGACGCTGGGGTGCCGGGCCCCAGGCGTTTGCCGACTCCGACGTTTGTATGCTGGTTGGCGCCAACCCGCTGGTGTCGATGTGGGGCGGAATCCCGGCGTTTAATCCAGCCAAACGTCTGCACGAAGCGCGAAAGCGTGGCCTGAGCCTCATCGTGATCGACCCGCGCGTCAGCGAGACGGCGCGCAAGGCGGACCTGCATCTGCAGTGCGTGCCGGGCCACGACGTCGAACTCCTGGCAGCGATGTTGCAGGTGATCCTGACCGAGCGGCTGCACGACGAAGCGTTCGTGGCGGAGGAGACCCAGGGCGTCGATGCGCTGCGCGCCGCGGTCGAGCCCTTCACGCCGGAGCGCGTCTGCGGGCCGAGCGGGGTGCCGGCGGAGCTCATCCGGACCGCGGCTCGCCGGTTCGCGCAGGCGAGGCGGGGGAACGCCACCAGCGGCACGGGGCCGAGCATGGCGCCGCATGGCGTCCTGATGGACTACCTGGTGCTGGCGCTGAATACCGTGTGCGGTCGCTGGACGCGCGCGGGCGAGGCCATCGCCAATCGCGGCGTGCTGTTCCGGCAGTGCTCCGGCATCGCGCGCGCCGAGCGACCGCGGCAGGCCGAGGAATTCGGCGAGACGCTGCGTGTCCGTGGCCTGCGCGAGACGGCGGCCGGCCTGCCGACGGCCGCGCTGGCCGACGAGATCCTCCTGCCGGGAGCCGGGCAGGTGCGGGCGCTGCTGGTGGTCGGTGGCAATCCCATGCTGTCGTGGCCGAACCAGGCCAAGACGCGTCGCGCGCTGGAGTCGCTCGAGTTGCTGGTGGTGATCGATCCCCAGCTCAGTGCCACGGCTCGCCTGGCGCACTACGTGCTCGGCCCGCGCTTCGGCTTCGAAACTCCCGCGCTGACCTTCGGCAACGAGGGCATCACGACGTACGGCTTGTCGATCGGCTACCAGGAGCCCTATGCGCAGTACCAGCCGGCGCTGGTCGAGCCGCCGGACGGCGCGGACGTGCTGGAGGACTGGCGGATGTTCTACGAGCTCGCGCGACACATGCAGCTCGACCTCGCCTGGCGCGGTGAGCCAATCGACATGCAGCGGCCGCCGACGACCGACCAGTTGCTCGAACGTTTCGTGCAGCGCAGCCGCGTGCCCCTGCACGAGATCAAGCAGCATCCGCACGGCGCCATCTTCCGCGACCCGCAGCCTACGGCCGTGCCGAAGGAAGCGGGCTGGCCGCACCGGCTCCAACTCGGTCACCCGCGCATGCTTGCGGAGTTGCATGAGGTCGCGCGCTCGCTGGCATCGCCGGGCACCACCGCGGCGGCGCGAGTCGGCACCGGTGCGGGTCTCGACCTGTTGCTGGTCAGTCGGCGCGAGCACGCGGTCTACAACTCGGTGGGCCATCACCTGCCGGCACTGCGCCGTCGACGCCCGTACAATCCGGCCTATGTGCACCCGACCGACGCGCAGCGCCTCGGTGCGTCGGCCGGGTCGGCGGTGATCATCGAATCCACGGCCGGTGCCGTCCGGGCCGTCCTCGTGCCTGCGCCGGATGTCCGGCCCGGCGTGGTGTCGATGGCGCACGGGTTCGAACCGGATGCGGACGGGCAGGGTGCCTGCACCGCGATGCTGGTCGATGACGAGCGGGACTGCGAGTCGCTGAGCGGACTTCCGCGCATGAGCGCGATCCCCGTGCGCGTGTCCCTCGCCGGCTGAGGATTACAGCCGCTCGCGATGCAGCCGGAGACCGGCCCGGTCCCGGTCCCAGGTGTCGGGGGTCACGCCGGCGTCGCGGAAGACGACCTTGCGGATCTTGTTCGTCTCCGTCTTCGGCATCTCGGCGACGACCCGCACGTAGCGCGGCACCATGAAATAGGGCAGGCGCGGCACCAGGAATTCGACGAGGCCGCGCGGATCGAGTGTCCGACCGGGCTTCGCGGTGACCGCGACCAGCACTTCCTGCTCGGCGATCTCGCTCTGCACGCCGACGGCTACCACCTCGTCGACGTCCGGGTGCTGTCGCACCGCATTCTCGACCTCGAACGAGGAAATGTTCTCGCCGCGGCGGCGGATCGTGTCCTTGCGCCGGTCGACGAAGTAGAAATGGCCTTCCGCGTCCTGGCGGAACAGGTCGCCCGTGTGGAACCAGCCGTTGCGCCACGCGGCGGCCGTCGCCTCGGGCTGGCCGTTATAGCCCGCGTTCATGTCCCACGGGACGTCGCTGCGCACGATCATCTCGCCGACGTCGCCGTGCGGCACCTCGACGTCGTGCTCGTCGACGAGGCGGACCTCGATGCCCGAGCGCGGCCGGCCGCAGGACCCGAACACCGTCGTGTTGACGTCGGTGACGAGCGGTGTGGACACCTCCGTCATGTTGAAGCCCGTGAGGTAGTCGAAGCCGAAGCGGCGCGCCATGCGCGCCGTATCCTCGTTCACGGGAAAGAGCGTGAGGCAGCGCAGCGGATTGTCGGCGTCGTCCGGCCGCGGCTCCGCCTTGGCGAGGAAAGCGGACATCACGCCGATCAGGCCGGACGTCGTGACGCAGCCGCCCTCGCGCACCTGGTCCCAGAAGCGCGTCGTGCTGAAGCCGTCGACGAGGTGGAAGCAGCCGGTGCGCACCAGCGCAGCATAGGTCGGGCTCGTGCCGCCCACGTGGAACATCGGCAGGTTGACCAGGATCGACTCGCCGTCGCCGAGGTAGCCGTAGCAGACCATGGCGGTGACGTACAGCTGCAGATAGGGAGAGAGCACGCCCTTCGAGTGGCCGGTCGTGCCGGACGTGTAGATGATCGACTGGATGTCCCAGTGCCGGATGTCCGCGCTGTCGTCGAGCCCGGCGGCATCGGCCGAGAGCACGGAGTCGTCGACGATCTCCAGCGCGGCGGCGGGCGAGGGTGCAGCGCCACCCACGGACACAACCTGTCGCAGGTGCGCCAGCGACAATCCCTCGAGGCGTTCGACGAGCGCGTGGTGCGCGACCATCAGCCGCGCGCCCGAGGCATTCACGACGTGGGCGAGCACCTCGCCGCGGTACGCGGTATTGAGGGGCACGAATACGGCGCCGAGGTAGTTCGCGGCAAACCAGGTCAGCACCATCGAGCGGCCGGTGGGCAGCCATGCAATCACCCGGTCGCCCTGCCGCACCCCGAGTTGCTGCAGGCCGGCGGCGGCGGAGCGAACCGCCTCGCGACATTCACGGTACGTCCAGCCGCTGCCGTCCTCGAAGGACGCGCAGGGACGGTCCGGACAGCGGGCCGCCCGCGAGTCCAGCATCGATTTCAGTACGCAGTCCTCGCGGTCGGGGACTGCCGGGTCGAACCACGGGGGCCGACGCTCCGCCGGAGGCATCCGGGGATCAGCCTGCGGCGGGTCGGGCCGGCGGCGAACCGTCGAGCGGCAGGCCGAGCTGCTGGAGCACCGTCTGCAGGTCGAAGTAATCGCGCCACTCGCAGATCCGGCCGTCGCGGAACAGGAAGGTCGACATGTACGGCAGGCTCACCTGCCGCCCGTTCTTGCAGTAGTTCTCCACTCCTTCGACGACGGCGCTGTCCGCGGACTCGAGGATGCGGTGGATGTCGTAGCGCTTGTCGGTGACGCCGCGTCCGAAGCGCGCGAAGAAGTCGCGCACGGCGGGTTTGCCGCGCAGCGGGCCGATCGGGATGTTGATGGCGACGACGTCGTCGGTGCAGTAGTCCATGACCGTGTCGAGGTCGTCGGCGACCCAGGCGGCGTAATAGGCCCGGATGGTGTCTGCATGGCTCATGACGGCTCCCCCTGTGTTGCGGCCGAGAATAGGTGGGGCAGTCCCGTTGCGCAAGCGACCACTCCGGTCGAATCTGCCGTGCTGCGTGCTTGACACCCGGACCGCGATGGCCGATGGTCAGGCTTGCACTGTAAGACCGATCACCCTCATGGACCGGCGGCACACGGGCGGCGAAGCGGGCGGGACGCCCCTGCGGCGGTACCTGGCGGCCCTGCGCCGGGACGAGCGCGGGGCGAGCGTGGCCGCGCTGTTCGATTTCGACGGCACGCTGGTCGCGGGCTATTCGGTGTTCGCCTTCCTGCAGGAGAAGCTGCGCCGGGGCCGGATGTCGGCGCTCGAGGCGACCGAGACGGCCCAGGCGGTGCTGCGCTACGCGCTCGGCACACTCGATTTCGAGGGGCTGCTCGCCGTGGGTGCGCGGCATGCGCGCGCCGTGCCGGAACGCAGCTACCGCGAGCTCGGCGAGGCGCTGTTCGAACGTCGCCTGGCCGGTCGCGTGTTTGCCGAGGCCCGCACACTGATCGCAGCCCATCGCTCGCTCGGTCACACGCTCGCGATCGTCACGTCCGCCACGGCTTACCAGGTGGCTCCGGCGGCGCGCGCCCTCGGCATCGAGCACGTCCTGTGCTCGCGTTTCAAGGTCCACGGCGGGGTGTTCACCGGAGGACTCGTCACGCCGGTGTGCCACGGCGAGGGCAAGCTCCAGGCCGCACGCGCGTTGGCCCGCCGCCACGACCTCGACCTCGCGCGCAGCTACTTCTATTCCGACAGCCAGGACGACCTTCCGCTGCTCGCGGCGGTCGGCCGGCCGCGGCTCGTCAACCCATCGGCGTCGCTCGCGGCGCTCGGCCGACGTCACGGCTGGACGACCCTGCGATTCCGCGCGCGCCGGACGCCGGGGCCTCTCGATTACCTCCGCGGCCTGACACCGTATCCGACGCTCGCCGCCGCGATCCTGGCCGGCCTGCCCGTCCTCGCCCTGACCGGATCGGCGCGACGCACCAGCAACTTCGTGCTCGGCACCTTCGGTGACTGGGCGTCGGCGCTCACGGGAGTGACCCTCGATGTCCGCGGCGCGCGTCATCTCGCGCGGGCCCGGCCCTGCGTCGTCGTCTTCAATCACCAGAGCAACGCCGACGTGTTCATCGTCGCGAAACTCGTGCGCCGCGACATGACCGGGATCGGCAAGCGCGAACTGCGCAGCGTTCCCGTCCTCGGTCGGGTCATGGAACTCGGCGGGATGGTGTTCGTCGACCGGCGGCACACGACGAGTGCCATCGAAGCCATGGCACCGCTGGTCGACGCGATCCGCCGTGACCGCAAGACCGTCTGCATCGCGCCCGAGGGCACGAGGTCCCCGGACGGACGGCTCGGGCCGTTCCGCAAAGGGGCGTTCCACCTCGCCATGCAGGCGGGCGTGCCGGTGCTCCCGGTGGTCATCCACAATTCCCGCGACGTGCAGCCGAAGCACTCGCTCGCCATGCAGCCGGCGGTGGTGCGGGTCGAGGTGCTGTCGCCGATCGACACGTCGAACTGGCGGGTGCGCACGCTCGAGCGGCACGTGCGCGACGTGCGCCAGCGCTTTCTCGACCGCCTCGGGCCCGCATGAGTGCATTGCCACACGTGGCGCGGACGGATGCCGCCGGGGCGCAGGAGCGGTGGCCGCGGCGCGCGCGCGCCGAGTTGCTCGCGAGCCCACAGCTTCGCGCCGACCTCACGAGCCTCGCGTTGGAGCAAGGTCGTGAACCGCGAGCCGTGCTCGCGCAGGCGCGGCGATACCTCCGCGAGATGGTCTCGACACCGGGCCGGCGCTGGCTGGGCCTGCGCCACTGGCTCGACCGGCGCCTGTGGCTGCGCGGCTACGACGCCGACGTGCGTTGCGATCCCGCCGAGTTCGACCGCCTGCGCGACATCGTCGGGCGTCATCCGACCCTGCTGCTGTTCACGCACAAGGCGTACGGCGATGCCGCGCTGCCGGCACTGGTGTGCGACCGGTACGGCCTGCCGATGCTGCATACGTTCGGCGGCATCAACCTCGACCTGCCGGGCCTCGGCGCACTGCTGCGCCGCTCGGGCGGCATCTTCATCCGCCGGCGCTTCGCGAACGACCCGGTCTACCGGCTCGTCCTGCGTGCCTATGTCGCTTACCTGCTCGAGCGCCGCTATCCGCTCTCCTGGGCGTTCGAGGGGACGCGCTCGAGGATCGGCAAGTTGATGCCGCCGCGCTATGGATTGCTGAAATACGCGCTGGATGGTGCGCGCGCGGCGTCACTCGAGGACCTGCACGTGGTGCCGCTGGTGACCAGCTTCGAGCAGATCCGCGACGTGGACGACTACGTTGCGGAGGAAAGGGGCGCGACCAAGCGGACCGAGTCGGCCGGCTGGCTGCTCGGCTACGCGCGCGGTGCGGGGCGCCCGCTCGGGTCCCTGCGGGTCGATCTCGGCGAGCCGGTGGTCGTGCATCAGCCGCCCCCGGCGGGCGACCGGCTGGCCGTCGCGCGCATCGCGTTCGACGTCGCGGTGCAGGCCAACCGGGCCACGCCGCTCACCGTCACCGGTGTCATCTGTCTCGTGCTGCTCGGCCTCGCGCCCCGTGGCGTCACGGCCGTCGAGCTCGGCGCGCTGCTGCGCGTGTTCGCGGCGTGGGCCCGCGTGCGCTCCATCCGCCTGAGCGACGAACTGGCCGCGGCCACACCGGACGCGTTCCTCGGCCGGCTGAATGCGCTCGCGACCAGCGGCCTGCTGCAGCGCTACGAAGAGGGCAGTGACGTGGTGTACGCCATCGATCCCGCCCAGCAGCCGGCGGCCGCCTACTACCGCAACACGGTCGTCCATCACTTCGTGCCCAAGGCCTTCATCGAACTGGCCCTGCTGCGCGCCCTCGACGAGGAGGGCGGTTGTCCGCGCGATGCGTTCTGGATGGAAGCGGACAGGCTGCGGGAACTGTTCAAGTTCGAGTTCTTCTACCCGCCGCGCGACCGGTTCCGTGCCGAGCTGGTCACGGAACTGGATCGCACGGACCGCCAATGGCAGGATCACCTGGCCGATCGCCGGCAGGCGGGGCACCTGGCGCGGCGGCTGCAGCCGTACATCGGGCACGCGGCGTTGCGGGAATTCGTGGAGGCCTACGCCGTCGTGCTGGACTTGCTGACTCGCCAACGTCCGGGGGAGAGCCCGACCGAAGAGGCCTGCGTGGCCGATGCACTGCACGAAGGCCACAAGGCCTGGCTGCTGAGGCGGGTGAGCAGCGAGGCGTCGATCAGCCGGCAGCTGTTCACCAACGGCTATCGACTGGCGGCCCACCTCGGGCTGGCCGGTGTCGCGGACGCGGAGGTGCTGCAGCGGCGAGCTGCGAAATTGCGGGAACTCCGCGCCCTGGCCCTGCGCATGGACCGGCTGCGGATCGAGGCGCTGGCGCGCGCGGAGGAATTCATGTCGTCCCAGGGGCCATCGTGACCACGCAGCTCGGCGCCCAGGACGCGCAGTTCCTCTACCTGCAGACCGCCGACGTGCTGACGCACGTCATGAGCATCAACGTCTTCGACCCGGCGACGGCGCCGCGTGGCCGGGTGCGCTACGCGGACATCGTGCGCCAGGTGGTGCAGCGCTGCCGACGGTCCGCCGTCTACCACCGTCGGCTGTACCGCCTGCCCGGTGACTTCGACTTCCCTTACTGGGTCGAGGACCCGGATTTCCGGCCCGAGGAACACGTCACTCGCATGCGGCTGCCGCGACCGGGCAACTGGACGCAGTTCTGCCGACAGGCGGCGCGGCGCTTCGCCGAACCGATGGACCTGCACCGCCCGTTGTGGGACATCCAGGTGGTCGAGGGACTCGATGCCGTGCCCGGCGTCGCGCCGGGCAGTTACGCGCTGCTGCAGAGGTTTCACCACGCGGCGATCGACGGCGCGTCCGGGGCCTTTGCGCTCGCAGTGCTGTTTGATCGCGATGCGACAGGCACGCCGGTCGTGGCCGAAACCACCGCTCCTGCGTCCGACGCAGCCGCGCCTTCGGCGACGACGGTCGTCACCCGCGCGATCGCGTCGAGCCTGCT
>JBGAHO010000026.1:0-60673 GCA_044226195.1 Steroidobacteraceae bacterium
GAATGGATCCGGTCTGCCGGCCTGTCGCCCCTGGCGTCCGGGGTCGCGCTGGTGCTGGCCGTGTTCGGGTTGATGTCGGTGCTGGCACTGCCCTTCGGGGCGTATCGCACATTCCGGCTGGAACGGCGCTTCGGCTTCAACCGCACGACGCCCGCCGTCTTCGTCGCCGACCACCTGAAGGGCTGGCTGCTGGGGGGACTGCTGGGCGGCGCCCTCCTCGCCGTCGTGCTCTGGATCATGCAGTCGACCGGACGGGCCTGGTGGCTGGTGGCCTGGACCACCTGGCTCGGCTTCTCGCTGCTGATCACGTGGGCCTGGCCACGGCTGATCGCGCCGCTGTTCAACCGGTTCTCCCCGCTGCAGGACACCGCGCTGCGCGAGCGCATCGACGCGCTGCTGGAGCGCTGCGGGTTTCGCAGCAGCGGCATCTTCGTGATGGACGGCTCCCGGCGCTCGTCGCATGGCAACGCCTACTTCACGGGCCTCGGCCGGAACAAGCGCATCGTGTTCTTCGACACGCTGCTGTCCACGCTCACGCCGCCCCAGGTCGAGGCCGTGCTGGCGCACGAACTGGGCCATTTCCGCCTGCATCACGTGCCGAAGCGGCTCATCGTCAGCGCTGCCCTGAGCCTGGCCGGGTTCGCCCTGCTGGGCTGGCTGTCCGGCCAGGCGTGGCTCTACCCGGCCCTCGGCGTGGCGGTCCCGGGCAATGCCGAGGCACTGCTGCTGTTCGTCCTCGCGGCGCCGGTGTTCAGCTGGCCGCTGGGACCCGTGCTCGCCGCCTGGTCGCGAAAGCACGAGTTCGAGGCCGACGACTTTGCGACGCAGCACAGCAGCGGACCTGAACTGGCCCACGCGCTGGTCCGCATGTATCGCGACAACGCGTCGACGCTGACCCCGGATCCGCTGCATTCGGCGTTCTACGATTCGCACCCGCCGCCGGCCGTGCGCGTCGCGCGGCTGGATACCGGGCCTGCGGCCACCGCGACCCACGCAGCGATGGCGACCGCGTGAGCGAGGCGTCCGCTCTCGGCTGCGTCGTCGAGTGCTACGGCCGCCAGGTCGTCGTCGCGCGGGACGACCGCACCGAACGGCGCACGTGCAAGCTGCGTGGCCGCAAGCTCGACGTCGTCGCGGGCGACCGCGTGCGGTTCGAAGGCTCCGGGGCGGACGAATGGCTCGTGGTCGAGCGCCTGCCGCGTCGCAACGTCCTCCTGCGCAGCGACAGCCGCGGGGACGAGGAGCCGATCGCCGCGAACCTGGACCAGCTCGGGGTCGTGGTGGCCGGCAAACCGGCCTGCGACCCGTTCATCGTGGACCGCTATTTCGCGGGCGCCAGCTACGCGGGCATCGCCCCCCTGCTGATCGTCAACAAGGCCGATCTCGAGTTGCCGGACGCCGACCTCGATTTCATCGAGGTCTACGCCCGGCTGGGCGTGCCGGTGCTGCGCGTCTCTGCGCGCATGAAGATCGGACTCGACGCCCTGATCGAGCAACTGCGCGGCAAGCGCACGCTGCTCGCGGGGCAGTCGGGGGTCGGCAAGTCCTCGCTGACGAACGCACTCGCCGGACGCGAGCGGCAGGCCACGGCGGACCTGTCGTCCAGCACGGGCGAAGGCCGGCACACCACGGTGTCCTCGTCCATCCTGTCGCTCCCGTGGGGTGAACTCGCGGACTCGCCGGGCGTGCGCGACTACGCCCCTCCCATCGTGCCGCTCGCGGACGTGAAGCACGGCTTCCCCGAAGTGGCGCGCCTCGCCACGGGTTGCCGGTTCCAGGACTGCCTGCATCTGCGGGAGCCGCAGTGCGCGGTGGCCGCGGCCGTGACAGCAGGCGAGATCGACGGCCGGCGGTACGAGAGTTACCGACGGCTGGTGAACCTCACGCGCCAGCTTGACGAGCGGCGCGGCTGGCGCAGCTGAGGGTCCCGGGCGACGCGATCCCAGCTCGGTCATCGGGCCTCGCCCGCACCTTCACGAAGCGGCAGGAATGCGCCCTAACCCCATGCCCATGAATGATTTTCACCCTGCTGATGGTGGCGTTCCTGCGGCCCGGAACGGCCGGCCCCTGGACGCCTCCAGCCCGAGCCGATCCCAGCGCAGTCCGCGCGGTCGGGCTGGTATGATGTTGCGTTGCAACGGGGCCCGGGCCTCCCTCGGACGCCCCGACAGAAATTGACCAGGCAAGAGGAGTCGAGCGCGTGCGCAGAATCATGGTGGGTGTGAAGCGCGTTGTGGATTACAACGTGCGCATTCGGGTCAAGCCGGACAACACCGGCGTGATCACGGAAGGCGTCAAGATGAGCATCAATCCGTTCGACGAGATTGCGCTCGAGGAAGCCCTCCGCATCAAGGAAAAGGGTCTCGCCGACGAGGTGCTGGCCGTCAGCATCGGTCCCGGCGACACGCAGCAGCAGTTGCGCACCGCGCTCGCGATGGGTGCCGACCGCGCCATCCTCGTGCAGACCGACGCGGCCGTGGGCCCGTACTCGGTCGCCACGGTCTTCAAGAAGCTGGTCGACGCGGAGCAGCCGTTCCTGGTGCTGCTCGGCAAGCAGGCAATCGACGAGGACAACGGGCAGACCGCGCCGATGCTCGCCGCCCTGTGGGACCGCCCGCAGGCCGTGTCCTGCTCGAGGATCGAGATCGACGGCGGCAAGGCCAAGGTCACGCGTGAAGTCGACGCGGGCCTCGAGACCAACGAAGTCGACCTGCCGGCCGTCATGTCGGTCGACCTGCGCCTCAACGAGCCGCGCTACGTGAAGCTGCCGGACATCATGAAGGCGAAGAAGAAGCCGCTCGACGTCAAGGCCCTCGCCGACTACGGCGTGGCCGAAGGCGCGGCCTTCACCACCGTTCGCATCGATCCGCCGCCGAGCCGCTCCAAGGGCATCATGGTGAAGGACGTGGGCGAACTCGTTGCGGCGCTGCAGAAGAAGGGGTTGGTCTGATGAGTAAGATCCTGATCGTTGCCGAGCACGATGCCGGCAAGCTCAACGCGAGCACGCTGAAGAGCGTCACCTGCGCCGCGAAGATCGCGGGCGCCACCATCGACGTCGCCGTGCTCGCCGCGGACGCGTCGGCGGTGGCCGCGCAGGCCGCCGCCATCACCGGCGTGTCCAAGGTCGTGGTGATCGAGAACGCGGCGAATGCCGAGCCGCTCGCGGCCGTGTACGCGCCGCAGATCGCCAAGGCCGCCGAGGGCTACACGCACGTGTTCGGCCCGTCGACCACCTTTGGCAAGGACCTGATGCCGCGCGTGGCCGCGCTGCTCGGCGTCAGCCAGGTGAGCGACATCATGGCGGTCGAGGGCCCGCACCGCTTCAAGCGGCCGATCTACGCGGGCAACGCGATCCTCACGATCGACGTACCGGCCGACAAGAAGGTCGTCGCCACGGTGCGTGTCGCTTCCTTCGAAGCGGCGGCGACCGGCGGCAGCGCGACCATCGAGAAGGTCGATGCGGGCGTGGCCCTGCCGACGCACACGCGCTTCGTCTCGCGCTCGGGCGCCACGACCGGCCGGCCGGACCTGCAGTCCGCGGCGAAGGTCGTCTCGGGCGGTCGCGCGCTCGGCAGCGCCGACAACTTCAAGCTGATCTACAGCCTCGCCGACAAGATGGGCGCGGCGGTGGGCGCGTCGCGTGCGGCGGTCGACGCCGGCTACGTGCCGAACGACCTGCAGGTCGGCCAGACCGGCAAGATCATCGCGCCGGAGCTGTACCTCGCCATCGGCATCTCGGGGGCGATCCAGCACATGACGGGCATCAAGGACGCGCGCACGATCGTCGCGATCAACAAGGATGCCGAGGCGCCGATCTTCGAGGCGGCCGACATCGGCCTCGTCGGCGACCTGTTCCAGATCGTGCCCGAGCTCGAAAAGGCGCTCGGCGGCTGACCTCTCTGCCTGCCGCACGGCGGTCCCCCCGGGGCCGCCGTGTCGCGGGCCCATCCCATGGCCATCGTGCGCAAGGGCTGCGTGGACGTCTCCCAGGGAGAGGTCCACTTCCGTTACGGGGGCCGCGGACCGACGGTCGTGCTGCTGCACGAATCCCCGCGCTCCTCGCGCCTGCACGTCCCCACCATCGAGTGGCTGGGCGAGCACTTCACGGTCGTGGCGCTCGACGTGCCGGGCCACGGGCGCTCTTCCCCGCTGCCCATCGACGCGCCCACCATCCCGGATTTCGCGCGTGCGCTGGATGAAGCGCTCAACGCGCTCGGCATCGGGCGCTGCGCGCTCTACGGCTGCCACACGAGCGCCAAGATCGCCCTGCAGTTCGCGGCGGACCAGCCCCAGCGCGTCGCCCTGGCCGTGCTGGACGGTCTCTCGCTGCCGGCAGAGCTGCCGGACGACGAGTACCTGAGTCGCTACCTGCCGCCCTTCGTACCGACGCCCGACGGTGACTACATCGTGCGGCAGTGGACGAAGATGCTCGACTTCCACCGCTACTTTCCGTGGCACACCCTGACGGCGGAGTCGCGCCATGCGGCCGACCTGCCCGACGACCGTGCGCTGCACGCTTACGCCACCGACATGTTCCTCGCGGGACGGCACGGGAGCGGTGCCTATGGCGCCGCCCTGCGCTATGCAGCGGGCCCGGTGATCTCGCAGCTGCGCTCGCCGACGGTGTTCATGTGCCGCCAGGACGACTACCTCTACACGCACCTCGACCGCCTGCCCCTGGTGATGCCCAGCGGCAGCCGGGTCCTGCGCGTGCCGGATGTGCCGGGCGCGTGGCGCCAGCAGTTGCTCGGGCTGCTGCGCGAGGGCGCCCGTGACGTGCCGGACTGGCAGCCGCCCGCGCCGTCGAGCCGGGCCAGCGCCCACTGGCAGCGCCACCGCTACGTGGAACTGCCCCACGGCCAGGTGCGCGTCGGCCTGCGCGGCGGATCGGCCCGTGCGACACCGACCCTGCTCCTGCCGGACCTGCCGGGCACGTCCCGCCAGCTCGATGCCTATGCCACCGAGCTCGCGACCGACCGGCTGGTGATCGCGCCCGAGCTGCCGGGGCTCGGCGAGTCGGATCCCCTGCCCTCACCCACGCTCGGCGCGTACGTCGCGTTGCTCGAGGACGTGCTGGTGGCGCTCGACTGCGAGAAGGTCGACGTCGTGGCGGAGGGACTCGGCACGGCATTCGCGTGTGCGCTCGCGGCGAACCGTCCGCGCCGCGTGCGGCGCATGCTGCTCGACGGCGTGCCGATGGTCCGCACTCGCGATCGACGCCGTTACGTGCGGGAATACTGTCCGGCGGTAGTGCCCGATCGCGCGGGGTCGCACCTCATCCGTCTGTTCGAGCAACTGCGTACCGCCCACATGACCTGGCCCTGGTTCGAGCGCACGGCGGCGGCGGCGCGGGAGCGGCGCGTCGACCTCGATCCGGAGATCCTGCACGCCGCCCTGGCCGACCTCATGTGCCAGCCGGACAGCTATGGCGATGCGGCGCGCGCGGCCCTCGAAGCGGCCCTGCGCGACATCGTCAAAGGCGTGGAGCAACCCGTGCTGGTGCTGCAGGACGCGCGCGACACGCGCTACTACGGCACGGGATCGGTCAAGCGGCGCCTGGGCAACGCCACCGTGCGCGCGCGCCCCGAGGCGGCGTCCGCACGCGCGTCGGCTTGCCGGGAATTCCTGGACTGACCCGCACCAGCCGAACGCGCGCGTCGCGCGGTCAGAGCACGCCCAGGACGTGCTCGGCGCTCGAGACCTTGAATTCGCCCGGGCCTTCCACCAGCACCTTCGAGGCGACGCCGTTGTCCACGACGACCGCGAAGCGCTGGCCGCGGATGCCCATGCCGAAGCCGGACGCGTCGAGTTCGAGGCCGAGCGCCTTGGCGTAGGCGGCGTTGCCGTCGGCCAGCATCAGCACGCTGTCGCCGACGTTCGAGGCCTTGCCCCAGGCATTCATGACGAACACGTCGTTCACGGCCATGCAGGCGATGGTGTCGACACCCTTCGCCTTGAGGGCCGCCGCGTGCTGCAGGAAGCCCGGCAGGTGCTTGGCGTCGCAGGTCGGCGTGAAGGCGCCCGGGACGGAGAAGAGCACGACCTTCTTGCCCGCGAAGAGCTGGTCCGTCGTGAGGTTCTGCGGGCCGTCCTTGGTCATCGTCTTGAACGTGCCGGCCGGCATCTTGTCGCCCTGCTTGATCGTCATGGTCGTGTCCTCCCCAGGATGTGACCGGTTGCAAGAACCGCGATCTTAACAGCCTCGCGTCGGGCGGCGGGCCGGGCCTTGCATCCCGTCGCGCGGCAGGCAGAATCGGCCGATGCGCGCACTGATTCTGACGGCCATCGCGGGCCTCGCCTGCGTCCCGGTCCTGGCGTCCGAGACGACCACCCGCCCCGGCCGCCTGCCGGAAGGCATCGCCCCGATCCATTACGACATCCACGTCGAACCGGATTCAACGGCACTCACGCTCGCGGGGCGCACCGTGATCGAGGTGCAGGTCGCCCGGGCCACGGACCGGGTGACGGTCAACGCGCTCGACCTCGCGATCCAGAGCGCGAAGGTCGACGGCAAGCCGGTCCAGTCGGTCGCGACGGACGCCGCGGCACAGACCGCCACGCTGCAGCTCGCGAGGCCGCTGCCGACCGGCCGTCACCGGATCGAGTTCGTGTACACCGGCAAGATCTACCAGACCGCCACCGGCCTGTTCGCGGTCGACTACGGTCCCGATGGTTCACGGCAGCGCATGCTCACCACCCAGTTCGAAGTGGCGGACGCCCGCCGGTTTGCGCCGATGTGGGACGAGCCCACCGCGAAGGCCACCTTCACGCTGGAGGCGGTCATCCCCGCCGGCCAGTCGGCCTACTCGAACATGCCGGTCGCGAGGAGCCGCCTCGTCGACGGCAAGCAGGTCGTGCGCTTCGAGCGCTCGCCGAAGATGTCCTCCTACCTGCTGCACCTCACCGTCGGCGACCTCGAGCGCATCTCCCGCAAGGTCGCGGGCGTCGACATCGGCGTCGTCACCCGTCGCGGTGCGAGCGCGAAGGGCCAGATGTCGCTCGACGCGGCCGCCGAGATCCTGCCCTGGTACAACGAGTACTTCGGCGCGCCCTACCCATTGCCGAAGCTCGACATGATCGCCGTGCCCGGCGCGAGCCAGTTCTTCGGCGCGATGGAAAACTGGGGCGCCATCATGTACTTCGAACCGGCGCTGCTGGTCGATCCGTCGATCTCGTCGGACTCGGAGCGCATGGAGATCTACTCCGTCGTCGCGCACGAGATGGCGCACCAGTGGTTCGGCGACCTCGTCACCATGAACTGGTGGGACGATCTGTGGCTCAACGAGGGCTACGCCACGTGGATGGCGACCAAGGTCGCGACGACGCTGCACCCCGAGTGGGACATTCCGCTCGCGGCCACGCAGGGCACGCGCGAATACGCGATGCAGTCCGACGTCAGCGAGGCCACGCACCCGATCGTGCAGCGCGTCGACTCGGTCGAGACGGCCAACCAGTCCTTCGACTCGATCGCGTACAACAAGGGCAGCGCCGTGATCCGCATGCTCGAGTCCACGGTCGGCGAGCAGGCGTTTCGCGCGGGCATCCGCAGCTACATGCGCAAGTACGCCTACGCGAACGCGGTCACCGAGCAGTTGTGGCAGGAGATCGCCGCCGCGAGCCCCCTGCCCGTGCTCGACCTCGCGCGCGACTTCACGCTGCAGCCGGGCGTACCGCTCGTCGGCGTGACGCCCGGCGCCTGCGTGGACGGCCACAGTCGGGTGGAGCTGACGCAGACACGCCTGCAGGGTGGCGCGACCCGGCAGGCGCCACAGACGTGGACGATCCCGGTCCGGCTGACGGCGATCGACACGGGACGCACGGCTGAGGCCGTGCTGAAGCGCGACGGAGCGCCCGTCTCGGTGGACGTGGCAGGTTGCGGGCCCTTCGTCGCGAATGCCGGCCAGGCTGCGTACTACCGCACGCGGTATGACGATGCGGAATTCGCGCGCCTGCACCAGCACTTCGACCGACTGGCCAACGTCGACCGCCTCGGCCTGCTGAACGATGCATCGGCACTCGCGCAGAGCGGCGTGCTCGCCACGGCCCGCTACCTCGAACTCGCCGATGCCGTCGCGATCGACAGCCACCCGTACCTGGTGATGCAGCTCGCCGGCCGGTTCGCCTCGATCGACCGGCTGATGCAGGGCTCTCCGCAGCTCGACGCATGGCGCCGGTACGCACGGGCCCGGCTGCGGCCTGCGTTCGACCGGCTCGGGTGGTCGCCCGTCGAGGGCGAATCGCAGCCGACCGCCCTGCTGCGGGAGGAACTCATCTCGTCGCTCGGCACGCTGGCCGATCCGGACATCGTGCGCGAAGCGACGGCACGGTTCCGCTCGCTGCCGCAGCACCCGGAGGCGGTCGTCCCGTCGCTGCGCAACGTCGTGATGGAAGTGGCGGCGCGTCATGCCGATGCCGCCACGTGGGAGGACCTGCGGCAACGCGCAAGCGCGACGGAGGATCCCCGTGTGCAGCGCGCGTATTACCGGGCGCTCGGCAATGCCCTCGACCCGGATCTCGCCCGGCGGACGCTGGAACTCGCGATGTCGAGCGAGGTGCCGGTGACGACGGGACCGTCGATGGTGCAGTCGGTCGCGCTGGTCCATCCGACCGAGGCATTCCGGTTCGCCGTCGCCCACGACGCCGCGATCCTGGGCCGGGTCGACGAGTCGTCGCGCTGGGGATTCATCCCGTCGCTCGCGTACGCCTCGTACGATGCCGCACTGGCCGACGAAGTCGATGCGTACGTCCGCAGCTCGACGCCGCAGGACGCCCGGGTGATCGCCGACCGCGCCATCGCCAGCGTGCGCGTGCGCAGCGCCATCCGCGCCCGGCAGTTGCCTGAACTCGAGGCCTGGCTCGCGACCAAGGCGCCGGCCGGCACTAGTCCAGCAGCAGGCCGCCGCTGACGTTGAGCGTGATCCCGGTGAGATAGCCCGCGGCGGGCGAACAGAGGAAGGCCACGGTGGCCGCGACGTCTTCCGGCCGGGCGATGCGCCCGAGCGGGATCGCGCGGCGCAGTTGCTCGATCGTTTCGGCCGGCAGTCGCTGGACCATCGGCGTGTCAACCGGCCCGGGCGCGATGCAGTTGACCCGGATCCCGTCCGCGCCCCACTCCTTCGCGAGATAGCGGGTGAGATTGATGATGCCGGCCTTCGAGACGGCATAGGCCGGCCCGGACAGCGCCGAGCCGCCGTTGCGCCCGTTGACCGAGGCCGTGAGCAGGAGCGATCCGCCCGTGGCCTTGAGCGCATCGCGTGTCGCGCGCGCGAGCAGGAAGGCCGAGGTGAGGTTCACGTCGAGGATGCGTCGCCACTCGTCGACCGACTCGTCCGCGAGCGAACCGCGCCCGATCACGCCCGCGAGGTGCACCACGGCATCGATGCGCCCGAACCGGGCGAGCGTCTCGGCCACCACCTGCGCGAGGCGCGCCTCGTCGGTGACGTCGGCGGACAGCGCGGCGAAGGCCGCGGGCAGCACACAGGGCAGGTCGGCCAGCGCGAGGTCGACCGCGGCGACGGCATATCCCGCCTGCAGGAGCTGCGCGACCACGGCGCGGCCGATGCCGCCTCCGGCCCCGGTCACGAGCGCAGTCTTCTGCGCCGTCGTCATGGCTCAGGCGGCCGCGGAACCCTTGGCGAAGCGCGGCGCCGAGCGCAGCCGCTGATCGAGCGACAGCAGCAGGCCTTCCGTCGTCTCCCAGTCGATACAGGCATCGGTCACCGAGACGCCGTACTTCAGCTCCTCGCGCTTCGCCGACACCGGCTGGCTGCCCCAGTGCAGGTTGCTCTCGAGCATGAAGCCGACGATGGAGCGATTGCCCTCGAGGATCTGATTGCCGAGGTTTTCGGCGACGAGCGGCTGCAGGCCCGGATCCTTGTTCGAATTGCCGTGGCTGCAGTCGACCACGACGTTCGGCGGCAACCCGGCCTTCTCGAGTTCCCGCTCGCAGAGCGCGAGGCTGACCGAATCGTAGTTGGTGCGCGAGCCGCCGCCGCGCAGCACGATGTGGCCGTACTTGTTGCCGCGCGTGCGGAACACCGCGGACTGCCCCTGCTGCGTGATGCCGAGGAAGTGATGCGGGTGCCGCGCCGACTGCAGCGCGTTGATCGCGACCGTCAGTGAGCCGTCCGTGCCGTTCTTGAATCCGACCGGCGTCGACAGGCCGCTCGCCATCTCGCGATGCGTCTGCGACTCGGTGGTGCGCGCGCCGATCGCCGTCCACGTGATCAGCTCGGAGAGGTACTGCGGCATGATCGGATCGAGCGCCTCGGTGGCGGCCGGCATGCCGAGTTCCGCGAGGTAGAGCAGCAGTTCGCGCGCGAGGCGGATGCCCTTCTCGATGTGGAAGGAGTCGTCCATGTCGGGATCGTTGATCAGTCCCTTCCAGCCCACCGTGGTGCGCGGCTTCTCGAAGTAGACGCGCATCAGGAGCAGCATCGTCTTGTCGACGCGCTGGGCGAGGCCTCGCAGGCGCGCGGCGTACTCACGCGCCGCCACCACGTCGTGGATCGAACACGGGCCGACCACCACGAACAGGCGCGGGTCCTCGCGATCGAGGATGCGACGCACCACTTCGCGACTGCGGAACACGAATTCCTCGGCGGCCGGCGCCAGCGGCTGGGCCTGCTTCACCTGCTCCGGGGTGGGCAGCAGCTCGCTCGAGAGGACGTTGATGTTGTGCAGTCTGTCCGGCATGGCGCGTCACGGGGCGTGCTAGGGGCCCGTATCTTACACAGCCGGGCACCGCCCGGGGCCGTCGCCCGGGGCGACGTCAGGGAAAGACCCATGCCGGCACGTGGTGCCAGCCCTTCAGCAGTTCGGCGTCCAGGGCCTTCCAGCCGGGTTCGTGGCGCTCGACCAGCGCCCAGTAATTCCGCGAGTGGTTCATCTGCCGGCGGTGGCAGAGTTCGTGGACCATGAGGTAGCGCACGACCTCGGGCCGCTGGAACATCAGGCACATGTTCAGGCTGATCGTGCCCTGCGTGGAGCAGCTGCCCCAGCGGGTACGCTGGCGACGGATGCTGAGGCGCCGGTAGTCGATGTCGAGCTCGCCGGCCAGGGCGCTGAGGCGCGTCGCGAGGTGCACCGAGGCCTCGTTCCCGAGCCAGCGCACCAGCGCCTGGCTGACGTTGCGGTCCGTGAGCGTCGTGGTATTCACCTGCAGGCAGTCGTGCGCGACGGGTTCGGCGCGGTTGCTGCGGCCGGCCCGGTATTCGACCTGCCAGGTGTGCCCGAGCAGCGCGAGGCTGATCGCCTCCGGTCGGCGTTCTGCAGCACGGGGCGCCTGCAGTCGGAGTTCGTGCGAGCGTCGTTCGGCCCACTCGCGGTGTTTGCTGACGAAATGCTCGATCGCCGGCACGCCGACCCCGGGCGGCACCACGACCTCGACGCGCCCGCCCGGAAAGACGCGCATCGACAGCCGTCGGGCGCGGCGACTGATGCGCACGTGCCAGTCGGGTGCCTGGTCGCGGCTCGACCACAGCGTCATCTGCAGCGGATTGTCGAGCGCCGCTGCGCCTCCCCGTCCCGATCGCATCCCCTAGAGTTCCCTGAGCCCCGAAGTGACCGGCATGCGCGCGGCACGGATGCCGGGCAGCAGCCCTCCGACGGCGCCGAGTATGAGCGCATAGACGAGGCCCGTCACCAGCAGTCGCGGCGTGACGGTGAACGCGAAGGTGATCTGGCTGAAACTCGCCCAGTTGAGCGTCGATGCCTGGTACCCGTTCAGCACGAAGTACACCAGCGCCCCGCCGACGAGACCGCCGATCAGCCCCAGCACGACCGACTCGAGCAGCACGGAGGTGACGACCGGGCCTGCGCCGAAGCCGAGCGCGCGCAGCGTGGCGATCTCGCGCGTGCGGGTCGACACCGCCGAGTACATCGTGTTGAGCGCCGCGAACACCGCGCCGATGCCCATCAGCACGGCGATCGTCGTGCCGACGTATTTCACCAGCGCGATGAGGATGCGCGACTGGTCGGCGTAGAACTGCCGCTCGCTGCGCACCGAGACGTTCACCCGGCGGTCCTGCTCGAGGTTCGCCTTGAGCGTCGCGAGCGCCTCGGGCGAGATGAGCTTCGCACGCACGACCTGCACCATGCTGACGCGCCGGTACACGCCGCGCAGCACCTGCAGGTCCGCCCAGACCTCGGACTCCGACACGCTGCCGCCGGCCTCGAACACGCCGACGATCTTCCAGTCGTGCGACCCCCAGGTGACGGTCTGTCCCAGGTCGATGTTGCCGAATTGCGCGAACGCGCCGCGCCCCACGATCACCTCGTCGCGGCCCGGCACGAACATGCGGCCCGCCAGGATGCGGAAATGGTCGCGCACCAGCGGCGCGCGGCGGTCGACGCCGCGGAACGGCACGTTGGCGCCAGTCCCGGTGCTGCGCATCGGCAGGTCCACGATGGTGTACATCTCGCCGGACGCGATCGGACCCTGCGCGTCGCGCGCGATGCCCGGCGCCGAGGCGATGACGTCGAACTCCTCGCGGGAGAACGAACTCGACAGCTCGTCGGCCGACCCGCCGCGCAGGATCATCGCGACGTCGTCGCGGCCCGAAAGGTCGAGCGCCGCGCGAAAGCCCTCGCCCATCGACAGCAGCGACACCAGCACCGCAACCACGCCGCCGATGCCGATCACCGCGACCAGCGAGGTACCGATGCGCGACGGCAGGTTGCGCAGGTTCATCTCGGTGACGGTGACGACCTGCGTCACCCAGGAAGCGGCACTCATGGCATCAGTCGCGACGCAGCGCCTCCACGATCCTGAGGCGCATGGCCTGCACGGCCGGCACGGCGCCCGCCACCAGGCCGAGCAGCACCATGAACACGAACGACTGCACGATCGCGTAGCCCGGCACCTGGAAGCCCGGCAGGTACTGGTTGAACCACGGCCCGAACGCGCGGCCGAACCAGTACGCGAGGCCGATGCCGAGCAGGCCACCGACCGCGGTGATGAGGATCGACTCGGCCAGCACCAGTGCGAGCACGCCGCCGTTGGTGAAGCCGAGGGTCTTCAGCACGCCGAGCTCGTTGGTGCGCTCGCGCACCGATTGCGCGATCGTGTTGGCCGTCACCAGCAGCATCGTGAAGAACACGGCGGCCACGATGGCGGAGAGGATCGCGCCGATATTGCCGATCTGGTTGACGAAGGACTGCGCCATCGCGCGCTCCGAGGACGTCTTGGTCTCGGCCGGCGAGTTCGCGAACATGTGGTCGATCTGCTTGCCGATCCGCGGGCCGTCGCCCGCGTCACGCACCTTCACCACGTACCAGCCGACCTGCCCCTTCGCAAACTGCTTGGCCTCCTCGAAGTACTCCTGGTGCATCAGGATCTGGCGCGTGTCGCCGCCCTCCGGCATGTCGTAGATCGCGCGCACGGTGACGTCCCAGGAGTCGCTGCCGTCCTGCCGGCGCCAGATCGCCGAGCGCAGCGGCACGTGGTCGCCGACTTTCCAGTGGAACACGTCCGCGATCGCCCGCCCGATCAGGATGCCGGAGCGGTCCGCGATCCAGTCCTGCTTCTGCAGTTCCGGGATGCGGTATTCCGGGTAGATCCTGAGGAATGTTGTGGGCTCGGTCGGGAAGCACGGCACCTGGTTGCTCTCGTCGCGGAACCACGCGCCGAACCAGGTCTGCGGCGCCACCGCCACCACGCCGTCGACCGCCCGGATGCGGCTCTCGTAGCTCGCCGGCAGCAACTGGGTGAACGACACCTTGTGCATGGTCAGCAGCCGGTCGGCGCCCGCGACCGACACGCCCGACTCGAGCGCATTGCGCATGGACTCGGCGAGGCCGAAGAGCAGGAAGGCCACCAGGATCGACGCGACCGTGAAGAACGTCCGCAGGCGCTTGCGGCGCAGGCTGGCGGCGAGCAGCGGCAGGTACTTGCCGATCATGCGGCGTCTTCGCGCAGCAGGCCCTTGTCGAGGTGGACCACGCGATGCGCGCGCTCGGCGGCGTGCGGGTCGTGCGTGACCATGATGATGGTCTTGCCGTATTCCTGGTTGAGCGCTTCGAGCAGCGCGAGGATCTCGTCGCCCGACTTGCGGTCGAGGTCGCCGGTCGGCTCGTCGCAGAGCAGCAGCGTCGGATCGGTGACGATCGCGCGCGCGATGCCGACGCGCTGCTCCTGGCCGCCCGAGAGCTCGCGCGGCCGGTGCTTCGCCCGGTGCTCGAGACCGACCAGCTTGAGGGCGGCGGCGACGCGGCGCATCCGCTGCTCGCGCGTCAGGTCCTTCAGGAGCAGCGGCAGTTCGACATTGCGCTCGGCGGTGAGCACCGGCAGCAGGTTGTACATCTGGAAAACGAAGCCGACGTGATCCGCCCGCCAGCGGGCGAGCGCCGCATCGCCGAGCGCATCGACGCGCAGGCCGTCCACCTCGAGTTCGCCCGAGGTCGGATGGTCCAGGCCGCCGATCAGGTTGAGCAGCGTCGACTTGCCGGAGCCCGACGGCCCCATCAGCGCGACGTAGTCGCCCGAGGCGATGTCGAGCGAGAGCCCGTCGAGCACGCGCACGACCTCGGCGCCCCGCCGGTACTCCTTGACGAGGTTGCGGATGCGGACGATCGGCGCGGCGCCGTCGGTCATTTCGTCGCGGCCTGCAGCTCCACGGCGGCCCCGTCGCGCAGCCGCGACGGCGGGTCGACGACGATCACTTCGCCGCCCTTGAGTCCGTCGGTGACGGCCACCTGCCCGTCCGCAGCGGCTCCGAGCTTCACGGCACGCTTCTCGACCCGGGCATCGCGCACGAGCCAGAGGTAACGGGCGTCGCCATCCTTGACGACCGCGTTCTCGGGCACCTTCGGCGCCTGGGCCGCGGGTTTCGCCTGGCCTGCCGGCTCGAGGAAGCTGACCTTGATGCCCATGTCCGGGAGGATGCGCGGGTCGAGCTGGTCGAACGCGATGCGCACCCGCACCGTCGCCTTCTGGCGATCCGCGGTCGGCACGATGCTCAGCACGTGGCCGGGAATCTTCCAGTCCGGGTAGGCGTCGAGCACGGCCTCGATGCGCTGGCCATCCTGCACGCGATTGATGTACGCCTCGTTGACGTCGACCTCGATCTCGCGCGAGTCCATGTCGACGATGGTCGCGATGCCGGTGCGCGTGTAGCCGCCGCCTGCCGACATGGGCGAGACGGTCTCGCCGGGCTGGGCGTCCTTCGAGATCACCACGCCGGCGAACGGCGCGCGGATCTCGAGGTCGGCGAGCGACTGGCGCACGAGGCCCACCTGGCTCTGCGCCACGCCGACCTCGGCGTCCGCCGCGGCGAGCCGGGCCTGCAGGGCTGCCACGTCGGCCTCCGAGGTGTCGGCCACGCTCTGCGCGACCAGCTTGCGTTCGACGAGGCTGCGATTGCGCGCCAGCGTGCGCTGGGCATCGGCGAGACGGACCTTGATCTCGTTGAGGTTGCGCCGGCTGGCCTCGAGCCCCTCGGCGGCGACGGCATACTCCGCGCGGGCGGTGGCCGGGTCGAGCCGGGCCAGGACCTGCCCCTCCTGCACCGCGGCGCCTTCCTCGAACAGGACCTCGGCGATGCGCCCGGTGACCTTCGAACTGACCGTGGCCAGCCGCCGCGCCACCACGTAACCGGACGCGTTGAGGACCGCGCCGTCGGCGCCCTCCGGAGCCTCGACGGTCACGGTCTGTACCGGCACCGCCCCGCTGAAAGAACGCCAGGCGAACAGCAGGACCACGACGGCCGCGACCGCGGCGAGGATCCACCAGCGACGCGATCGTCGGCCGGGCTCCTCGTAGCGGGCGGCATCCGGGCCGCGATCGAGACGCAGACTTTCCAGGGCTGCCTTGTCCAGGGCCATGAACGGTTCACCGATTCGTTGTTGTTCGCCCGGCGCGCCAAGCCCGCCGGGTGGCTAGAATGCCGACCCCGCCGGGCCTCCTGCGGCCGTGGCACGAAGACCGGAACATTAGCACAGCGCCTCCCCCATGACGTTTGCCCTCGTCGACATCGGCCTGAACCTCGCCCACGACAGCTTCGACCACGACCGGGACGCAGTGATCGCGCACGCGGTCGCCGCGGGGGTGAGCCGCATGGTCATCACCGGCAGCACGATCGACAGCACCCACCGGGCGATCGAACTCGTGCGCGGCGCTCCGCATCGTTACCGCTGCACGGCGGGGATCCATCCGCATCACGCCCGGGAGTTCACGGACGCCGACGTGCCCGCCCTGCGCGAGTTGCTGGTCCAGCCCGAGGTCGGCGCCGCCGGCGAATGCGGCCTGGATTACTTCCGGAATTTCTCGCCGCACGTGGACCAGGAGCGCGTCTTCCGGTTGCAGCTCGCGCTGGCGGTCGAATCCGGCAAGCCTGTCTTCCTGCACCAGCGGGACGGCCACGACGCGTTCGTGGCGATCCTGAAGGACTACCTGCCCCGGCTCCCGGGCGGGGTCGCCCATTGTTTCACTGGCGAGGCGCGCGAACTGCGCGACTACCTAGACCTCGGCCTGTCCGTCGGCATCACGGGGTGGATCTGCGACGAGCGGCGCGGCCAGCACCTGCGCGAGCTCGTGAAACTCATTCCACTCGACCGCCTCATGGTCGAGACGGACGCGCCCTACCTGCTGCCGCGCGACCTGCAGCCGAAGCCGTCGCATCGGCGCAATGAACCGAAGTATCTGCCCCACATCCTGCGTACCATTGCACGATGTCGCGGTGAGGATCCCGCCGTCGTCGCGGCCGTCACCACGGCCAACGCGGTGAAATTCTTCGGGTTCGACGCCGGCCCCGGGTCTCCAGCCGACGTTCGAAATGCTTCGTAACCTGCTGTTTCGAAAACCCTTATGAATACCGAACAGATCGGCCGATACGTCGAGCGGACCTGGGACGACTCGATCGTCCCGCAGCTCATGGACTACGTGCGCATCCCGAACAAGTCGCCCCTGTTCGACCCGGACTGGGAGGCGCACGGCCACATGGAAGCGGCGGCGCAACTGATGCGACGCTGGGCCGAGGCGCACGCGGTGCCCGGCTCGACCGTCGAGTTGCTGCGCCTGCCGGGGCGCACACCCCTGCTGTTCGTGGACGTGCCTGGGCAGGTCGACGATTGCGTGCTGCTGTACGGGCACCTCGACAAGCAGCCGGAATTCACCGGCTGGTCCGACGGCCTGGAGCCGTGGACCCCGGTCCTGCGCGACGGCAAGCTCTATGGCCGCGGCGGCGCCGACGACGGCTATGCCCTCTTCGGCTCGCTGACGGCGATCCGCGCCCTGCACGAGCAGGGCATCCCGCATGCGCGCTGCGTGATCCTGATCGAGGCCAGCGAGGAAAGCGGCAGTCCCGACCTCGAGGCGCACATCGACGCGCTCGGTGCCCGCCTCGGTCGCCCGAGCCTCGTCGTCTGCCTCGACGCCGAGTGCGGCAACTACGACCAGCTCTGGTGCACCACGTCGCTGCGCGGCAACCTCATCGGCACGCTGCGGGTCGACGTGCTGCGCGAGGGCGTGCATTCCGGCACCGGCAGCGGCGTCGTGCCGTCGAGTTTCCGCGTGCTGCGCGAAGTGCTGGCCCGCGTCGAGGACGCCAATTCCGGCGCCATCCTCGTCGAGGAACTCAACACCCCGATTCCCGCCGATCGCCGCGCCCAGGCCAAGGCCGCTGCGGAAGTGCTGGGCACGACGGTGTTCCAGAAGTTCCCGATGATGCCGGGCATGCACGCGGTGTCGAACGATCCGTACGAGCTGCTGCTCAACAACACCTGGCGGCCGACGCTGAGCGTCACGGGCGCGGACGGCATCCCGGCGTTTCGCAGCGCCGGCAATACCCTGCGGCCCTACACGAGCCTCAAGCTGTCGTTCCGGCTCACGCCGACCATGGATCCGGCCGTCGCCGCGCAGGCGGTGAAGGCGGCGCTCGAGCGCGACCCGCCCTATGGCGCGCGGGTCGAGTTCAAGGTCGAGTCGTCGATGGGCGGCTGGAATGCGCCGACGCTGGCGCCGTGGCTCGAGGAATCGATGCAGCGCGCGTCCCGCGCCCACTTCGGCAAGGACTCGATGTTCATGGGCACGGGCGGCAGCATCCCGTTCATGGGCATGCTCGGCGTGAAGTTCCCGGGAACGCAGTTCCTGGTCACGGGCGTGCTCGGGCCGAACTCGAATGCGCACGGGCCGAACGAATTCCTGCACGTGGCGACGGGCAAGCGCCTCACGGCCTGCGTCGCGCAGGTGCTCGCGGATCACGCGGCGCAGGCCGGGGCCCGCAAGGCCGCTTGAGACGGCGGCGGGCTCAGCCGCGGCGACCGGCCTCGGCGATCAGGCGCGTCAGTTCCCGCACTTCATAGACGCGCTGGGCATCCGCCGGAATGCGTGACAACGCCGCGCGGGCCTCCGCCAGCGCGAGCGATCGACGCGTCCGCCCGGGCCCGTCCTCCGGCTGCGCGATCGCGTTGACGTACTGCGCGTAGGCCAGGTCGCGCTCGAAACTCAACCCGTTCGCCCCCGCCTTGCGCCGGTCGTGGTAGCGGGACAACTCGAGTTCGAGGATCTTGCGCGCCTCCGCGAGCCGGCCCTGGCCGACCAGCGCATGGGCGAGCGTGATCTGCGCGCGGGTGAGTTCGACCTGCGGATCGAAATCGGAGAACGGGTTCGGCGGCAGCGCAGAGCGCTCGCGCGCCGCGGCCTCGGCGTCCGCGTACCGCCCGATCTGCAGCGCCGCCAGGGTCTGCACGCTGAGCAGGCCGCGCAGCAGGTTGGCCCGCAGCGCATTGCCCATCAACTCCGACGCGGCGATGCCGCGAGCCTGCGTCGACGTCACACGTGCCATCTCGAAGGCCTCCGGGTACTCGCCGTACAGCAGCAGCAGGCGAGCCTGCATCGCCCGGGGCGCCAACGCATACAGCGCCTGTCGCGGCGACCCCTTGTCCTCGAGCGCCGCCGTTTCCTTGATTGCCTTCTCCGTCTGCAGTCGCGTCTGCTCGGCCGCGGCGCGCTGCCCGCTGCTCGCCAGTTGCATGGTCAGCGCATTCCACGTCTGCCACAGGACCTGGCCGAGGCTGCCCGGCTTGCGCTTGTCGTTCTCGAGGGCCACCGTGCCCTGCAACGTGTCAATGCTGTCGGTGAGGCGCCCCTGCTCCGCGAGGACGCTCGCCACCTTGTCGCGGCCGCGAACGAGATAGACCCAGGAGTTGTAGTCCGACGGATTGAAGCGGACGTAGTTCTCGCCGGCCAGTGCGGACTTGGCCGCGTACTGCTCCGCCGCCCGGAAATCCGTGCGCCGGATCGCCAGGCTCGCCAGCAGGTCGGCGGCCAGCGCGCGATTGGCCATGGAGCGCAGGTCGCCCGGGCGCTGGGCCAGCACGCCCTCGGCGATCTCGTAGACCTCCGACTCGAGCCGCTCCGAATCCTGCACGCGACCGAGCAGGAGCGCGTGCCTCGCCTCGGAGTCGCTGACGTCGGCGTAGATGGAGGCCGCCCGCAGGTCGGACAGGTCCTTGGCACCGAGGTCCGCCAGGATCTTGCGGGCCTCGTCGCAGGTGGCGAGCCGCTGCTCGAGCGGTTGCGCGTGGCTCAGGTAATTGAGCACGTCGGCATACAGCATGCGCGTGCCGCGTGACGTCTTCGGGTCGGCAAGGTAGGGCCGCAGCAGGTCCGCGGTCCACTTGAGGTCCTCGGGCTTCGAGCCCGGGGCCCCGGTCACCCCCCAGGAGGTGAATCGCGCGAACTTCGACAGCGCGAGCCCGACGGCCACGGCCTCGCCGCGGTCGCCGCCGGCCCGCAGTTGCTGGAACAGCGCAAAGGCCTGGTCGAGGCGCGGGTTGCCTTGCTGGTAATCGCCCTTCGAGAGCATGGCCTCGGCTTCGCGCACCAGCGCCATGCCGCGATAGACCTGCGTCTGCGGCGTGACGAGTTCGGGCGGCAGCCCGTCGTAGTAATTGACCGCGAGATGGGCGAGCTTGCCCATGGTCTCGAGGCGACCCGTCGGCTGCAGCTCGTTGTAGAAGTCCTCGATCAGGAACCCGACCAGCTTCTCCGCGTCCGCACGCGCCTGCTGCGCCTGGCGGTCCGCGGTCTTGGCGCGGTTCCAGTTCACCCAGCCGAAGATGGCGCTGGCCGCCGCCACGACCATCAGCACGGCGCAGACCGTCGCGACGGTTCGGGCACGCACCAGCGCGCGGCGCGTCGCCTTCTCCCGCTCCTGCTGCGCAGCCAGCTGGCGCTGTGCCTCGTCACGCGCCTCACGCTCGTGGCGACGGTCGCGACTCGCCCGCACCACGCTGCACAACACGTCGTGCGTCAGTTCGACGCGACGCATGTCGAGGCGGTCCTCGATGCGCAGCAGGCGGCGGTCCACCAGCTTCGCGAGCGCATCGGGCGACGCGCCCGCCGCGGCCAGCGCCTTGACCACGCGCTCTTCCGCCAGGCTTTCGCGGTAACCCGAATCCGTCAGCAGCTCGTCCTCGATCACGCGACGCACGCCGGCGGGCTGGTCTGCGAGCGCACGCTCGTAGAACTCGGTGAGGATGGTGTCGCGCGAGCCGGCGAGCAGGTCCGCCGAGATCTCCTTGCGTCCCTGTGCGATGCGCACCGTGTTGAGTTCGCGGCAGATGAGGCTGAGCAGCGACGGCTCGACCTCGGCATTCTGCAGCTCGGAACCGCCCGCCACGAAGCGCACGATGGACTCGGCGACTTCCTGCGACACGAGCCGGCCGCCCGGCTTCACCACCGCGCTCAGCGCCTGTGCTCCCGTCATGCGCGCGAGCCGCATGCGGTTCTGCGTGATCGACGGCATCGTGGCCTTCACGCTCTCGAGGTGCGCGAGGTAGTCCTCGCGCAGCGCGATCAGCACCCGGTAGTCCGCGCGGGCGAAGTCGAACTGCCCGGCATCGACCTGGTCGCTGTCGATGCGCTGCTCGAGCGCCACCGGCGGCCGGTTCTCGACGAGGTCCGCGAGATCCGCGAGGAAGGTCTTGGCCCGCAGCCGGCCGACATCATCGGCCTGCGCCAGCGTGAAGATCTCCTCGAACTGGTCGAAGATCAGCAGCGGCAGGACCGTGCGGCCCTCCGCGTCGCGCAGGAGATCGCCGCGATGGTGGAGGAATTCCCACAACGACTCGCCTTCGATCGCGCTGCCGGGCCGCGTCCAGTGGCCGGCCGCGGCGGTGGCCCGGAAGATGGCCTGCTTGATCTGCTCCGATGGCGGCGGCGATTCCGGCGAGTAGTCGACGCGCACGTAGACCGGACAGAAGCCTTCACCTCGCAGGCGCGGCACGAGACCGGCGCGCAGCAGCGAGGTCTTGCCGAGGCCCGACTGGCCGAACAGCACGGTCAGCAGGAATACGACGACAACCCGAGCCAGGGGTTCTCGGGGTCGATCGCGATGTCGGTGGTGATCCCGGGGGCGCTCGGCTTCATGAGGTACGCGCGCTGAACAGTTCCCGCAGCCGGCGCACGAACTCGGGCGACGGCTCGCCGCCCGGCAGCCGGCTGATGTGCAGCGCCTTGAATTTCTCGGGCACCAGCGCCGTCGCCTCGGGCGTGTCGTCGATGCACACCGGCAGGATGAAGACCGCGCCCTCCGCGATGTTGAGCGAGCGGTCCACGGCGTAATTCCACTCGCGGCGGAAGTAGGCTTCGTGACGGCGCTGCGTGGTCGCGGAGATCACGGGCACGAAGAAGCTGCAGCGGCCGATGTTGGCGCGGATCTTGCGGTCGTAGTCGTCACCGCCCTCGAGCCGGTCGAGGTCGAACCATGTCGTCAGCCCGGCCGCATCGAGCGCACCCTTCAGCCGCTGCACGGCCGGCAGGTCCTCGCGCGCGTAGCTGATGAAGATGGCGTTCTCCGGCATCTCGCGCGCGGGGGGCAGGAAACGCTGCGGGGCGGCCCCGCTCGCCGCGACGGCGGCGACCGGCTTCTGGCGCGTGAGCCAGCGGCGGTGCAGTTCGTCGACGAAGGCCGCGGCGCCCGAGTAGACCCGCGTGCGCACGCTCACCTGCTGCAGGAAGGCCACGAGCCGGTCGTCCTTGACCGTGTGGTCGTCCGCGAAAACCTCGCCGACGTCCCGCGGGTCGGAGAGGCGCTTGCGCTTCGCCATGCGCAGGAACAGCCGCGCCAGCCAGTTGGAGAAGTCGCTGCCGATCAGCAGCAGGTGGTTGTGCTCGAGTTCGTGGAAGAGTTTCTCCGGCGTGAGGTGCTCGGACTGCAGTGCGCAGATGAACTCGAGCATGTCCTCGTCGGAGATGACGTAGGTCGGCGACGCCGACAACCGGCCGAGCAGGTGGTAGACGACGGGTCGCTGCAACTGCCCGCGCTCGGCGGGCAGGTCGGCGATCCGGTTGGGCGCGTAGGCCAGCACCTCGGCCCCCGACTGGCCGTCGAATCGCTCGGCGTTCACGGCCTGCTCGAGCAGCGGGTCGAAAGTGGTCGTGACGAACAGGTCGAAGTCGGTGATCTGCGCCAGCTTGCGCAGCGCCTCCGGCGGCGACAGCTGCACCTCGCGCATGATCGTGCGCAGGCGCGTGTAGGCTTCCTCGCGGCGGCCGCGCTGCCCGAGGTAGGCGCAGACGACGTCGTTCAAAGTGAGCGGCTGCGGCAGGACCGTCGGGTCCACGGACAGCCGCGCCGCGAGCTTCTCCGCGAGCCACTCGTACAGCAGGCGCGGGCCCTGCTCGGTGTCGACCCGCAGCAGGTCCGGCCCGAGGATGGGGATGACGCGACGCTCCTCGATGTAATTGAGGAGGTCGTCCCACGCGTCGTCGTCGAGATTCGGGAGTTGGGAGGCGAGCGCGCTCATGCACTCCCCTCGGATCGGAAGTGCCCGTCAGACCCCGGTCCGGTCCCCCGTTCCCGCATGAGTCCCCCCTTGTGCCGGGAGAGTCTAGCGAGAATCGTTTCGCTGCGGAAAGGATTCGGCGGATCAGCGCGCCAGCGGGTTGGGCTGGGCGACGTCCGCGATCTTCGACCAGACCGGGGCGAACGCCGCCGCCGCCGGGCCGGACGTCTTGTCGACGGACGGGAAATCGTCCTGCAGTTCGTCGAGCCGGATGACCGCTTCCGGCCGACCCTTCGGGAACTCGCCCCGCATCGAGAACACGATGCGCCCCACCACGGGCACGCTCTCGCCGACCAGGTGCTGCACGGCGGCGACCCGGTCGTAGAGCATCGGCAGCGGGTTCGCGAACGTGAAGTGGCGCTTCGGCCCGAACACCGACCACTGCTCCATCTTCTCGCCCGCGAAGACCATGCCGGCCACGTCGAACAGGTCGATCACCAGCACGCCCTTCTGGGTCAGCAGCACGCAATTGACGTGGATCTGCTCGCCGTGTCCGGCCGGCAACAGCACGTGGCGCAGTTCCTCGAACGCGACCGAGGAGATGACGTTGTCGATGGCGCGGCGTGCGCGCAGCTGCCGGACGTGCTCGCGGATGTAATACGCGGCGGCACCGACCGCCACGAGGCCGAAAACCACCCACAGCCAGATCGGCAGGCCGAGAAAATCGTTCAAGCGCGGGCACTCCCTGTCATCAGCACCGCCCGCAGCTCGTCGAGCCGGGGGGCCACTTCCTGCTGGATCGACGGCAGGGCGAGCAGGTCGGCCAGCGCCTGCGGCACCGGCACGTCGATCCCCACCAGCGGTTCGACCACGTCGTTGAACTTGGCCGGATGCGCCGTCGCGACCAGCACCCAGCGTTCGGCGCGGCGCGGCGCCGGCAGCCGGCGGTACACTTCGGCGGCGGTGGCCGTGTGCGGACACCAGACCTGTCCCCACTCGGCGTAGTCGCGGCGGATCGCCGCGCGGATCTCGTCGTCCGACACGCTCTGCGCACTGATCTTCGTGCGCAGGCCGTCCGCGTCCTGGAACAGCCAGCGCAGCCGCTCCATGTTGCTCGGATTGCCGACGTCCATCGCCGAGGCCAGTGTCGCAATGCTAGGCCGCGGCTGCCAGTCGCCAGTTCGCAGGTAGTCGGGAACCGTCTGGTTCGCGTTGGTCGCGAGCAGGACCTCGCCGATGGGCAGGCCGATCTCGCGCGCCCAGAGGCAGGCGGCGACGTTGCCGATGTTGCCCGTCGGCACGATGAAATTCGGTGCGCGACCGTCGCGCCGCCACAGTGCGAGGCTGGTGCGCGCGTAGTAGACCATCTGCGGCAGCAGCCGCCCGACGTTGATGCTGTTGGCCGACGACAGCAGCACCGACTTCGCGAGTTCCGCGTCGACGAAGGCTTCCTTCACCATGCGCTGGCAGTCGTCGAAGGTGCCGGTCACCGACAGGGTGCGGACGTTGTCGCCCCAGCAGGCCAGCTGCTTTTCCTGCCGCGCGGAAACGAGGCCCTTCGGGTACAGCACCACCACGTCGACCCAGGGCCGGCGGTGGAAGGCGGCCGCGACCGCCCCGCCCGTGTCACCCGAGGTGGCCACGAGGATGGTCAGGCGGCGGGGATCCGTGCGCGGAATGCGCTCGAGCGACGCGGCCAGGAATCGCGCGCCGAAGTCCTTGAAGGCCGCCGTCGGGCCGTGAAAGAGTTCGAGGACCGAGAGCGGACCCGGCGCGCGCTCGACGTCGACGACCGGCGCCGGAAAATCGAAGGCATCGGCCGTGATGGCGTCGAGCTCGGGCTCGAGCACGTCCCCGGCCACGAAGGGGCGCAGCAGGCGACGCGCCACGTCCACGATGCTCTCGGCACCCGCGAAACTGTCGATGGCCAGCGACGGCAGCGCCACCGGCACGTACAGGCCGCCATCGGGAGCCAGGCCGCGGGCAATGGCGTCGCTCAGGCCGACGACGTGGCGCGCGTCGCGCGTGCTCTGGAAACGCATCAGTCCCCCACCACGCGCGCGCCTTCGCGATCGATCGTCGAGACCCAGCTGTCGGACTCGAGTCCGTGGGCCTGGAAAGCGGCAACCATCGCGGCGCGCACCTGCTCGGCGTCCTTCTGCTCGGCCCACGCGAACACGGTCGGGCCAGCCCCCGAGATCGAGCCGCCGAGCGCGCCCTGGTCGAGCGCTGCCTTCTTCACCGCGGCGAAGCCCGGGATCAGCACCTGGCGCTGGGGCTCGATGACGACGTCGAGCAGCGACTCGCGGATCAGCGCGAGGTCCGAGGTGAAGCAGCCGGCGAGGAAGCCCGCGAGGTTCGCCTGCTGCCAGATCGAGTCCGACATCGTGACCGTCTTGCTCAGGATGGCGCGCGCCTCGCGCGTCGGCAGGACCATGTGCGGGTGCACCAGCACGCAGCGCACGGTTTCCGGCACGGGGATCTGCTTCACGAACGGGTTGTCGATGCCGACGGTGAGCACGAGGCCGCCGAACAGCGACGGCGCGATGTTGTCGACGTGCACCGCGCCGCTCGCGACCTTCTCGCCCTGCATCGCGTACTTCAGCAACTGCGTGCGATCGAGCGGCCGGTCCACCAGCGCCGCTGCGGCCACCACGCCGGCAACGGCCGAGGCCGCGGAACCGCCCAGTCCCGAACCGAGCGGAATGCCCTTCTCGATCTCGATCTCGAAGCCGTGCGCCAGGCCGAGGTCGTCGGCCAGCGCGATCACCGCCATGCCCGCGGTGTTCTTCTCCGCGGCGAGCGGCAGGTTCTCGACCACGCCGCGAATCGAGCGCACGACCACGCCCCGCTCGGGGCGACGGATGACGCGGACGCGGTCGCCGATCGCGGCGACGGTGTGGCCGAGGATGTCGAAGCCGACCGCGACGTTGCCGACGCTCGCCGGGGCAAACGCCGTGGCCGACGCGCGGCTCGAACTCACAGCTTGGCCCCGAGGTAGGCGCAGACGCGCAGCAGGTCGGCGAACACGCCCGCCGCCGTGACCGCCGGGCCGGCGCCCGGGCCCTGCACGATCAGCGGGTTCTTGTCGTAGCGCGCGGTCTGGAAGCGCACGATGTTGTCGGTGAGCGCGATGTTGGCGAACGGGTGCGATTTCGGCAGCTCGACCACGCCGACCTGCGCCTGTCCCTGCGCGTCGACCGAGCCGACGTAGCGCAGCACGTGGTCCTTCACCTGCGCCGCGCGCAGCCGCGCGAGCATCGTGTCGTCGTAGCCCGCGAGCCGGTCGAGGAATTCGTCGATGCCGCAGCCCGACAGCGACTCGGGGACCAGGCTCTCGACCCGCACGTCCGTCAGCTCGATCCGCAGGCCCATCTCGCGGCCGAGGATGATGAGCTTGCGCGCCACGTCCATGCCCGAGAGGTCGTCGCGCGGGTCCGGCTCGGTGTAACCGAGCGCCTTGGCCTGGCGCACGACCGTCGAGAACGGCTCGCTGCCATCCCAGGTATTGAACAGGTAGGCGAGCGTGCCCGAGAACATGCCCTCGATGCGGCGGATCTCGTCTCCGGTCTCGCGCAGGTCGCGCAGGGTCTGGATGACCGGCAGTCCGGCGCCCACCGTCGCCTCGTAGAGGTAATGCGCCCCCGCCGTGCGGCGCGCCTGCTGCATGCGCTCGTACTCGGCGATGCTCGCGCTGTTCGCCTTCTTGTTCGGCGTGACGACGTGGATGCCTTCCGACAGCCATCGCGCATAGTGCTTCGCGACTTCCGCGCTCGCGCTGCAGTCGATGATGACCGCGTGCGGATAGGCGTCGGCATGGACGTGATCGGCGAAACGCTCGAGGTCGACGGCATCGCCGCCGGCCGCATACTCGTCGCGCCAGCGAGCGAGGTCGATGGCCGCATCCGCCAGCCGCATGCGCTTCGAGCCGGCGACCGCGCGCAGGCGCAGGTCCAGCTTGAAGTCGCGCTGCAGGCGCCCGGCCTGCGACTGGATCTGCTCGAGCAGCGAGCCGCCCACGAGCCCCGGCCCGATCAGGCCGATCGAGATGGTGTGCGCCGACAGGTAGAAGCTCGAGTGCACGGCGCGCAGTCCGCGCGCGCTGCTGCGCCCGTCGATCACGACCGAGATGTTGCGCTCGGACGCGCCCTGCGCGATGGCACGCACGTTGACGCCCGCCGAGCCGAGCGCGGAGAACACCTTGGCGGCCACGCCGTGCGCGCCGGCCATGCCGTCACCCACCACTGCGAGGATGCTGCAGGTGCGGTCGATCTCGACGCTGTGGATCTGGCCCTCGCGCAGCTCCGGGTCGAACGCGCGACGCACGACTCGCTCCGCACGGTCCGCCTCGACGGCTGGCACGGCGAAGCAGATCGAGTGCTCGGAGCTGCCCTGCGAGATCAGGATCACCGAGATGCCTTCCTCGCGCAGCGCGCCGAAGAGGCGGTGCGCGGTACCGGGCACGCCGATCATGCCGGCGCCCTCGAGGTTCACCAGCGCGATTTTGTCGATGGTCGTGATGCCCTTGACCAGTGGATCGGGCGCGGTGCGGTCGTGGATCAGGGTACCGGCCTTCTCGGCCGCGAACGTGTTCTTGATCCAGATCGGGATGCGCTTCTGGACCGCCGGCGCCATGGTCGAGGGGTGGATGACCTTGGCGCCGAAATACGCCAGTTCCATCGCCTCGTTGTACGAGAGCTGGTCGATGACCTGGGCTTCCGGAACGAGGCGCGGATCCGCGCTCAGCACGCCGTCCACGTCGGTCCAGATGATGATCTCCGCGGCATCGAGCAGCGAGCCGAAGATCGAGGCGGAGAAGTCGCTGCCGTTGCGGCCGAGCGTGGTCTGCAGCCCGTGGATGTCGGTGGCGATGAACCCGGTGATGACCAGCGTGCCGACGAAGTCGGGTGCCACCATCGCCTGCAGGTTGGCGCGCGACTGCTCCCAGCGGATGCCGGGGCCCATCGGGCCCCACTCCACCAGCAGTGCCTTGCGGGCGTCGACCCACTGCACGTGGCCGGCGGACAGGCCGCGCCGGCGCAGCAGGCGCTCGAAGGCGCGCGTCGACCAGATCTCGCCGTAGCCGGAGATCAGGTCGCGCATGGTGGTCGAAGCGGACCGCACCAGCCGGACCGTCTGCAGGATGCCGGCGATGTCCCGGCAGTCGCGGTCGAGGGCGACCACGTAGTCATCGTAGAGTTCGCCGGCCAGCAGGGCCTTGGCGAGGGTCACGTGGCGCTGGCGGACGTCCTCCAGCCGGTCGTCGACGGCCGGGTCGTCCTTCTCGGCGAGGGCCACGAGGCCCAGCAGGGCGTCCGTGACCCCCTTGCAGGCCGACAGCACCACGCCTTTGCGGGTGGCCGGATCCGCCTCGATGATCTTGGCGACGCGCTCCATGCAGGCGGCGTCCGCGACGCTCGACCCGCCGAACTTGTGAACTTTCCAGGCTTGCACTTCGACCACTCGCTTGCGGTCACTCACGCGCACGGACGCGCCGCGTCGGGACGCGGCGTCGAAGCGGGTGGTAACGCACGGGAAACCCTCGATTTCTGTCCTTGTGACTGTAGCTTCTTGCAGCGCGGCAGGCAAACTAGCGCCATGGACGACTCCGCCAGCCATGGACTGCATGCCGCGATCCTCGCCGCCGGGCCATCCAGTCGATTCGGGCGACCCAAGCAGCTGCTGCAGATCGCCGGCGACCCGGTACTGAGCATCGCGGCCGCAAACGCCGCAGTGGTGGCGGGTCCCTCGGTGACGGTCGTGGTCGGAGCGCATGCCCGCGAGGTCACCCCTGCCCTGCGCCAGCGCGCGGTGTCCATCGCAGTGAATCGCGCCTGGGAGGAAGGCATCGCCAGTTCGATCCGCGCGGCCGTGCATGCCGCGCCACCGGCCTGCGGTGCCCTGCTGCTCCTGCTCGCCGACCAGGTCGCCGTGACGGCCGACGACCTGCGACGCCTGCACGCCGCCTGGCGTCGCCACCCCGTGCTGATTGCGGCCGCGCTGTACGGCGGCGCCCCGGGCCTGCCCGCCATTTTCCCGCGCTGGGCCTTCGACGACCTCCTCGACCTGCGCGGGGACGGGGATCCCCGACGGGTGCTGCGCAAATCCGTCGACCGGGTCGTGCGCGTACCCATGGCGAACGCCGCAATCGACCTCGACACCCCCGAGGATCTACGGATCTACGAGGCGAGTCGCGCAGCTGCCCCGGAACCCTGAGCTGGGTATTATGTCAACGCATCGACGTGCCCCGTTTGAGAGGCGCGTCGTGGTTTTTCAGTGCGCGAAATGGGGCAATAGCGGCGCGGCATAGACTCGCCGCCAACGGCTCTCACGGAGACTTCGAGCATGCGTCGCACAGCGTTTTTCAGCCTGGCCGCCGGACTTGCCTTCTTTGCCGCCCACACGGCGGGCGCGGGCCCGGTCGGTGACCAGTTCCGGGGTGGTGCCTTCGGCCTGCCGTGGAATGCCAGCAAGGGGGCCATCGAGTCCAAGTACCCGGGCGGGCGCTGGGACCAGAACGACAAGGGCCTCGCCCGCTACTGCGCGACGAGCCGGCAGATGCTGCTGAAGCTCCCGGCCCAGCACCAGACGCGCGAGCTCTGCTTCCTGATCGGCAGCGACGGCACGATGGCCAGCGTCACCGCGCGCATGGAACCCTCCCTGCCCGCGCTGCTCGCGATCGTGAACCGCTCGCGCACGATGTTCGGCGACTTCGACGCCGTGCGGCGTGACGAGGGCGCGATCCAGTCGCGCTCGACCAACATGATCTGGATGAAGGACGCGCCGCTCATCGTGCAGGTGAGCAGCGGCAACGACCCGGACGGTCGCCCGAACGAAGTGTCGTTCACGGTGGCCGACGAGGGATCGCTCTACACGGCGGGCGCCGACAAGGTGTCCAACAAGCCGACGGTCAATCGCTAGACCGACGATACGTTTCCGGTTGGGATGACCGCGCAGGGACGCGCGGCCCCCGGCCTCACACCTGGGTGGCGGAGAGCGGGTCGTGCGTCGGCACGGCGTCCGCGACCATTCCCGTGGCCGTCCCCGGCACCACGGGCCGCCAGCGCACGGCCAGCCAGTCGATCAGCGGGACCCAGGTCTCGAGATCCTCCTGCAGGAGGGCTCCCTTCATCTCGTGGAGGCCGAGGCCCGTCTCGGCCGAACGCACGTATGCCTGCGAGTCGCGCAGCACGGCGGCGACCGGGATGCGCATGCTCTGCAGGAACTTCATCAGGCTGGCGTACGCCTTGGTGTAGCGCCGCGCGCGGTTCGCGACGATGACGAGGCGGCGCTCGGAGCGGTGCACCTTGCCCGCCAGCAGCAGGTCCGCGATGGTGCGCGACGCCGCGTGGATGTCGATCTCGGACGGCATCACCGGTACGACGATGGCGCCCGCGTCGGCGACGAACTCCGGCATCTGCTGGGCGCTGACGGCGGCCGGCGTATCGACGATCAGCCGGTCGGTGCCGGGCGGCGCCCGCCAGGCAAACGCCCGCGTCACGTTCATCTTGCGCTCGTAGGCCGCGATGCCGTGGATCACGGGCGCGGTGGACGGTCGCAGCTTCAGCCAGCGCATGCTGGAGCCCTGCGGGTCGTGGTCCATGAGAGCCACCTTGAGCCCGCGCCACGCGTAGTAGGCCGCGAGGTTGGTGGCGATCGTCGACTTGCCGGAGCCCCCTTTCGGGTTCAGGACGACGATTTTCTGCAGGGCCGACGACTGTTCCATGTTCCCCCGTGCGCTGTCCGGTCGCACCGTAACCGAGCGCGGGGCCGGCCGGCAAGGCGGCCCGCGAAAACTGCGAGCCGCCGCCGGCCGGTTTGACTCAATCCCGCTCTTCCCTCACGGTGCCCGTCGCCGCGCGTTCCTGCGCCTCTTCCAGCGACTTCAGCGCCGCGAGACGCGCACCTTCGGCATCGGCGGTCGCCAGGGCAATCGTCTCCAAGCCCTTGCCCTGCAGCGCCTCGTTGAGCTTCGGCAACTCGCCGGCGACGAACGCCTGCGCCCGCTGCTCGACGCCTTGCAGTTCCTTGTCGAGCACGTTGACCCGCTCGACCTGGTAGTCGCCGGGCCGGCCTTCGTACGACAGCAGCGCGCCGTACGCCTGGTCGAGGTGCTCGCGCAGGCGCTCTTCGCCGGTGATCGCGCCGCCTTCCTTGGTCGCCACGATCTCCTTGCGCAGGTCGTCGATGCCCGCCGCGAACTTCGCCGCCTGGGCCTTCAGCGGGTCGCCGTCGGGCAGGCCGCCGACGCGGGCCAGCGCGAGTCCCTTGAGGCCGTTGAGGCGGTCGACCAGGTCGGTCATGCGGCCGAACACCGCATGCGCGTGCATCGCCTCGTCGAACTGCGCCTTGCGGTCGTCGACGGTGAAGACGGCGCGCCGGTCGAGGCCCACGACCAGCTTCTGCTCGAGCACCTGGTCGCCCTTCGTGAGGCGCACGGTGTATTCGCCGGGCAGCACGCGCGGGCCGCTCGCCGCGGCGAACGCGGCCTGCGCAGCCGTCGGCACGCGTGGCGGCTTGGTCTGCATCGACCAGACCACGCGATTGATGCCCTTGCGCTTCGAGGCCGGCAGCGTGTCGACCAGCTTGCCGGCCGCGTCGAAGATCTCGATCTTCATGCGCCCGAACACGTGGCGGGTCTTCTGGTAGTAGTTGATCACGGCGCCGTCCGGCGGGTTCGCGCCGACGAACACCGCGTCGCCGTTCACCCAGCCGCCATTGCCGCGGATACGCTGCTGGATCGGGCGTCCCGGCAGGAACGCCACGTCCTTCGCCAGCACCTCGCTCGACATCGCCCGCAGCGGCGTGACGTCGTCGATGATCCAGATGCCGCGGCCGTGGGTGGCGATCACGAGGTCGTTGTCGCGCGTCTGCACCGTGAGGTCGCGCACGGCGACGGCCGGGAAGTTGCCGCCCTTGAACTCGGCCCAGGTCGCGCCGCGATCGATGCTGATCCACAGCCCGAACTCGGTGCCGAGGTACAGCACGTTGGCGTTGACCGGGTCTTCCTTGATGACGTGCGCGTAGCCGCGCACCCCCTGCCCCGGCCCCGCGATGCGCTGCCAGGTGCGGCCGAAGTCCTCGGTGCGGTACGCCCAGGGATTCATGTCGCCGTAGGTGTGGCGATCGAACGTGACGTAGGCGACGCCGTCCGCGAAATGCCCGGCCTCGACCGTCGAGACCCAGCTCGCCGGCGGCAGGCCCTTCACGTTGCGGACGGTGTTGGTCCAGCTCTTGCCGCCGTCGCGCGTGAGCTGCACGTTGCCGTCGTCCGTGCCGACCCAGATCACGTCGGCGCTGCGCGGGCTCTCCGAGATCGCGTAGATCGTCGTGTGCATCTCGGCCGCCGAGTTGTCGACGGTGATGCCGCCCGACTCCTCCTGCCGCTGCTTGACGGGGTCGTTGGTGGTGAGGTCCGGCGAGATGCGCTGCCAGCTCTGGCCGTGGTCGGTGCTCGCGAACAGGAACTGCGAGCCGATGTAGATCTTGCCCTTGACGTTGGGCGACACGTGGACCGGCGTGTTCCAGTTGAAGCGCAGCTTCTCGCCCGAACGCGCCTTCGGCTGGATGTCGCGTGCCGCGAGCGTCGTGCGGTTGATGCGGCTCAGATAGCCGCCCTGCGACTCCGAATACACATAGTTCGGGTCTGACGGATCCGAGAAGACCCAGAAGCCGTCGCCCGCCGGCAGCGCCTCCCAGCGGCTGTTGGTGATGCCGCCCGGGTAGGCCGAGTCGCCGATCCACGAGCTGTTGTCCTGCAGGCCGCCATAGACCTGGTACGGGTCCCGGTCGTCGGTCGACACGTGGTAGAACTGCGAGACCGGCAGGTTCTCGTTCTTCACCCACTTGCTGCCGCCGTCGTAGCTGATGAACAGCCCGCCATCGTCACCCGTGATGACGTGGCGCGGGTTGGTGGGGTTGATCCAGGTGTCGTGGTGATCGCCGTGCGTGCCGCCGAGGCCGCCGCCGGCCTGCGAGAAGCTCTTGCCGCCGTCCTCGGAGACGATCAGCGAGAAATTCACCTTGAACAGGCGGTTCTCGTTGGTCGGGTCGATGATCAGGTTCGAGAAGTAGAACGGGCGCCACACCATCGACTGGCTGCGGTCGCGTTCCTCCCAGGTCTTGCCGCCGTCGTCGGAGCGGAACAGCGCGGAGCGCGTGCCTTCGATCACCGCATAGACGACATCGGGCTTCGACGGCGCGATCTCGACGGCCAGGCGGCCCCAGGGCGCGGGCGGCAGGCCCTTCGCGGTCGTCGCGTCGAGCGTCTGCCAGGTCTTGCCGCCGTCACTCGTCAGGAACAGGCCGGAACCGGACGGGGCCGTCGGACCGTTGCCGCCCGACCGGAATTCCCAGCCCTTGCGACGGAAATCCCACAGGCCCGCGAACAGGCGATCGGGATTGCGCGGATCCATGGTGAGGCCCGAGCAGCCCGTCGAGAGGTTCGAGCCCCTGAGGATCAGCGACCAGTTCTTGCCGCCGTCGGTGGTCTTGTACAGGCCGCGATCCGCCGAGTCGGACCACAGCTTGCCCGGAACGCAGACGTAGACCGTATTGCTGTCCTTCGGGTTGATCAGGATCTTGTTGATGCGCTCGGACTCCGGCAGTCCCAGGTATTCCCAGGACTCGCCGCCGTCCCGCGAGCGATAGACGCCATTGCCGACCGACACCGAGTTGCGGGTCCACGATTCGCCCGTGCCGACCCAGACGGTATCGGGATCGTTCGGGTCGAGCGTCACCGCGCCGATTGACTGCACCGGCTGCTTGTCGAAGACCGGCGTGAACGTGGTGCCGCTGTCGAGCGACTTCCACACGCCGCCCGACGCGGAGCCGACGTAGATCGTGACCTTGCCGTCCTTCTCCTGGCGGGCCGCGATGGCCGAGATGCGCCCGCTCATGGCGGCGGAGCCGATGTTGCGGGCCCCGAGACCCGAGACGACCGACCCGTCGAACACCGGGGCCGGGGCGGCAGCCTGCGGCCTGGCGACGGCCGCGCCCGCGGCGAGGCAGAGGATGGCGGCGAACGAGGTCGCGCGGATCATGCTGGCATGTGTCTTCATGGCAACCTCACTTCGCGGCCGGGAAGGCGAAATACGACGGCTCGACGGCCACGTTGCCCTCCGCGTGATCGAACACGACCTGCTGCTTCTGCGACGCGTCGGAACCGACGGGCCCGGAGGCTTCGGTCATCGGCACCCACACGCCCTGCACCTTCTCGTATTCGCCGTAGTCCGTCTCGGTCAGCGTCTCGGCACCGCGCACTTCGCGCTTCTGCACGTCGCGGATGATCATCCACGTGTCCGGGTCGACGAAGTACGTCACCTCGTCACCGGAGGCGAGCGTCACGCGCAGCTTGTGCGCCGGCGTGCCGTCCACTTCCTCGAGGCCGAGGTACTCGACCTTGCCGCCCTTGGCCCGGTAATTGACGAGAGCGAAGTCGATGTCGGCCGCGAGGACCAGGGGCTTCGCTTCGTCCGGCGACATGCGCTCGGGGTCCTTGCGGCCGCCGAACGGCTGGATCTGCCAGCCTTCCTTGCCGTCCCAGGCCTGCACGGCCGTCATGCCCTGCAGGCTGACCTCCTGGCGGATGCGGTCGGGGCGCACGCGCGTCTCGACCAGGCCGAGTTCGATGTTCGGGCCCGGGATGAACAGGTGGCCCGAGCGCTTGAGGCTCTTCAGAGCCTCGAGGCTGGCGAGGCCACCCCGCGCCTCCACGTGCCGCGCGATGACCTCGTCGGCGGTGATGGCTTGGGCGGCGAGGGCCGGCAGCAGGCTGCAGGCGGCCACGGCGGACAGGAGGAGTCGCTTCACGGGTGTGCTCCGCGGAGTGGATTCAGGGTGAGCGGGTCAATCGTCGGTACGCAGCTTGGCTGCGATGAAGGCCGAGTGCGGCACATACAGCAGGTCGGCGATGCGCCGGATCATGTGTTCTTCGTACTTGTGGATGCTCTCATCGGCGCGCGCGACGCGCCACAGGTGCTCGACGAGGCGTTCCTTCTCTGCGGCCGAGTACTGCTGGTTGATCATGGAGGTGAACTGGAAGAGGTCGTGTGACTGGTCGCTCTGGCGCTCGGCCAGCTCGAGGAGCGCGGCGCTCTCGGAATCCCCGAGGCTCAGCAGCCGCCCGATCGAGCGGACCACCTGCTCGCGCTCGGCGTCCGCCACGTCGTAGTCGGCGCGCAGCACTTCGACGAGGAGCGCCGCCACGGCGAGGTTCAGCGACCCCGCCGAGCCGCCGGCCGCCTCGGCCGTCCGCCCCGCGAACTGACGCGCGATCCACTCCTTCAGCATGCCCCACCCTGCTCACCGTCGAGCCGTGGATGCTGCCACCCGTCGACCGGCTTGCCAACCCGGGATCCGCGACAGGTCGCGATTCCGTGCCCCGACCGGGCATAATCGGGGCGTCACCTGGGAGGGTCACGATGCGTTCACACGTTTGGACGCTGCTTGCCGCAGCGTCGTTTTCCGTTGCCGTGGCGGCCGAACCGGCTGCTTCCCCACCCGCCGCACCCGCACCGCTGATCGCCCTGAAGGCGGCCCACCTGTTCGACGCCCGCACGGGACAGTTGCGCGACGACGGGGTCGTGGTCGTGCAGGGGACGAAGATCGTGTCCGTGGGGGGCGCCGTGCCCGCCGGTGCCCGCGTGATCGACCTCGGCGACGCGACGCTGCTGCCCGGGTTCATCGACACGCACGTGCACCTCGGCGGCGAGATGCACGGCAACTGGTACCAGCAGTTCTACACCCACCTGATGCGCTTTCCGGCGGACAACGCGCTGCACGCCGCGCCGTACTCGGAACGCACGCTGCGCGCCGGGTTCACGACGGTGCGGGACCTCGGCAGCGAGGACTTCCTCAACATCGCCCTGCGCAATGCGATCCGCGACGGCGCCATCCCCGGCCCGCGCATCGTGGCCTCCGGCTACGCAATCGGTTCGACGGGCGGGCACTGCGACCAGTCCCCCTTCCCGCCCGAGGTCGTCGCGCCCGCCGGGCCGATCCATGGCGTGTGTGCCGGCGCCGACGAATGCCGCGAGGCGGTGCGCTACCAGATGAAGTGGGGCGCGGACGTCATCAAGATCTGCTCGTCGGGCGGCGTGCTGTCGGAATCGGACCCGGTGGACGTGCCGCAGCTCACCCCCGATGAACTGCGGGCCATCATGTCCGAGGCCCACGCCTGGAAGCGCAAGGTCGCGGCGCACAGCCACGGCGACGTGGCCGCGCGGCAGGCCATCGAGGCGGGCGTCGACTCGATCGAGCACGGCTCGTTCCTGAGCGACGACACCTTCCGCCTCATGAAGGAAAAGGGCGTGTATCTCGTGCCGACGCGCATGGCGTCGTACTGGACCATGCAGCAGGTCGACCGCTTCCCGCCGCAGATCGCCGACAAGGCGCGTGCCGCGGCGTCGGCGAGCGCCGACGCGTTCAAGCGCGCGCTGCGCATCGGCGTCCCGATCGCGTTCGGCACGGACAGCGGGGTCTCGCCGCATGGCATGAACGCGCACGAGTTCAGCCTGATGGTTGACCTCGGCATGTCGCCTGCAGCCGCGCTGCTGGCCGGCACGCGCGACGCGGCGAAGCTGCTCGCGGTCGACGGCGAGACCGGTACCCTCGAAGCGGGTAAGCTGGCCGACGTCGTGGCCGTGCCCGGGAACGTGCTCCAGCAGATCGCAGCGACGGAGCACCCGAGCTTCGTGATGAAGCAGGGACAGATCGTCGTCGGCGACCGTTAGTTCGCCGGTGTGAAATAACCGGCGCGAAGTGCCGGTCTCATCCCTGAGCACACGGAATCGGGCCGCCCGGCCGCGCGCCGTGACGACATCGTGACAATGACCCCTCAGGAGGATCCCCATGAGCATGAAGACCCTGACCATCGCCGCTGCCGTTGGCAGCCTCTTGGCCCTCGGCAGCGTCGCGGCCTCGGCCGACGACATGGCCGGCAAGGAAAAGTGCTACGGCGTCGCCAAGGCCGGCAAGAACGACTGCGCGTCCGCCGCGCATTCCTGCGCCGGGCAGGCGAGCAAGGACAACGACCCGGCCGACTGGAAGTACGTTCCCAAGGGCCAGTGCGAGAAGATGGGCGGGAAGATGCAGGCAGCGACGAAGTAAGCTGCGCGTGTCGGACACCTGCACAAGTGTCCACTGCGGGCCGGTCCCGGCGCGAGCCGGGATCGGCCTGCGATCCCCCCACCACCTGGCGGTGGTGAACGAGCGGCCCGACGTCGGCTGGGTCGAAGCCCACACCGAGAACTACTTCCATGACGGGGGCCCGCAGGTGGCGGCGCTCGCGAAAGTGCGCGAGCACTACCCGCTGAGCCTGCACGGCGTGGGACTGTCGCTGGGATCCGCCGCTCCGCTCGATCGCGAGCACCTGCGGCGCGTGAAGCGGGCCGTCGAACGCTTCGAGCCCCTGCTCGTCAGCGAACACGCGTGCTGGGGCCGGCATCCGCAAGGTCACTTCAATGACCTGCTGCCGCTGCCACAGACCGAGGAAACCGCCCGTCACCTCGCCACCCGCGTCCGCGAAGTGCAGGACGTGCTCGGGCGCCAGATCCTGGTCGAGAACCTGAGCGCCTATTTCGCCTACCGCGAATCGCGCCTCACCGAGTGGGAATTCCTGGGCGCGGTCGTCGAACTGTCCGGCTGCGGATTGCTGCTCGACGTCAACAACGCGTACGTGAACTCCGTGAACCTCGGCCTCGATGCCGAGGCCTTCCTCGCCGGCCTGCCGCGCGCGGCCGTGCAGGAGATCCACCTCGCCGGCCACACGCGCCGACGCATCGGCGAGCGCGACCTGCTGATCGACGACCACGGTTCGACGGTCTGCGACGCGGTGTGGCAACTGTATGCGAGCGCCATCGAGCGATTCGGCCCGGTGCCGACGCTCGTCGAATGGGACACCGATGTACCGGCGCTCGACGCACTGGTGCGTGAAGCGCAGCGCGCGGATGCGCGGCAACGGAGGGCCCTTGAGCTCGCGGCCTGAGACGACGACGCTGCCGGCGCTGCTCGATGCGTTCGGCGCCGCGCTGCTCGCCCCCGAGCACGATTCACCCGCGTGCCAGGGCTTCGCCGGCGAGATCGTCGAGGACGGCCTGCCTGCCCTCGCCCGCCTGCGCGTGTACCGCAACAACACGCGACTCATCCAGCGCGAGGCGCTGTCGCGCACCTACACCGTCCTGCGGCGGCGTGTCGGCGACGAATATTTCACGGCACTGGCGCGCGACTACCTCGCCGCCCATCCCTCGCCCGCCGGGGACCTGCACTGGATCGGCGCCGCGTTTCCCGACTGGCTCGACGTGCAACTGAAGGCTGGCGAGTACCACTGGCTCGCCGACCTCGCGCGCCTCGAGTGGGCCTGCGAGCGGGCGCTCGTCGCGGTCGACGCTCCCGCCATCGAGGTGGCTGCACTCGCCGCACGCGCGGAAGACGAGATCGATGGAACGGCCCTGCGCCTGCACCCGTCGCTGCAGTTCGTGAGCTCGCCGTGGCCGATCTGGTCGGTGTGGCAGGCCAACCAGCCGGAGGCGGCTGGCACGGCCGTCGATCCGGCCCTCGGCGCCCAGCACGTCACCGTCGGCTGCGTCGACGGACAACTGGTGCTGCTCTCGCTGCCGACCGAGGAGTTCGCGTTCCAGCGCGCGCTCGCCGCCGGACGCCCGCTGGGTGCCGCCGTTGCCGAGTCCGCACTGCCGGTCGAAAGACTCGCCGGTGCCCTCGGCCGGCTGTTCAGTGAACGACTGGTGATCGGAATCGATCCGCCACTTGCGAGGGCCACGCCATGACTCCCGCCCTGTCCCTGCATCGCGCCAATGTGGCGGCCGAGCGCGTCGCCGGCTGGCTGAGCTCGCTGCTGCTGCTCGGGACGCGCTGGTACGTCGCGTGGCAGTTCCTCAAGTCGGGCTGGGGCAAGCTCGCGGACTGGGACACGACGCTGTTGCTCTTCCACGAGGAGTATCACGTCCCGGTCCTGCCACCGGCGCTCGCCGCCGTGGCGGGCACCACCGGCGAGTTGCTGTTCCCGACCTTGCTGGTGCTCGGGCTCGGCACGCGCTACGCGGCGCTCGGACTGTCGGCCGTGAACATCATGGCCGTGGTGTCCTATGCCCACGTGCTGCTCGCCGAAGGCTCGGAGGCCGCCCTCGGCCAGCACAAGCTGTGGGGCTACATGCTGCTGGTCGTGCTGGTCTTCGGCGCCGGCCGCTTCTCACTCGACGCGCTCGCCGCGTCGCGCTCTCACGCCGCAGGCAATTCCCCGACCGCCCGGTAAGCCTGGTCGATCGCGGCGTGGGCATACGCCGACCACCCTGAATCGGAATTCGCGATCGCGACGCGACCCACGCGCTGGCGGGCGCGGAGCATGGTCGCATCGGCCGTGCCCTCGTCCTCGGCGAGGCTGTTCGCGCCCCACGCGTACCCGTGCGACCAGCGATTGACGGTGATGGCGAGGATGTCGCGGCGATCGTCGAACCCACCCGGGCCCAGCATGCGCGAAAGATCGCGCCGGATCGCCTGCTCGTAATCGGCGAACGTCGCCGTGAGCAACTGCGCCCGTGCGGCACGCAGCTCCGAGCGCGGATCGGTGATCCCCGGCACCGTGGGCACGTGCACCATGTGCAGCACGATGGGCTCGGACGGCTGGCGCGAGTTGCGGTACTCGCCGATCGCCACCGGGTAGTCGAGCTTGACGCGCGAATGGTGGCTCGCGACGCCGTAGATCTCGTGCACGCCGAGCTTCACCCAGGGCTCCCAGTGGCGCACCAGCACGTTGGTGTAGACGAGCGGTGCTTTCACGTTGAGTCGCAGGGCCTCTGCCTGCTCCGCCGGCACGCCGGCCAGTACGTGCGGTACCAGCATGTTGAAGCACGCCATGACGACGTGTTTCGCGCGCACGCGGTGCTGCACCCGGTCTTCGCTGCCGACGTACCCGACGTCGACGATCCCGTTGCCTTCGACGACGCGCACCACCGTGCTGTTGAGACGGATCCGCACGTTCTGGCCCGGTCGATCGAGCGCGTCGTAGCGCGCCTGCGCCAGCACCACGTCTTCCATCGTGCGGCCGGGCATGGCCTCCGGCACGAGGCTGCGCACCAGCAGGCGCGCCACCGACGCGTTGCCATCCGGGAAGTGATAGACGTACGGCTCGTCCATCTCGCCCTCTGCCGCGTCGTCCTTCGGCAGCGCGATGCCGGCGAATCCCGGGTACCCGAACAGGGCGCAGTCGAGGGCGGGCAGCGTGGCGGGCGGCGCGCCGAAGAAGTCGAGCGTGCGACCGCCAAAATAGGCGATCGCGTCCTCCGGGAGGCCCCAGTCGCGGCGCAGGAAGTCGACGTAGGACGTCCGCGCGAGGTAATCCTCGCGCGCCGCATCGTCGGCGAGGTGTCCGAGCGTCACGCGTTTCGACGTGTACAGCTCGAGCAGTTGCCGGCGCGCGGACTCGGCGATCGGGAAGTCCCCGATGAAGTCGGCGAGCGGTCGCCCGTTGCGCCGGTCCGGCGGGATGTCGTCGGCGACCCAGTCGGTCGGATCCCCGACCACCAGCTTGTCCGCGCCGAAGCGATCGCGGTCGAAGAAGCTGCCGCGCGATAAACCGAGTCCCGGGTAGAGCCCCTGGTCGAAATAGCGGCGGAAGCGCTCGACTTCGACACCGAGTTCGAGCAGCAGCGCATTCACGACGGGCGAGAAGTTCGCCTGTGGCGACTGCAGGGCCTCGCTGCCACCGTAGCCGATCAGCAGGCGGTCCCCGGCACGGAATTCGTTGCGGCGCGCGTGGCCGCCGAAATCGTCGTGGTTGTCGAGCACGAGGATCCGCGCGTCGCGCCCGAAGCGCTGGCGGTAGAACCACGCGGCGGCGAGTCCGCTGATGCCGCCGCCGACGACCACGCAGTCGTACTCGCCCTCGACCTCGAGGCCGCCGACGCGGTACTGGCGATGGTGAAAGACGAGTTCGTGGGCAGCCTCGAACGCGCCGGGGTGCTGGCCCTGCAGGCCGGTCAGCGCGGGCGGATAGACCGCCGCCCGCGCCGGATCCGCGGCGGCACCCTTCGGCAACACGCTGGCGGCGATGGCCAGCGCCACGCCGTCGAGGAAATCACGTCGCGTCACGCCGTCGCTCATGGGTCCCTCCGGGCAGACAGGCCGTGCCCGCGGCCGATGGTATCCCGGACCGAGTCCGGACCGTCAACGGGCGTCCATGACTCCCAGCACGGCGACGTAATGACAGGCGACGCCTGCCAGCACGAAGGCGTGCCAGACGGCGTGGGTGTAGGGCCGGCTCTTCCAGAGGTAGAACGGCACGCCCGCCGTGTAACAGAGGCCGCCGGCGAGCAGCCAGCCGAGCTCCTGCGGCGAGAGGACGCGCATCGCCGGCTTCGCGGCGACCACGATCAGCCAGCCCATCAGGACGTAGAGCAGCACCGAGGTCTTGTGGAAGCGGAAGCCGAGGTGCGTGGTCTTGACCGCGATGCCGAGCGCGGCCAGCGTCCAGATCGCGATGAACAGCGTCCAGCCCCACTCCCCGCGCATCGCGCCGAGGGTGAACGGCGTGTAGGTGCCGGCGATCAGCAGGTAGATCGCCGAGTGATCGAAGCGCCGCAGCAGCACGCGCCGCGCCGGTTCGTGGGTGGAGTGGTAGAGCACCGACGTCGTGAACAGCAGCGCGGCGCTCAGGCCGAACAGCAGGCCACCGGCGAAGCGCCACGGATCGCCGTGATGCGCCGCGGTCCACAAGAGCCACGGCGTCGCGATAACCGTCGCGACGATGCCGACGGCATGCGTGAAGACGTGTGCGGCCTCTTCCCGGCGTGAATAAGCGGAATGATTCATGAGTGCATCATGCACAGCGCCGCGCCGCGGTCGGCCGTGGGATCTCCTGACGCCGCAATGACGGGGGCGTGGCTAGGATGCTACCAGCCGGGAACACGGGGGTCATGCCATGCGCGGATCAATGACGTTTCTGAGCCTGCTTGCGACGAGCCTGCTGTGCGCCTGCGGCGGAGGTGGTGGCGGAAGCGGTGGCGGTGGCGATTCCGGCTCGAAGTCGCTGGTGGTGAACAGCACGGCCGATCTCGCCTCGCCCCCGGCCGGCACCGTCACGTTGCGCTCGGCGCTCGACACCGCGGCACCCGGCCAGCCCGTCACGTTCGCGGCGGCGCTCGACGGCCAGACCATCGAACTGTCGCTGGTCGCGGACGAGCACACGCTCCTCAAGGGTGAGGTCATGGGCATCCGCAACGAGCCCAGCGGGCCCGTGTCCTACCTCGTCGGCTACCAGGATCGCGACTACGGCCGCTCGGCGCTGGTCGCGCGCAAGGACGTGGTGATCGATGCCTCCGCCCTGCCCCACGGCATCACGTTCGCCTGGGTCGGTGGCGCGCAGCCCGGAGCCCGCGTGCTCGCGGTCGACGGCAACCTGACGCTCACGCACGTGCGCATCACCGGCGGCAGTTCCGTGACCGAGAAACTCGCCGTATCCAACCCGGACGACCAGCCGTGGACGCTCGGGCGCGGCGGCGCGCTGGCCGTCTGGGGCCTCGCGACGCTGCGGGACTGTGAACTCACGGGCAACCAGGCGATCGGCGACTTCGATTCCTCGCGCGACCGCGGCGCCTTCGGCGGCGCGATCTACGCCGACCTCGTCGACATCCGCTCCTGCGTCATCAGCGGTAACACCGTCATCGGCGGCGGCGCGGCCGGCGGCGGCGTGTACTCCGTCGGCGGCGCGGGCCATTCCGGGACGCTGTCGACCATCGACCGGTCCGCGGTCACCGGCAATCGCATCGCGGGCCTGTTCGTCTATGGCGGCGGCGTGTACTCGGACGGCGGCAGCATCGGCAACCGCAAGACCCTGCGCCTCACCAACAGCACGGTCGCGCGCAATCTCGCGGAGCCGTCGCCGGGGCTGCCGGGCTTCCTGCTGCGCATGGGGTACTGGCGCGGCGGCGGCGTCTACATGTCGAACGGTTACCTCGAGGTGCAGAGCTGCACGATCGTCGAGAACCGGGTGCGTGGCGTCGCCCGCACCGACAGCCTCGGCCGCCGCAACCTCGCGGGCGGCATCGCGGCGACCGTCGGCAACGCGCACGAGACCGAGGACATGACCATCGGGCACTCGATCATCGCGGGCAACCGGGTGCAGGAGATCAACGGCGCGACCTATGCGCACGACGTGTTCACGGGCTCGCTGTTCCAGTTCCGCAGCGCCGGCTACAACCGCATCGGCGTGATCGACTTCAGCCAGATCCTGGTGCCGGTCGGCGAACCGTCGTGGGCGTCGCTGGTACGCAAGCACTATCCGCAGGCGGGCGATGTCTCGGGCGTCGACGTCGCGGACGTGGTCGACCTCGCGAGCGGACCGGCACGCTCCGCCTCGGCCGTCTCCGCGGGCACCGATGCCGGCGAGGCGGCGGTGCTGCATTACGCACCCATCGGCACGGCGCTCGACCAGGTTCCGTCCGGCCGCTATTCGCTGCCCGAGACTCACGCCGAGTACGCGGCGGCGCTGGCGGGCGACGACTTCCTCGCCATCCTGCTCCGGCGCATCGAACAGCATTACGGGCTCAGCGGCTTCGCGGCCTCGTTCCAGGCGGATTTCGAGGCGTTTCTCGCCAGTGCCGACTCGGACGGCACCACCGCGGGCATCCAGCCCTACACGGATCCGGACGGCCACCCGATCCTCACCCTCGCCGCCACGCACTGGTTCGGTCCCGCCCAGACCTGGACGCGCGAACTGCCGAACTATCCCTACATCGAGTTCTGGCATCGGCTCGACACGGCACTCGCGGCCCGCGCCGTCGCGGGCATGGGACCCGAGTTGCTGGGCGACGCCGCGTGGCGCGCGCTGTTCGCCACCGGACCGCTCACCGAGAACCCGGGCATCCACATGTCGGTCAGCACGAAGGACCGGCTGACGGTGCAGCGACCGGCCCAGGACCAGCTCGGCGCGGCCCGGGCGTCCGGCGCAAAGGCCGACATCGGCGCCATCGAGCTGCGGTAACCTGTCGCGTCTATTCGCATGCCTCCCGGGGGTCCGTCGATGAATGGTGCTCAGTCGCTCGTCCAGACGCTGGTCAACTGCGGCGTCGAAGTCTGCTTCGCCAACCCGGGCACGTCGGAGATGCACTTCGTCGCCTCGCTCGATGCGATCGAGGGCATCCACCCGGTGCTGGTGCTGTTCGAGGGCGTCGCCACCGGCGCCGCGGATGGCTACGGCCGCATGACGGGCCGCCCGGCGGCCGTGCTGCTGCACCTCGGGCCCGGCCTCGCCAACGGCCTCGCGAACCTGCACAACGCCCGGCGCGCCTCGACGCCGATCGTGAACATCGTCGGCGACCACGCGACCTACCACCTGCAGTACGACGCGCCGCTCACCTCGGACATCGTCGGCTTCGCGCGCCCGGTGTCGAACTGGATCTGCGAGTCGAAGAGTGCACGCACGGTGGCGGCCGATGCCGCACGCGCGGTGCAGGCCGCCCTCGCGGCCCCCGGCGGCATCGCAACGCTCATCCTGCCGGCCGACACCGCGTGGACCGAAGCGGACCGCGCGGCGCAGCCGCTGCCCATGCCCGGCAAGATCACCGTCGCGGACCAGGCGATCGAAGGCGCGGTCGAACTGCTGAAGAACGGCAAGCGCACGGTCCTGCTGATGCGCGGCTCGGCGCTGCTCGGTGCCGGCCTCGAGGCGGCGGGCAGCATCGCAGCCAAGACCGGCGCGCGCCTGATGTGCGACACGTTCGCGCCGCGCACGCAACTCGGCGCGGGCCGCGTCTACGTCGAGCGCCTGCCCTACTTCGCCGAGCAGATCACGGCGGCGCTGGCCGACGTCGAGCAGATCGTGCTGGTCGGCGCGAAGCCGCCGGTGACGTTCTTCGCCTACCCGGGCAAGCCGAGCTGGGGCGCGCCGGACGGCTGCCGCTTCTTCCAGCTCGCGCACGAACACGAGGACGGCGCGATGGCGCTCGACGCGCTGGATCGCGCGCTCGGCGCCGGCAGTGGCGCACCCGTGGTTCGCCTGCCACTTGCGCTGCCCGACCTGCCGAAGGGCCCGCTCACGGCACAGACCGTCGCGCAGGCGATGGCCCATCTCACGCCGGAGCACACGATCGTGGCAGACGAAGGCGCCACGAGTTCGCTGGCGCTGTTCGCCGCAATGGCACGCGCCCGCCCGTACGACCACCTGTCGCTCACCGGTGGATCGATCGGGCTCGGCCTGCCGCTCGCGATCGGTGCGGCGATCGCCTGCCCGGACCGCAAGGTGATCTGTCCCCATGGGGACGGTGGCGCCGCCTACACGATGCAGGCGCTGTGGACGATGGCGCGCGAGAACCTCGACATCACCACGGTGATCTTCGCGAACCGGTCGTACGCGATCTTGAACATCGAGCTGCAGCGGGTGGGTGCGATCGGCGCCGGCGCCAAGGCCCTGTCGATGCTCGACCTGCACCGCCCGGAGATGAACTGGATGCAGATCGCGCAGGGCCTCGGCGTACAGGCCTCGCGGGCCACCACCAGCGAGGAATTCGTCGCGCAGTACTCGTCGGCGATGCAGCAGCGCGGCCCGCGGCTGATCGAGGCGCTGATCTGACCGTGCGTATCCGGTCGCAACATCGAGACTCCGCGACGAGGTGGATTCTGCCGGTCCTGCTGGCACTGGCCCCGACGGTCGCGCTGCATGCGGCCAGCGAGGCGCCGGGAGAATCCGCGGACGCGTGCCGAGGCGTGCCCACGGCGCCGACCGAAGCGCACCAGGCGAGCGCCGACCCGTATGCGACCTGGATGCGTGAGTGGCTGGCGCTCGACTGGGGCCAGCTTTGTCGCTATGCCGCGGAGAACGCTGTTCTGCCCCGCTCCAGCGGGCGGAGAGTCGTGATGATCGGCGATTCGATCACCGAGGGCTGGAAGTCGGCGATGCCCGAATTCTTCCAGGGGGACGTACTCGACCGCGGCATCAGCGGCCAGACCTCGGGCCAGATGCTGTTGCGATTTCGCCAGGATGTGGTCGAACTGCACCCCGCCGTCGTCCACATCATGGCTGGCACGAACGACGTGGCCGGCAACACGGGACCCTACGCACCTGATCGCGTGCTGGCCAATTTGCAGTCGATGGTCGAACTGGCGCAGGCGCACGGCATCCGGGTCATCCTGGCTGCCGTTCCGCCGGCGGATCACATCTCCTGGCGACCGGGCCTGCGGCCCGCCATGGCGATCGACCCACTGAATCGCCGGCTGGAGGCCTACGCACACCAGGCTGGCGTGGACTGGGTGGACTACGCAGCAGCGATCGGTGACGGCCGGGGTGGCATCCGCGCGGGCTTCAGCGATGACGGGGTCCATCCGTCTGCGCGCGGCTATAACGCCATGGCGCCACTGGCGAGAGCCGCATTTGATCGTGCGCTTGCGGAAAATCAGCCACCGCGCTGAATCACATCCTGTGCAGCACGACGAGGAACGCCGGCGCCGACGCAGACTCAGGTGCTTAGGATGATCGGGGCGGAGGCGGAGTCTGGAGCGAGGCCGGGGCCGGCGTCCGGCGCACCGGGCGCGCGATCCGCAGGCGAAAACGGACAATCCAGCGGCGGCGCCGGAATCGGCGGATGCCCGGCCGGCAGCACCGGGTGACCGGGCGGAAGACCCGGGACGGCGAGTCCGATCGGCGGGTGCCCGGGTGGCAGGACGGCCTCCTCCGACGCGCGCACCAGCGGATTGTCGATCCGGTCCGGATGACGCTCGAGCTTGCGATGGTCCGTGTCGCCACAGGCGCACAGCACGCCGGCCGCGGCCAGCGCCGTCAGTCGCCATCCGAGCCAGTGTGTCGGGCCTGTGCGCAAGGTCCGCTCCGCGTGCACCACGATCGGGCGTGCCCACGCTAAACCACTGCGGCAAGTGCGTCTAGTCGCGCGCGGCCCGGCCCGATAAATCGGGCCCTTGCTCGCCCCGGAAGACCCCGCACGATGAACGCACGCACCCGCCCGTCCGCGACCGGCCTGTCGGCCCGCGCCCTGCTCACGCCCGAACCGTTCGTCCGCATGTTCGCGCGGCGCGTCCAGCAGGAAGGCGCGCTCGACCTCACCCAGGGCGACTACAAGAACGCGGACTTCGCGCCGCATCCCGAAGTCGTGCGGGCGGCCCAGCGCATCACGCGCAACACCGTGCACAGCTACGGCCCGGCGGTCGGCCGGCTCGACGTGCGTAACGAGGTCGCCGAGTTCTTCAATCGCGACGGCCTGATCGACTACCCGGGTTCCGAGGTGCGTTTCCTCCCCGACGAGGTGCTCTTCACGCCGGGCACGCGTGCCGGTCTCGCGATCGTGCTCGAGGTGCTCGGCGCCGACGGCTCGGGCGTGGTCGTGCCGCGGCCGAGCTGGGAATACGACTGGTTCATCGAGCGTGCCGGCAAGAAGGTCGTCGAGCTGCCGACCACGGCGCCCGAGTTCCTGCCCGACCCCGTCGCACTGGATCGACTGCTCGCGCAGGGCAACGTCTCGTCGGTGATCCTGAACAACCCGCACAACCCGACCGGGCGCGTGTACCCGCGCGAACTGGTGGAGGAACTGGTGCGCGTCGCGGTGAAGCATCGCTGCTACGTGCTCTACGACTCGGTGTACCAGCGACTCGACTACGTGGGCTGGTTCGTGAACCCGGCCTTCGCCAACCCCGAGTGGCGCGACTACGTCATCTCGCTGTCGGGCCTCTCGAAGATGGACATGTTCGGCGCCTCAACGGGCGCGCGCGCGTGCTGGCTGGTGATCTCCGACCAGATCCGCGCCAACGGCGTGCGGGCCCGCGACGTGCTCGCGAACCTGTCGGCCTGGCTGGTCGCGACGCCCTCCACACTGGCGCAGGACTGGGCGCTCGCGGCGCTGCAGAGTCCGCTCGCCGCGCTGCGCCGGCCATCCCCCTACATGCGCGAGCGGCGTGACTACATCCTGAAGGCGGCGGACGACCTCGCCTACCTCGGCATCGAGCGCACCGACTTCGGCGGCACGTTCTACGCCCCGCTCGCTTTCCCCGGCCTCGTCGGCGAGAAATTCGACCGCATGCGGCACGGCGTCCACGAGACGGCCGTGGTGCGCAATTCGGTCGACGCCTTCGAGTTCCTGCTGTCGGGCGGCGTCGGTGGCATCCCCTTCACCGCATTCGCCGGCGGACCGGACGCGCCGGATCGCTACGGCACGTGGCAACGCCTGTCCTATGGCTCGAAGGACGTCAAGGAACTCGCGGTCTTCATGGACCGCGTCAAGGCCCGCATCGAGCAGCAAGGGCGGCTCGGCGCGGCGGCAACGGTGCCGGCCCCGCAGCGTTCGCCGAACAGCGACGTCTGGGACAGCGTCTGCACCGCCGACGGCTATGCCGCGCTCGACGACATCGAGCCCAAGCAATTCACCGAGGCGCGCCGGCGCTTCCTGCAGGCACCGCGGCACGAGGTGCTGCGCCTCACCGGCACCAAGCATCCGGATTCGACCAGCCATCGCGCCGAGCAGCTCGAGCTCGCGCTGCGCGCCGTGCCGGCGGACTCCATGGATCGCGCACGCTTCGCGCTGACGCATCTCGAGTGGAACCCGCTGATGGCAGCCCAGCGCGAGTTCGAGGAGTCGATCACCGACCTGCTCGGGCCCTGCAGCGAAGTACTGCTCGACCTCGAGGGTCGCCAGATCAGCCCCGAGTGGCTCGACGTGCCCGAGAAGGTCGTGCTGGCGCTGCTGCGCCACGGCGTGGTGCCAGGCGAGGACCGCCACCTGCTGCTGCGCGTACCCAATCCGTTCCTGGAGCAGGACGAGGAGAAGGTCTCGAAGATCCTCGCCTCGGTGGCGCGCGCCAACCTGCTGTTCCATCTTGCGTGCGAGCGGCTGGGCATCCGCCCCGAACAGAACGCCATCCACGAGATCACTGTGCCGCAGGTCAATTCGCGCGCCGAACTCGGTGCCGTGCTCAAGATCGGCACGCTGTACCTGCAGGCCATCGCCGCGCTCTTCGACCCGGCCAGCGACCGTCACGACGCGTTCCTCGCGAAGCGCATCCCCGCGGCGACGCGCGCCGAGCTGTACCAGCGCGTGGCCCGCATTCGCCTCGTGCCGTTGTGCGAGAACGTCGGCGCGCTCGCGCACCTGCCCGACCTGCTCGAGAGCTTCTACGAATCCCTCGCGCGTGGCGTCGGCGTGGCGGACCTGCCGACACCGGAGACGTTCCGCACGTCCTTCACGCGCAACGAGGCCATCGTGCGCGTCTTCGTCGCCATGTCGGACACGGCGCTGCAGAGCGGCAAGATCGCCACCGACGCGGCCTACACCCTGGCGGTCGCAGCACGCGAGGACGCGGAGCGTCGGCTCGCCGCGCTCGCCGGGCCGCTCGGCTTGCCCGCACCACGCGTCACGCTGCTGATCGGCGCCGGACGCGCCGGCTTCCGCGGCGGCTTCGATCCCCAGCACCCGGGCGTGATCGCGCAGTTCGCCAAGGCGGACGGCGTCACCGTGCAGGGCATCCGTGCCGACTCTCCTGCCGAGACCGAGCGCCTCGCCGCCGCGTTCCGCGAGCGCTGGTCGGCACGACCCACCGCCGGGGCCACGGGGCTCGCGCGCAGCGACGCCGAGTCGCTCGCGCACGTGCTCGAGTCGGGCGTGAAGGCGCACACCGAGTCGCTGCTGCGCATCGCGCCGCTGCTCGCGCCGTTCGGCAGCCTCGTGCCGCAGACGCGCGTGCGCATCCGGGCGACGGGCTCGGTGAACTACGGCCGGTCGATCCCGAGCTACCCGTCGGAGTGGAGCACGAACCTGAAGCTGCCGGACGACCGCGACCTGCGCGATGCATGGCCGGAGGGCGTGACGCTGCCGCGGGCGATCGTCTACAACCTCGCGTGCACCACGCTCGGCATGCCCGCGGTCACCAGCGATCTCGCGGTACTCGACCGACGCATGGCCGTGCTGCTCGAGCGGCACGTCCCCGGTTATCGCGAGATCATCGCCTCCGAATTGCCTGCGTTCGTCAAGGAAGCGGCGGCCCTGGTATTCGGCCGCAAGCTCGCGGACACGACGGCGCGGCGCTGCCTGCGCGCCACGGCGGCACTCTGGGTCGATGCCCGCCCGCGGCAGGACCTCGTCGCGCCGACCTGTCTCTTCGCCATGCAGTACCTCCGCTACATGGCGGAGGACTCCGAGTCCTGGGACGAGACCAAGGAACACGAGAGCCAGACGACCCGCGAGGAAGAACTGATCCGCGAGACCTCGAGCGTGGCCTTCGCGTCGTTGTGCGCCGAACGCCCCGGGGATCGCTGGCCGACGCTGCAGTCGATGGTGGACGCCGAGGACGCGCCGCGACTGTTGCTCGCGCGCGAGCTGACGCTCGAGGAGAAGCGAGAATTTGTCGACCTGCGCATCGAAGGGTGGTTGCGCGGGCTCCCGGACACGCTGTCGCAGGAACTGCGGCGCGAGTGGGCGCGCCTGCGCGAACTGTCGCGCTACGAGTTCACCCTCGATGCCATCGAGCGCCTGATCGCGCTGGAGAAACTGCGCGGCAGCGTCGGCGCCTGATGCCGCGCGGCCCGGTGCCGGCATATGACCAATCGGCCTGACGGCCGGTCGGCACGCGGGTTACCATGGCCGTCCACTTCGAACCGCGCGACGGACGACCCATGCTTGCCGAACTGCTCGACTCCGGAAAGATCCTGCTGGCCGACGGTGCGACGGGGACCAACCTGTTCGCGATGGGCCTGGCCGCGGGCGAGGCGCCGGAGATCTGGAACCTCGAGCATCCCGAGCGCGTGCGCGCCCTGCACCAGGGCTTCGTCGACGCGGGCTCGGACATCATCCTGACCAACACCTTCGGCGGCAACGCCCGCCGCCTGATGCTGCACGGCATGCAGGACCGGGTGCGCGAGATCAACCGGCTGGCCGCCCAGCACGCCCGCGCGGTGGCCGACCAGGCCGGCCGGCCGGTCGTGGTCGCGGGCTCGGTCGGTCCGACGGGCGACCTGTTCGAGCCGCTCGGCGTGCTCACCGAGGCGCTCGCGCTCGAAGTGTTCGAGGAGCAGATCGCCGGCCTCAAGGAAGGCGGCGCGGACGTGGCCTGGATCGAGACCATGTCGTCGCTCGAGGAAATTCGCGCGGCGGCGATGGCTGCGGCGAAGGTCGGGCTGCCCTACACGTTCACGGCCAGCTTCGACACCGCGGGTCGCACGATGATGGGCGTGACGCCGGCCGCGCTGGTCGAGTTCGCGGCCGGGCTCGATCCGCGGCCGCTCGCGATCGGTGCCAACTGCGGCGTCGGCGCCTCCGACCTCGTGATGAGCGTACTCGGCATGTCGGCGAAGCAGGCCGGCATCCCGCTGATCGCCAAGGCGAACGCGGGCATTCCGCAGTTCATCGGCGCGGAGATCCACTACTCGGGCACGCCGGAATTGATGGCGAACTACGTGCACCTCGCTGCGGACGCCGGCGCACGCATCATCGGCGGCTGCTGCGGCAACAGCTTCGCGCACGTCGCCGCGATGCACGGGGCGGTCGAGCATCACCACGCAGGAGCGCGGCCCGACGAAGCGACGGTCGTGGCGACGCTGGGCCCGCTGCAGGCGCCGGGTGCCAAGGGCGGGCATCGCGTCGGCGGCGAGGGACGTCGCAACCGACGCGAGTGAGACGGCGCGGGGACGGCCCGCGCCTCGACGATCAGGGCTTCTTGCCGCAACCCGCGGCGTGCGCGTCCGCCACGATCTTGTTCATGTCCGGCGCCTGCGGCGAGTCCGCCGGATACTTTGCGGCCTCCTGCAACTGCTGACGGAAGCTGTCGCACTGCGGCGACGGATCGATCAGCGTCATCAGGCCCGCGGCCTTCTCCTCACGGGGCATCGCCGGCGGCGCAGCCGCGGGCTCGGTCGGTGCGGGTGCCGGAGCCGCCTCCTCGCTGTCGGTCGCCATGGCCGAGGTCTGCGCCTTGGCCTTGGCCGCATCGGCGACGGACGCCGGATTCTCCGGGGTCTTCGAACACGCGGCCAGCAGGGCCACGACCATGACGCTCAGGACGGCGGTGTGCTTGAACATCGTCTCACGCTCGATGGGGGACCCCGGCTTGGGGCCGGGCAAGGATGCCACGGGCCGCACGAAACGCGATCACGGATTTCCCGGACCGCACCGGGCGGAACTTTCGCGGGGACGGCCCAAACTCGCGCGCCCGCTCAGAATTTCTGGCCGAACCGCAGGGCAAAGGTCCGCGGGCGCACCGTGACCACGTTGGACGAGGTGCAGACGGACGGGGCGCAGGGGGCGTACCGGCTCAGCTCCCCGAGCTCGTCCGTGGCGTTCTCGACCAGCAGGTCCGCGGTCCAGTTGCCGCGAGCCACGCCGAACGACAGGTCCACGGTCGTGTACGCGGGCTGGCGACCGAGCAGTGCCGCCGAATCGACCTCCAGCACCGGGATGACGTCGCTCTGGTGCACGAGCGCTCCTTGCAGGTAGGCGTCGAGTCCGCCGAGCGTGAACTTGTAGTGCGCCACGGCATTGAGCTTGAGGCGCGGCGACACTGGCAGGCGCGAACCCGCCGGCGCGAGCGTGAAGTTGTCGCGCGGCGGACCGCCCGGCGTGGCGGGCGGACCGGGAATGGTGCAGTCGAACTGCGGGTTCACGTACTGGCAGGAGTTGGTCGTGAGCTGGGCGTCGAGATACGTGGCCGATGTCGACAGCATCAGGTGGTCGCCGAGCGCCCATTGCACGTCCGACTCGACGCCCTGGATGCGGGCCCGCCCCGCGTTGACGATCTCGGTGATGTTGTTCGGGCCCGAGACGCCGAACTGTGCGTCCTGCCACTTCTCGTAGAACAGCGCGCCGTTCCAGCGCAGGCGGCCATCGACCCACTCGGTCTTCCAGCCGAGCTCGTAGTTGTCGAGCGTGTCGGGCTGGTACGGCGGTCGCGCGGGATTGCGGTTCACGCCGCCCGGACGGAAGCCCGTCGAATACGTCGCGTACAGCATGCGGCCGTCGGTGACGCGCCAGGTCAGGTTGGCCTTGTAGGTCAGGTCCGAGCCCGAGGTCTTCGCATGGATGTTGTTGCAGGGGCGTGCGTCGAGGTGGCGGCCGATCGAGTCGGTGAAACACGGCGCCGGTGAGTCCGCCCCCTCGCCCACCTGCGAGACGTGCGACGGCCCATACCCGAAGAAGCCGAGCACGCTGTTGTCGTAGTCGAACAGGCGCGCGCCGAGCGTGAGTGTCCACGCCGGCGTGAGGTCGAACGCGCCTTCGGCGAACAACGCGCGGTCGAGGTCGACGCGCTCCTGCGAGTTGAGGTAATTGACACCTGGTTGTCCGGTGATCGAGAGGTCGTCGGCCAGCCCATCGACGCGATAGGCGTTGTACGCGTCGTTGGTCTGGCGCTGCCAGAACAGGCCCGCGACGAAGCGGGCCCGCGCGTCCTGCGGCGAGGAGATCCGCAGCTCGTGCGTCTGCTTGGTGAAGGCGTCGTGGCTCCGCGTGTACATCGACGGGTCGATGACGGCGCCGTCGTTGTCGAGGAAATAGTTGCCGAAGTAGCCGGGATAGAGGACGTCGTAGTAGTACGAGTAGTCGGAATAGTCGGCCGTGTTGTCGATGCTGCGATCGAGGTACCCACCGCTGTACAGCACGTCGAAGCTGCCGATGCGGCCCTCGACGGTGAGCGCCGCCTGCGTCCAGCGGTCGTCGTTCGACTCGGCGAAATAGCGCGCCACCTGGCGCTCGCCGAGGGCAGGCATCGAGGCCCAGGACCCGTCGGCGTTCTGTTCCTGCCACGCGATCGTCGGCGTGATGGTCCAGCGGTCGTCCAGGTCGAACCGCAGGGCCGCGCGCGCGCCGTTGGTCTGCAGGGTGTTGGCGTCCCGCTCGCGCAGCGCCGAGTTGTCGCGCACCGCGCCGGAGGTCGGGAAGACCTGCGGCGGATCGGGCGTGACGTTGTCGATCCAGCCCGGATCGCGCTCCGTGTAGCCGACGAGGCGGACCGCCGTGCGCGAGCCGAGCGGCAGGTTGAGGTAGCCCTCCAGGCTGCCGCCGGTGCCGCCCGAGTCGATGAGCGTGCCCTGCAGGTCGTAGCCGGCCTCGAATCGCTCCGGGTCGGGCTTGCGCGTGATGATGCGCAGCGTGCCCGCCATGGAACTCGCGCCGAACAGCGTGCCCTGCGGGCCGGACAGTGCCTCGACGCGCTCGATGTCGTAGACGTGGACGTCGAGGTTGTTGCCGATGGTCGTGACGGGCTGCTCGTCGAGGTAGAGGCCGACCAGCGGCGCGGAGCCGACGCGCAGGCCGTCTCCGCCGTTGGTCACGCCGCGCACGTAGAGCTGCGACTGCCCTGGGCCGTACGTCTGGTACGACAGGCTCGGCAGGTACTTGGCGTAGGAATCGAAGTCGGTGACGGACAGGGCCTCGAGTGCCTTGCCGTCGAGGGCCTGCAGGCTGATCGGCACGTCCTGCAGGTTCTCGGTGCGCTTCTGCGCCGTGACGATGATCTCTTCGAGCGCGTTGCCCGCCGGGGCATCGGCCGCCGGGGCGACCTGCGATGCGAGTACCGCCGCAACGGCAGCCGCGAGAGGCCGTGCGAACTCGCGCTCGGCGCGTGCATGGTCGACCTTGCCTTGCTTCATCGACTCCTCCCCCGGGCCCGATGATCAGGATCTCAGTGCGGCTGGATCACGTCCGGCAGGGGCGCCCCTGCGTTCGGATTCACGGCCCGCCAGTCCTTGCCCAGCAGGGCCGCCAGCGTCGCCGCGATCTGGGACTGCGTGACCGCCGGAATGTCGCGACGCTCGCCGAGCGCGGGCGTATCCGGGCCCATCACCGCGATCCAGATGTCGTCGGAGCCGGGCTCCTCGGTGCCGTGGTCCTTCCACTGCTCCGGCCCGCTGCCGCGACCATGGTCCGTCGTGATGATGAAGGTCGTCTTGCCGCGGTACTGCGGCATCGCCTGCATCGTGTTCCACAGCTCCGCGACGAACTTGTCGAACTGGTGCGCCGCCGCGAGCACCTGGTCGTAGCGACCGCTGTGCGCCCAGCTGTCCGTCTCGCCGTAGCCGACGAACAGCACGCGCGGCTTCTTCGCCTGCACGTAGTCGCGCATCGCGACGTGCATCAGCGCGTTCGACGGATCGTCGTAGTCGAGGTGCGTCGTCGTGCGATACAGCTCGTTCAGCAGTTCGTCGCGCGGCGTGAGCCGGCCGGTCTTCGGCGGAGTCGGGCCGGCCTGCACCTTCAGGTGGCTGCGCGCCTCGTTGAAGATGTCGTGGAATTCGCCCCACGTCGCGAACACGGCCACGCGGTCACGGAATCCCGACTGGCCGTTCAGCCACTCGAAGACCGTCGTGTTCGGGTTCGGGCCGTACTCGTTGCTGTCGATGCGCGGGTCGCCGACGCCCGTGAGGATCTCGTTGTACCCCGGATAGGAGAACCACATCGGGTTGGTGACGTGGGCGCTGCTGCCCGCCAGCTTGTTGCCGAACACCTGGCCCTGCTTCGCGACCGTGCCCCACAGGAACGGGAACAGCAGCGCGCGGCGCTCGCCGACGTCGTCGCGCCAGAAGTTGTCGAGCAGCATCTTCTCGGGCATCCAGCTGCCGCCCGTGGTGTCGTTGAGCAGTGCCTGCTCGGCGCCGGTGAAGACTTCCTGCCAGCGCAGCCCGTCCGGCACGATCAGCACGACATTTTCGGTGTGGAGTGCCGGCGCCGCATCGCGCGCCTGGACCGGGCCGGCTGTTCCTGCGATGCCGAGCACGGCGACGAACATCGCCCGCGCCCAGCGGATGCATCCCTGTGCCACGGCACACCCTCCCCTCTTGCCTGCCGGGAGGCTATGCCGATCCGGGTGACAGGCGCAAGCGCGGCTAGGCGCGGGCCAGCGGATTCGGGGTCGGCTCGGCGACCTTCGTCAGCGTGCTGCGGTCGGTGTGGTGGAAGGGTTCGGCGCGGCCGCGGACCTTGAGCACGGTGTCTTCCTCGTACGTCCAGGAGCCGTCCGGATGGACGGTGACCTGGATGCGGTATTCGACGGTTCGGAAGGCGTACTCGAGGAACGGCGCGGAGCGGATGCCGAACGACGGGTCGTCGGCCGTCGCCCGCAGCGTGAAATCCCGGGCGTCGGGCGCCGCCTGGCCGACCGCCATCGCGATCTGCCCGCGCGGAATGGCCAGCGTCTGGATGATCGTGCCCGTGGCCGGCTCCCACAGCCAGTAGCCGACCTGGTCGTGGTAGGTCTCGGGGGCATCCGGCTTCAGCACGTACTGGTGATAGCGCAGGCCGTAGAGCAGCTGCGGCCCGTTCGTCTGCGGGTCGCAGGGCTGCAGTTCGATGCGGTCGATGAACGGCTGGCGACGCTCGCCGTCGGGTCCGGGATTCACGTCGAGGCCACGCCGGCCCGTCCACACGCCTGCCAGCGGACGCAGAGGTCCGAGGTTGCGGAGGGTATCGACGTCGACGTCGGAGGGCTCGGTGTAGATGTCGTCGGGATAGCGTTCCATGGTCGCATCCTTGTTCGGGCCGGCGCGCCGGCGCAAACGACTGCGTCCCGGCGGACTCCTGCCGTGATCATAGCGAGTTGCCGGCCCGATCCGAGTACGTGACTGTCGCAGCCACGAGCCGCATCGTCATGCCCTCGTCATCTGCGTTCCAAATAATCGACGCCTGAAACCCCACCCGTCGAGGAACGCATCGCATGATCAAGATTCGCTTGTCGACCCTGGCCTGCACGGGCCTCCTGGCAGCACTCACCGGCGTCGCGCACGCCGATCACGAGAATGATCGGTCCGTCGCGCTGGCCGTGACCGGTGACTGGCCGTACAGCCAGGCGCTGCTGGAAAATGCCCACCTCCTGGTGAATTCCGTCAACGCCGACCGCGACGTGCGCCTGTTCGTGCACCTGGGTGACATCCACTCGGGCAGCATGCCGTGCACCGGCGCCGGCTATGCGTTCGACTACGCTACGAAGTCCGGTGCCCCGCTCGCAACCTCGAACCCGGGCTGGAACCAGGCCGTGTTCAACCGATTCCAGCAGTTCGACATGCCCGTGGTGTATACGCCCGGGGACAACGAGTGGACCGACTGCCACAAGAGCAAGCAATTCAGCAGCGGCGCTCCGCTGCGCGAGCTCGCCAGCGTGCGCGAACTGTTCTTCTCGCGCCCGGGGCTCACGGTCGGCGGTCGCACCATGCGGGTCACCTCACAGACCGATGCATTCGATCCTGCCCACCCGGAAGACTCCCAGTTCGTCGAGAACGTGATGTGGGACGACAACCGGGTCGTCTTCGCCACGTTCAACATGCCGGGCGGCTCGAACAATGACGCAGACGCCTGGACGGGCAGCTTCGTCGATCCCGAGGCCCAGGCCCGGGAGGCCCGGGAGCGCACGGACGCCGACCTGCGCTGGCTGGATGCAACGTTTGCGCGTGCGCAGTCCCAGCGCGCCCGTGCGGTGGTCCTGATGTTGCAGGCCGACATGTGGGATCTCGAGAACGGCGCGGCGCATCTCACGAACTACGGCAGCTTCGTCCGGAAGCTGGCGGATCTCTCGCTGCGTTTCCGTCGCCCGGTGCTCCTGCTGAACGGCGACTCCCACAACTACAAGGTGGACCAGCCGCTTGCCAATCCGGGCGACACGCTCGGCCAGATCCACGGAGCATCGGCCGTACCGAACCTCACGCGCATCGTGGTCGAAGGCTCGGGCGTCGGTACCCACTGGCTGAAGCTGAGCATCGATCCGAACTCCCAGAGTGTCTTCCGCTGGGAAAACGTCGCATATTGACCTGGACGCCTGCCCGCGCGCTGCGCGGGCCGGCTCCGATCCACCCCTCGCAACCGAGTCCGGCGTGATCACCGACCGACTTCGTCGTCTTGCGCGCGCGAGTCCGTCCGTGCGGGCCGCGCTCCTGCCCGCAATCACCGCCCGACGCTTCTGGCTGGGCCGGCGCTCAGCCAGGTACGCCGAGGTCGTCGCGAACCTGCGCGACCTCCTTGTCGAGGATCCCGTCATTCGGCTGGACGAGTTCGACGGCGTCTTTTCCCTGGACCGCCACAGCGACCTGTTCTCTCGTGTCGTGACCCGGCGGACATACGAACCGGAGCTAGTGGCCGTGTGCGCCCGTCACCTCGACCGCGACCGCGACGTCATCGACGTGGGTGCGAACATCGGGTTCTACAGCGTCCTGTTCGCGTGCAACCTGGCGCACGGCAGGCGAGTGATCGCCGTGGAACCCACGCGCAACGCCCTGCGAAGGTTGCGGCGGAATCTCGAGTTGAACGGTGTGACGGACCGGGTGACCGTCGTCGAGGGCGTGATTTCATCGCAATCCGGGAAGGTCGAGATCAAGACTATTCGGGGCCGCGAGGAATATTCGAGCATCGGCCGCCTCGAGCACCCGAGTGTCGCAGGCGAAGAGTGGGTGACCGAGCCGGTCACGGCCACGACCCTGGATGCGCTCGTCGCGACGACTGGCCTCGACCCGGGCTTCCTCAAGGTGGACGTCGAAGGTGTCGAGCACCTCGTGTTCGACGGCGCTCGCGACGTGCTCAGCCGCTACCGACCCGTGATCCTGTCGGAACTGAGCGACCCTCTCCTGCGAGCGAACGGTTCCTCCGCCAGGCAGGTCATTGAGCAGATCGCGCGATGCGGCTACGAGGTCCTGGACCCGGTCGATCCCGCCGTTCCGGCCGGAACACGCGAGTACGGCGACATACTGTGCCTGCCCCGATAGGGCGATCGCCCGCGCGGATCCGAGGAGAGCAGCAGCAGGGCCGCGCTGGCGCAGGCAACTCTCAACGCTCGACCGCCAGTTGCACCGTCAACCACAGCACGATCGACCCGAGCATCACCAATGCAACGATCGCCATTTCGAATCTCCTTGCAGCGCGGGATGCGCGCGGCCGGGAGCATGGGCTCCGTACGTTGCAATGCAACGACAGTTTCGCCGCCGGACCGTGAAACGACGGGAAGCGTGCCGTGCGTCACAGCACCGTGAGGCAGTCAGATCAGGACCTCAACGACTCGCGTCGGGCGCGAACAGGAAGGCGTACAGCCACAGCAGGGAGAACGCGACGGGCAGGATCAGCGGCGTGATCCTCACCAGCGCGTGGATCCGGTTGCCGACCACCTGGCCCGCCGGGTTGCGGCGGTTGCGGACCATGGTGCGCTCGTAGGTGCGCAGCGCCTCGGCCTCCGACTCGCCCAGGGCCGAGTGCCGGTGGATGCGTGCGACGAGGTCGGCCTGCTCGCGCAAGTAGACGTCCTGCGCCCAGGTCGCGGCGTAGATCGACGCCAGGATGACCACGGACAGGACGATCGCCGCGAGCGGCAACAGGCGGTGGAAGAACGCGGGCCAACCGAAGCCGGCATTCCAGGACGTGGCGTAGGCGGTCAGCAGGAAGGCCTGCGAAGTGACGTACCAGGTCACGCGGCTGGCGATCAGCGTGTGCTCGGCCTGGATGTCCTCGCGCAGGGCCTTGAGGGCGTCGGCGACGGTCAGCGACTGCGTGACCGTCATGGCGGGTGATCCTCGATGGACAACTCGAGCGCCACCAGCGACTCGGTCAGTTCTCGCACGAACACGAACATCGCCACTACGACGCACAGCAGCGCGGCGACGAACAGCACCGTGCAGACGAGCGTGACGTGCCAGGGGTAGATCTGGCCGAGGAACAGCAGCGTGATCACGAGTCCGACCAGAGCCACGGCCGTTGCGCTCAGCGTCAGCGCCAGGCGGATCAGCCGCGCCCGGTGACGCAGGACGTTGAGCTGGTGCAGCAGGCCGGCCCGCTCGTCCTCGCCGACCGACTTGAGTTCGGCCGCGACCAGTCGCGTGCGATCGACGATGCGCCCGAGACGTCCGCTCAGGGTCAACAGCAGCAGTCCGACGCCGGAGATCAGGACCACGGGCGCAATGGCCGCCTGGATGACTGCGAGCAGGCCGATGGGGTTCATGGCGACAGTGTGCAACGACCGGCGCGCGGATGCGATCAGCGCTGGCCCGACTGGGGCGCGTGGGAATTCTCGGTTTGCCGCAAGTGACAAACCGAACCCGCGAGGCGCTTCGGCCCGACGCAGGACTGCGCCGGGCCGAAGACCGTGGTTCCGAGGCGAGGCTGGCAGCGCGCCTCGCCCGTCAGGGCCGACTCAGAACCGGTAGATCGCCGAGTAGGTCACTCGCGAGCTGTCGACCTGGCCGGTAATGTCCTTGTCACCCATGTCCTGGATCTGCTGGTATTCGATCCGCGACGTCCAGACGCCCGAGGTGTAGCCGACACCGACTCCCCAGAGGAAATTCTCGGAGCTCCGGGACAGGCCGCTGGTGCCGACGGAATCGTCGATCGTGACCTTGTAGTCGTAGCTCGTCCGGGCGAACAGCATGCCGACGCGGCCGAAGACCCGCCAGTCATTCGCGAACGGCAGGATGCCCAGCACCGAAACCGTCGGCCCCTTTGCCGCCGCATCCAGCGCAAAGTGACCGTCGCCCGACGTCACGCCGTCGGTCACGGTGCCGCGAGCGCGATACTGGAACTCGCCCGCATCGATGTAGGACGCCTCGACCGCGAGATACGGCAGGATCTGGTAACCGACGAGCAGCCCGTACGTGAGCGAGTCCTCGCCGACGTCCGACGACCCGTTCACGATGTCGAGGCCGAGCTGATTGAACGCGTACACCAGTGACGCGTCGAGCGCGCGCTGGTCGGAACTGACATTGGCCTGCCCGATGTCGACGCCGACGTAGAACCCCCGGTCCTCGGCACGAGCCGCCCCGGACGCCGCCAGCAACGCCAAACCGAGCAGGATCGAACGACTGGTCTTCATGGGAACTCCTTAGGTGGTACGGGCAAGCGCAGTCCGAGGCGCCGGCAGGATCCGGTCCCGACCGATCACGGACGACGGCAGCGACGAGGGCCCCCGGACGGGGATCGTTGTTTTGGCCATGCTTCACCCGGCGGCGGCCAGCCTAGTCGCCTTCGACGGGGTCGAAAATCGT
>JBGAHO010000027.1:0-59517 GCA_044226195.1 Steroidobacteraceae bacterium
GCTGGCGCGCATCGAGTCCCGCGGCGTCGCGCGCGAACTTCCAGATCCGGTATTCGCCGGTCTCCGCCACGAAGTAGTGCGTGCCATCGGCCGACCATGCGAGGCCGTTCGGGAAGCACAGGCCCGTCACGAGTTCCCGCGTCGTTCCCCGCGACGGGTCGAACTCCAGCACGCGGCCCGTGCAGGAGTGCTCGAGGATGTCGAGCACCGAGGCGTCGAAGGTGCCGTAGCGACGCGCGCCGAGGCGCTGCGACGCATCCGTGAGCAGCATGCGGCCGTCGGGCGCCACGATCACCGCATCCGCGAACAGGATCGGCGAGCCGTTCACGTGGTCCGCCAGCACGCGTGCCTGGCGATCGACGCCCACGGCGAGCAGGCCGCGGAACGCGTCGGCGATGACCAGCGTGCCGTCGGCCGTGAAATCGAGACCGAGCGGTCGGCCGCCCGTCTCGATGTACACCTCGCGTTCGCTGCCGTCCGGCCGCATGCGCAGCACCTTCCCGGACAGCGTGCCCGTGTACAGCCGGCCGTCGGGTCCGAACGCGATGTGCTCGGGCCCCGTGTCCGGAGCGATCGACACGAGTCGCGCGGCGGCGAGTCGCTCGTTGCGCGCGTGGGGTCCGACGTAGCCGGCCGGCGCGGGGGCGCGCCACGCCACCGGGGTGAGCGACACCGGCCACAGCAGCAGGTAGGCGACGAGCAGGACCAGGAGGCCGAGCGCGATGCGGCGGACGCGAGCCATGCCACTCTCCGTCGGCCGCGACCGGCCGGTGATCAGGCGAGGTGCAGGAGTGTACGTGCCTCGGCCGGCGTGGCGATATCGCGACCGCTCTCGCGCGCGATGCGCACCATGCTGTCGATCAGCGGGCCGTTGCTCGTCGCCTTGCGGCCGTCCGGCAGGTAGAAGGTGTCCTCGAGACCGGTGCGCAGGTTGCCGCCGAGTTCGGCGGTGCGCCGGTGCAGCGGCCAGACGTTCTCGCGGCCGATGGCCGTGACCTGCCAGGTCGCCGCGGGCGGCAGCAGTCCGATGAGCACCGGCAGCAACCCGGGATCCGCCGGCATGCCCGACTCCACGCCCATCACGAAGTTGAGGTCCGGGTGGCCGCCGTACAGCCCGGCGCGCAGGTACATCTCCACGCAGCGCACGATGCCGACGTCGAAGCACTCGAACTCCGGCAGGGCCCCGGTCTCGGCCATCACGTCGAGGAAGGCCTTCACCTTCTCGACGGGGTTGTCGAACAGCATCGGCGGCCAGGCCCAGCGACCGTCGCTGCGCACCTTCAGGTAGTTGAGCGATCCCGCGTTGGCCGCGGCGATCTCCGGGCGGATCGCCCGCATGCAGGCGGCCGGCCCCGAGATGTCGGGGCCGACCACGCCGGTCGACTGGTTGAAGATCACGCCGGGGCACGCCTCGCGGATGGCCTGCGCGATCTCGAGTGCGACCGCCGGCTCCCACGACGGCAGGTGACCCTTGCCGGGTGCCTGCTGGCGGAAGTGCACGTGCACGACGCTTGCGCCGGCGTCGCACGCGGCGCGCGCCTCGCGCGCCATTTCCTCCGGTGTCACCGGCACGTGGTGCTGGGCCGGGTCGGTGAGCACGCCCGTGAGCGCGCAGGTGACGACGACTTTCGACATCAGGCTTCTCCTTCGAGGCGCACGAGGCACTGTCCCGGCGCCACCTGGTCGCCGGGTCGAACGCCGACGGCGGCGACGCGTCCGGCGCGCGCCGCGCGCACTTCGTGTTCCATCTTCATGGCTTCGAGCACGACGAGGCGGTCGCCGACCGACACGGTCGCGCCTTCCGTCACGCACACCTCGACGACGCGGCCGTTGATGCCCGCGCGCACTTCGGGACTCGCCGCATCATTCGCGCCCTGGCCCCGCGCCGCTTGCCGACGCCGGCATTCGAAGGCGAAGTCCCCGCCGGCGGTCTGGACCCAGAGCGTCGATTCCTGCCACGCATAACGGTAGGCGACATCCGCGCCGTCGATGCCGACGCGTCCCCACTGCGCCGGTGGCACGACTGCGCCGACGATGGTCACGTCTGCGCTGGCGCCCTGGACGCTGGCGCGGTCCGCGCGCGGCAGCACCCGTCCCGAGCGGTCGCACGCGCTGGACGCGAGCGCCTCGGGAGCCAGCCAGCGCAGTCGCCACGGGTGCGGCGTCGGCAGGCCCGTGCTCCAGTGGCGCCAGGCCGCGTCGGTGCGTCGTGCCTCGGCCGAGCCCGTGACGGACAGCCACGCCGCCAGCGCCCATGTCGCGTCGTCCGGCGTCGATGCGCGCCCGGCGGCATCGCCGAAGTGACGGCCGACGAACGCGGTGGACACCGACGAGCCGTCGACGAACGCGGGATGCCGCAACACGCGCGCCAGGAACGCCCGGTTGGTCGCGATGCCGAGCAGCGTGGTGCGATCGAGCGCGCGGGCCAGGCGATCGAGCGCTTCCGCGCGGGTCGCGCCGTGTGCGATGACCTTGGCCAGCATCGAGTCGTACCACGGGCTCACGACGAGGCCGGGCGCGACGGCGTGGTCACAGCGCACGAGCTCCTCGGCCTGCCAGTCGAGCACCGTGCCGCTGCGCGGCAGGAAGTCGTCCGCCGGCTCCTCGGCGCACAGGCGCACCTCGACGGCGTGCCCCCGGAACGCCACCTCGTCCTGGCGCAAGGGCAGGGACTCGCCCCGCGCAATGCGCAATTGCCATTCGACGAGATCGAGACCGGTGACCAGCTCCGTGACCGGATGCTCGACCTGCAGGCGCGTGTTCATCTCCATGAAGTGGAACGCGCCGGCGGGATCGAGCAGGAACTCGACCGTGCCCGCACCGACGTAGCCGATCTCGCGGGCGACGGCCACGGCGGCAGCCCCCATGCGTTCGCGCAGCACGGGATCGACGGCGGGCGAGGGCGACTCTTCGACGATCTTCTGGTGTCGCCGCTGCACCGAGCAGTCGCGCTCCCCGAGGTGGATCACGTGGCCGCGGCTGTCGGCGAGCACCTGGATCTCGACGTGCCTCGGCTCGATGACGGCGCGCTCGAGGATGAGCCGGCCGTCGCCAAACGCCTTGGTCGCTTCCGAGGTCGCGGAGCGCAAGGCCGTGGGCAGGGCCTCGGCCGTTTCCACGAGCCGCATGCCGCGGCCGCCGCCGCCGGCCGCCGCCTTCACCATGATCGGGAAGCCGATGCGCGCGGCCTCCGCCACGAGCCGGGATTCGTCCTGCGCGTCGCCATCGTAGCCGGGCACGACCGGCACGCCCGCGGCCGCCATGCGTCGCCGTGCGCGCGCCTTGTCGCCCATGGCCTCGATGGCCGCGGCCGGCGGCCCGACGAACAGCAGGCCTGCCTCGACGACCGCGGCGGCAAACGCGGCGTTCTCGGACAGGAAGCCATACCCGGGGTGGATCGCCTGCGCGTGTGCGCGCCGCGCCGCGTCGAGCACGCGGTCGATCCGCAGGTACGAATCGGCCGGCGTGGTGCCGCCGATCGGCACGTGCTCGTCGCACGCGGCGACGTGCGGTGCATCGCGATCGGCATCGGAACAGATCGCGATGGTGGTGATGCCGAGCGCGCGGGCCGTGCGCGCGATGCGCACCGCGATCTCGCCGCGGTTGGCGATCAGCAGGCGGTTGAGCGTCTTCACGTGAATTCCGGGAGCTCGGGCAGTTCGACGCGCCAGCGCGGCGCCCGCCGCTCGCGGGTGGCCGCGATGCCCTCGCGGGCGGCGCCGTGACGCAGCAGGCCGGCGAATTCGCGCGCGGCGTCGTCGAGCGCGTCGGGCAGGGCGAGCTGGTGGGCGCGCTGCACGATACGCTTGGTCGCGCGCAGCGCGGCCGGATCCGCCACCGCAAGTGCCGCGAGCATGTCGCGGACTGCCGTGCCGAGCCCGGTTACGGGCACGACCATGTCGGCGAGTCCGGCGGCGAGCGCGGCCTGGGCATCGAGCCGGCCGGCCTGCAGCATCAGCCACCGCGCACGCGTCGCACCGAGGCGACGAACGACGAAGGGCGCGATCTGCGCCGGCGCGACGCCGAGGGTCACTTCGGGCATGGCGAACGTCGCGTCGTCCGCGGCGATCACGCGGTCCGCCACGGCCGCGAGTCCGCAACCGCCACCCATGGCGGCGCCACGCACCACGGCGATCGTCGGCACCGACAGGCCGGCGAGGCGCTCGAGCAGGGCGCCGAAGGCGCGGTTGTGGGTGACGATCGGATCGACGCCGGGTCCCGGCTCGGCCGCCATCAGCTCGAGGAAACGGCCGAAGTCGGCGCCCGCGCAGAAATGGCCCCCGGCTCCCCACAGCACGAGACCACGGGCCGCGAGGTCGGCGCCGACGGCGTCGCACAGCAGGCCGAGCGCCTCGATCAGGTCCTCGGAAAGGGCGTTGCGCTTGTCCGCGCGATTGAATCTCGCGAACCAGAAAGGGCCGCGCCGCTCGTATTGCAGCACGGCGCCGGGTGCGGGCATATCGAGGCTCATCGCGCTCAGCCTCTCGGCAGGGTGCCGGCCAGCTTGCAGATGATGCCGAGCATCACCTCGTCCGCGCCGCCGCCGATCGAGGCGAGCCGTCCATCGCGGTACAGGCGCGACACCGGGTTGTCCCAGGTGAATCCCATGCCGCCCCAGTACTGCAGGCACTTGTCGGCGACCTCGCGGGTGAGTCGCCCCGCCTTGAGCTTGGCCATCGAGGCGAGCTGGGTCACGTCCTGCCCGGCCACGTACAGCTCGGTCGCGCGGTAGACCAGTGAGCGCAGCGCCTCGACCTCGGTCTGCAGCTCCGCGAGCGTGAAGTGCACCACCTGGTTGTCGAGCACCGGCCGGCCGAAGATGCGGCGCTCGCGCGTGTACTCGATGGTGTTGCGGATCGCCTTGTCGAGGCCCTGCAGCGCGTTCGCCGCGCCCCACAGCCGCTCTTCCTGGAACTGCAGCATCTGGTACGTGAAGCCCTGGCCCTCCTCGCCGATGCGGTAGCGCTGCGGCACTCGAACCTCGTCGAAGAAGATCTGCGCCGTGTCCGAGGCGTTCATGCCGATCTTGCGCAGCTTGCGCGCGACCTGCACGCCCGGCGTCTTCATCGGCAGCACGATCAGCGACTTGTTGCGGTGCGGAGCGCCGTCCGAAGTGGTCGCGAGGCAGCACATCCAGTCGGCCTGCGTGCCGTTGGTGATCCAGAGCTTGCCGCCGTTGATCACATAGTCGCCGCCGTCCTTGCGGGCTGTGGTGCGGATCGAGGCGACATCGGAGCCCGCGCCCGGCTCGGAGACGCCGATGCAGGCGACCATCTCGCCGGCGATGGCCGGTGCGAGGAATTCGCGGCGCAGTTCGTCCGAGCCGAACCGGGCGAGCGCGGGCGTGGCCATGTCGGTCTGCACGCCGATCGCCATCGGCACGCCGCCGCAGTTGCACGCGCCGAGCGCTTCGGCCATCACCATCGGGTAGCTGTAGTCGAGACCGGCACCGCCGAAGGCCGTCGGCTTGGCGAGCCCGAGCAGCCCGAGGCCGCCGAGCTTGCGGAACACCTCGTGCGCCGGAAAGATCCCGGCCTCTTCCCACGCATCGACGTGCGGGTTGATCTCCTGCTCGCAGAAGCGCTCGACGGTGCGCCTGAGTTCGTCGTGTTCGGGCGTGAACAGCATGGGGCAGGGTCTCCGGGTCAGGGACGGGCGACGCCGAAGCTGAGCGGGCGCAACGGCACGTTCACTTCGCGGCGGAAGAGGGCGAGGACGGTGGCGAGCACGCGGCGCGTGTCGCGCGGATCGATGATGCCGTCGTCGAGCAGGCGACCCGAGGTGTAGAACGCCGAGGTCTGGCGCTCGAAGGTCTCGATCACCTTGGCCCGCATGCCGTCGATCTGCGCGCGGTCCGGCTCGAGGCCGCGGGCGCGGGCCGATTCCTCCATGACGATGGCCATGGTGCCGGCCGCCTGCTCGGCGCCCATCACCGCCGTGCGCGCGTTGGGCCAGGTGAACAGGAAGCGCGGCGCGAAGCCGCGGCCGCACATGCCGTAATTGCCGGCGCCGAAGGATGCGCCGCACTGGACCGTGACCTGCGGCACGGTCGCGTTGGCGACGGCCTGGATCATCTTCGAGCCGTCCTTGATCATGCCGGCGCGCTCGGACTCGGTGCCGACGATGTACCCGGTGGTGTTCTGCAGGTAGAGCAGCGGCACGCCGCTCTGGCAGCAGGCCTGGATGAAGTGCGTCGCCTTGTTCGACCCCGCCGGATCGAGCGGGCCGTTGTTGGTGAGGATGCCCACCGGCTGGCCCTCGATCGCGGCGTTCACGCAAGGCGTGGCCGGTCCGTACCCGGCCTTGAACTCGAGGAAATCGGAGTCGTCGACCAGGCGCGCGATCACTTCGCGCATGTCGACCGGCTTGCGGCCGTCGCGCGGCATCACGCCGAGCAGTTCCTCCGCCGCGTAGCGTGGCGGAGGTCCGCCGGGCACGTCGAGCTCGCGGGCCTGCCAGCCGAGGCGCGCGAGGTATTCACGCAGCGCGCGGATCGCGTCGGCGTCGTCCTCGGCGAGGACCTCGGCCAGGCCCGACACGGTCGCGTGCATGAGCGCTCCGCCGAGTTCTTCCTCGGTCGCGATCTCGCCCGTGGCGGCCTTGAGCAGCGGCGGACCGGCGAGGAACGCGCGGGCACGATCCCGCACCATCACCACGTAATCCGACAGGCCCGGCATATAGGCGCCGCCGGCGGTGCAGCTGCCGTGCACGATGGTCAGCACGGGGATGCCGGCGGCGGAGAGGCGTGCGAGCCGCGCGTAGTGCGAGCCGCCGTTGATGAAGTCCTCGACGCGGTAGCGCAGCAGGTTGGCGCCGGCGGATTCGACGAGATGCACGAAAGGCAGGCGGTTCTCCAGCGCGAGCTGCTGCGCGCGCTGGAATTTCTCGAGGCCCATCGGCTGCAGCGCCCCTGCCTCGATGCCCGAATCGTCGACCACGACGAGGCAGCGGGTGCCGCTCACCGTGCCGATGCCCGCGACGATGCCGCCCCCGGGGATGGACTTCGCCGGATCCGGCACGTCCTGCAGGTAACCGGCGCACGCGGACAATTCGAGGAACGGCGCGCCGGCATCGAGCAGCAGCCCGAGCCGTTCGCGCGGCAGCAGCTGGCCGCGCTTCGCGAAGCGCGGCCCGGCCTTGGCCGATGCCGACGCCGTGCGTGCGCGCAACTCGTCGTGCTGTGCGACCAGGGCCAGCAGGTGCTCGCGGTTGTCCGCGAATGCCGCGCTGCCGGTGTCGAGGCGGGATTCGAAACGCGGCACGGTCAGTCTTCCAGCACGCGCGGGCGCGCGGCGAGGTGGAAGCCCTCGAACGGCGGCGTGGTCGCCGGCACGCTGAGCGGCCAGTGGCGGCGGGCGTTCGGTGCCCCGCCGTCGACGCGCAGGCAGGTGCCCGAGATGAAGGCGGCGGCCGGCGACAGCAGGAACACGATCGCGGCCGACACTTCGGCCTCGGTGGCGAGGCGGCCCGCCGGCACGTGCCGCGGCAGGCTGCGGATCAGCGGCTTCATCGCGTCGGGATAAGTGTCGAGACCGCTCGAGGCGACCCAGCCGGGCGCGACGGCGTTGACGCGCACCGGGGCCCACTCGCTGGCCGCAGTCTCGGTGAAATTCAGCATGCCGGCCCGCGCCGCACCGCTGTGGCCCATGCCGGGCATGCCGTGCCACATGTCCGCCAGCATGTTGACGATCGCGCCGCCGTGCGCCTGCAGGCTCTGGCGATAGCACTCGCGGGCCACGAGGAAGCCGCCGGTCAGGTTGGTCGCGAGCACGGCCTGCCAGCCGCGTGCCGAGATCTCCTCGAGCGGGGCCGGGAACTGCCCGCCGGCGTTGTTGACCAGCGCGTGGATGCGTCCGTGGCGGGCGACGACCTGCTGCACGAGTTCGCGCACGCGGTCCTCGTCGCGGATGTCGCAGGGTGCGGTCTCGGCCGCACCGCCCCCGGCGCGGATCTCCTGCGCGACGGCTGCGAGCTTCTCCGCGCGGCGACCGACCAGCACGGTGCTCGCCCCGAGCGCGGCGAGTTCGTGGGCCGTGCAGCGGCCCATGCCGCTGCCGGCGCCGGTGACGACGATGACCTGGCCGTCGAAGAGGCCCGGCCGGAAGACGCTCGAATAGGACATGCGACGGCCCTCGGAGGTTGCGGGCATCCTATAGCAAGCGCTTGCTTGAAAAAAGAGGTCCGACTAGGATGGCGGTCGATGTCGGAACTGCGCCTCAATCCGCTCTACCTGACGCCCGAACACGTCGCCTTCCGGGAGACGGTCCGTCGCTTCGTGGCGGCCGAGATCACCCCCCACGCCGCGGCTTGGGACGAGGCGGGCACGTTTCCGCGCGAGCTGTACCGTCGGGCGGCCGAAGTGGGACTGCTCGCGCCCGGCTTCCCCGACGAATACGGCGGGGTCGCGGAGACCGACGCCTTCCACCGCCTGGTCGCCTGCGTCGAGCTCGCGCAGTGCGGCGCGGGCGGCCTGCTCGCCTCGCTGATGTCGCACACCATCGCGCTGCCGCCGATCGCGCTGCTCGGCACGCCCGCGATGAAGTCGCGCGTGCTCGCGCCCGTGCTCGCCGGCGAGAAGATCGCGGCGCTCGCCATCACCGAGCCGGGCGGAGGCTCCGACGTGGCGGCGCTGCGCACCACCGCGCGCCGGGTGGGCGAGGAGTTCATCGTCGACGGCGAGAAGACGTTCATCACCTCGGGCCTGCGCGCGGACTACTACACGGTCGCGGTGCGGACCGATCCGCAGGCGCCGGGCGCGCGCGGCATCTCGCTGCTGCTCATCGAGCGCGACACGCCGGGGTTCAGCCGCACGCCGCTCGCGAAGATGGGCTGGTGGGCGTCGGACACGGCGCAGCTGCGCTTCGACGGCTGCCGCGTGCCGGTGTCGAACCTGATCGGCCCCGAGGGCGCGGGCTTCCGCGCGATCATGCACAACTTCAATGCCGAGCGCTTCACGATGGCGGCGCAGTCGCTCGGCTTCGCCTGGGTCTGCTACGAGGAGTCGCTCGCCTGGGCCCGCGAGCGGCAGGTGTTCGGCCAGCGCATCGTCGACCACCAGGTGATGCGGCACCGCTTCGTCGACATGCGCACGCGCATCGAGGCTACGCGCGCGCTGGTCGAGGACACGGCCTGGCGGCTGCAGCACGCGCCGGCCGGGGATCCGGAGACGGTGGCGGCCGTGTGCATGGCCAAGAACTTCGCGACGCGCTGCCTGCAGTTCTGCGCCGACGCCGCTGTGCAGGCACTCGGCGGCATGGGCTATATGCGCGGCACGCGCTCCGAGCGCATCTATCGCGAGGTGAAGGTGATGATGATCGGGGGCGGCACCGAGGAGATCATGAAGGACCTGGCGGCACGCCAGCTCGGCTTGTGAGCCGTCCCTCGACCCGGATCGGCGGCAAGCGTGGCGAGGAGGCGGGTCGCCGCCAGCAGCTGCTGCGTGCTTCGGCGCGACTGTTCCGCGAGCAGGGCTACGACGCCACCTCGGTGCGCGACATCGCGGCCGCGACCGGCATGCAGTCGGGCAGCTGGGTCTATCACTTCCGCACCAAGCAGGAAATCCTTGCGGCCGTGATGGAGGAGGGGCTGGCCAGTGCGCTCGCGCGCATCGAGGCGATCGCCGGGCTCGACCTGGCGCCGCGGGCCCGGTTCCGCGCCCTGGTGCGCACGCACCTCGAGACACTGCTCGGTCCCGGCCAGGACTTCATCCCGGTGCTGCTCTACGAATGGCGCGCCCTCGAGCCTGCCCAGCGGGCCCGGGTCATCGCGCCGCAGAAGCGCTACGAGCAGGTCTGGACCGAGACGATCCGCGAGCTGCAGGCGGGTGGCGACTGGATCCACCCGACGCGCGCCGATCACCTGCTGATGTTCGGCGCACTCAACTGGATCGCCCACTGGTACCGGCGCTCCGGCCCGCTCGACGTCGAGCAGCTCACGGACGATTGCGTCACCTTCTTCCTGCGCACGCAGGAACCCGCGCCGCCGCGCGCCCGCCGGCCACGGACGGTTGCGAAGCGCGCGCGGAGACGGTGAACTGTCGCCCGGCACCCGGGTCTGAAGCCGGGGATCGAGGGCTCTGCGGTGCGACTGCTGCTGGCGGAAGACGACGCGATGATCGGCGAGGCCGTCCACGAGGGCCTGCGCCGGCAGGGCTTCGCCGTCGACTGGGTGCGTGACGGCGCGGCGGCCGAACTCGCGCTCGCCGCGGAACCCTACGACGCGTGCCTGCTCGACCTCGGCCTGCCCCGCAAGCAGGGCCTCGACGTGCTGCGCAGCCTGCGCGCCGCGGGATCGACGCTGCCCGTCGTCGTGCTGACCGCGCGCGACGCCATCGCCGATCGCGTCGCCGGCCTCGATGCCGGGGCCGACGACTACGTGGTCAAGCCGTTCGACCTCGCCGAACTCGCGGCCCGCATCCGCGCCGTGACGCGTCGCAAGTCCGGGCGCGCCCAGCCGGTGCTCGAACACGCGGGCATCACGCTCGATCCGGCGACGCGCGAGGTGCGGCGCGACGGCGAGCCGGTCGCGCTGTCGCCGCGCGAGTTCGCGCTGCTGCACGCCTTGCTCGAGCATCCGGGCCGCATCCTGTCGCGTGCGCAGCTGGAGGAGCGCGTGTACGGCTGGGGCGAGGAGGTCGAGAGCAACGCGGTCGAGGTGCACGTGCACGCGCTGCGACGCAAGCTCGGCGCGGAGTTCATCCGCAACGTGCGCGGCGTCGGCTACCGCGTCGCGCCGCCCGCGGCATGAATTCCCTGCGCAACAAGCTGCTGGCGGGCCTGCTGGGCGCCGTCGTGCTGGTGGGTGCGCTCGGCGCGTGGCTCACCTACCGGGCGGCCCTCGCCGAGGCCAACACGTTTTTCGACTCGCACCTGCGCGAGACCGCGCTGTTGCTGCGCGATGAGTCCTACGGCGTGCCCGGCACGCCCGCCCCGCAGGAGGTCCCCGAGTACGACATCGTGGTGCAGGTGTGGACCATCGACGGCGTGCGCTCCTACCTCTCGCGTCCGCACACCGTCCTGCCCGGGCTCACCACGCTCGGCCTGTCGACCGCGGAGACGCCGAACGGGCGCTGGCGCGTATTCGGCGTGCTCGCGCGCGACCGCGTCATCCAGGTGGCGCAGCCCATGAACATCCGCGAGCAGCGGGCGGCGCATCTCGCGGCGCGCACGGTGCTGCCACTCGCGCTCCTGATCCCGGCGCTCGCCGTCATGATCGTCTGGGTCGTGGGCCGCTCCGTGGCGCCGGTGCGCCGGTTCGGCGAGGCGCTGCGCCAGCGTGCGCCGGACGCCCCCGGCCCGCTGGCCGATGCGGGCCTGCCCGAGGAAGTGCGGCCGCTGGTCGACGGGATGAACAACCTGCTCGCGCGGCAGCAGGCGGCCGTCGAACGCGAGCGCGCGTTCATCGCCGATGCGGCGCACGAGCTGCGCACGCCGCTCACCGCGCTCGACCTGCAGGTGCAGTCGCTGCGCGATGCGGCGCCGGGCCCGGAGCGCGACGAGGCATTGCGCAAGCTGCGCGCCGGCGTGGCGCGCGCGACGCGCCTCGTCGAGCAGTTGCTCGCGCTCGCCCGCGAGGAACGCGTCGGTGCGCATGCCCGCGAGCCGGTCGACGTGTCGGCGCTGTTGCGCGAGGTCATGGAGGAGATGCTGCCGCTGGCGGATGCGCGGCGCGTCGACCTCGGTCTCACGCGCGCGGACGCGGCCTCGGTGCGCGGCGACCGCGATTCGCTGCGCGTGCTCGTGCGCAACCTCGTCGACAATGCCGTGCGCTACGCGCCCGAAGGCGGCCGCGTCGACCTCTCGGTGGAACTGCGTGATGCGGACCCGCGGCGACTGCTCGTCGTGGTCACGGACGACGGTCCCGGCATCCCGCCCGCGGAACGGGAGCGGGTCTTCGACCGGTTCTACCGGGTCCCGGGCAGTTCGGCCGGCGGTAGCGGCATCGGCCTCGCGCTGGTGCGCTCCATCGCCCGGCACCACGGCGGCGACGTGCGGCTCGACGACGGCCCGGGCGGGGTCGGCCTGCAGGTGACGGTCGACCTGCCGGCCCCGGCCGAGTCTTAAGCCAGCCCTAAGACTCCGGGTCCAGTCTGGCGCCCAAGGTCACGGAGCTGTCCGCGACCGCCGACCCAGGAGGATCCCGAGTGACCCCTTCGAACCTCGTCCGCCATCCGTGGCTCGCCGCCGCGCTCGGCGCCGCGGTCGTCGCGCTCCCCGTGAGCGCCGTCTATTTCTACGGATCGGGCCGTGGGGCCCAGGCCGCACCGACTCCCGCGGTCCTGGCCCCCACGCCCGCACCCGTGTCCGCCACCGTGCCGGTCGTGACCGGTCTGCCGGATTTCCGGCAACTCGTGCAGGCCTACGGGCCGGCCGTCGTCAACGTCAGCGTCCGCTCGGCGCCCAAGACCCCGCGCGAGATGCGCATGCCGCCGGGCTGGCAGGACAACCCGCTCTTCCAGTTCTTCGGCGTGCCGATGCAGCCGAACCACCCGGCCGTGCCGATGGTCGGCGAGGGGTCCGGCTTCATCGTCAGCAAGGACGGCATCATCCTCACCAACGCGCACGTCGTGGACGACGCGCAGAAGGTCACCGTCAAGCTGACCGATCGTCGCGAGTTCGAGGCCAAGGTGCTCGGCGTCGACGCGAAGAGCGACGTGGCCGTGCTCAAGATCGACGCGCACGACCTGCCGGTCGTGCGCCTCGGCGATCCGCGCGCGCTGCAGGTCGGCGAGTGGGTGGTCGCCATCGGCTCGCCGTTCGGCTTCGAGAACTCCGTGACGGCCGGCATCGTGAGCGCGAAGGGCCGCACGCTGCCCGACGATTCGTTCGTGCCCTTCATCCAGACCGACGTCGCGGTGAATCCCGGCAACTCCGGCGGCCCGCTGTTCAACCTCAGGGGCGAGGTGGTCGGCGTCAACTCGCAGATCTACAGCCGCTCCGGCGGGTACCAGGGCCTCTCGTTCGCGATCCCGATCGACGTGGCGATGAACGTCGGCAAGCAGTTGCAGGCCAACGGCCACGTCACGCGCGGCAAGCTCGGCGTCGGCATCCAGGACGTCGACCAGGCGCTCGCGGAATCCTTCGGCCTCGACGTGCCGCGCGGCGCGCTCGTCTCGAGCGTCGAGAAGGGCGGCCCGGCGGAGAAGGCCGGCCTCAAGGAAGGCGACGTGATCCTCGGCTTCGACGGCCAGGCGATCGACACGGCCGGCCAGCTGCCGTCCGCGGTCGCGGCAACCGACCCGGGCAAAGCGGTGACGCTGCAGGTGTGGCGCGATCGCGCGGCCCGGCAGTTCGACGTCAAGCTCGGCAAGGTGACCGACGACAATGCCGTCGCGAGCAACGACGATCCCAGCGAGTCGAACCGGCTCGGCCTCGTGGTGCGACCGCTCTCGCCCGAGGAGAAGCAGCAGGCCGACGTGCCGACGGGCGTGGTGGTCGAGGATGTCGACGGGGCCGCGGCCGATGCCGGCGTGCGACCGGGCGACATCGTCATCGCTGCCAACGGCACGCCGATCCGCAGCGTCGACCAGCTGCGCACGGTGGTCGCGGGCGCGAAGAACCACGTGGCGCTGCTCGTGCAGCGCGGCGAAGCGCGCGTGTTCGTGCCGGTCGACCTCGGCTGATTCAATGACCCGGACGGCCGGGCCCGCCGGGGCCCGGCCGTCCGTTTTTCATTTGGCCGCCCGCCGGGACGGCACGTACTGCTCCAGGACGGCCTGCTCGAGCAACTCGGGCGGCACCAGGCCCTGGCTGATCACGAAGTCGTGGTACGACTGCACGTCGAACGCCGCGCCGAGCGCCATCTCCGCCTTGGCGCGGATCGCAAGCTGGCGCTCGTACCCATAGAAATACGACGTGGCCTGCCCCGGGGAGAGGAAGCTGTAGCGGTCGGCCTCCTGCTTGGCCATCGGCTCCGACAGCAGCACCTGCTCCATCAGGAAGCGCTTGGCGTCGTCCGGCGTGATCTGGCCGAGGTTCACCATCGGGTCGAGGAAGGCGCGCGCCGCGCGCATCAGCCGCATCTGCAGCACGCCGAGCTGGCCGTCGAGCGGGAGGTACGGCTTGATGAACGACTCTGCGTAGAGCGCCCAGCCCTCGACGTTGGCGCTGTTGAACGCAAACACCGCGCGCGGGATGGAGACGCCGACCTCCGTCATCTTGGCGAACTGCAGCTCGTGGCCCGGACGCGCCTCGTGCGCGGTGAGCGTCCAGGTGATGGCGTCGAACTTGAAGTCGTCCATCTTCGCGCCGGGGGCCGCATTCGGGTTCTCGAGGGGCAGCACGAATTCGGCCGGCTCGCCGGTGTTGCCGATGAGGCGCGGAGGGCTCAGGTGCGGGGCCGGCTGCTGGGCGGACTCCGCCTCGGTCGCCAGCCGGATCACGGCCTGGCGCTCGGGCAGCGTGATCAGGTGCTCGCGCCGCACGATGTCCTCGATGGCAGCGAGCCGGCCGCGGTACACCGTCATCAGCTGGTCGTTCGGGATGGCGGCCTTCTTCAGCTCGCGCAGCACGTCGCGGTAGTCGCCGGAGGGATACCCGCGTTCCTTGGCAAGCACGCGCGAAAGCGTCTGCATCTCGTCGCGCACCTGCAGGAAGGCGACCGTGGCGCGGTTGATCAGCTGCTGTGGATCCGCCTTCACGCCGACGCCGTGCAGGTTGTCGGCATAGATCTCCGGCGGCAGCAGGTTGCTCTGGCGCGCGCGCGGCAGGATCTCCTGGCGCACCCACGCGTCGTAGTCGCCGAGCTGCCGGCCGAGCGTCTTGAGGTCCTTCTCCCACCCCTTGAGGCCGCTCTTCGCGAACAGGTCGTGCATGCCCTGCAGGTAGCGCTGGGTGTTGCCGAGGTTCTGCTGCACCTCGCTGGTCCACGGGCCGGTCAGTCCCTTGTCGCCGAACCGCTCCGTCGAACGCTCGCGCGCCAGCTGGGCGATCGGCGTGTAACCGGGCTCGCGGCCGACGTACTTGCGCAGCCGCACGAGCGCGGCCGGGTAGCGCGACTTGTCGACGCGCGGGTCGAGCAGCGACTGGAAGCTGCCGAACAGCATCCCGGCGACGTCGTAGTAGGGCAGCATCAGGCGCCGGTTCAGTGCGCTGGTGTTGCGCTGGTCGGCCTCCGCCGCGACCAGGATCTGCAGGTCCTGGCGGACGCGCGGGTCGGTGGTCCCGGCCAGCTTCGCCTGCAGGGCGTCGCCGACCTGCCTGGAATCGGTCTCGAAGCGCTGGTCGAGGCCCGCCTTCAGGTCGACGATGTCCGCATCGTGCCCGTCGACGCCGAGGTTGGCCGCCTGCTCGGGGGCGTACTTCGCCAGCAGCTCGAGCAGCGGCTGGGCATTGGCGTTGCTCTCCTCGATCCAGCCCGGCCCGGCGGCCTGCGCGGTGCCGGCGAGGCCCGCGGCCAGCAGTGTGACGACTCGCAACCATGCTTTCGACATCGACGGACTCCCCTGGTTGAGTGGCGTCGGCCTCGATGCCGACGCGAGCTGCGCATGATGCCGGTGACCGGCAGCGGCCGCAGCCTTCCCGGACGCGAGGGTGCCACGGCTCGTCGCGTCCGAATGCGTTTCATTCACTGCGCCCGGACGCGTCGCGGCCGACCGGATTGTTTTGCATGGCAAAAAAGCGACAGCGATGCGAGTTGTCAGCGGCGCATCCGGCTGGCAACCTTGCACGACCGGGGCGAGCGGTCGTGGTATTTCGGATACTCACTACAGTCGAGACGATCTGCCGGCGCTAGCCTCAGCCGACCGTGCGGCGCGCGTGTCGAAGGCGCGGCGGCCGGTACGATTTCAAGAACACGCGACGACGGCGCAAGGCCGGCGCGCGACGGGGACGCAACGAGTGAACCACAGGCAACTGGGGGATTTCTAATGACGAGTGAAGCCATGATTCGGGATCGCCGCAACACGGTGCTGGCCGCCGTGATCGGCACGGTGCTCGCAGGATTTGCGAGCAGTGCTTCGGCGCTCGAGTGGGAATTCGACAACGGCGGTCGCATCAACTGGAACACCACGATCTCGATGGGCTCCAGCTGGCGCGCCTCGGACCCCAATCGCCTGCTCTACACCAAGGGTGACGGCTCGCTGATCGGCCTCACGTCGGGCCCGCGTCCGCCGGGCACCGGTGTCGGTCCGCGCGACGGTCTCGCCGGCAACCAGGCGGCCGGCATCGCCGACCTGAACTACGCCAAGGGCGACATGTTCTCGGCGCCGTTCAAGCTGCTGTCGGACGTCGAGTACAAGAACGGCAACTTCGGCGCGCTGCTGCGCGTGAAGGCCTGGTACGACTACGCCCTCGAGAACAACAAGGTGCGCATCGGCAACCAGGCGAGCGGCTTCGGCTACGGCCGCGTGCTCGGCCCGACCGGCACGTGCGTGCCGATCTCCGCCGCCGGCGTCGCGAATTGCCTGCCGTACGCCGTGCCGACGACGCCCGGCCAGAACCTGTGGCCGAAGAACAAGCTCAGCGACTCGGGCTTCGAGGACGAGCAGAAGTTCACGAACGCGATGCTGCTCGACGCGTACCTGTACGACTCGTTCTCGATCGGCAACTCCGACCTGCAGCTGCGCCTCGGCAACCAGGTGGTGAACTGGGGCGAGTCGATCTTCATCCAGGGCGTCAACCAGATCAATCCGATCGACGTGCCGGCCGCGCGCCGCGCGGGCGCCGAGCTGAAGGAGATCCTGCTGCCGGTGTGGATGGCCTACGCGAACTGGGGCTTCAACTTCGGCTCCCTCGAGGCGTTCTACCAGCTGAAGTGGAACAACACCTCGGTCGACGGCTGCGACACGTACTGGGCGGTCACCGGCGGCATCATCTCGGCGGATCCGGGCAAGTGCGGTTCCGCGACGGTGTTCAACTCGGTGTTCGGCGTCGCGGTGCCGGGCACGACCAGTCCGCTGATCCCGCAGTACGGCTCGGCCGTGTACGGCCAGGCCGCCGGCTTCTACGTGCCGCTCGTGAAGGGCAAGGAGCCGAGCGACAACGGCCAGTTCGGCCTCGCGTTCCGCTTCCCGGTCGACGCGATCGACACGGAATTCGGCCTGTACTTCGAGAACATCCACAGCCGCACGCCGATCGCTTCCGGCTACGCGAGCACCAACACGCAGCAGCTGACGCCGACGCAGCGCGCCACGCTGCAGGCGATGGGCCTCGTGAACTCCGCCGGCACCGCGTGGACGCTCGGCTCGAGCACGTTCACGTCGGCGACGGTCATCCACCAGTACCTCGCCGGCCTCGCGGGCATCCCGATCGAGAGCGGCAAGAGCTTCTGGGAGTACCCGGAGGACATCCAGATCTTCGGCCTCAGCGCGGCGACCAACCTGTTCGGCTGGTCCACGTCGGCGGAAATCAGCTTCCAGAAGGACGTCCCGGTGCAGGTCAACGGCAACGACCTGCTGACCAGCCTGCTGGTCGGCCTCGGCCCGAACCAGGCCGAGGGCCTCGCCGCGGCCGTGAAGGGCGCGGGCGCCTACCTGAAGGGCTACGACCGCTTCGACAAGTGGCAGTACCAGCTGAACACGGTGAAGACGTTCAGCAACATCCTCGGCGCGGAGAACGTGCTGATCGTGGCCGAGATCGGGGCCCAGGACGTGCCGGACCTGCCGGACTACACGAAGGGCGGCGTGCGCTACGGCCGCGGCTTCATGTGGGGCAACGGCTCGAGCCCCGCGCTCGCCGCGCAGAACGCTCTGACGGGCGGCAACACCTGCTCGCCGACGCTGGTCGGCGCGCCGGTGCCGATCGCGAGCCCGGTGTACAACCCGTCCCCGATGGGTTGCCGCAACAAGGGCTACGCGACCGACTTCTCGTGGGGCTATCGCGTCCGCGCGTCGATGGACTACAACAACGTGTTCAACAGCGGCTTCACGCTGACGCCGAGCATCTTCTGGGCGGACGACGTGGAAGGCGTGTCGATCGACCCGACCTTCAACCAGGGCCGCCAGACCATCGGCCTCGGCCTGAAGGCGACCTACAACAAGAAGTGGTCCATTGAAGCCAACTACGTCAGCTACGCGAATCCCGGCCTCGACAGCACGGACACGTACGACCCGCTGTTCGACCGCGATTACTACTCGGTCGCCGCCAGCGTGACCTTCTGACCGGTACCAGGAGACGAGATCAATGAAGACGATCAACAGGATCCTCGCGACGGCCCTGGCGGCCGCCGGGCTGGTGGGCGCCGCGCTGCCGGCCCACGCCAAGCTGAGCGACGCGGACGCCGCGCGGCTCGGCGCAGACCTCACGCCGGTCGGTGCCGAGAAGGCAGGCAACAAGGACGGCTCGATCCCGGCCTGGACGGGCGGCATGTGCGACGCGCCGGCAGGCTGGAATGCGGCCAAGGGCTACACCGATCCGTTCGCGGCCGAGAAGCCGAAGTTCGTGATCACCAAGGCCAACGCCGCGCAGTACAAGGACAAGCTGTCGCCGGGAGCCCTGGCGCTGCTCAACAAGTACGACAACTTCAAGATGCCGGTGTACGAGACGCACCGCACGGCGTGCTACCCGCAGGCGGTGTACGACACGGCGAAGTCGCAGGGCACGAAGATCGACCTGGCGGGCTTCGGCATCGCCAACCGCGGCAACTCGACCATCCCGTTCCCGGTGCCGAAGAGCGGCATCGAGGCGCTGTGGAACCACCCGATGCGCTACCTCGGTGGCGGCATCAGCCGTGACTTCGACAGCCTGCCGGTGCGCGCCAGCGGCGACTTCTTCAAGGTCGGCTCGCACGAGTTCCGCATCTTCAACCAGAACCTGGACCAGCCGCAGGACAACCTGCTGCTCGCGTTCATGGCGTACTTCCTCTCGCCGGCGACGCTCGAGGGCACGGTGTTCCTCGTGCACGAGCCCGTCGACCAGGTGAAGCAGCAGCGCGCGGCGTGGATCTACAACGCCGGCCAGCGCCGCGTGCGCCGCGCCCCCGACCTCGCCTACGACAACGTCAACGACGGCACCGAGGGCATGCGCGTCACCGACCAGTTCGACGCGTGGAACGGCGCGCCGGACCGCTACGACTGGAAGCTGGTCGGCAAGCAGGAAATCTACATCCCGTACAACGACTACAAGCTGGTCGACAAGTCGCTGAAGTACGCCAAGGACATCGTGCGCAAGAACACGGTGAACTCGGACCTGATGCGCTACGAGCTGCACCGCGTGTGGGTCGTCGAGGGCAACCTCAAGGCGGGCAGCAAGCACATCTACGGCAAGCGCGTGTTCTACCTCGACGAGGACAGCTGGACCGTCGTGTACGAGGACGCGTACGACACCCGCAAGCAGCTGTGGCGCATCGGCGTGCACCCGATGGTGCAGTACTACGACGCGAAGGTGCCGTGGTACGCCGCCAACATCTGGCACGACCTGACCAACGGCAACTACTACGTCTCGGCCCTGCAGAACGAGGTCAAGCAGCCCTGGAAGTTCGGCGAGAAGGGCAAGTGGGGCGACTTCCAGCCGGACGCGCTGCGCCGCGTCGGCACGAAGTAACGACCTGAGCGGACGCCGCCGCGAGGCGCCGTCCGACGAGAGCAGGACCGGCCCCGGGGGCACGATCCCCGGGGCCGAGTCGGGACAGCGGCGCTGCAGTCGCCGCGCGGGGAGCATCGATGAAGCAGTGGGCCTGGGCGGCTTGCGTCGCGTTCGGCGCGGCCATCGCGAGCGCGCCGGCGGCGCGCGCCGAGGACGGCGGTGCCGCCGCCAAACCGGCGAGTTCGCGCGTCGTCGTCGACATCAAGCCGGATCGCATCGTCCTCATGGACATCGGCCTCGCCGGCAACCGCCTGGTGGCGGTCGGCGAGCGCGGCTTCACCCTCGCGTCCGACGACGCGGGCAAGCACTGGAAGGCCCGCGGCACGCCCGTCGACCGCACGCTGACCGGCGTCGCGTTCAAGGACGCGAAGACGGGCGTGGCGGTGGGCCATGGCGCCACGCTCATCCGCACCGATGACGGCGGCGAGCACTGGACCCGCATTCCCATGGAGGAGGCCGGCACGGACTCGCTGCTCGGCGTGACCTGGCTCGGCGGCGACCACTTCATCGCCTACGGCGCCTTCGGCCTGTATTTCGATTCGGTCGACGCCGGCCGCACCTGGCAGCGTCACGTCCTCGTCAACGACGAGTTCGACCGGCACATCTCGCAGGTGATCCAGGTCGGCAGCACGCTGGTGCTGGCGGCCGAGTCGGGCACGTTGCTGCGCTCCGACGACGGCGGCACGACCTGGACGACGATCACCTCGCCGTACCAGGGCTCGTATTTCGGCGCGACGCTGCTGAAGAGCGGCGCGCTGGTCGTCTTCGGCATGCGCGGCAACGTCTATCGCTCGACCGACCTCGGCGCGACGTGGACCAAGATCCCGCTCGACACCACGGTGTCGCTGATGTCGGGCCGGCAGCTCGCGGACGGCCGGCTGCTGCTGGTGGGCAATGCCGGCCTGCTCGCCGAGAGCCGCGACGACGGCCAGACGCTCAGCCTGCACTGGGCCCCGGAGCGCAAGGGTTTCGCGTCGTTCGCGCAGGACGGCGACGAGGTGGTGCTGGTGGGCGAGTCCGGCGTGACCGTCCTGGACCCGGCATGGTTGACGGACGCGGCGCAGCCGGCGCGCTAGAGGCAGCATCATGACCCAAGAGACGCAGATCCCGGCCGGCGCGCCCGAGGAAGAGATCCGCCAGACGCAGTTCTCGGCCGACTGGGTCGGCAAGATCTCCTACTGGATCTTCCGCAACCGCAAGCCGCTGCTGATCCTGTTCATCCTGATCACGATCGCGCTCGGCGCCATGGCGAGCCAGCTGCGGGTGCAGGCGGCGTTCACCAAGATGATCCCGCTCAAGCACCCGTACATGGCGACGTTCCTGCAGTACCAGGCGGACTTCGGCGGCGCCAACAAGGTGCTGGTCGCCATCAAGAACAAGAAGGGCGACATCTACGACAAGAAGTTCCTCGAGACGCTGCGCGGCGCCACCGAGGAGGTCTTCTACGTGAAGGGCGTCGAGCGCAGCTCGGTCGCCTCGCTGTTCACCTCGAACGTGCGCTACAACGAGGTCGTCGAGGACGGCTTCCGCGGCGGCAACATCGTCTCGGCGGACTTCACCGGCACGCCCGAGCAGATCGCCAAGGTGCGCGAGAACCTGCTCAAGTCCGACTGGCTCGGCCGCATCGTGTCGAACGACCAGACGGCCGCGATGGTCGTCGCGACGCTGATGGACAAGGACCCGGACACCGGCGAGCGGCTCGACCTGCAGAACGTCGCCAAGCAGCTCGAGGCGATCCGCGCCAAGTACGAGAACGACTCGACCAGCGTGCACATCATCGGCTTCGCCAAGGCCGTGGGCGACATCGCCAAAGGCGCGGCCGGCGTGCTGGTGTTCTTCGGCGTCGCGTTCGTGATCACCGCGATCCTGCTGTACTGGTACTCGGGCTCGCTGATGATCACCGCGCTCGCGCTGATCTGCGCGATCGTGCCGGTCATCTGGCTGCTGGGACTGCTGCCGATCTTCGGGCTCGGGCTCGACCCGATGTCGATCCTGGTGCCGTTCCTGATCTTCTCGATCGCGGTGTCGCACGCGGTGCAGATGACCAACGCGTGGAAGCTCGAGACGCTGCACGGCGCCGACGGCGTCACCGCCTCGACGCATTCCTTCCAGAAGCTGTTCATTCCCGGCGCCATGGCGCTGCTCGCCAACGCGCTCGGCTTCATGGTGATCGCATTCGTCGAGATCGAGATCGTGCGCGAGCTGGCGTACACGGCCACGATCGGCGTCACGGTGATGATCATCACCAACAAGATGCTGCTGCCGATCCTGCTCTCGTACTACAAGTTCACGCCCCAGCAGGCGAGCAAGCTCGCGGGCAAGGAGACGGCCGGCGACTGGCTTTGGGAGCGCATCGGCGGCCTCGCCACGAAGAAGATCGCCTGGGTGCCGATCGCGGTCGGCCTCGGCCTGCTGGCGTTCGGCATCCTGCAGGCACGCCACCTGCACGTCGGCGACCTCGGCAAGGGCGTGCCCGAGCTGCGGCCGAACTCGCGCTACAACCAGGACGTGGACGTGATCACCAGCCATTTCGCGATCGGCGTGGACCTGCTGCAGGTCATCGCCGAGGCGAAGCCGACCAGCGACGACGACTCGCCCTGCGTCGACCGCGAGGTGATGGACAAGATCGAGGACTTCGACTTCCAGATGCGCCAGGTCGACGGCGTCGCGACGGTGCGCAGCCTCGCCGGTTTCGTGAAGACCATGACGCAGTCGTTCGCGGAGACCTACGCCAAGTGGCGCATGCTGCCCGAGTCGCGGGCGCAGATCGCGCAGGGCGTGGGCTACGCCACGCGCCTCGGCAGCGAGTTCATGAACTCGCGCTGCACCGCGATGCCGGTCAGCATCTTCACGACCGACCACCAGGCGACGACCATTTCGCACATCGTCGACAAGATCAAGGAGTTCAAGGCCGCCGGCGGCGACACGGACCGCGTCACGTTCCGGCTCGCGAGCGGCAACGTCGGCGTGATGGCCGCGACCAACGAGGCGGTGCACGCCGCCGACAAGTGGGTGAACCTCGCGCTGTTCGCGTCCGTGCTGGTGCTGTGCCTGCTCACCTTCCGCTCGTTCCCGATCACGCTGTGCATCATCCTGCCGCTCGCGCTGGTGACGGTGCTCTGCAACGCGCTCATGGCGATGCTCGGCATCGGCGTCAAGGTGAACACGCTGCCCGTGGTGGCGCTCGGCGTCGGCGTCGGCGTCGATTACGGCATCTACCTGTTCGAGCGCATGAAGCACGAGATGGAGGACAACGCGCTGTCCCTGCGCGACGCCTTCGTCGAGGCGCTCAAGCAGCGCGGCACGGCGTCGATCTTCACGGCCGCGACGATGACCATCTCGGTCGCGACCTGGACGTTCTCGGCGCTCAAGTTCCAGGCCGACATGGGCATCCTGCTCAGCTTCATGTTCCTGGTGAATGCGTTCGGCGCAATCCTGCTGCTGCCGGCGCTGGCGGCCTACCTGGTCGGGGACCGCAAGCCCAAGGCCGGGGCGACGAAGGCGGCGTGACGCGGCAGGCGGCCGGGTGGCCCGTCCCGCATGCCTGCGGGACGGGTGCCGCGACGCCAGGGACGGATCCACGATGAGCGACATTCTCTCGACGCCGCTGCGCCTGCCCTGCGGCGCGGTGCTGCCGAATCGGCTGTCGAAGGCGGCGATGACCGAAGGCGTCGCCGACCCGCACCTGCGGGCGACCTCCGCGCATGCCGTGCTGTACCGCGCGTGGAGCGAGGGCGGCGCCGGCATGCTGCTCACGGGCAACGTGCAGGTCGACCGCACCGACCTGGAGCGACCCGGCAACGTCGCAATCGACCGTTCCGAGCCGCGCACGTATTCGGCCGAGGCGCGTGCGGCGCTCAGCGTCTGGGCGCGCGCGGGCACGGCGGCTGGCAATCACCTGTGGATGCAGGTTTCGCACGCTGGCCGGCAGACGCCGCGCTACGTCACGAACCGTCCGCTCGCGCCGTCCGCGGTGCAGCTCGACCTGCTCGGCAACTACGCGCGGCCGCGCCCGCTGACCGAAGCGCAGATCCTCGATCTGATCGGGCGCTTCGCGCACGCCGCGACCGTGGCGCGCGAGACCGGCTTCACCGGCGTGCAGGTGCACGGCGCGCATGGCTACCTCATCAGCTCGTTCCTCTCGCCGGTGACCAACCGCCGCGACGATGCCTGGGGCGGCCCGCTCGAGAATCGCGCCCGGTTCCTGCTCGAGATCGTGCGGGCCGTGCGGCGCGCGGTCGGGCCGGACTTCCCCGTGTCGCTCAAGCTGAACTCGGACGACTTCCGCAAGGGCGGCTTCTCGCACGACGAGTGCCTGCAGGTCGTGCGCTGGCTGAACGACGAGGCACTCGACCTGCTCGAGGTCTCGGGCGGCACCTACGAGCAGCCGCGACTGATCGGCTTCGAGGGCCGCAGCACGGACGCCGTGCCGATGCGCGCGAGCACGAAGGCCCGCGAGGCGTATTTCCTCGACTACGCCGCGTCGATCCGGCAGGTGGCGCGCATGCCGCTGATGGTGACGGGCGGCTTTCGCAGCCGGCCGGGAATGGAAGCTGCGCTGGCCGGGGACTGCGACGTCGTCGGGCTCGGCCGGCCGTTGTGCTGGCAGCCGGATTTCCCGCGCCACCTGCTCGCGCACGAGGTCGACTCGATCGAGAACCTCGATGTACGCCTGCAACTCGCCCGCACCGGGCGCTTTTCGCCGACCAGTCCGTGGACCGCGGCGCGGGCCTTGAATGCGTTCGGCGCACAGTCGTGGTACTACTGCCAGCTGTTCCGCCTGGCCGCCGGCCGGCCGGCCGACCTCGATCTCGGCGTGCTCGCCGCCTTGCGCGAGTACGTGAGCGACGAACTCGCCAAGGCCTGGCGGCTGCACCGCGCCTATCGTCGCCAGGACGCCCACGGATGATCGATCTCTACACTGCCGCCACGCCGAACGGTCACAAGGTCTCGATTGCGCTCGAGGAACTAGGCCTGCCGTACACCGTGCACGTCGTCGATCTTGCGGCGCTCGAGCAGAAGCGCCCGGAGTTCCTGCGCCTCAACCCGAACGGCCGCATCCCCGTGATCGTCGATCGCGACCTCGGCGATTTCGCGGTGTTCGAGTCGGGCGCGATCCTGATCTACCTCGCGGAGAAGGCGGGCCGCCTGCTGCCGGCCGACCCGCGGGGCCGCTCGCTCGTGCTCCAGTGGCTGATGTTCCAGATGGGCGGCATCGGCCCGATGATGGGGCAGGCCAACGTGTTCTTCCGCTACTTCCCCGAGAAGATCCAGCCCGCCATCGATCGCTACCAGGGCGAGGTGCGCCGCCTGTTCGGCGTGCTCGACGGCCGGCTGGCCGACCACGAGTACCTGGCCGGCGACTATTCGATCGCCGACATCGCGAACTGGGCCTGGGTGCGCACGCACAAGTGGTCCGGCGTGGAGATCGAGCCGTTCGAGCACCTCGCGCGCTGGAATGCGCAACTGGCATTGCGGCCGGCCTGCCAGCGCGGCATCCAGATCCCGCCACGCGCCGCGCGCGTCGAGGAAGGCAAGGGCACCGAGCAGTTCATCGCCGCGGCCCGCCGCATGGTCGAGACCGGGCGCGGCCAGCCTTGACTCAGCGCATGCCGACGGCGTCGAGCCTGGCGTCCTGTTCGACGGTGCTCAGCGGCGTGCAGTGCTTCGACACCGCGGTGAGGAAGCCGAGCAGCGCGGGCACGTGCGTCCCGAGCACGACCTTGCCGGTCGTGAGCAGCGCGACGGAGACGTCACGCTCCGGGTCGGCCCACAGCAGGTTGGTGGCGAAGCCGAGGTGCCCGAACGCCTGCGCCGTCGCCGGGCCGTACAGGCCGATGGGACTCGTGCCGAGCATCATGCCCGCCGAATAGCGCAGCGGCAGCAGCAGCGAGCGGTCGATCTCCGGCTTGCCGACCTCGGTGATCGCGCGTCGCACGGTGAGCGGCTGGAACACCCGCTTGCGGCCGAGTCGACCGCCATCGAGCAGGCACTGGAAGAACGCGCCGGCGTCGTCGGCGGTGGCGAACCCGTTGCCCGCCGGAATCACCGCGCGATAGAAGCGCGGGTCGTTCGACAGCTCGGTGGCGTGGCTCAGGGTCGTGCCGATGGCGCGGTGCAGGTAGCGATCGACCAGGCCGTCGTACCGGAAGCCGGTGACGTAGTTGCGGGCCACGCGGCGCAGCATCGGGCCGCGCGCGCCGAAGTCGATCGAGTCCAGGCCGAGCGGACCGCTGATCTCGTCGCGGAAGTAGCGGCGGAACGGCTGGCCCGTCACTTTCTCGACGAGGTCGGCGACGACGAACCCCGCGGTGAGCGCGTGATAGGCGTGATGGTGGCCCGGCTTGTCCGGCGCCGTGTCGTAGATGAGACGCAGGATCCGACGACGGTCGAGCAGCAGTTCCGCGACGTCGAGCCCCGCCGTCGGCACCGTCGGGATGCCGGCCTTGTGGCAGAGCAGCTGGTAGATCGTGATGTCGCGCTTGCCGTGACGGCCGAACTCCGGCACGTAGTGACTCACCGGATCGAGCAGGCTGAGCGCCTTGCGCTCCGACAGCAGGTGCACCGCCATGGCCGCCATGGCCTTGCTCGCGGAGAACAGGCAGACGGGCGTGTCCGGCGTCATCGGCATGGGCCGCCGCGCCTGCTCGCCCGGACCGTTGCCGCGCGCGTGACCGATCGCGCGCTTCAGGACGATGCGTCCGCGGCGGCGCAGGACGAAGCTGATGCCCGGGTGCATGCCGGTGGCGTATAGACGTTCGACCGCGGACCAGATCGCATCGACGCCCGCTGGCGTCAGCCCGACGGTGGACGGCGCTGCCTCCTCGCGGGCCGCCACCGACGTGACCGAGGCGAGGTCCGCGGGAATCGTGGCCGCGTCGAGTACGCGGCGCTGCACGGACGGGAATCGCGACAGGGCGGACAGCATGGGGATCACCTGCGTCGGCGCAGCACGGCCTCGCGCACCAGCGGGAGGCGGTCGTTGCCGAAGTACATGTCGTCGCGGTCGACGAATAGCGTCGGCGACCCGAAGCCGCCGCGTGCGATCAGCTCGTCGGTGTTGGTCTTCAGCTGCACCTTGACCTCGGGCCGCGCGATGCCGGCGAAGAAATCGGCCGGGTCCGTGCCGATCCGCGTGCACAGGCGGGCCAGCACCTCGTCCTGCGAAATGTCCTCGTCGTGGCTCCAGTACGCCTCGAAGACGGCGGACGCGAAGGGCACCAGCAGGCCCGCCGGCTCCAGGTGGATGCAGCCGCGCATCGCCTTCACACTGTTGACCGGGAACACGCGCGGTGGAAATCGGATGGTGAGGCCGGCGAGCCGCGCCCAGTCCGCGAGGTCCTTCTTGAGGTAGGCCTGCTTCGCGGGCACGCCGCGCTCGCGGAACTCGTACACGCTCGGATTGACGGCGTTGAACACGCCGCCGACGAGGATCGGCCGCCACGCGACCGGTTCGTCGAGTTCGCGCAGCATCGGTTGCAGGTTGTGGAAGGCGAGCCACGTCCACGGGCTCGAACAGTCGAAGAAGAACTCGATCATGCGTCCCCCGGTGCATCGTGGTCGCGCCACCGCCGGATCCGGCGCGACCGGTACAGCGTCTCGCCGCCGCCGGCGGCCTGCATCAGGGATTTGCGCAGCGCCGTCATGTCCGGTGCTGGCGGAACCAGTCGAGCGCCAGCGCGGTCATGCGGGCGGGCTCGGCTAGCGGCAGCCAGTGCCCGGCGCCTTCGATGCGTTCGTAGCGCCACGGTGCCTGCATGTAGTGCGCGGAGTTCGTCATCTGGTCCTCGGACAGGTAACGGTCGCCGCTGCTCCAGACGCCCAGCGTCGGGACCGTGCACTGCGGCCAGGCGCCGAAGAGGACGCGCACGAGGTTCGCGCGATACCAGTTGAGGCCCGCGGTGAGTCGACCCGGTCGCGACATCCACGCGACGGACTCCGCCATGCCGGGGTGCTCGCTCGCCCAGCGTCGCAGGCCCGCGAAGTCATCGCGCGACAGCCAGGCCTCGGCGAGTCCGCGGAACTGGAAGGCGAGTGTGTAGATTCCCTTGCGCTTCTGCTCGAGGCCCGCGGTCGCGTAGGCGCGCGGATGCCCGACCGACAGGGCAACGAGCGCGCGGACGCGCTGCGGCTGCGACAACGCGAGGCACCACGCGATCACGGCGCCCCAGTCGTGCCCGAGGACGCGGACCGGTTCGCCGGGACAGAGCTGGTCGAGCACGGCGAGATGGTCGGCGACGATGCGCTCGATGCGGTACGACGCCACGTCCGTCGGTGCCGCCGATTCGCCGAAGCCGCGCTGGTCGGGCACGATGACCCGATAGCCCGCCGCGACGAGGCCGGGCAGCATCCGGTCCCACAACGTGCCGGCATCCGGGAAGCCGTGCAGCAGCAGCACGACCGGGCCCTCGCCCGCGGAGCGCACGCGCAGGTCGAGCCCGGCGGCAGGCAGGCGCTGGTCGATGATGTCCACGGCGGGGTCCTGGGGTCGTGCGCGGCTTTCCTGCCAGAATAGCGCGTCCACGGCAGGCCGGCGCAGCCGGCCGGCCGCCCCTTTCCAGCCCCGGCGCGGCGCGGCATTATCCGGGTCCCCGCGCCACCCCGCGTTCCGGAAGGTCGCCATGATTCGCCAGGTCGTCACGCTGCTCGTCGTCGCCGCGCTCACGGTGGCCTGCGCCACCAGCCCCACCGGCCGGCGGCAATTGATGCTCGTTTCGGAATCGCAGGCGATCAGCTCGTCCAAGCAGGCCTACCTGCAGGAGATGGGCAAGTACAAGAAGGAAGGCAAGCTGGTCAGCGATCCGAAAGTGCTGAACCGCGTGAAGGTGATCACCGAGCGGCTCGTCGCCCAGGCGATCCTGATGCGCCCCGAGTCCGCGAAATGGGAGTGGAGCGTCGAGGTGATCGACGACCCGAAGAACGTCAACGCGTGGTGCATGGCCGGTGGCCGCATGGCGATCTACACGGGGCTGCTCATGCAGGTCGACCCGACCGACGACGAACTCGCGCAGGTGATGGGCCACGAGATCGGCCACGCCCTCGCCAATCACACCGCGGAGCGCATGTCGGTGGCCATGGCGAGCCAGGCCGGCATCCTCGCGGCCGGCGTGCTCTCGGACAAACCGGTGACTTCCATGGCCGCCGCGGCCGCCGCGGCCACGGTGGCGATCCAGCTGCCGAACAGCCGCGCGGCCGAGACCGAGGCCGACCAGATCGGCATCAAGCTCGCGGCCAAGGCGGGCTACGATCCGAACGCGGCCATCACGCTGTGGCAGAAGATGGGGCGCATCGGCGGCGGCAAGTCGCCGCCCGCGTGGCTCAGCACCCACCCGAGCGACCAGCAGCGCCAGCAGCGACTCAGCCAGCTCGCGCCGAAGATGATGAAGTTCTACCACCAGCCGGGCGTGCGGCCCTCGCACCCGGTGCGCATCGGCGCCGCCGCGGTCTGACCGCCCGGGTGGCCACGCCGCCGGTCGCGGAGCAGCATCCGCACGTCGTCGCCTCGCCGCACGGGGCGAGACAGGACGAGTACTACTGGCTGCGCGACGACGCGCGGACCGATCCTCGCGTGCTGGCGCACCTCGCGGCCGAGAACGCGTATCGCGAGGCGGAACTCGCCCACCTGCAACCGCTCGAGCAGCGGCTGTACGACGAGATCGTCGGGCGCATCCGCCAGGACGACCGCAGCGTGCCGTATCGCTATCGCGGGCACTGGTATTACGCGCGTTTCGAGACGGGCGAGGAATATCCGGTGCATGCCCGTCGCACGGGCACGCTCGAGGCGCCGGAGGAAGTGCTGCTCGACCTGCGCGAGCGGGCGCACGGGCTCGACTACTACGAACTCGGCGAATACGACATCAGCCCGGACGACGCCATCCTCGCGTGGACCGACGACACGGTCGGGCGGCGGCAGTACACCCTGCGCTTTCGTCACCTGCGCACGGGCGAGATGCTGCCCGACGCAATCGAGAACGTGGAGGACGGTTTCGCGTGGACCGCGGACGGCCGCAGCGTGCTGTACGTCGAGAAGGACCCGCAGACTCTGCTCGGACTGCGCGTGCGACGGCACTTGCTCGGCACGCCGGTGGCGAGCGACTTGCTCGTCTACGAAGAACACGACGACGCGTTTTACACCGGCGTCGAGACCACCAAGGACGGCCGGTACCTGCTGATCGAGTCGAGCAGCACGGTCACGACGGAGACGCGCTATGCGCGCGCCGACGACCCGGAACTCCGCTTCGAGGTCGTGTCGCCGCGCAGGCGCGGCCACGAGTACTCGGTCGAGCATCGCGACGGGCGCTGGGTGATCCTCAGCAACTGGCAGGCGCTCAATTTCCGGCTGCTGTCCGCGCCGGTCGGCGCTGCGACGGATCCCGCGCGCTGGGTCGAGATCGTCCCGCATCGCGAGGAGGCGCTGCTCGCGAACTTCGACGTGTTCCGCGACTTCCTGGTGGTCGAGGAGCGTTCGGGCGGGCTGCGACGCGTGCGCGTGCTGCGCGACTCGGGCGAGTCCGTCGAACTCGGCGCGGACGAGCCCGCCTACCGGGCGGGGCTCGGCGCGAACGAGGAATTCGACAGCACCGTGGTGCGCTTCAACTACACCTCGTTGACCACGCCGCTGTCGACCTTCGACTACGACGTCGCCACGGGCCGGCGCACGCTGCTGAAGCGCGAGCCGGTGCTCGGTCCGTTCGAGCCGGCGCAGTACGTCACCGAGTACCTGCGGGCGCCGGCGCGTGACGGCGAGCAGGTCCCCGTCGCTGTCGTGCGCCACCGCGACACGCGCGTCGACGGTTCTGCGCCGCTCCTGGTCTGCGGCTACGGGGCCTACGGCATCTCGTCCGATCCGGTGTTCTCCTCGCCACTGCTGTCGCTGCTCGAGCGCGGCTTCGTCTACGCCATCGCGCAGGTGCGCGGCGGCCAGGAACTGGGCCGGCGCTGGTACGACGCGGGCCGCCTGCTCGACAAGCCGCACTCCTTCACGGACTTCATCGACGCCACGCGCTTCCTCGTGGCCGAAGGTTACGGCGATCCGCAGCGGGTGTTTGCGCGCGGCGGCAGCGCCGGCGGCCTGCTGGTCGGGGCCGTGGCCAATCTTGCGCCGGAGCTCTACCGCGGCATCGTCGCCCACGTGCCGTTCGTCGACATCGTCACGAGCATGCTCGACGAGAGCCTGCCGCTCACCACCAACGAATACGACGAGTGGGGCGACCCGCGCGAGCGCCGCGCCTACGAATGCATGCTCGCGTACTCGCCCTACGACAACGTTTCGCGCCAGGCCTATCCCGCCATGCTCGTGACGACGGGGCTGTGGGACAGCCAGGTACAGTACTTCGAGCCGGTGAAGTGGGTCGCGCGGCTGCGGCGCCTGAAGACCGACGACCGGCCGATCCTGATGCGCATCAACCTCGAGGCCGGACACGGCGGCAAGTCGGGGCGCTTCCAGCGCTATCGCGAGCTGGCCGAGGAGTACGCGTTCCTGCTCTGGCAGGCGGGCCTCGAAGGTGCTCGCGCGTGAACGACGAACGCGTGACTCCCGAGTCGCCGACCCCGCGGTCCAGCCGCGCCGCGTCCTTGCTCATCGCCACGGGGATCCTGCTCAGCCGGGTCGTGGGGCTCGTGCGCGCGCGGGTCGTCGCGACGTATTTCGGCGCCGGGATGCACGCGGACGTGCTGTCCGCCGGGCTGCGCATGCCGAACGTGCTGCAGAACCTGCTCGGCGAGGGCACGCTGAGTGCCTCGTTCATCCCGGTCTATTCGGAACTGCTGCACCAGGGACGCACGAAGGAGGCCGGGCGCGTCGCCGGGGCGCTGTTCGCCCTGCTGCTCGGCATCGCGGGTGCCATCGCGCTGCTCGGCATCCTCCTCGCGCCGGTGCTGGTGTCGATTTTCACGCCGGGCTTCACGGGTCACCGACGCGAGCTGATGATCGACTTCGTCCGCATCATCTTCCCGATGACGGGCGTGCTGGTGCTGTCGGCCTGGGCGCTCGGCATCCTCAACAGTCACCGCAAGTTCTTCATTCCGTACGTCGCGCCCGTGCTGTGGAACGCAGCGATCATCGGCGCGTTCGTCGCCTTCCATGGACGCGTCTCGCTCGACGGCCTGCTGATGGCGGCGGGGTGGGGTGCCCTCGTCGGCGGGTTGCTGCAGTTCGGCGTGCAGTTGCCGTGGGTCGTTCGCCTCGAGCGCGAACTGCGTTTGTCGACGGGCCGGGGCCAGCCGGCGTTCCGGGAGGTGCTGCACAACGCCGTGCCCGCGATCATGGGACGCGGCGTGGTGCAGGTGAGTTCCTACGTCGACATGATCCTCGCGAGCCTGCTCGGCCTCGGGGCCGTTGCACGGATCCAGTATGCGCAGACGCTGTACCTGCTGCCCGTGAGCCTCTTCGGCATGAGCATCGCCGCGGCCGAACTGCCGGAGCTGGCCCGCGAGCGCAACAACGCGACGGAGGCGCTGCGCGATCGGGCGGTGGCTGCGGCCCGGCGCGTCTCGTTCTTCGTGCTGCCGAGCTTCGTCGTCTTCGTGGCACTCGGCCAGGTGGTCGTCGCGGGCATCTTCGGCGCGGGCAAGTTCGGCGCACCGGACGTCCTCGTCGTCTGGCTCACGCTCGCGGCGTACAGCCTCGGGCTGCTGGCATCGACCAGCACGCGCATCTACCAGTCGGCGTTCTTCGCCTTGCGCGACACGCGGACGCCCGCGCGCGTCGCGACCCTGCGCGTGCTCACGTCCGCGATCTGCGGCGGCATCCTGATGCTGCAGTTCCAGTCGGTGACGATCGGTTCGCTGACGATCCCCGCGGGTCTCTTCGGCGACCTGCGGGTCGCGGGCCTGCCGCTCGGACCGGTCGGGCTTGCGCTCGGTGCCGCCGCGGGAGCGTGGCTCGAGTGGACGCTGCTGTTTCGCGGGCTGCGGGCGCGCATCGGCGAGGTCGGCGCCGGGGCGTCGCACCTCGTGCGGATGTCGATCGCCGCGGGCCTCGCGGCGCTGGTCGGCTTCGGCGTCGAGGTGTTCACGACGGGCATGCACCCGATCGTGGTCGCGGTGTGCGTGCTGGGGGCGTTCGGCGTCGTCTACCTGGCCGTGGCCCGGGCCCTGCACCTGGAAGAGGCGACCGTCTTCGTGAGTTCCGTGCTGCGCCGCCTGCGACGGCGCTGACGGTCCGATTCAGCCGTCGCGCGGGAGACCGGCGTCCGGCGCGTGGCGGGAGTTCGCGACTTCCAGGGCCAGGCGCTCCAGGTTCTGCTCATTCGCGCTCGCCACGAAATCGGCGATGCGCCCGTAGTGTGTCACCGTGTCGAAGGTCTGGCGCCAATGGACGCGGGTCCCGGCGGGCTCCGCCTGCAGTTCGATGCGCAGGATGAAGTGATGGCCGGAGAGGTGCTCGATCTCGACCAGCCGGTCGGGTTCGATGCGGAGAAAGCGGCTCTCATTGGGATGATTCCTGCCGTCCGGCCCGTGCATCGTGAGCAGCCAGCGTCCCCCGGGCGAGAAGTCGAATTCGTGGATCGTGTTGGCGAAGCCGTCGGGTCCCCACCAGCGGGCCACGCGATCCGGCGCGCGGATGGCGGCGAACACGTCCTGCGGCGTGGCCGCGATGAGCCTGCTGCGCGAGTCGGAGCGCAGTTCGGTGGACTCCAGCCGGCCATCCCAGGACCATCGTGCCACCTGCAGGTCGGGTGGGACCGCGTCGGCTGCGTCGGGAAAGGCCGACATGCGCACGTTGGTGGCCCACGTGAAGTAGTCGAGCAGCGCGCGCCGCAGGGCAGGATCGCGCACGCCGGCATCGTCGAGAGCGTCCGCGAAGCACTGGATGGCGCGACGGTCCATGTCCTCGTGCGGGCCGTTCCCGCTGTGCATCCGAACGACCGACGCTTCCGTGCCGTACCTGTCCGTGTAGAGCGCCGGGCCGCCCCACGCCTCGCACCAGTAGGCGGCGAGCCGTGCGGTGTGTTCGGGGTGGAAGCCGTGGCTGAACGCGTGCGACACGACTTCATCGGCCAGCACGCGCCGGTGCCAGGCGTGGGCGAGGCGCGTGACGCCGTCGAGTCCACCGACGCTGTCGAAGAGCGTCAGTGGACTCACGGTGTGTGTCGCTGCGGGACGCTGCGAACCATCGTCACGCCTCCCTGGCCAGGGGCCGGCCCGCCGCTCGTGAAAAAGAGGAATGTCCCCAATTTCGCGAAAAGTGGAATGTCCCCTATTTGGCGTCGGGGGGGACGGGGAAGCCGCGCTTGCGCATCAGCGCCGCGATGCCCGGGTCGCGACCGCGGAACGCCCGGTACGCGTCCGCCGGGTCGACGGTGTTGCCGAGCGACAGCAGCGTCTTCAGGCGCGCGCCGACCGCCTTGTCCCAGGGGCCGCCGGCCTCGGTGAAGGCTTCCCACGCATCCGCCGTGATCGTGTCCGACCACAGGTAGCTGTAGTAACCCGCCGAATACCCGTCGCCCGAGAACACGTGGTTGAACTGCGGCGTGCGGTGGCGCATGACGATCTCGTGCGGCATGCCGAGCGCCGCCAGCGTCTCGCGCTCGAACTTGTCGGGGTCGATCGGCGTGTCGCCGGCGAGGTGCAGCTTCATGTCGATCAGCGCGCTCGAGAGGTACTCGACCGTCTTGAAGCCCTCGTTGAACCGGCCGGCCGCCTCGATCTTGTCCACCAGTTCCTTCGGGATCGGCTTGCCGGTCTGGTAGTGCAGCGCGTAGCGGTTGAGGATCTCCGGCGTCGACAGCCAGTGCTCGAGCAGCTGCGACGGGAACTCGACGTAGTCGCGCGCGACGTTGGTGCCCGACACCGTCGGGTAGGTGACGTTCGAGCTGAGGCCGTGCAGCGCATGGCCGAATTCGTGGAACAGCGTGGTGGCGTCCTCCCAGCTCACCAGCACCGGCTCGCCCGGCTTGCCCTTCACGAAGTTCGAGTTGTTCGAGACGATCGTCTTGACGTCGCCGTCCATCCGCTCCTGGTTGCGGTACGCGTTCATCCACGCGCCCGAGCGCTTGCCCTTGCGCGCATACGGATCGAAGTACCAGAGGCCGACCAGCGTGCCGTCGTCGCCGGTGACTTCCCACACGCGCACGTCGGGGTGGTACACCGGCACCTTCTTCGGGTCCGCCGGCTTGAAGTTGAAGCCGAACAGCTGCTTCGCCATGTAGAACATGCCTTCGCGCAGGTTCTCGAGCTGCAGGTACGGCGTGATCTGGGTCTCGTCGAGGTCGTACTTCGCCTTGCGCACCTTCTCGGCGTAATAGCGGTAGTCCCAGGGCTCGATCTTGATGCCGGCCCCTTCCTTGTCGGCAATGGCCTGCATGTCGGCCACTTCCTCGTGCACGCGCGCGACGGCCGGCGTCCACACGGCCTCCATCAGCGCCATGGCGCGCTCCGGCGTCTTCGCCATGGAGTTCTCGAGGCGCCAGTGCGCGTGCGTCGGGAACCCGAGCAGCTTCGCGCGCTGGGCGCGCAGCTGCAGGATCTTCGCGATGTTCGCGTTGTTGTCGGTCGGGCCGCCGTGGTCGCCGCGGTCGACGAACATCTGCCACACCTTCTGGCGCAGCTCGCGCCGGTCGGAGTAGGTCAGGAACGGCTCGACGCTCGAGCGCGTGTTCGCGATCACCCACTTGCCCTTGAGGCCGCGCGACTCGGCATCCTGCGCGGCGCCTTCGCGCACCGGGGCCGGCAGCCCGGCGAGGTCGGCCTCCTTGTCGATCACGAGCATGCCGTCGTTCTCGTCCTTCAGGACGTTCTGGCCGAAGCTCGTGTAGAGGCCCGCGAGCTGCTGGTTGATGTCGGACAGCTGCTTCTTCGCCGGTGCGTCCAGCTTCGCGCCCTGGCGCACGAAGTCGGTGTAATAGAGCCACGTCAGCCGCTGCTGCTCGGGCGTGAGTCCGGAGTTCTCGCGCGTCGCGTACACGGCCGCGATGCGCGCGAACAGCTTCTCGTTCTGCGTGATCTGGTCGCTGAAGGCCGCCAGTTTCGGCGCCATGTCGCGCTCGACCGCCTGCACGGCTTCGTCGCTCATCGTGGACTGGTAGACGCCCACGACCGCGTACACGCGATCGAGCATGCGCGACGAGCGCTCGAGGGCGGCGATGGTGTTGGCGAACGTCGGCGTCGCCGGATCGTTCGCGATGCGATCGATGGCCGCGAGCTGGTCCGCCATGCCGGCTTCGAGCGCCGGCTTGAGGAGCTCGACCTTCACCTGGTTCCAGGGCGGCACGCCGCCGTACGGGCCGGTCCACGGCTGGGTGAGCGGATTGGCGGCGGGCGTCGCGGGCGTCGTGGTCATGTCGGCAGCCTGGGCAGCGGACGCGACCAGCAACAGGGCCGCGCTCATGGTGGAGAGCAATGTCTTCATGGGTGTTCTTCGTTGGCACGCGCCGGAGGGACGCGTCGAGGGCGCCTAGGGTACCTGACCCCGACGCGGACCCCCAGCCCGCGCGGCGGGGACCGCGCAAGCCGGTGTCCTGGTCGTGTCAGCGTCCGCGGGCGCGCGGCATCGGCCGCGGGGCGGGTCGCGGTGCGGCCGGGCGGGGCGCGGGACGGGGCGTCGCCACCGGCGGGCGGGCCGGCGGCATCGGCTTGGTCCCCGGCCCGGCGGGCAGCGTCGTGACCCCTCCCGGCGGAGGCCGTTCCCCGGGGGGCGGACGACCTCCGGGCGGCGGCACCACCACGACCGGGGGCGGGTAGTAGTAGCCCGGGTAGCCGCCGTAGAAGCCGTCGTAATAGCCGACGCCCACGCCGACGCTCAATTGCGTGGCGTAGTCATAGTCGCCGCCGGTATCGGCGCAGCCCGCGAGCAAGGTGGCGGCCAGCAGGGGCAGGGCGGCGCGACGAATGCGATGCATCATGGTCGTGCCTCCTCAGTGCCCGGGCCACTCGGCGACCGCGAACGGTGCGCCGGTGGGGTCGATCAGGAGGGCAACGCGCGTGCCGTGCGCCTGCAGCGGCTCGATGGCCACGCGGCCGCCCGCATCCTTCGCGAGGGTCACCGTGGCATTCACGTCCTGCACGCGGACATACGGGATCCACGCGGTCGGCGTCTTCGCGATCGGCTTCGGCAGGATGCCGGCGCGCGCATAGCCGCCCGAGGCGAGGCGGAAGCCGCGTTCCTCGCTACTGGCGGCGCCGGACTCGACGTCGTACCCGCCGACCGTCGCGTAGAACTTCGCCATGGCGGCCGGGTCGTCGGCCCACAGCTCGGCCCACAGCCACCCGTTGACGTCGCCGAGATAGTCCTCGGGGTCGCCGCTCGCCGAGTGGATCACGCCGAACAGCGCGCCTTCCGGGTCGGCGAACAGCGCTGCATCGCCGCGCGCACCGAGCGTCCGCGTCGGCATCAGCACCATGCCGCCGGCGCCGGTCACGCGGCCCTCGACCGCCTTCACGTCGTTCGCCGACACGAGGCCGATCCAGCGCGCGTCGGGCTTCATCGAACGATCGCGTGGGTTGAGGAAGATCATGCCGGCGATCGGCGTGCCGCCGGAGGAGACCACCGTGTAGGTCTTCGCGTCGTCGCTCGGACCGTAGGTCTCGAAGGTCCAGCCGAAGACCTTGCCGTAGAACTCGGCGGCCCGGCCGACGTCCCGGGTCAGCAGTTCGGCCCACACCCACTTGCCCGGCGTGTAGGTGCCGGTGGGCGGATCCGTGATCGGGGGCCAGTAGCGTTCGGGCGGCGGGGCAGCCACGGCCGCCCCGGCGAGGACGAGCAGGCCGGCACACCCGGCCAGCCACGGAATTCGGCGAGTCATCGGTTCTCCCTGAGATCCCCCATCGGCATCCTGCCCGCGATGCCTGCGCCAATCAACTTCGGTCGGTCGGGCGGCCGAGGCCGAAGCGCCGCGCGAGCGCGGGATGCTGGAACGCGAGGGCCGCCAGCACGGTGACGACCGCGACCGCCCCGAGGATCGCGATCAGCCGGACGTAGGGCTGTCCATGTGCGATGCGCCACTGCGACCGCGTCACGGCCGTGAGCACCCACTCGATCGCGCCGAGGGCCAGGGCAGCCTGCAGCACGCGCGCGGCCCAGGGCCGGCGCACCCACAGCAGGCCGATCCCCGCGAGACAGACGGCCGCGATGGGCCACAGTCCGGCGTGTACGAAATGTGCCGCCAGCAGCAGCAGGGCGAGCACGGGCAGGACCATGAGCGCCGCCATCAGCCGCGCTCCCACATCACGTCCGACTGCCGCGCCCGCGCGGTCTCGAGCAGGTCGAGCAGCGGCACCGCGCGCTTGCGCAGGCTGACCGAGGCGGGGCGCTCGCGGGCATCCTCTTCCTCGTCTTCGCTCGTGGCCGCGGGCGCCAGGGGCGGCGACAGTTCGTCGCCGTGCTGCTCGAGCCCGGCGCGCAACTGCCCGAGGAATGCCGGCACATCGGCCGCGAGCACCGCGCCTGGCACGGTGCCCGAGTGTCCCGCCAGCCTCAGCAGGCGCACGGCCGACTCGCCGAGCAGCGTGATGCGCCCGAAACGGGAGGAGAAGTTCACGATCATGCAACGGCGTCCGCGCAGTCCGGGGCCGCTATTGTGGCAGCTGGTAGCCCCGTTCGCGGAACAAAGTCAGCGCGGCGCGCGCGACCTCGGGGTCGTAGCGCACGCCCGCGAACTTCTCGATCTCCAGCAGCGCCGCCTCGATGCCGAGGCTGGCGCGGTACGGCCGGTGCGTCGCCATGGCCTCGATCACGTCCGCCACCGCCATGATGCGCGACTCGAGCAGGATCTCCTCGCCCTTCAGTCCGTCCGGGTAGCCCGATCCGTCCCAGCGCTCGTGGTGCTGCAGCGCCATCTGGGCCACCGGCCAAGGAAACTCGATGCCCTGCAGGATGTCGTGCCCGATGCGCGAGTGGGCGCGCACGATCGCCATCTCCATGTCGTTCAGGCGGCCCGGGCGCGTGAGGATCTCGGCCGGTGCGCCGATCTTGCCGACGTCGTGCACGTAGCCGCCGTACATCAGCCCCTCGACGCGGCGCTCGTCGAGTCCCATCGCGCGACCGATCTCGGCGGCCATGATGCCGACGCGGCGCTCGTGGCCGGCGGTGTACGGGTCGCGGTACTCGACCATGCGCGAGATGGTCTGCACCATCGCCGCCATCGCCTTGCGCATGCTCGACTCGCTGGTGCGCAGGTCGGCGTTCGCCTGCTCGAGCTCGCCGACCTTCTGTTCGAGCTTGCCGAGCAGGATGCTGCGGTGCTGCTCCCAGAACGCCTCGGTGGGCATGTGCTCGGTCGGTGTGGGGTGGCCGTCGAGCAGCGACTCGGCCAGCTGGATCACGCGGGCCGGTTCCGCCGGCTTCTGCAGGTAGGTGTTGCCGCCGACGGCGCGCGCGAAATCCTGTTCCTCGCTGCGGGTGTAGGTCGCCGAATAGAACATCAGCGGGATGCCGCGCAGCCGGTCGTCCTCGCGCATGCGGCTGCAGAGCTCGAAGCCGTCCATCACCGGCATCATCACGTCGGTGATGACGAGCGCCGGCGGATGGTGCCGCGCCTGGCGCAGGGCGTCGTCGCCATTCGCGGCCTCGACCACCTCGTGGCCGCGGCTGGCGAGGATGGTGGCGAGCAGGTAACGGTCTTCGTTGCGGTCGTCGACGACGAGTATTCGGGCCATTTCGGGAGTCCTCAGCCGGCGGCCGCGACGACGGCTTCGACGCGCTCCGCGAAGGTCGCGACGTCGATCGGCTTCTCGATGAACGCGCGGCAACCTACCTGGATGGAACGCTCGCGGTCCGCTGCGAGCGCATGGGCACTGACGGCGATGATGGGCGGACGCCCGTTGCGCACGGTCGTCAGCAGGTCGGGCACGAACTCGCAGCCATCGCCGTCCGGCAGCCGCAGGTCGAGCAGGATGAGGTCGTAGGCGCCCGCGCGCGCGGCGGTCACGCCGTCGGCCCCGGTGGCGGCAACCGCCACCTCGTGACCGCGGCGCTCGAGCAGGAAGCGCGCGAGATACGCGTTCGACTCGTTGTCCTCGATCATCAGGATGCGCACGGGCCTACCTCGCCGCCACCCGGCGGAGCGTCACGACGAATCGGCTGCCCGCGCCCGGCTGGCTGTGCGCCTCGATTGTACCTCCCATCGCGCGCACCAGCCGGCGGGCGATCGCGAGCCCGAGGCCCGTGCCCTCGCGCGGGCGCTTGCTGCGCTGCTCGACCCGCACGAACGGCTCGAACAGGCGCTGCAGCTCGGCGGGCTCGATGCCGATGCCGGAGTCCTCGACGACCAGGCGGACGGCGTCGGCGTCGCCTTCGGTCGCGATGCGCACGTAGCCGACGTCGGTGAATTTGACCGCGTTCGAGACCAGGTTGTCGACCACCTGCTTCAGCCGGCGCGGATCTGCCTGCACGCGCAGCGGCGCCGTCGCGGGCCGCCACTCCAGCCGCAGGCCGCGCTCGAGCGCCGCCTGACGGTACGCCGCGACGTCGCGATCGAGCTGCCCCTGCAGGTCGACCTCGCGCATGTCGAGCGTCAGCGCGCCGGCCTCGATCTTCGAGATGTCGAGGAAGTCGGTGATCAGGGCCAGCAGGTGCCGGCCCGAGGCGTTGATGATGCCGATCTGCTTGGACTGCTCGTCGGAGATCGTGCCCGCCAGTCCGGCCAGCAGCACGTCGCTGAACCCGATGATCGAGTTGAGCGGCGTGCGCAGCTCGTGCGAGACGCTGGCGAGGAACAGGCTCTTGACGCGGTCGGACTCCTCGGCGCGTTCCTTGGCGAGCAGCAGTTCCTCGGTGCGCGCGTAGATGCGCTTCTCGAGGTCCTCGTTGAGCGCGCGCAGTCGGCTGTCGCTCTCGAGCAGCGCGTGCTCGGCGCGGCGCCGCGCCGTCACGTCGGTCGCCATCACGAGCCGGGCCGGCCGGCCGTCCATCGCGATCGAGTGCGAGCGCAGCTCGACCTCGGTCACGCTGCCGTCGCGCCGGCGATGTCGGCGAAAGCCGGCATCGGTCGGCGAGGACGAGGCAACCGGGGCGTCTGCCTCGCCGGCCGTCGGGTCGCCGGCATCGAGGTCGTCGACCCGCAGGCGCGTGAACTCCTCGCTGGTGTAGCCGTAGTGCCGTACGGCCGCCGAGTTGACGGCCAGGATGCTGCGCGTCGACGCGTCCTGCACCCACATCGGCATCGGGTGGCGCTCGAACAGCTCGCGGTACGTGCGCTCGGACGACTCCACCGCCGCACGCGCGTCGAGCGAGTCGAGCGCGTAGGACAGGCCCTCGCCGATCTCGCCGACCGTGCGCTCGAGCGCGGGCGAGAAGAAATCCGCCTCGCTGGCGAACAGCGCGAGCACCGCCGCAATGCGGCCGCCGTGGTAGATCGGCAACGCTGCCGCCGAGCGGGCGCCGGAGGTGCGTACGCGACCGATCCAGGTGTCCGACAGCGAGCCGCGCGCGAGGTTGTTCGCCACGCACAGGTGGCCCGACCGGATCGCCTCCTGGCTGAGGCCCTGGGAGGCGAAGCTGGCCTCGCGGATCATCTCCGGCTCGACGGCGCGTGCGGCGATGCGCTCGAGCGCGCCGTCCGCGGCCAGGCGATGGGCCACGGCGAGCATGAAGCCGCCGCCCTGCACCGCGACGCGGCACACCTCGTCGAGCAGCGCCGGCACGTTGCGGATGCGCGCCACGGCCGCGTGCGTGCCCGACAGCGTCGCGTAGACGTTGCGCGAGCGCTCCAGCTCGCGGCGCGCGAGCACCTCGCCGGTGATGTCGTCGATCGTCGCGACGAAGTAGTCGACCGAGCGGTCGGCCTTGCGCACGCAGCGCACGTCGATCGCCGTATGCACGACCGAGCCGTCCGCGTGCAGGTAGCGCTTGGCCATCTGGTAGCCGTCGCTGCGTCCCGAGCGCACCGCGTCCGCGAGTTCGAGGTCCGTGGCGAGATCGTCCGGATGCGTCACCTGCACCCAGGTCATCTGCTGCAGCTGCTCGCGCGGATAGCCGAGGATGCGGCACAGCTCGTCGTTCACGGCGATCCAGCGCTGCGTCACCGGCGAGGTGATCGCCATGCCGATGAACGGCAGTTCGAAGAACAGCCGCTGCCACTGGTGCTCGCGCAGCGTGTCGGTCAGGTCGCGGATCGTGTGATGGATGCAGGGCTCGTCGCCGATCGTCACGCGCCGCGACTGGATCTCGACCGGGAGGCGACGGCCGTCCGTCGTCCACAGCTCCGACTCGACCAGCAGCGCGCCGGTCGCCGGAACACGCTCGCGGCGCAGGCGATGGGTCGAGCCCTCGGCCAACGGGCGCAGCGCATCGAACGCGCGGCCGAGCAGCGTGTCGGGAGTGCAGCCGATCATTTCGGCGGCGCGATCGCTCGCGGCCACGATGCGTCCGCCCGCATCCTTGAGCAGCATCGCGACACTGGAATACCGGGCCAGTCCGGCCTGCAGCTCCCGCAGGCGCTCCGGGGCGCGCGAATCCATGGCTTGCACTCCGCAAGCGTGACGCCGGCATCGATTGTAGACCCGCCTCGCTCGCGTAGAATCCGTAACCCACGTAGCAGCGCCGGCAGGCCTACCGAAAACCCTACGATGAATGCCGAGGCGACCGCCACCGTCCTCGTCGTGGACGACGATCCGCGCGCCCTCGAACTGATGCAGTTGATCCTGCGTCACGCGGGTTACCGGGTGCTGGGCGCGCCCGACGGGGCGACGGCCCTGGACTTGTTGCCGGTCGAGCGTCCCCGGCTGGTGATCGCCGACCTGCTGATGCCCGGCATGAGCGGTCTCGAGCTGTGCCAGCGGATTCGCGGCGGGACCGCCGGGGCCGGCCTGCGCTTCGTGCTGCTGACGGGGATGGATGACGAGGACACGCGCCGACAGGCGTCGGAGGCCGGCGCGGACGCGATGATCACCAAGCCGTTCGACCGCATGGAATTGCTCGCGCGACTCGCGAGCCTGCTTCAGCGATAGAGCTTGTCGGGGACGTTCTGGCGCACGTAGGTCCGCGTGCGCATCGTGACGTCGCCGGGGTGCTGCGCGCCGCGCGAGATCTCGTAGCGCGTGAACTTGTTCTCCATCTGCACTTCGACGCCGGGGCCGCCGAACCAGCGGCCGCCGCCGAGCACGACGTTGACGCAGTCGCGCCAGATCACCGGCGGGTCGCTGAGGCACACGATGCCTTCCGCATTGGCGGCCAGGGCCGTCAGCACCTCGTCCGCATCCGGTTGGGAGACCACGGCGATGATCGGGCGGCACGGGTGGTGCAGCCGCGCGAGCTCGATGTTGCGCGACGTGTGCAGGCAGTCCACGACGACCGCATACCGGTCCGGGACCTGCAGCGGATCGTCCACGGCGAGGCAGGCGCCGACCAGGTCCGGCAGCAACTGCGCGAGCGGCGCCTCTGGCGGATAGGCGGTGCAATGCGGCATCTTGTCCGCATAGGGGTCGTGGCGGCCGGGCGTCGGGGCGATGTTCCTCATGTCGGTCTCCCGTGCGGGGGATCGATGGTTCAGACTCAGACTACCCCAGGGGTCGCCGGGCCTCGCCGGTATGGGGTCAATTCGGATCCATCCGGGGCGGATGGAGCTTATCTTTCCGGGGGATACGTGTTTTCATCCAGCTGCCATTCCCGCGCCTGCTGCGCGGTAGAGTAATGGACATGGACGTACAAAAACCTGCCAGAGTCCTGGTCGTCGACGATGAGATCCGTGCCCTGCGGCTGATGTCCCGAGTGCTCGGGAGCTGCGGGATCGCCTGTACCACGGCGGAGTCCGCCGCCGAAGCGATGGAGCACCTGCGCAAGGAGCCGTCGATCGACGTGGTGGTGAGCGACATCTACATGCCGACCACCGACGGCATCGAGTTCCTCGGTACCGTGCGTCGCGATTTCGAGGATCGGCCGTGGCTGCAGTTGCTGCTGGTCACGGGCCAGGCGTCGCTCGAGACCGCGGTCGCGGCGATGCGCCTCGAGGCGAGCGACTACCTGATCAAGCCGATCGACCCGAAATCGCTGCGCGAGGCCGTGCAGCACGGACTGACGCGAGCCGAGAGCATCCGCAACATGCGCGGCATGGCGCAGGACTCGCCCGGCGCCCGCGAGCTGCTGCAGATCGCCGACACGGCCAAGGCGCTCGCGGCCGACATGCGGCGCACGATCGAGCAGGACGCCGCGTCGCGCACCCGGGCCGAAGGTACGAACGGCGCGCCCGGCGATTCCAGCCTGCGCACGCTCAAGCTGCTGCAGAAACTGCAGGAGGCCCGCAACAGCATCTTCGGCGAGGCCGTGATGCCCGAGCCCGCGTGGGAAATGCTCGCGGAGCTGATGCGCGCCAAGCTGGCGGGGCAGCACTTGTCGGTCACGAGCCTCGCCTTGTCTTCCAAGAGCCCGATGACGACGGCCCTGCGTCGCATCGAGGACCTGATCCAGGGCGGTCTCGCCGCCCGCGTCCCCGACCCGGCGGACCGCCGCCGTACTTACGTCGAGCTGACACCCGAGGGCATGGCGCGCATGCAGCTGTTCCTCGAGGGCTTTGCGCGTACCGCGCTCAGCTCCAACTGACTCCGCCGAGGCCGCTGCCATGTCGAAGGAAATGACCGAAGACCGCATCCAGACGCCGGAGGTGCGCAAGCTGCTGCACGACGTGAACGACGAACTGTCGATCGCGGTGCTGCAGCTCGAGATGATGCTCGAGTCGACCCGGATCGACGGCGACGCGCGCGACTCGCTCGAGGAATCGCTCGACGCGTGTCGCAAGGCCGCGACGAATCTCAAGGAAGTCTGGCGGATCCTCGGGCCGGCGCGACCCGCCCGCTAGTGTCCGGCAGCGCCCTCAGGGCGCGACCGGATTGCCATCGGCATCGACGATGCCCGCGGTTTGCAGCCGCGCGAGCACCGGCTGCATCTGCCGCGCGACGCGCCGCCACTTCGCGACGGAAGAACGATAGATCGGCTGGCGCACCTGCGCCGAGCTCGCCGTCGTCGAGGCCGCGGACGAGCGGTGGAAGTCGAGCACGCCCGGGTGCCAGGGCAACCCGCAGAACTCCAGCAGCCGCCGGCTCTCGCCCTCGGGGTCCGCGACCAGGCGCTCGTACGACACGTCGTGGATCACGCCGGGCAGCACGGCCCGCCAGTGGTCCATGGTGCGGCGATAGGCGACGAAGTACTCCGCGATCTCCTCCAGCCGGTAGGAGAAGTGGTACAGGTTGATGAAGTACGCCTTGTAGACCGCGTAGCACGTATCGAGCGGATCGCGCGTGAGGTGCACGATGCGCGCGTTCGGCAGCGCCTGGTGGATCAGGCCGCAGTAGAGGAAGTTGAACGGCAGCTTGTCCACGGTGCGGCTGCGGCCGCGCGCCATCGGCTGCACGGCGTCCAGGTAGGCCCGGCCGAGCGCGGCGAAGTCCATGTGCAGCGAGGCCTGCAGCAGGGTCTCGTCGGCCACGTTGCGGGCCACGCGGGTCGCCTCGGCCTGCTGCCCCATCTTGAGCGGGAATTCCATCGCTTCGCCGATCGAGCGCGTGTCCGGGTCCATGCCGAGGATGCGCTCGACCAGCGTGGTGCCGGTGCGCGGCAGGCCGACGACGAAGATCGGCGCGGCATCGCCACAGCCGGCCGGCAGCCTGGCGAGTGCCGCGGCGTCGTAGGTCGCGATCATGTCGCGCATCGCCTCGACTTCGTCCTGCACGTCGTACTGCAGCGTGCCGCGCTTCAGGCGCGCGGCCTCGTCCAGGGCCGCGAAGGCCGCCTCGTCCTCGCCGAGGTCCTCGAGTTCCTTGGCGAGCGCGAAGCCGCCGAGGATGCGGTCGTGCGTGGGCAGGTCGGTGCGGGCCAGGGCGCGCCGCAGCGACTCGACGTGATTCGACGCGACCGACTGGGTGCGCAGCTGCGCGCGGACGTGCATCGCGTTGCCGTGGCCGGGGGCCAGCTGCAGCACGCGACCGAGCAGCCGGTCGGCCTCGTCCATGTCGTTGAGATAGAAATGACACAGCGCGAGGTCGTGCAGCAGGCCCGGGTGGTCGGGCAGCAGTTCGCACGCGCGCTGCAGCAGGGGGCGCGCGTCCGCGGGCTCGCCGTGCTGCACGACGATCGCAGCCGCGCCCTGCAGGATGCGCACGTCGGCCGGACTCGCCCGCGCGGCGTCGAGCGCCCCGATCACGGCCTCCGGACGACGCATCAATGGCACGAGCAGTTGCGCGCGGCGCAGCAGCAGGTCGCCGCGTGCGCCGTAACGCTGCAGGGCGTCCTCGACGAACGACAGCGCCGCGGCGGGTCCCGAGCGGCGCTCGGCCACGTCGCAGGACAGCAGGCTCACGATCACGCTCGGCGCCACCTCGCGCAGGCGGCGCGCGAGCGCATCGGCGTCGGCCAGCCGGCCCGCGCGCAGGAGCTCGAACCCGATGCCGATGCTCTGCTCGACGCTGACCTGGCCGGGCGGGATGGGGCGGTTCATCGCGAGGGCTCGGATCGCACGCTCAGCGGCGCGCGGCCAGGCGCTCCGCGCGCTTGGCCTGGGCCTGGATCGCCGGCAGCACGGCATCGATGCGCGACGCGAGCCGCCGCCACTTGGCCGGGTCCGGCGGCGAGACCGTGTACTTCGACAGCGGCAGGTTGGCCAGCGTGCGGTCCCAATCGTAGCCGACCGCGTCGCAGAGGCGGCGGATCTCGGCCTGCGGTTGCGCCACCAGCGCGTCGTATCGCGCGACCGTCCAGCGGTCCGCGGGCAATTGCTCGAGGTCGTCGAGCAGCAGCCTCGTCATCGTGCTCCACTGGTACGCGACGATGGTGTGCAGCGAATGCCCGATCAGGTCGCGCCAGCCGGGCACCAGCAGCAGCGACCAGGGCAGGCCCGTCCAGCCCGGCAGGCGCGGGTAGGTGCGGAACCGGCCCGACGACCACGCTTCCATCATGCTCGCCAGCACCTGGCGGGGGTCGCGGTGCAGGTAGATGAAGCGCGCTTCCGGGAACACGCTCGCGAGGAACGGGACGCGCAGCGAGTTCTTCGGTGTCTTCTCGAGCAGTCGCAGCCGCGCGCCCGCCGGCGGGGGCTGGCCGTCGCGATCCCGCAGGGCCGCGACGAAACGGTCGCGCAACTGCTGCGTCACCGCCGGCGTGGCGTCCGCCGGAAGCAGCCGGTTGGATTCGTAGCCGTGCGCCTCCGCGCCGAGCGCGGCGATGCCCTCGATGACCTCGTGGCTCTCGTCGCCGATCGTGAAGACGCCTGGCGCCTGCGACAGCGTCTCGAACAGCAGCGTCGACCCCGAGCGCGGCGAGCCGACGATGAACACCGGTCGCTCGAAGGCGGCATCGGCATCGTGACGCACGAAATCGACCGGGGCGGGCACGTTCGCCGGCTCCGGGGCCGCGATTGCATGCGACGGCGCGTCGAGTTCGCTGCGCCGGTCGGGCAGCGCGGGGGTGAAGATCCACGCGTTGAGGGCCTCCATCAGGCCGACCCCGTTCTTCAGCGTGACCTGGTCGATGCCGAGCACGTGCAGGTCCTGCCGCACGGACTCGATCTCGGCGCGGTAGCGCGCAATGCCGGCGGCATCGTCCCCGTACCGCGACCAGAGCGCCTGCCAGCGGTGGCCGAACACGACCATCAGTTGCTGGATCAGCGGCAGGCTCGGGTGCGGCTTCGATTCGCCGACCAGGAACTGGTAGTGCAGGCGCACTTCCCAGGGCGTCATCACGCGCGGGTAGTTGGTCGACTCGTAGTCGAGTTGCGGCACGTAGCCGGGAATCGGCGGGCAGGGTCGCGGCTGCCAGCCCTCGATGCGCCGGTCGTGCGGCTGGCCGGCGCGCACGTTCTCCCAGAAGCCCGCGCCGCCGACCGTGTCGGCCACCAGGTGGATGCGCGCGAGCGAGTGGTCGTTGATCACGTTGTGCTCGGTCCACGTGTCGAAGATCCAGCACTCGCCGGCCTTCATGTTCACTTCCTGCGAGCCACAGAGGAAGCGCACGGTCGGCTGGGTGACGATCGGCACGTGGACGCGCGTGCGCTCGGCCCAGTAGTAGTTCACGTCGACGTGCGGCGTGACCTCCGACTGTCCCGAGAGCCGCATGAGGCGCGAGCGACCCCAGGTGGCACCGACCTGGTCGAGCACCTGCATCAGGTAGGGGCAGGCGAGCAGCAGCGGCGTCGGCCGCATCGGGCCCGACACGGCGTCGTTGTCGGGGTCGCCGTCGCGCGCGATCAGCAGCAGCGCGTCGTTGCCGGGATACCCGAGCGGGTGCGGTCGCCAGGCGGATTCGCCGAGGGCGGCGACCTCGGCCGCGAGGACCGACGCATCGTACAGCAGCGGCAGCTGCATGAAAGGAACACCGAGCTTCATGTCAGTCCTCGACCATCACCGCTCGCCACAATAAACTCCGGGGCGACCGCAATCCAGCCACGGAGACGAGCGATGCATGCGACCCGGTGCTTCCTGTGGGCGAGCCTGCTGGTGGTGCTGCAGGCCCAAGCGGCCGACGCGCCGGCGCGGGCGCCGACCATGGCCGAGGTGCTTGCGGCCTCGCAGCCGGCGGACTGGCGCGGCCTGGATCCCGAGAACACGCTTTACCTGCAGCTGGCGGCCGGACGGGTCGTCATCGAGCTCGCACCCGCCCTGGCGCCCGAGCACGTGGTCAACATCCGCAAGCTGGTCCGCGGCAAGTATTTCGATGGACTCGCGTTCGTGCGGTCGCAGGACAACTTCGTCGTGCAGTGGGCCGACCCGGACGGCAAGCGACCCCTCGGTGAAGCGAAGGACCGGTTGCCGCCCGAGTTCACGGTGCCGGACCGCGGCCTGCCTTTCGTGCGACTGCCGGACGTCGACGGCTATGCGCCGCAGGTCGGCTTCGTCGACGGCTTTCCGGTCGGGCGCGATCCCGCGCGGGGCCAGGCCTGGATCGCGCACTGCTACGCGATGGTGGGCGTCGGGCGCGGCAACGAGCTCGACAGCGGCAACGGCGCCGAGCTCTACGTCGTGATCGGGCAGTCGCCGCGCCAGCTCGATCGCAACATCGCCGTGGTCGGTCGCGTGGTGCTGGGCATGGAGTGGCTCGCGACGCTGCCGCGCGGCACCGGACCGCTCGGGTTCTACGAGAAGCCCGAGCAGTACGTGCCGATCCAGAGCGTGCGGCTCGCGGCCGACGTGCCGGCGGCCGAGCGCGAGCGCCTCGAGGTGCTGCGCACGGACACCGCGACCTTCACGAGGCTGGTCGAGTCGCGCCGCAATCGCAGCGACGACTGGTACAAGGTGCCCGCCGGGCACATCGACCTCTGCAACGTCCCGCTGGTCGTCCGACCGCAGCCCTGAGCCTGTTGCAGCGCGAAATCCGGGATCCGGCGTCCGGCGGCGCGGGGGTGCGTGCCGCGAATTGCAGGTGCGCGGCGAAACGGGCAAGTTAGCGCCGGCAGCAATGGGGGAAGAGGGATGGAGCGGATCTGGCTGAAGCATTATCCGGCCGGCGTCCCGGCGGACGTCGACGTGGACCAGTATTCGTCGCTGGTGGAGCTGTTCGAGACGGGTTTCCGCCAGTACGCGCCGCGCAACGCCTACGCGTTCATGGGTCGCTACTACAGCTTCGCGGACCTCGACCGGTACTCGGCCGCGTTCGGCGCGTGGCTGCAGTCGCGCGGGTTGCAGCCCGGCACGCGCGTCGCCCTCATGATGCCGAACATCGTGCAGTACCCGGTCGCGCTCGCGGGCGTGCTGCGCGCCGGGTGCGTCGTGGTCAACGTGAACCCGCTCTACACGCCCCGCGAGCTCGAGCACCAGTTGAAGGATTCGGGCGCCGAGGCGATCGTGATCCTCGAGAACTTCGCCGCCACGCTGCAGCAGGTGATCGACCGCACGGCGGTGAAGCACGTGGTCGTCGCCTCGATCGGCGACCTGCTCGGCTTCCCGAAGGGCGCGCTGGTGAACTTCGCGCTGCGGCGCGTGAAGAAGATGGTGCCCGCGTGGTCATTGCCGGGCCACACGCGCTTCTGCGCCGCGCTCGACGAGGGCGCGCGCCGCAAGCTGCAACCCGTGGCGTTGACTCCGCAGGACGTTGCGTTCCTGCAGTACACCGGCGGCACGACGGGCGTCTCGAAGGGCGCCACGCTCACGCACCGCAACCTCGTCGCCAACGTGCTGCAGATGGAGGCGTGGGTCGGCCCGAAGCTGCACGACACGAGTCGCGGGCCGGTGCCCGAGCAGTTCGTGTACATCTGCGCGCTGCCCCTGTACCACGTGTTCGCGCTGACCGTGAACTGCCTCTTCGGCATCCGCCACGGCACGCTCAACGTGCTGATCGCCAATCCGCGCGACATCCCGGCCTTCGTGAAGGAACTGCAGAAGGTCCATTTCCACGTCCTGCCCGGCGTGAACACGCTGTTCAACGCCCTCGCGGAGAACGAGGAGTTCCGCGAGCTCGACTTCTCCAGCCTGCGGGTCGCGAACGGCGGCGGCATGGCCGTGCAGCAGGCCGTCTCCGACAAGTGGCAGAAGATCACCGGCATCCCGATCATCGAAGGCTACGGCCTCTCGGAGACCTCGCCGGTCGCGACGTCGAACCCGGCGGATGCCACCGAGTACACGGGCACGATCGGCCTGCCGTTTCCGAACACGGAGATCGCCATCCTCGACGACGCGGGCCAGCCGGTGCCGCTCGGCACGCCCGGCGAGATTGCCATCCGCGGCCCGCAGGTGATGGCGGGGTACTGGAACCGGCCGGACGAGACCGCCAAGGTCATGACGCCCGACGGCTACTTCAAGTCGGGTGACGTCGGTGTCATGGACGAGCGCGGCTACATCCGCATCGTCGATCGCAAGAAGGACATGATCATCGTCTCGGGCTTCAACGTGTACCCGAACGAGGTGGAGGGCGTGATCGCGAGCCACCCGGGCGTGCTCGAATGCGCCGCCATCGGCGTGCCGGACGAACGCTCGGGCGAGGCGGTCAAGGTGTTCGTCGTGCGCAAGGATCCCGCGCTGACCGAACAGGCGCTGCAGGAGTTCTGTCGCCAGAACCTGACCGGCTACAAGAAGCCGAAGTACATCGTGTTCCGCGACGACCTGCCGAAGAGCAACGTCGGCAAGATCCTGCGGCGCGAGTTGCGCGGGCCTACTGGCCCTTGAACTGGGCCGGGCGGCGCTGCACGAACGCCGCCATCGCCTCGGCGAGGTCGTCCGACTGCAGGAAGGCCGCGTTCCACAGCGCGACGTAATCCAGGTTGGCGTCGATCGCGCGGCGCTCGGCGTAGCCGAGCACCTGCTTGCAACCCTGCACGGCGAGCGGCGAATTCGCGGCGATTTCCGCTGCGATCGCCCGTGCCCGCGCGAAGCAGGCGGCGCCGTCGGGCAGGACCTCGTTGACCAGGCCGAGCGTTGCGGCCCGGGCCGCGTCGATGTCACGCCCGGTGAAGATCAGTTCGCGCGCGGCACCGTCGCCGACGATGCGCGTGAGGCGCTGCAGCGTGCCGACGTCCGCCACCATCGCGATGCGCGTCTCGCGCACGGAGAACACCGCATCCGACGAGCACACCCGCAGGTCGCAGGCGGTGATCAGGTCCATGCCGCCGCCGAGGCACACGCCGTGCACGGCCGCGATGACGGGCTTGTTGGTGTTCGCGAACGAGCTCACCGTGCCCTGGTAGCGGCGGATGTCGTCGTACATCGCGCGCCGCTTGCCGGCGGCCGACGTGCCGCGGCCGGAGAGCGAGCCGCCGGCGAAACCCGGCGCGTGGTCCATGAGGTCGATGCCCGCGCAGAAGCCCTTGCCCTTGCCGGCGAGCACGATGACGCGCACGGAGTCATCGGCGTCGAGATGGGCGACGGCCGCCGGGATGGCGTCCCACAGGGCTCGGTGCAGGGCGTTCAGCTTGTCCGGCCGGTCCAGCCACAGGATGGCGACGCCGCCGTCGCGCTCGATGCTCAGGTTCTCGAAGGTCATGTCGGTTCCTCAGTCGTCGGTCGCGCGGGCGGAGGCGCGGCGCGAGGCGTCGCTCGCCCAGCGCAGCAGGGTGTCGGTCGCGCCCGGCGCCAGCGACGCCAGCTTGCCGAGCAGCGCCCCACCGGGCGGCACGGCGACTTCGGTCAGGCCGAAACGCAGGGAGGCGAAGATCGCCCACACCACCCACGCGGGCGGCATGTTGAGCGAGCGTCGCCACACGCCCGCCGACGCCGGGTCGGTGAGTGCGGTCTGCGCCATCGGTGTGTCCACCACGCCGGGCAGCACCAGCGACACCTTGATCGGTTCGCCCACCAGTTCGGTGCGCAGGGCCTCGGTCAGGCCCACCAGCGCGAACTTGGTGGCGGAGTAGGCGCCGAGCGGGGAGAAGCCGCGGCGGCCGGCGAGCGAGGCGAGGTTGACGATGTGCCCACCCCCCTGCGCGCGCATCAAGGGCAGGGCGGCCTGCATCACCCACAGCGCGCCGCGCAGGTTCACGTCCAGCATGCGCTGCAGGTCGGCGTCCTGGATGTCCTCGACGCGGGCCGGGATCATCACGCCGGCGTTGTTGATCACCACGTCGATGCGGCCGAAGCGGCGCGCGGCCTTGCGGAAGCAGGTCGCGACGCTCGCGCGGCGCGTCACGTCGGTCGGTACCGCCAGGGCCTGCACGCCGTGCTTGCGGGCCTCGGCAGCGACCTTCGCCAGCGGGGCGGGACTGCGGGCGACGAGGACGAGGTTCGCGCCGGCGGCCGCGAAGGCGAGGGCGGTCGCGCGGCCGATGCCGCTCGAGGCGCCTGTCACCAGCACCGTGCGATCGTCGAAACGAAACGTGGGCATGCGCATGGGAGAAGACTAGCGCGATCGCGCGGGCGGGCGCACTAGAACACGCCGACGGCGAGTCCGGCCGCCACGGTCTGGCCGAGTTCGTGGCAGCGGGCCAGCGCCACCTCGTCCGGGTCGCCCTTCACGATCACGGGTTCGGCGACGCGCGTCCAGCGGTAGCCAGTCGCGATGCGCTCGATCGCGGTCACGGCGCCGGTGCCGTCGTTGCCGGCCGAGACGAAGAGGGCGAACGGCAGGCCGTCGACCTGGCCTTCCGCCGGATAGAACGTGCGGTCGAAGAAGTCCTTCACGGCCCCGGCCATGTAGCCGAATTTCTCGGGGGTGCCGATCACCAGCGCGTGGGCCCACAGCAGGTCGTCGAGCGTCGCCTCGAGCGCCGGGAGCCGGCGCAGTTCCACCTCGTCGGCGAATTCGGCGATGCCTGCCGCGACGGCATCGGCGAGTTGCTCGAGCCGTCCGCCCGCGTGTCCCCCGGTGATGAGCAGCAGGTGCTTCACGCCGCGAGGTTAAACGAAAAATGGGGACATTCCTCTTTTCCCGCCGGCATCGCGAGAAAAGAGGAATGTCCCCGGATTCGAAAAAGAGGAATGTCCCCTATTTCAGGATGTCGGCGACGGGCACGTAGTCGTAGCCGAGGTCCTTGGCGACCGCGGCGTTGGTGACCTTGCCCTCGTGCACGTTGAGGCCGTTCGCGAGGTGCGGGTCGGCCTGCATCGCCTTCTTCCAGCCGAGGTCGGCGAGCTTGCGGGCGAAGGGCAGGGTGGCGTTGTTGAGCGCGAAGGTCGAGGTGCGCGGCACCGCGCCCGGCATGTTCGCCACGCAGTAGTGGATCACGCCGTCGACGACGTACGTCGGGTCGGCATGCGTCGTCGCCTTGCTGGTCTCGAAGCAGCCGCCCTGGTCGATCGCGATGTCGACCAGCACCGAGCCGGTCTTCATGTGCTTCACCATCGCGCGCGTCACGAGCTTCGGCGCCGCCGCGCCCGCGACCAGCACCGCGCCGATCACGAGGTCGGCATCGTGCACCAGCGCGTCGATGTGCTCCTGCGTCGAGTACTCGGTGCGCAGCGACGCGCCGAAGATCGACGACAGCTCGCGCAGCCGCTTCACCGAGCGGTCCACGACCGTCACGTCCGCGCGCATGCCGACGGCCATCTCGGCCGCATGCGTGCCGGACACGCCGCCGCCGAGGATCACGACCTTGGCCGGTGCGACGCCCGGCACGCCGCCGAGCAGGATGCCGCGGCCCCCGTTGGCTTTCTGCAGGCAGTAGGCGCCGACCTGCACCGACATGCGGCCGGCGACTTCGCTCATCGGCGTGAGCAGCGGCAGCGAGCCGTCGGGCGCCGTGACCGTTTCATAGGCGATGCACGTCGCGCCGGAGCGGATCAGCGCTGCGGTCTGCTCCGGATCCGGGGCGAGATGGAGGTAGGTGTAGAGCACCTGGCCCTGGCGCAGCATCGCGCATTCCTGCGGCTGCGGTTCCTTCACCTTCACGATCATCTCAGCCCCGGCGAAGACCTCCGCCGCGGTGGCCGCGATCTTCGCGCCGACGCGCTGGTAGTCCGCGTCGGCAAAGCCGATGCCGGAGGCGGCGCCGGTCTCGACCATCACCTCGTGGCCGGCCTCGACCAGTTCGCGAACCGCCGCCGGCACCAGGCCGACCCGGTACTCGTGGACCTTGATTTCCTTCGGCACGCCGATGCGCATGGGGCTCCCCGTGGGCTCTGTGATGCATGGTCCCGGCACGGTCGCCGGATTCGCCACAGGATAGTGGGCGCGCAAGGTGGTTTCATGCAAAATCGGGCGTCGAACAGCCAGAAGACACAACATTTCGCCACTTTTGTCCGAAAAAACGGCAGGAGTTTGCCATGACGCTGGATCGCACCGATCACCTCATCCTCGCCGCCCTGCAGCGCGACGGGCGAGTCAGCAACCGCGACCTCGCCGAGCGCGTCCATCTCAGCGAGTCCGCCTGCCTGCGGAGGGTCCGCGCGCTCGAGGACCGTGGCGTGATCACCGGTTACGCGGCCCAGGTGAACCCGGCGCGGGTCGGCCTGCCGGGCAACGTTTTCGTCAGCATCACGCTCAATCGCCAGGAGCAGGGCGACCTCGCCGCCTTCGAGGAGGCGGTGGCCCGCGTGCCGGAGGTCATGGAGTGCTATCTCATGACCGGGCAACAGGATTATCTGCTCCGGGTGGTGGTCTCCGACCCCGCCGACTTCGAGCGCCTGCACAGCCAGCACCTCACCCGGCTACCCGGCGTGGCCCGGGTCCAGTCGAGCTTCGCGCTGCGGGTCGTCCGCAAGGGAGCGGAGCTGCCCGTCCCCCTGTGACGGGGAAGCCGGACAGGGGAACCTCCGTTCCGGTAAACGGCCACCTGTGGTGATGCCGCAACAACTGCGGCGGGGCGCCCGCACTCGTCATCGGAAACCAACACGAACCGCCCGGTGCCTGAAAAGTGCGGGTTTTCCGCACTCGGGCGCCTCCGGCTCGCGCGTTGCGCAGGCGCATCATCAGTTGCGCGGGTGTGACGCCGTTGTTATTCTGCGCCCCCACTAGAGCCAGCGGCGGCGTTCGGCTCTATTTGCTCCTAACAAACATTGCATCGCACGACGGGTGCAAACACTTCGACTACGGCTCCTCCGGAGGAAACGATGGCCAGTAATTCGACACTCACTCGAGCAGTGAAGATCGCGCTGATCACTTCAGCGGCGGTCAGCACCGCGGCGATTGCCCAGGAAGGCGAGATCGAACAGATCGTCGTCACGGGCTCTCGTATCGCGATCCCCAACATGGAAGCGATCAGCCCGGTGGCCTCGATCACCGCGGCCGACATCAAGGCGTCGGGCCAGACCCGCGTCGAAGACGTCCTGAACCAGCTTCCGCAGGTGTTCGCCGCCCAGGGCTCGACCGTGTCGAACGGCTCGAACGGCACGGCGGAAGTCGACCTCCGCGGCCTCGGCTCCAAGCGCACGCTGGTGCTCGTCAACGGCCGTCGCCTCTCGCCGGGTAACCCGACGGGCGGCAGCGCTGCCGACATCAACCAGATCCCGGGCGCGATGATCGAGCGCATCGAAGTGCTGACCGGCGGTGCCTCGTCGGTGTACGGCGCCGACGCCGTCGCGGGCGTCGTGAACTTCATCATGCAGAAGGATTTCGAGGGCCTGAGCCTCGACATCAACGGCTCGACCAACTGGCACAACAACCACGACGAGACCGCGCAGAAGATCGTCAAGCTGCGCGGCTTCCCGGCGGCCCCGGGTGAGACCACCCAGGGCGACGCGATCGACATCACCGCGGTGCTCGGCGGCAACTTCGCCGACGACAAGGGCAACGCGACGGCCTACCTGGGCTATCGCTCGGTCGACCCGGTGCTGCAGAGCGCCTACGACTACTCGGCCTGTACGTTCAGCTCGAAGAACAAGCGTTCCGACGGCACGTATTCGGGCAACGGCGAGCGCTTCAACTGCGGCGGTTCGGGCACCTCGTACCCGGGCTACTTCGAACTCGTCGGCGACCCGAACGCCTACACGATTGGCGATGGCAACGTGCTGCGTCCGTTCAGCGCCAACGACGTGTACAACTTCGGTCCGCTGAACTACTACCAGCGTCCGGACGAGCGCTACACCGCGGGCGTCTTCGCGCACTACGAGTTCAGCGACAAGGCCGACGTGTACAGCGAATTCATGTACATGCGCGACCGCACGCTGGCCCAGATCGCCCCGTCGGGCATCTTCTTCGACCCGACCATGAACATCGCGTGCAACAACCCGATGCTCAGCCCGAGCATGGTGAGCACCTGGTGTACGGCGAACGGCCTGTCGGGCGACGACCAGTTCCAGCTGTACATCGGCCGCCGCAACGTCGAAGGCGGTGGTCGCGTCAACGACCTGACCCACGACTCCTTCCGCGCCGTGCTCGGCGTGCGGGGCGACCTGGGCAAGGCCTGGAAGTACGACGCCTACGCGATGCAGGCCGAGACGCACCTGACCAACATCTACCTGAACGACTTCTTCAAGGACCGCGTGCAGCAGGCCCTCGACGTCGTGACGGACGGCGACGGCAACCTCGTCTGCCGCGACACCTCGAACGGGTGCGTGCCGTGGAACATCTTCTCGCTCGGCGGCGTGTCCCCGGCGGCGCTGAACTTCCTGCAGGTTCCCGCCCTGGCGGCCGGCACGGCGCGTACGCGCGTCGTCAGCGCCAACTTCACGGGTGACCTCGGCGAGTACGGCATCACCTTCCCGACGGCGAAGGACGGCATCGCCGTCAACGTCGGCGCGGAGTGGCGCGACGAGTCGACCAACTTCCAGCCGGACTACATCTTCATGACCGGCGGCCTGACCGGCCAGGGCGGCACGACCGACCCGGTGAAGGGTGGTTACTCGGTGAAGGAGCTGTTCCTCGAGAGCCGCATCCCGTTCATCCAGGACCACTTCATGGCGCAGTCGCTGTCCATGGAAGTCGGCTACCGCTACTCCGACTACAGCCTCGGCTTCAACACCGACAGCTGGAAGATCGGCCTCGAGTGGGCGCCGGTGGAAGACATCCGCTTCCGCGGCGGCTTCAACCGCTCGGTGCGCGCGCCGAACGTCAGCGAACTGTACTCGCCGCAGTCGGTCAGCCTCGACGGCAGCACCGACCCGTGCGCGGGCCCGAACCCGCTGGCCAACAACCCGAACGCCACGCCGGCCAACTGCGCGCTCACGGGCGTGCTGCCGGGCCAGTACGGCTTCATCGCCGCCAACAACGCGTCGCAGTACAACGGCCTGCAGGGTGGTAACCCCAACCTGAGCCCGGAAACCGCCGACACGACCACGTTCGGCGTCGTGCTGCAGCCGCGCTTCCTCGACGGCCTGTCGATCGCGATCGACTACTTCGACATCAAGATCAAGGACGTCATCAGCGGCGTGGGCGCCGACCTCGCGATCAACACCTGCTTGAACACGGGCAACTCGTTCTTCTGCAGCCTGATCCACCGCAACGCGCAGGGCTCCCTGTGGCGCAGCAGCGATGGTTACATCATCGACACGCTGCAGAACCTCGGCGAACTCCGCACCAGCGGCATCGACCTCGATGCGCGCTACTCGCTGCAGACGGATGCGTTCGGCACGTTCACGACCAGCGTGATCGGCACGTGGCTCGACAAGCTCGAGACGCAGCCGCTGCCGGGCGACCCGTCGTCGTACGACTGCGCGGGCCTGTACGGCACGGTCTGCGGCACTCCGAACCCGGAGATCCGTTCGATCGTGAAGGAATCGTGGCAGACCCCGTGGGACGGCCTGAGCCTGGCCGTCGCCTGGCGCTTCTATGACTCCGTCAAGCTCGATGCCACCGTGGACAACGAGAACTTCAACCCGAGCGCCTACCGCGATTCCGACAAGGAACTGGGTTCGCGTAACTACATCGACATCAGCGCGGGTTACACCTTCGCCGAGAAGTACTCGTTCCGCTTCGGCATCAACAACGTGCTCGACAAGGATCCGCCGCTCACCGGCAGCACCAACTGCCCGTCCGGCATCTGCAACGGCAACACGTACGCGCAGACGTACGACGTGCTGGGTCGGTACGTGTACCTGGGCGTGACCGCGGACTTCTAACAGAACCGAATCGCCGCAAGGCGACCCTGAACGGCGGGCTTCGGCCCGCCGTTTTTTTTTGCGCGGAAAAAAAGAGGCCGCCCGGAGGCGGCCTCGTGCGATCGACCGGACGGACGGGCTTACTGGATCCGCTTGACGCGGCTGCCGCGCCCGGAGGCGTCGACCATCCAGAAGGAGTTGAAAGTCATCGGCCGGACGCTCACGGACTCGCCGACCTTGATCATCATGGGTTGCGCGGAGAGCTGTCGCCACACCTGGCCGTTCTCGAGCGTCACGACCAGCTCGCCGTTCGGGCCGCGGCGCAGCGCCTTCACCGTGGCCGTCAGCCGTTCGAGCGTCGGTTCCTCGGCCTTGGGCTGCTGCTTCGCCTTGACCTCGCCGCGCGCCCCGAACTTCTCTTCCGGGGTCAGCACGGGCGCTGCGGCGACCGCAGCCGACGGCACGACCGCCGCGCCCGAGACCACCGGGGTGCCGAGCGACGCCATCGCGCGGTCGTAGCACTGCAGGCGCTCGGATGCATCGACGAGGCCTGCACACTTGCGGAGGGAATCGGGCACGCCGTCGGCCGCCTGCAGCGACGCAGCCGAGCAAGCCAGCACGATGGCGACGGCGAGCCGTCGCCCTTGGATCGAGATCCTGCCCATCGCGCCTCTCCCGTCGGTCAGTTGTCCCAGTGGTGCCGCTCGAACGACTCGGGCGAGTATTCGCGGAGCGCGACGTTGGCGATCCGGAACAGCTCGCGCTCGGCCTCGGTCATGTACGGATTCCAGACGTCGAAGATCAGGATGGCCCGCTCCTCGTCGCTGTCGTTGACGGCCTCGTGGTCGATTGTATCGTCGAAGACCCACGCCGTCCCGGGCTCCCACGGGCGGGTGTCGGACCCCACGCGGAACCGGCAGTGCGGCGGGATGACCAGCGGCAGGTGGACGATGAGCCGGGCGTTGGTGACGCCCACGTGGCCCGGGATGGTGGTATGGGGCTGCAGCAGGGAGAAGAACGCCACGGGGCCGGCCCCCGGCAAGTCGAGCCGCGGGATGCGTCCGAGCACCGCCGTCGTCTTCGGGCACTGCGCCTGGTGCTCCGCGATCGGGCGGCCGTCGCGCCAGAGATAGTACACGCTCCAGCGCTTCGACTTGTTGAGCGCGGCGAACTTGTCGAGCGGCTGGTTGTCCGGGTGATTGAGGTACGGATTGAAGCCCGCCTCGTCCGTCGCGCGGGCCGCGAGGAATTCCGCGCGGATGTCGTCGGTCGCCGCTTCAAGGTCGGCGAGCCAGGGAAACAGTTCGCGCGGGTAGTACTCGTGCGCCGGCGTCTTCGGGAAATGCAGGAAGGTCGGCTGCGGGTGATAGATGCGGCGCTTGCCGAGGGCGGCGTCGATGCAGTGCTCGAAGCGCTCGGCCGCGGCCGAGCCGTACTTCGCCCGCGCCTCGGCGAGCCGGCCTTCGAGGAATTTTTCGAGGTCCGCGAGGTTGCGGGCCACCACCGTGCGGGCGTGGTCGACGCGACCCTGCAGGAACGCCGGCACGCGCGCGCCGGGCGGGATGCACGCGAGTGCGTCGTTGTAGATGCTGGCAGCCTCGCGCGACAGGCCGCGTCGCTCGATGAGCGCGCCCTTCTGCAGGAGGGCGAGGATGTTGCGCGGCTCCACCTTGAGTGCCCCGTCGAGCGCCGCGAGTTCCTCGTCCTCGCGGCCGAGATCGCCCAGCGCGGTGGCGAG
>JBGAHO010000028.1:0-57402 GCA_044226195.1 Steroidobacteraceae bacterium
GAGATCGGCGCGCTGACGCTGAAGCCCAAGGCGCCGCCGCAGTCCGAATGGCCCGCGCCGGTCGCGACGGAGTCACAGACCGCTGCCGGCAGCACCCCTGGTGCGGCGGTCGACGGCAATCCGACCTCTGCCTGGCATTCCGGCAAGGTGCCCGCGAGCGGCGTGAACTTCACCATCGATCTCAGCGCGCCGCGTCCCTTCGGCGGACTCACGCTGCAGTGGCTGGCCGACCACGTCGCGCCCGATTACGACGTGCTCGCCTCCGACGACGGCAACGAATGGACGACCGTGCGCCAGGTCCGCGGTGCCGTGCGCACGGAACACGCGCTCTACCTGCCCGAGGCCTCCGCGCGCTTCGTGCGGCTGCAGCTGCCGCCGGCCGGCAAGCGCGACTACGCACTCGCCGACGCGCGTGTGGAGACGGGGCTCGCGGACAAGTCGGTCAACGATTTCATGGCGGCGGTGGCGAGACGGGCACCGCGCGGCGCGTTCCCGCGCGGCTACGTCGGCGAACAGAGCTACTGGACGATCGTCGGGACCGATGGTGGCGCGGAGGAGGGCCTCTTCGACGAGGATGCCGCGTTCGAGCTGCGCAAGCGCGGGCCGTCGCTCGAACCGCGCCTCGCGATCGACGGGCAGTGGCACGACTGGGCCAGCGTGACCTCCGCGGCGAGCCTCGCCGACGGCTACCTGCCGATTCCGTCGGTCACATGGACCGTGCCGGGCGGGAGCCTGCGCACGACGACGTTCGCGGCCGGCGCGCCCGGCAGCGACTACGCGATCGTGCGCTACGACTACCGCAATGCCAGCCGCCGCCCGCAGGACGTGCAGCTCGTCGTCGGCGTGCGACCGTTCCAGGTGAATCCGCCGACGCAGTTCCTCAACGGTTCGGGCGGCGTCGCCGCGATCCGCGAGCTGGCGTGGGACGGCCGGTCCCTGCGGATCAACGGGCAGATCGAAGTGACGCCGCTGACGACCCCGAAGCTGTTTACGGCCGCGCGCTTCGACGTCGCGCCGACGCCGCAGGAATGGCTGTCGCAGCCCCAGCCCGCGGCGCAGCTGGTCGACGACACCGGGCTCGCCTCGGGCGCCTTCGTGTACCGCCAGAAGGTCGCGGCCGGCGCGAGCCTCACCGTGGCGTTCGTCGTGCCGTGGACCGCGCAATCGCTGGACCTGCCGAAGCCCGCGGCGACGACCGCATGGCTCGAGGCACGCCAGCGCGAGGTGGCGGCGGGCTGGCACGCGACGCTCGATCGCGTGAGCCTGCGCGGCCCGGCCGAGGCGCGGCCGCTGATCGACACGATCCGCTCCTCGCTCGCGCACATCCTCATCAACCGCGACGGCCCGTCGCTGCAGCCCGGCTCGCGCAGCTACGAACGCGCGTGGATCCGCGACGGCGCGATGATCTCGGAAGCGCTGCTGCGCACGGACCACGCGCCGGTCGCGCGGGAATTCCTCGACTGGTACTCGGGCTACCTCTTCAGCAACGGCAAGGTGCCGTGCTGCGTCGACCACCGCGGCGCGGACTCGGTGCCCGAGAACGACAGCAGCGGCGAATACCTGTGGCTGGTCGATCGGCTCGACCGCTACACGCAGGACCGGGCGGCGCTCGAGCGCGTGTGGCCCAAGGTTACGCTCGCCTTCGGCTACCTTGACCAGCTGCGCCGGAGCGAACGCACGCCCGAGGTACTGGCATCGGCCAATCGCGCCTTCTACGGGATGATGCCGGCGTCGATCAGCCACGAGGGCTACTTCGCCAAGCCGATGCACTCGTACTGGGACGACTTCTGGACGCTGGCCGGCCTGCGCAGCGCGGTTCGACTGGCCCGCGAACGGGACGACGGGCTCGCGCTCGAACGCGCCGATGCGGCGCTGCAGGAGTTCCGCGCCGATCTCGCCGCATCGCTCGCCGCGACCATCGAGCAGCACAAGATCGACTACCTGCCGGGTTGCGCGGAGCTGGGCGACTTCGATGCCACGTCCTCGACCGTCGCGCTGACGCCGGCCGGCGAGTCGAACCGACTGCCGCAGGCGGTGTTGCAGCGAACCTTCGAGAAGTACTGGGAGAACTTCGTCGCGCGGCGCGACGGCGTGAAGCCGTGGAAGGACTACACGCCGTACGAGACGCGCGTGATCGGCAGCTTCGTTCGCCTCGGCTGGCGCGACCGGGCCCAGGAACTGGTGCGGTTCTTCATGAACGACCGCCGCCCGGCCGCGTGGAACCAGTGGGCCGAGGTGGTCGGCCGTGACCCGCGTGAGCCGCGCTTCGTCGGCGACATGCCGCACGGCTGGGTCGCCAGCGACTTCGTCCGCGCGGCGCTCGATCTCTTCGCCTACGAACGCGAGACCGACGACGCACTGGTGCTGGCCGCCGGCATCGATCCGCGCTGGCTGGACGGTGAGGGCATCGCCGTCTCCGGTCTGCAGACCGTGTACGGCCCGCTCGAGTACTCCCTGCGGCGTGAAGCCCCGGGTTCACTGCACCTGCGCATCGGCAGCGGGGCGCATCCGCCCGGCGGCGTGGTGATCACCGTCGGGACCGTCGAACACCGCTACACCGGTTTCCCGGTCGATGTGATCCTGCGCGAGTGAGCCCGGTCAGCGGGCCGCGAGCAAGCTGCGGCCGTTCGTCGCGATGACCTGCTGGTAGAGCTGCGCGCTGCGCTTCCACGTGCGCTTCTGCGACTGGTGGTCGCAGTGCACGAGGCCGAAGCGCTTGCTGTAGCCATGCGCCCACTCGAAGTTGTCGAGCAGGGACCACGCGAAGTAGCCCTGCACGTTCGCGCCTTCCTGGATCGCCCGGGCCACGGCGGCCAGGTGCGTCTGCAGGTAATCGACGCGCCGCGGGTCGTCGAACACGTCGACCTCCACGCTCGTCGGCTCCGGCAGCGCGCAGCCGTTCTCGGTGATGTAGAGCGGCAGGTTGCCGTAGCGCGTGCGGACCTGGTGGATGGTGTCGGTGAGGCCCTGCGGGAACACTTCCCAGCCCGTGTCCGTGTACTGCGACTGTGGCTGGTGCACGGAACGGAAGCCGAGTGGCCGGACCGTCGGGTCGGCCTGCGTCACCGAGCGCGTGTAGTAGTTGAGGCCGAGGAAGTCGATCTTCTCGCCGATCAGGTCGAAGTCCTCGGCCGGCCAGTCCTCGCGCCAGGCGTCGCCGAACACCTCGCGCATCTCGGGCGGATAGCGCTTCAGGAACGCGGGATCGAGGTACCACTGGTTCATGTACGCGTTGGCGCGCCGGACCGCGGCGAGATCGGCGGCGGACTGCGACGCCGGGTACTTCGGCTCGATGTTCACCACGAGGCCGATCTCGTGCTTCCCGACGCTGCGATAGCGACGCACGGCGGCCCCGTGGGCGCGCATCAGGTGGTGCGCGGCGATCGGCGCCTCGTAGAGGTTCGCGTGGCCCGGCGCCAGCACGCCGAACAGGTAACCACCGTCGATCACGACCCACGGCTCGTTGAGCGTGGTCCACTTGCGGACGCGACCGTCGAGTGCGCGGACCATCGTCTCGGTGTAATCGGCGAACCAGTCCGCGATCGAGGGATTGAGCCAGCCGCCGAGGTCGTCGAGCGCGGCGGGCAGGTCCCAGTGATAGAGCGTGAGGAACGGCTCGATGTCGTGCTTCAGCAGTTCGTCGACGAGCCGCTCGTAGAAGCCGAGGCCGGCGGGATTGACGCGGCCGCGACCTTCTGGGAACACGCGACTCCACGACACGCTGAAGCGGTAGGCCTTGAGGCCGAGATCGCGCATCAGCGCGACGTCTTCCTTGAAGCGGCGGTAGTGATCGCACGCGAGATCGCCGGTGTCGCCGTCGCGGACGCGGCCTGGCGTGTGCGAGAAGCGGTGCCAGATGGAAGCGCCGGCGCCGTCGGCGAGCGGCGAACCTTCGACCTGGTAGGCCGACGTCGCGGCGCCCCAGGTGAAGCCGGGCGGGAAAGCGTGCGTATCCGTCACTGCGCAATCCTGAATAGGGGACATTCCTCTTTTCCGGTCGCGACCGGAGAAGCGGGGTCTCCTATGTATCAGAAATCAGTGGCGGCTGATGGTTTTCGCGGCACGAAAACACAGCAAGAAAATGGGGACATTCCTCTTTTTCGGCACCCGCGAAAAAGAGGAATGTCCCCATTTTCCGGAAAAGAGGAATGTCCCCTAATGCGTCGTATCGGCGCAGTACTGCGTCGGCGGCACGCCGAACGCACGCCGGAACATGGCGGTGAACGCGCTCGGACTGCTGTAACCCACGTCGCAGGCGACGGCGGTGACCGACTGCCCGTTCGCGAGCCGTGACATCGCCTCCATCAGGCGCACGTTCTGCCGCCACGTCGCGAAGGTCACGCCGGTCTCGCGCCGGAACAGGCGCGTGAACGTCCGCCGGCACATGCCCGCGGCCACGGCCCAGTCGTCGAGCACGTCGCTCTGCGCCGGGTCCTTGAGGATGGCCTGGCACACCTTGAGCTGGCGGATCTCGTCGACGATCAGCGACATCACGCGGCCGTCGCGCGAGTCGTAGTCGTATTCGATCGGGATGCGCGTGGCCTCGACGATCAGCTCGCGCAGCAGCGCCGACACCTCGATGGTCATGCAGTGCCGCGGCAGCGACGCGCAGACGGTGTCGTCGAGGTACAGCGTGCGCAGCGAGACGCGTCCGCGCGTGCGGGCCTCGTGCACCGTGCCGCTCGGCACCCAGACCGCCCGTTGTGGCGGCACGACGTAAGTGGCATCGTGCGTCGACAGCACCAGCACGCCGGCGGTGGCGTACACCAGCTGCCCACGCTTGTGGCTGTGCGGCGGATCGTAGGAATTGGCCGGGTATTCGTCGGCCAGCGCCGCGACCGGGCGCGGCACGTCCTGGTAGTCGTCTCCGCGGGTGCTGCGAGCCATGTGGGAACCATCCTTCGGGTGGCCCGTCCGAGACGGAAATGTGTCCGGCCCCGACGGCACGGGATTGCGCCCGAGGTTATCACTGGCCCGGAAAATGACAAGGCGGCCGCCGGCGGGAAAGGATCCGCTCCGGCGCAGCTGCCTTGCGGGGCAGACGAGGTAACGATGAGCCAACCCGTGCAAGACATGACGCTGCCACAGGCCCTGCAGGGGGTCGACCCCGACATCCTGCGCTTCGTGACGCTGGTCAATGCCGATTACGCCCGGTTCACGGGCGGGCGCGAACTCTCCGTCGCCGAGATGCGCGAGGTCGCCGAGAAGGTTCGCGCGCCGTGGCGGGAAGGCGGGCCGAAGATGCGCGCGACCCTGGAGCACGTGGCGCAGACCGAGCGCGGCCCGGTGCGGCTGCGCATCTACAATCCGGGCGTCACCGGCCCGTCGCCCGCGCTCGTCTACATGCACGGCGGTGGCTGGACGCTGTTCAGCCTCGATACGCACGACCGCGTGATGCGCGAGTACGCCGCCCGTTCCGGCATGATCGTGATCGGCGTGGACTATGCGCTCTCGCCCGAAGCGCGCTTCCCGGTCGCACTCGAACAGGTGGTCGGCGTCGTGCGCTGGCTCGGCCAGCACGACGAAGCGCTCGGCATCGACGCGCGCCACATCGCGCTCGGCGGCGATTCGGCGGGCGGCAATCTCTCCATCGGCGCCGCACTCGCGCTGCGCGACGCGGGCGAGGCCGACCGCGTGCATGGCCTGCTGCTCATCTATCCCGCCTTCGATCGCGAGTGCACGCCGGAAGCGCTGCGGCGTTACGGCGGCCCGGGTGCGGTCCTCACGGCGGAGGAAGTCGTGTATTTCTGGGATAACTACGGCGGCCACGACCCGCGCATCACCGAGAATCCGCTCGCCTGTGCGATCCATGCGCGCCTCGAAGGACTGCCGCCCGTCTGCATGACGATTCCCGAGTGCGACGTGCTCACCGACACCAGCCTCGCGATGGCGCAGCGCCTCACCGCGGCCGGCGTGAAGGTGAGCATGACGATTTATCCGGGTGCGACGCATTCGTTCATCGAGGCGATGTCGATCTCGCCGCTCGCCGCCCGCGCGCTCGAGGACGGCGCCCGCTGGTTGCGCGCGACCCTCGGTCCGCGGGCAGGCTGACCACGGCGTCGACATGCGCGGCTGGCTGCGTCGACTCCACCGCTGGCTCGCGCTCGGTTGCGCCGTGCTCTGGCTGTCGCAGGCCGTCACCGGCGTGCTGATGGTCTATCGCTGGGAACTCGACGACGCGATCCTGCCGTCGCCCGCCGCGCCATTCGATCTCGAGGCGATCGGTGCACGCATCGCGGACATCGAGCGCAGGCCCGAACCGCGCAAGGTCACCTCCCTCTGGGCGACGGGCGGCGTCGAAGGTCGCTACGACCTGTTCGTCGACGACGCGGCTGGGCGCACGGACATCGTGCGCATCGACGGCGCCGGCAACGTCCTGCGCACGCGACCCGACGGCCGTGACTACGCGCACGTCGGCCTCGTGCCGTTCGCGGCCAACCTGCACCAGACGCTGTTCGCCGGTGACACCGGACACGTGATCGTGGGTCTCAGCGGTCTCGTGTTGCTCGTCACCCTCGGGATGGGCACGGTCCTGGCCCTGCCCCGCGGCGCCCGCGTGAAGCTCGTCCTCTGGCCGGGCAAGCTGCGTCCCGGCACGGCGCGTCGCTACGGATGGCACCGTGCGCTCGGCCTGTGGCTCGCCTTGCCCGCTTTCGTGCTGGTCGCGGCGGGCGTGATGCTCGTGTTCTACGACCCGATCGAGCGCGCGCTCGGCGCAGACGGCGCGCCGGCGGCGCTGCAGTCGGTGCCGGCGATCACCGGCGCACCAGTTCCGCCCGCGCGGGCCATCGCGACGGCCCTGCAGCAGTTCCCCGGCGCGAAGCTGAGCGGCGTCTCGTTCCCGAACGCCGACCGCTCCTGGTACCGCATCCGCGTCCTGCAGCCCGGGGAATGGCGACGCGTGTATGGCACCACGACCGTGTACGTCGCGGCGAGCGACGGGCGCGTCCTCGCCGCCGAGGACGCACTGTCGGCGCCGGCGGCCCGACGCTTCCTCGACAACCTCTATCCCGTCCACACCGGCGAGGCCGGCGGCGTCCTCGGACGCAGCCTGTCGCTCGCGGTGGCCGCGTGGCTGCTCGTCATGCTGGTGCTCGGTGTCGGGCTGTGGTGGTCGCGACGGGCGTAGCATTCACCGATCGAGTGCCGGCACGCGCCGGCCGGGAGTCGACATGAAGCAGACGAGCAACCTGCCCACCCCACGCAACGAGCCCGTGCGCGACTACCTGCCGGGCAGTGCCGAGCGCGCGCGGCTCAAGGCCGCCATCGCGCAAGTGCAGGGCAGCGTCGCGGAGATTCCGGCGCTGATCGGCGGGCGGGAAGTGGCGACCGGCCGCAGGGTGCAGGTGACTGCGCCGCACCGGCACGCGCACGTGCTGGCCCAGCTGCACCAGTGCGACGACAGCCAGGTGCGCCAGGCGATCGATGCCGCCGTGGCCGCGCAGCCCGAGTGGTCGGCGATGTCCTTCGAGCATCGCGCGGGCGTGTTCCTCAAGGCGGCGGACCTGATCGCGGGTCCCTGGCGCGATCGCCTGAACGCCTCGACCATGCTCGGGCAGAGCAAGACCGTGTACCAGGCCGAGATCGACGTCGCCTGCGAACTGGCCGACTTCCTGCGCTTCAACGTGCACTTTGCCGAGCGCCTGTACGCCGAGCAGCCCGAGTCCTCGCCCGGCACCTGGAATCGCGTCGACTACCGCCCGCTCGAAGGGTTCGTGTACGCCATCTCGCCGTTCAACTTCACCGCGATCGGCGGCAATCTCTGCACGGCGCCGGCGATGCTCGGCAACGTCGTCCTGTGGAAGCCTGCGACGACCGCCTCGCTCGCCTGCTGGCGCGTGATGCAGGTGCTGCAGGAAGCCGGGCTGCCGCCGGGCGTGATCAACTTCGTGTCCGGCGATTCGTCGATGGTGACGCGGACGGTGCTCGCCGACGAGCGCCTCGCCGGCATCCATTTCACCGGCTCGACCGCGGTGTTCCAGTCCCTGTGGCGGGACGTGGCGCAGCGCATCGACCGGTACCGGACCTATCCGCGCCTCGTCGGCGAAACGGGCGGCAAGAACTTCGTCCTGGCGCACCCGAGCGCCGACGTCGATGCGTATGCGACGGCGCTCGTGCGCGGCGCGTTCGAGTACCAGGGTCAGAAGTGCAGTGCCGCCTCGCGGGCCTACGTGCCGAAATCGTTGTGGCCGGCCGTGCGCGAGCGGGTGCTGGCGCAGGTAGCCGCAATCCGCATGGGCGACCCAGCCGACTTCCGCAACTTCATGGCGGCGGTGATCGACGAGCGGGCGTTCGCTCGCCTCGCCGGTTGCCTCGACGCAACAAAGGCCGACGGCGGGGCCCGGATCCTGGCCGGCGGCGGCAGCGATCGTCGCGAGGGCTGGTTCATCGAGCCCACCGTGGCGCAGGTCGATGACCCGGCGCATCGGCTCATGAAGGACGAGTTGTTCGGTCCGGTGCTGGCGACCTATGTGTACGACGACGCGCGCTGGGACGACGTGCTGAAGCTCGTCGACGGCACGGCGGAATACGGCCTCACCGGCGCGGTGTTCGCGCAGGATCGCACTGCCGTGGTGCAGGTGACGGACGCGCTGCGCCACGCGGCCGGCAATTTCTACGTCAACGACAAGCCGACCGGCGCCGTGGTCGGGCAGCAGCCGTTCGGCGGCGCCCGTGCCAGCGGCACCAACGACAAGGCCGGCTCGATCCTGAACCTCGTGCGCTGGGTGTCGCCGCGCACGATCAAGGAGAACTTCGTGCCGCCGACGCAGCCCAACTATCCGTACATGGTGGAGGAGTGAGCGCGGGGCACTGGCCTAAACACGATGGTTTTCGTCCCTGAATCGAATGCGGGCCAAGGTCGCGCGCGATCAAAGTAGCCACGAATCTTCGTATTGGCCGGTCGTGCGGTCTCGCGTGGCGGGACGCGTGCCGCGCATCAACAAGAGGGGAAAGGCCATGTCCATGAAGCGCAATGCCGTCTTGTCCGCTGCCTGTGCCCTGGCGCTCGGCTCGACAGTCGCGTCCGCGCAGCAGTCGTCCAGCTCGTCGGGGTCGGACCTGGAGGAGATCGTCGTCTACGGGTCGCAGATCACGCTGCCCCCCGCGTATGCCGGCGGCCAGGTCGCGACGGGGGGTCGCGCCGGCATCCTCGGCAACATGGACAGTCTCGACACGCCGTTCTCCAGCACCAACTACACCGCCGAGCTGATGCTCAACCAGCAGGCCAAGAGCGTGGCGGACGTGCTGCTGAACGACCCGAACGTGCGCGTCGCGCGCGGCTTCGGCAACTTCCAGGAGCTCTACGTCATCCGCGGCTTCCCGGCCTACTCGGACGACATGACCTACAACGGCATCTACGGCATCCTGCCGCGGCAGTTCGTCGCGGCGGAATTCCTCGAGCGCGCCGAGTTGTTCCGCGGCGCGAGCGCCTTCCTGAACGGCGCGGCCCCGGGCGGCTCGAACCTCGGCGGCACCATCAACCTCGTGCCGAAGCGCGCGCCGGACGATCCGCTGTCGCGCCTGACCGTCGGCTACGAGAGCGATGCGAACGGCATGATCGCGGCCGACATCGGTCGTCGTTTCGGCGCCGACAAGGCCACCGGCATCCGCGCGAACGCCGTGTACCGCGACGGCGAGACCTCGGTGAACGACCAGGATCGCTCGCTGAGCGTGCTCTCGCTCGGCATCGACCACCGCGGCGACCAGCTGCGCCTGTCGGCCGACATCGGCTACCAGGACCACCACATCGATGCGCCGCGGCCCAGCGTGTCGCCGGCGTTCGGTGCGACGGCCGTGCCGAAGGAACCGGATGCGGACGTGAACTTCGCCCAGCCGTGGACCTACACGGACGAGCAGCAGCTGTTCGGCGTGGTGCGCGCGGAATACGACATCACCAAGACCGTGTCGGTCTGGGGTGCGTTCGGCATGCGCGACGGCAAGGAGAAGAACGTCCTCGCCAACCCGAGCTCGGACAACGACGGCGTGATGACCGCCTACCGCTTCGATAACGCGCGCGAGGACAGCGTGAGCTCGGGCGAAGTCGGCCTGCGCTGGGATTTCGCGACCGGCCCGATCGAGCACCGCGTGATCGCGTCGGCCTCGCTCTTCAAGATCGACTCGAAGAACGCCTATGCGTTCTCGGACTTCTTTTCACCGTTCACCACCGACCTCTATCACCCGGTCGATGCCGTGAAGCCCCCCGCGGACTTCTTCGTCGGCGGTTCGCTGAACAACCCGCACAAGACGTTCAGCACCGACACCTCGAGCTGGGCCCTCGCGGACGTGCTGAAGTTCGCCGACGGCAAGTTCATGCTGACGCTCGGCATGCGCGACCAGAAGCTGAAGGCCGACTCGTTCGACTACAACTCGGGCGACAAGATCTCCAGCTACGACAAGAGCAAGACCACGCCGGTCGCGGGGATCGTGTTCCGTCCGTCGGACCAGTGGTCGATCTTCGCGAACTACATCGAAGGCCTGGTCGCGGGCGATGTCGCGCCGACCGTCGGCCCCGGCGGCGGCACGGTGGTCAATGCCGGCCAGGTGCAGGACCCGTACCAGGCCAAGCAGTTCGAGGCGGGCGTGAAGTTCGACGCCGGCACCTTCGGCGGCGGGCTGAGCGTCTTCAACATCGAGAAGGCGAGCGGCATCCTCGAGGCGCTCACCCCGAGCGATCCGGACACCGACTATCGCTACCGCGCGGACGGCAAGGCGCGCCACAAGGGCGTCGAGGCCAACGTGTTCGGCGAGCCGATCGAGGGCCTTCGGGTGCTCGGCGGCGTGACCTGGCTGAACGCGGAGCTGACCAAGACCCAGGACGGCGTGAACCAGGGCAAGGACGTGATCGGCGCGCCGAAGACCCAGGCGAACGTCAACGTCGAGTGGGACCTGCCGATGCTGAAGGCGCTGACGCTCGAAGGCCGCGCGGTCTACACGTCCAAGCAGTACGCGGACGCGGCGAACACGCTGGAAGTCGGCTCGTGGACGCGCCTCGACATCGGCGCGCGCTATTCGATGGAGGCGTGGGGCAAGCCGCTCGCGCTGCGGGCCCGCATCAACAACGTGACCAACGAGAACTCGTGGATCTCGGCCGGCGGCTACCCCGGCTTCGGCTACTACGTCCTCGGCGATCCGCTGACGATCGCGCTGTCCGCATCGATCGACTTCTGACCGCCCCCCGGTCGACACCCGAGAGGCCCGGTGGCCCCCGCCACCGGGCCTTTCTATTGGCTCTCAATGGGGGACACTTAATTGGGGACATTCCTCTTTTTCGTGCCTGCCGAAAAAGAGGAATGTCCCCATTTTTCACCTTACATGTATCAGGTGAACTGTCAGTGGTAAATTAGCCGGACCAGGCATTCCGGGACGGCGACGATGACCACGAGACCCACCCTGCGCCAGCGCCTCAAGCTGGAGACCCGGCGCGGGATCGAGGAGGCGGCACTCGAACTGCTGGCGAAGCAGGGCTACCAGGACACCTCCGTCGAGCAGATCGTCAAGCTCGCCGGCACCACGCGCACGACCTTCTACGACCACTTCCGGGGCAAGTCCGACCTGATCGCCCTGGTGCAGGAGCGGGAGATCGCCCCCGCGCTCACCGCCCTGTGCCAGCAACTCGACGCGCACGACCCGATCACGCGCGCCGACCTGCGCCGCTGGCTCGACGACTACGCCCGCACCTGGCGCCGCATTCGCGTGTTCTTCGACGCCTACTCGGACGCCTCGCGCTCCGACCCGGCCGTCGCCGCCAGCATCCTGCCGAACAGCTATGCCGTGACGGCCCACCTGGAGCGCTTCCTGGCCCGCTTCACCGGCGCGGCCCGCAAGGTCGCCCACGACAAGCTGGTGCTGCTGTTCAACGACCTCGACCAGCTCATGCACGTCACGGCCCTGATGCACGACCGTAAGGCCTCCGAGCACATGTTCGATGCCTTCACCGATCTCTACTGGCGCGGCCTGTTCGACACCGTCGGCTCGCGGGGTCGTGCCTCGCCCCGCAAGGGCAAGGCATGAGCACGCGTCGCTACGAAGGGAAGGTCGCGCTGGTCACCGCCGGCGCCTCGGGCATCGGGCGGGCGACGGTGCAGGGCCTCTTGCGCGAAGGCGCAAGCGTGGTGTTCGCCGATGTCGCCGCCGAGGCGGGCCGCGCGCTCGAAGCCGACCTGCGTGCCGCCGGCCACGACGCCACCTTCGTGCACGCCGACGTGTCCAGCGAGGCCGAGGTTGAGGCGCTGATCGCTGCCGTCGTCGCGCGCCACGGCCGCCTCGACGCCGCGATGAACATCGTCGGCAACCTCGGCCCCGCGGATCATCTCGGCGTCCGCGTGCACGACTCGACGCTCGAGGCGTTCCGCAGCACGCTCGAAGCGAGCCTCGTCACCGCGTTCCTGTGCATGAAGCACGAGATCGCGCAGATGCTGAAGCAAGGCACCGGCGGCGCAATCGCCAACACGTCTTCGCTGGCCGGCCTGCGCGTCTCGCCCGATTCCACGCCCGGCTACGTCGCGGCCAAGTCCGCGGTCGTGCACCTCACCGAGTACGCCGCGGTGCTCTATGCCAAGGACCGCATCCGCGTGAACGTGATCGCGCCGGGCCTCACCGCGACACCGGCCGTGCTCGCAGCGTTCCCGGCGGACGCGACGCGCAACGCGATGGCGGATCGCACGCAACCGATGGGACGCATGATGACCCCGGAGGAGCAGGCCGACGCCTACCTCTGGGTCTGCTCCGACCAGGCTTCCGCCGTCACCGGGCTCACGATCCCGGTCGACGGTGGCTGGGCGGCGCGTTAACACCACAAGACCGACACGCAGGGGAAGACCATGGCCGTACAAGCCTTGCACCGACCGGACGCCCGCGACTGCGACGCGCTCGAGATCCACCCGGCGCGCGAGCTCGAGTCCTGCAATCACCTGCTCGACGACTTCGCCGCGCTGAATCGCTTCTACGAGAGCCAGGGCTACATCCTGCTGCGGCAGGTGCTCGACCCGGGCTCGGTCGTCGAGGCCCGCGACGCGATGCTGGCTGTCGCGGCGCGCATCGGCATCGTGCGTCCCGGCGACCCGACCGGCACCTGGACGGGCAAGCCGCTCGAGGGTCGCTGGGAAGAAAGCCCGGAGTTCTCCGGCATCTCGAAGCGTCTCATCGAGCACCCGGTCAACCAGGGGGTGATGGCGAAAGTGATGGGCGAGAAAGCCTGCATGGTGCCGAACGTCCAGTACCGCATCTATCCGCCGAACGGCCCGGTGACGGTCGTGCACCAGGACGGCTTCTACAGCCCCGGCATCCACGACTACCGCCCGGTGTGGATCCCGCTGTTGCCGTGCCCGCGCGAAGTCGGCGGCCTGATGGTCGCCGTGGCGCAGAACAAGCGCGGCTACCTGCACAACGTCGCCAAGCCCACGCCGTTCCCGATCCCGGCCGACGAGATCCCGATGGAGAGCTGGGCGACGACCGACTACGTGCCGGGCGACGTGTTGATCGTGAATCCCTATTCCCCGCACGCGAGCATGCCGAACCGCTCGACGCACCTGCGCCTCACCTTCGACACGCGCGTGCAGTCCGCCGCGCGACCGAGCGCCGTCGCGGCGACCGTCACCGCGGTCACGCCGACTTCGATCTCCGTCAATGTCGACGGCTTCGGTCCGCGCACCTACCGTGTCGACGCGGACTCGTTCGTGCGCGTGCGCGATCCCGGCATCCGCGAACCGTTCGAGAAGTTCGCCGAGGTCACCGTGCCGGGCATGCGCCTGCTGGTCGTCGCCGACGGCGACTACGCGGTGATGCTGCGCAAGGCCGCCGAGGCCTGACCGGCACGTCGGGCCGACGGTCCGCGCTCCCATGGCCACAGGCGAAGTCGCGCTCGACCCCGGCCTGCCAATCGTCGACCCGCACCATCACCTGTGGGATCTCGCGGCGCACCTCGCGCACCTGCATGGGCATCCGCTGCTCGAGGCCGTGGCGCTCACGCCTCGCTACCTCGTGCCGGAGTTGCTCGATGACATCGCCGGGGGCCATCGGGTCGTCGCGACGGTCTACATGGAGTGCGGCGCGCACTACCACGACCACGGTCCGGACGAGCTGAAGCCGGTCGGTGAGGTCGCGTACGCCGGTCGCGTGGCCGAGGCGTGTGCAGGCAGCGAGGGTCCGCAACTGTGCGCCGGCATCGTCGGATTCGCAGACTTCCGCCTCGGCGAGGGCATCGCCCGCGCGCTCGAAGCCGCGGTCGAGGCGGGCGGTGGCCGCTTGCGCGGCGTGCGCTACATGGCGGCGCACGATGCCGACGCGGACGTGCTCGGAGCGACCGGACGCGTGCCGGCTGGCGTGCTGCAGGATCCGGTGTTTCGCCGCGCCTACGCGCAGTTGCGACGCTTCGATTTGTCGTTCGACGCCTGGGTGCTCGAGCCGCAGCTGGCCGACGTCGTCGATCTCGCGCAGGCGTTTCCGGACACGCCGATCATCGTCGATCACACGGGTTCACCGGTCGGGCTCGCGTCGTATCGTGGGCGCCTGCAGGAGCGGTATGCGGACTGGGCCGAGAGCATCCGCCGGCTGGCGGCGTGCCCGAACGTCACGATCAAGCTCGGCGGGCTCGGCAATCCGCTCAGCGGCCTGAGCGACGACGCGGGTCTCGATTCGAAGGCGCTGGCCGAGTCCTGGCGACCTTATCTGTGGCACGCCATCGAGTGCTTCGGCGCCGACCGCTGCTTGTTCGAGAGCAATTTTCCCGTCGATCGCGCGGCCGTCGATTACGTGACGCTCTGGAACGCCTTCAAGCGAATCACCGCCGGTGCGACGCTCACGGAGAGGCACGCGCTCTTCGCCCGCACGGCCGCGCGCATCTATCGCATCCATCACGACCTCGCAGATCCGCGGAGCCCGGCATGAACGCATCCGATCGAGCCTGGAAGGACTACCTGGCATCCATCGATGCGGCGCGCACCAAGGCGCTGTCGTGGAAGCTCGCGCAGTCGCCGGAGATGCGTACGCAGGGCATGTACTACGTGTCGCTGATGCAGGCGTTCGGCTTCAACACCTACATGGGGCCGCGCACAGCCTACCCGACGTTCTTCTCGCACCTGATGTTCACGCCGGTGGAGTACAGCTGGGGCGCGCCGAGCCCCGACTTTCGCTATCACTGGACCAAGATCGACGGCTCGCGCAGCTACCGCATCTGGGGCCAGCGCGGACGCACGCCGTGGCTGCACATCCAGGCGCAGAAGGGCTGGTGGGGCGATGCGGACCAGCGCAACCTCGGCGCGTGGGACGTCGACAGGTTCCAGCTCGGCCCCGACGGCCGCTTCGAGATCATCGCTTCGCCCGACGAGCAGCCGGGCAACTGGATGAAGCTCGATGGCAGCGTGTCGAATGTATGCCTGCTGGTGCGCGACATCTGGGACCAGTGGGAGAGCATGGAGGGCGCCACGATCTACATCGAGCCGCTCGAGGAGCGGCCGGAAGACACGCTGGTGCTGACCGAGGACGAAATCGCCGAGCGACTGCGTGGCATCGCCTACCAGACGCACTTCTCGCTCGACACCTGGATGCGCATGACGGAAGAGGTGGTCGACGCCGTCGGCTACAACCGCTTCTGGATGCCGAGCGAGGACACCACGAGGATCGGCGGCAACCCGCTCGCGGGCTACGTGAAGTGCCTCTACGATCTGCAGCCCGACGAGGCGCTCGTGATCGAGTGCGAGATCCCGAACGTGAAGTACTGGAGCCTGCAGCTCGCCGACTACTTCTACCAGACCATCGACTACCGCTTTCACCCGACTTCGATCAACAACCACCAGGCGCGGCTCGACGCGGACGGCAAGGTGCGCATCGTGCTGTCGCCGCAGGATCCGGGCGTGCCGAACTGGGTTGCCACGGCCGGGTTCCCGAAGGCGTTCGGGCAATGGCGCTGGTACCTGAGCGACCGGTTCCCGATCCCCGAAGCGAAGGTGGTGAAAGTCGCCGACGTGCGTCGCTACTTGCCGGCCGACACGCCGGTCGTCACGCCCGAGCAGCGCCGGGCCGAGATTCGCTCACGCCGGCGTGAGATCGGGCGCAGGTTCGGCGTCAGCGACTGATCGCCTTCGAGAGGGCCGGCGCGCGTCTCAGGGCGTCGGCTTCGGCGGCTGCGCGAGGATCTGACCGGCGTTCGCGGTCGGGTCGACCCACATGAAGCGGAAGCGGCGCTCCTGGAAGCGCCATTCGCCGTCGCTGCCCTTCACGATCTCGTCGAAATACATGCCCCACATCACGGTCGCCTGCGTGGCGCCCGGCGGCATCACGAGTTCGTTGACCGTGGACGTCGCGGTGGCGCGATTGCCGTCGACGTGGATCACGGGCGCGTGGTTGCTCTGGATGACCAGCGGCGTCGCGTCGACCATCGAGCCGATGCCCTGCGCGCAGTTCGCGGCGCCCGAAAAGCGAAACGCCATCGGGCCCATGTTCGGGCCACCGCAGTCCCACACGCCGTCGGTCGCGAACACGCGCTCGACCGCGGCCCAGTCGCGGCGGTTCACGCCGTCCGTGTAGCGGTCCAGCAGGCTGCGGATCGCGAGATGATCGGCGAGGTGGTCGACGACGTTCTTCGTGCTGCTCATGGTCGTTCCTCGATGCGTGGCACTCAGTCGGCGATGCCGACGCGATGGTGATACTCGCCGAACAGGTCCGCGAGCCACTCCTTGGTGAGACCAAAGGGCTCGGGCGTGTAGGGATAACGGCCGTAGCGGTCCGCGCGGTTCTCGGGGTCGGCCAGCCACGCCTGCATGCGCTGCAGATGTGTTTCGCTGATGGTGAGACCGGCACGCTCGTAGATGCGACGCACTGAACCCAGCGGGTCGGACGTGATGTCGGCGAAGCGCAGGTGCACGACGCGCGGATCGTCGAAGAGCGGGTTCGACATCATGTAGTCGAGGCCGGCCTTCACGCCTTCGGCGCTCGAGCGCGCGAACTGCTTCCAGTCGATGCGGCCGCCGCCGATCTGGTCGTACCAGGCGGCCGCGATCGTGACCATCGAGGTGTGGATCTCGGTGAGCGAGCGGTGCGGCCAGACGCAGATCGCATCGGGATAGGCCTGGAACAGCGCGTCGAGCTGGAACTGGTGATACACGCCCTTGCAGGCCCAGCGCGTCCTGCCGGTGTTCCACTGCAGGTGCTGCAGCACTTCGCGATGGAAGCGGTACGTGGCGGGCACGTCCGCACCGACCAGTTCGACCATGACGTCGAGGGTCGGGATCTCGTACAGCAGCGTCGGGTAGGCGTTGCGGAAATCGAGGGTGAAGAGTTCCTCGTCCTCGATCAGCGAGTCCGCACCCTTGTCCCAGTACGGATGCAGCGGCAGCAGGCCCGGCACGAAATCGAGGAAGCGGTCGACCGCCCGCTGCGCCTGGGCGATGCGTCCAGCGGGGACCGGGCCGGCTCCCGGCGGCGGCGACGGTACGATGCTGTGCCACGCGCGTGGCGCATTGGCCTCCGGGTCCTCCGCGAGCAGCGAGTGCAGCAACGTGGTGCCCGAGCGCGGCAGGCCGACGACGATCAGCGGCTGGACGATCTTCTCATTGGCGATAGCCGCGAACTGTTGACGGTCGAGCGCGATGCGCAGGCGGTTGGCGAGCACGCGTTTCACCTGGTGGCGCATGCGCTGCACCTGGTCGGGCGTGTACGGCCCGCGCGCATTCACCCAGTCGACGAGCGAGCGTACCCGGGCCTGCAGGTCCGCATCGGCGAGTCCGTACGCGCCGCTCTCGCGTTCCGCGAGCTCGAGCAGGTTGTCGAACGAGAGATCAGGGGACATGCCTGTTTTCCGATGAGTGAGGGGGACATTCTTCTCTTCTGAGTGTCCCCATCAGAACGCGGGGTAGGGGCGCAACGGCTCGCGGCGGTCCCACCCGAGGTGGGCCGTGTGCATCTGCTCGAGCAGCGACCAGCCGGTGTCGTTCAGCTCGATCAGCTCGACGAAACAGCCCAGCTTCGCGCTCGTGTCCACCATCGCCGCGCGTCCGATGCCGGGCAGGGGGCCGGCCGTGACGAGCGCGTGACCGGCGCCGGCATGCCGTTCCAGTGCCGCATCGAAGTCCTCGACCTGCAGCCAGTAGTGGTGCAGTCCTTCCCCGCGCGAATCCAGCACCTCGGTGAAAGGCGAGGGTGCCGTCTCCAGCGGACGCGTCAGCTCGACGATGGTCGATCCCATGAATCCGACCGCCACATCGACATTCACTCGATGCGGCAGCCCGCGATACGTGTGCCCGTCGATCGCGAACGTGGCGCGAAAGAACGGGCCCGCCCCGAAGTCACGAGTCCAGCGCGCCGCGCTCGCCTCTACATCGCGCACGACGTGGCACACCTGAAGCAGTGTGCCGGGAGGCGCGTCGCGCAGCGTGCTCATCCGAGCGGCACGCCCGGTTCGAGCACGGGTGCCACGAGGTGCTGGCCGCCGTCCGCATAGACCGTCTGGCCGACGAGGAAGCAGGCTTCGTCGCAGAGCAGGAACATCAGTGCACCGCCGAAGTCCTCGTCCAGCGTGCCGAGGCGGCGCGCGGCGATGCTGTCGACACGGTGATCAACCATCGCCGGGTAGCGCTCGCGCCAGCGGCGGAACTCCGGCACGTCGAGCGCGCCCGGGCCGAGGTAGTTGACGCGCACGCCGGTCGGCGCCCACTCGACGCCAGCCGAGCGCGTGATGCCCTGCAGGGCGTAGTCGGTCGCGACGCTGTCGGACACGCCGGCGTAGGACGAGCCGCCGTACACCGAGCCGACGTTGACGACGCGGCCGCGGTCATCGAGCGCAGAGAGATGCGGCCACGCCGCCTGCATCGCGGCCACGGCTCCGCCGAGCGCATCGAACGCCGGCTGGAAGCCCGCCGGTCCCTTCTCGGCGAACGGTTGCCACGGCGTGTCGGGCTGCACGATGTTCACGAGTGCGTCAAGGCCGCCCATGGCCTTCGCAGCCGAAGCCACCGCCCGGCCGAAGCCCTTCGGCCGCGCCACACGGCTGCGGGCCTTGCGACCGGCCGACTGGCACACCGCCTTGCCGCCCGGCCCGTCGGGCGAAATCAGCGTGACGCGGGCGCCTTCCTTCACGAGCCGACGCACCGCGGCGCCGGCGAGTCCTTCGAGCGACGCGGCCGAGCTCGCCGTGACCACGACCTTGTATCCCTTGATCTGCATGTGGCTGCCCCTCGCGCTCAGGCCGTGGCCGCCTGGTGCCGGCCCTCGTGGATGTCGGTGTTCTCCTTGTGCTCGTTCGGCGGCTTGGCCAGCCACGCACCGCCGTCGACGTAGAACGTCTGGCCCGTGATGAAGCGGCCGTTCGCCGAGCACAGCCCGAGCACGACGCCGGCGATGTCCTTCTCACAATCGCCCATCTTGCGCGCCGGGATGGTGTTGCAGATCGCTTCGTGGATGCCCGGGTTGGCGTTGCAGTACACCCGGTACGCGAAGCTGTCGCCCGCGGGCGTGATGCAGTTGACGTTGATGCCGTCGCCGCCGAACTCGTTCGCGGCGCTGCGCGTGAGCGCCTCGTTGGCGCCCTTGGTGATGTTGTAGTCGCTGGAATAGGTCATGCCGTTCAGCGCCCAGTGGGAGCTGAAGTTGATGAAGCTGCCGCCGCTCTTCTGCCGCCGGATGTAGGGGACGGCCGCCTGCATGGTCCACAGCGAGTGGTAGAAGCCGGTCGCGAGCGTCATCGCGTAATCCTCGTCGGGCTTCTCGAGGATCGGCTTCAGGGGCGCAATGCCCTGCGCGTTGTTGACCACGATGTCGACGCGGCCGAAGACCTTCACGGCCTCGTGCACCACGCCCTGGATCTGCGTCTTCACGCCGACGTCGGCCTGCAGGTAGCGGGCGCGGGCCGCGCCGCCGCGGATCGCCGCGATCAGCGGGATCATTTCCGCATCGTTCGCCGGATTGCGCGAGCAGTAGACGACCTGGGCGCCTTCCTTGAGGAACCGCAGCACGATGCCGCGGCCGATCCCCTGCGTGCCGCCCGTGACCACGGCGACCTTTCCGTCGAGTCTGCCCATCTGTGTCTCCCCGCTGGCTGAATTTCAGTTTACAGATGTAAGCCCACTTGTCTACAGTCCGGTTTGCGGCGGTGCGGCAGGGAACGACGGAGGGACGACACGTGGTTCGAGACGACTATTTCCTGTCCGCGACCAACCCGGTGGCCAACGTCGACCAGCGACACGTCGAGGATCTCGCCCGCGAGATCGTCGCGCGCCCGGAGATGCGGGCGGGCGCGGAGAAGGCGGGCTATCTCTGGAAGGCGGTCGTGCAGTACACGGCGGGACCGCAGATGGCGCGATTCGACGGCATGCTCGCCGAGTGCGCCATGAACTACGCGCTCAAGGGCGCGCTGGACCCGGAGTACCCGCGCATCGTCCGCCTGCTGCAGCCGCCCGGCCGCTGGTTCGGGCGCGACATGCCGGGCTCGCGCTGGGGCGGCGACAATCCGAACAACGCCTATCGGCTCGCGCCCATTGCGCACGGTGCCCGCTACGAGCTGCGCGGCCGCTCCATGCCGGGCGGCGTGGCCAACGTCACCTACACGCTGGTGGCGAACACGGCGACGTCGGTGACCCTGGCTTCGCTCGAGGATCGCGACGTGGTGCGCGCCGCCGACGGTTCGTTCGTGATCACCATCGACGATCGCCCGGCGGACGGCCGGCCGAATCACCTGCAGACGCAACCCGGCGTGAAGTTCCTGTTCGTGCGCGACTCGATGAACGACTGGGCCGTCGAGACGCCCAATGCGCTGCGCATCGAGCGCCTCGATCCGCCGACGCGCGGGCCGCTCGACCTCGCCGACATGGCACAGTTCGCCGCACGACACATGGTCGACGACGTGTACCTGCTCTACTGGTTCACGCGACTGAACTACGGCTTTCCGCCCGATCGCATGAACGAACCGCGGGGCTCAGGCGGCGTCGGCGGCCTGCGCTCGCAGATGGGCAGCCAGGGGCTCATACGCCTCAAGGACGACGAGGCGATGGTCATCACGGCCAACGACGCCGGCGCCGCGTACCACGACTTCATCCTGCACGACGTGTTCTACCTGACGATCGAGTACTGGAAGCGCCAGACCTCGCTCGCGGCCGGACAGATGGCGAAAGATGCCGACGGTCGTCGCACGTTCGTGGTCGCGCACGAGGACCCGGGCGTGCACAACTGGGTGGATACAGGCGGCCTGTACGAGCTGTATGCGCTGCGTCGCTGGCAGGGCCTGCCGCGCGAGGGCGGCCCGGAGCCGCAGATCACGAGTTGCGTCGTGCCGCTGAAAGACCTCGAGAGTGCGCTGCCGCGTGGCGTGAAGCGGGCGACGCGGGAGGAGCGGGCCGCGCAGTTATCGCAGCGACACCGCGACTTCTGGCGTCGCTTCGCCGAATAGATCCGGGACACGGAAAAGAGGAATGTCCCCTATTTTCTAAACCAGGGGGTGGGGAGGGGGCGCTGGCGAGGCCACTCCTCGTCGAGGGTCGAGCCGTCGTACAGACGTCCGTTCTTCATGACCTCGCGGATCGACAGCGTGTTGGCGATGTCCGCGAGCGGATCGCGATCGAGGACCACGAGGTCCGCGTACTTGCCGGCCTCGATGCTGCCGAACTCGGCGGCGCGACCGATCGTGGTCGCCGAGCCGAGCGTCGCGGCGCGCAGCACTTCGTGCGGAGTCATGCCGCCCGCCGCGTAGGCCTGCATCTCCCAGTGGAAGCCGAGGCCCGGCACCTCGCCGTGGCTGCCGACGCCGAGTAGGCCGCCGGCCCGCAGCACCTTCGCGCCGCTCTCGGCCACGCGCGGGAACAGGTATTCGCGCGGGTCGCGCCACGTGCGCTGCAGGAACTTGATGTCCACGACGTAGTGCGGCGCGAAGCGCGCGAACTTCGCGTCGTCGTGCGGCGCCGAGCGGGCGATGTAGTAGTCCTGACCCTCGGGTCCGCCGTGCGTGATCATCAGCGTCATCACGTAGCTGACGCCGGTGCGCACCATCAGCTGCACGACGTCGTCGTACAGCGGCACCGTCGGCAGCGAGTGCTCGTTGCCCGCGAGGCCGTCCTGGATCTGCGTCAGGTCGAGCTTCACCGACAGCGCGCCTTCGCAGGTCGGCAGGATGCCCTGGTCGTGCGCGGCCATCGCCACCCACTGGCGCACGCGCCGGTTGCCGGTGCGGTATTCCTTCAGGTTGAGCGTGCGGTAGTGCACCCGGTTGCGCGAGAGGACGGCCTGCACTTCCGGCAGCGACTGGAACTGGTTGTACGAGAACAGCGCCGGCCCGGTCGTGTGGATGCGCGAGCCGGTCACCAGTCCCGCGTCGACGAGGTCCTCGTAGGCCAGCATGTCGATGCTCAGCGATGACGGATCGAACGCCGTCGTCACGCCGTAGGCCAGGTTCTCGAGCGGGCCCCACGGCTCGAGGTCGAGCACGCCGCGGCGGATGTCGGCGATGTGGTCGTGCGCGTCGATGAAGCCCGGCACGATGTATTTGCCCGTCACGTCGCGGATCGCGGAGCCGTCCGGCACCTTGACCTGTCCGCGCGGCCCGACGGCCGCGATGTGATCGTCGCGGATCACGACGTCCGCGTCGCGGATCACCTCGTCGCCGCGCATCGTGACCACCGTCGCACCGCGCAGCACCAGCACGCCCTGCGGCGTGTCGCGCGGCACGCTCACCACGACCGGATACGCCTCGACGCCGCGCTTGCCCGGCACCGGCACGTCGGCCGGACCGCCGTCGGCGCCCGCGTCGTTCAACACCACGCTCGCGAGCGGCCGCCGGTAGAACGTCGAGCCGACCGCCCAGGTGATGGTCCGGCCGCCGTCGGCCCACGCGAAGAAGTCCGCGCCGACGTCCGTGAGCCGCCGGTGCTTCACCGCCGGGTGCCCGAGATCGATCGTGCGCTCCTGGCCCGTCGGTACTTCGACGAGGTGCAGCTGCTGCACGATCTGCACCAGCGCCCAGCGACCGTCGGGACTGATGCGGATGTCGTCGGCCGAGCCCGGGAATTCCGAGAAGTACCAGCCCGGCCCCTTCGCGCCGACGACGGCCTCGTGGCCCGAGCCGTCGAGCGCCACCGAGTTCAGCCCGTCGCCGAAGTTCACGTACACGCGACCGGGGGCCGACGTGAACTGCGGCAGGCCGCCGAGCGTATCGCGCGCGATCACGGTGCCGTCGCCGCCCGCCACGGGAATGCGCACGAGGTCCGCCTGTCGCAGCGCGCCGTATTCCATGAAACTGCTCATGCGCACACTGTTGCTCGAGCGCACGACCACCACGTCGCGCCCGTCCGGCGTGAACGCCGGATGCGTGTAGAACGCCGACGTCGTGGTGACCTGGCGCGGCGTCTCGCGACCGTCGAGCGGCGCGATCCACACCTGTCCCGCGTCGCGCGCCGTCCACGTGACGTAGACGAGCTGCCGGCCGTCGGGCGACCACGACGGCTGGAACTCCGGGTGATCGCCGGACGTGAGTCGTCGCGGCGTCGCGCCCCGCGCCAGCTCCATCACGTAGACCTTGCCCAGCGCCGAGAACGCGATGTGCCGGCCATCCGGAGACGGCAACGGATCCTGGATCAGGCGCGCTCGCACGGGCCCCGACTCCTGCGCGATCGGCACGCGCAGGTTCGGCCCGATCTCCAGCGCGACGTGAGCCTTGAACGGAATCGCCGTGGCCTTCCCGGTCGCGAGGTCGAGTCGCTCGAACCCGCCGTCGCTCGTGATCAGCAGCGCCTTGCCGTCGCGCGTGAACGCGTAGCGCGGCAGCAGGTCCTGCCCGGGCAGGGACATCAGCTGGTCCTGCTGCACCGGGTAGGCGAGCAGCCGATCGTCCTGCGTCACGAGATCCAGCACGCGCAGCGCCGTACGTCCATCGAAGCGCGTCGCATAGACCAGCGTGCGGCCATCCGGCGCGAGCCGCGGCCGGAACGCCGTGCCGAGGCTCAGGTCGGGCCGCGGACTGCGCGGTGCCGAGACGATCGTGTTCTCCGCGCCGGTGGCGAGATCGAGCCGGCGGATGGTCCACTCGGGCACCTTGTCGTAGTCGAAGTCGCCGACGTGCGCCGCGAAGTAGAGGTACTTGCCGTCGGCCGAAGGCGTCGCGCCGAGCACGTGCCGCCACGAATCGCTGCCCTGGTCGGGCTTGGCACGGAACGGCAGCACCATCTGCTTCGGGCCGGGGCCGTCGACGCGATAGCTCCACAGCTCGAAGGCATTGCCCTCGCTCTGGTGGTGCTGCACGAAGATCGTCCGGCCGTCGGTGGACCACTCCGGCGAGATCAGCGTGTTGTGGTCGTCCTGGAACGAGACCTGGCGCGGCTGCGTGCCGTCGGCGCGCGCGACCCAGACGTTTTCCGCGCCCGAGCGGTCGCTGAGGAACGCGATCGACGTCCCGTCGGGCGAATACACCGGCTGCGAATCGAACGGCAGGCCGCTGGTCAGGCGTCGCGCCTCGCCACCCTCGACCGGCAGCGTGTACAGGTCGCCGAGCAGGTCGAACACCAGCGTGCGACCGTCGGGCGAGAGGTCGAGCGACATCCACGTGCCCTGCGTGGTGTCGAACTCGACGTGCCGCGTCGGCTGCAGCGGCAGGCCGGTGGGCGTGCCCGCGCCGTGCGCGATGCCCGCGACGGCGATGGCGGACAGCAGGGCAATCAGCGATATGCGGGCGGCCATGGATCCTGTCGGTGTTGCGGGGCGTATTTGTCGCGCAGCGCCTTCTGCCGCGTGTCGAGCGGCATCGCAACGCCGCGCACGTAGACGGCGAGCGGCGCGCTCGTCGGCTCGAGCGGATCGCCGTCCCACAGCACGAGGTCGGCCTCCTGGCCGCGCGCGACGCGGCCGTAATGATCGTCGATGCCCCAGATCCGCGCCGGGTTCACGGTGATGGCCTTCAGCGCCTCGATCCACGGCAGGCCGTGCGCCACGGCGATGCCGGCGCCTTCCCGGATGCCCGTGCCGACGTTGTGGCTCTGCTGGATGCCGGGCACGAAGAAGGCGATCGTCACGCCGGCCTTCTGCAGGAGCGCGGCATTGTCGGCGCGCACGCCGAGATCGTCGTACGTCGACGGCAGGTTGGTGACCGGGTCGAGCACCACGCCCACGCGATTCGCCGCGAGCAGGTCGGCGACGCGCCAGGCCTCGGTGCCGCCGTAGATGATCACCCGGATGCCGTAGTCCCGGCCGAGCTGCACGGCCTGGCGGATGTCGGACTCGCGGCTCGCGAAGATCGCGAGCGGCACGCGACCCGCGACGACGGGCTGCAGCGCCTCGGCATCGAGGTGGTTGAGCAACTGGTCGCGCGGCCCGCCCACCTTGTCCGACGGCTTGTAACGCTTGGCTTCGTCGAACGCGTTGCGGATCAGCTGCCACTGCGCGCTGCGCGAGCCGGCGCCCTGCATCGCCGCCACGCCGCCGGTGACGATGAAAAGGCCCGCCTTCGGGCGCTCGAGCAGATCGGGTGCAGCGTCGAGGCGCAGCAGCGCGCCGAGCCCCGAGAACGGCAGGTCGGCCGAGCCGGTCGGATACGACACCGCGCGCGTGACGCCGTCGGCCCGTGCCTGCGGAATCAGCGTCGAATTCGCGTTCAGCGCGTACTCGACGTCGAACGCCGCTCCGAGCGGACCCTTCGCGACCGCCTGGTCGGCCGTCTCCTTCAGCGAGTACAGCTCGACGAGTCCGAGCTGCGTGCCGGCGCCCATCAGGCCGGTCGTGACGATGCCGCCATGTGCATCGACGATGCGCGCACCGGCCGGCGCGGCGCCGTTCGGCGTCACCGAGGCGATGCGCCCGTCTTCGACGACGATGGTCGCGTGCTCCAGGGGTGTGGCGTCGTCACCGGTGTAAACCCGCGCATCGACGATGGCGAAGCGCTCGGCCTGTGCTGGCAATGACAGCAGCGCGGAGCATGCCGCGGCGATCACGGCGGCACCGCGAATGAACCGGGCGCCGTTCATGGCCGGCTCCTCGTCGAGGGCAGTCCGGCATCGAAGTCCGAGCCCGGCTGGCGTTGCGGGTCGTGCCGGTCGTAGGCCAGCGCGCCGTCGATGAACACCTGGTCGGCCAGCGTGTAGACGCTGAACGGATCGCCGGACCAGATCACGACGTCGGCATTCTTGCCCGGCTCCAGCGTGCCGATGCGCTCGCCGAGTCCCATCGCGCGGGCCGGCACGCTCGTCACCCAGGTGATCGCGTGCTCCTTCGAGATCTCGATGCCCCCGCGCCTGCCAGCGGCCATCGCCTTCGCGGCCTCGAGCACGAGCCGCTGCCCGATGATCCCCGAGTCGGAATGCATCATCACGCAGGCGCCGCTCGCATCGAGGAACGCGGCGTTCTCGCGGATCGCATCGAAGGTCTCTGCCTTGTAGCCCCACCAGTCCGACCACACGGCGGCGCAGGTGCCCGACTGCTTGAGCAGGTCGGGGATCTTGTAGGCCTCGACCGCGTGGTGGAACGCGGCGATCTGGAACTTGAACTCGCGCGCGAGGTCGAGCAGCTCGGCCATCTCGTCGGCGCGGTAGCAGTGCACGTGCACCTTGACGTCGCCGTGCAGGACGCCCGCGAGCGTGTCCATCTTGAGGTCGCGCTTGGGCGGATCGTCGCCCTGGCCGCCCTCGTAGACTTCCCACTCGTGCAGGTAGCGCTGCGCCTGCAGGAAGGCATCGCGATACCCGGCCATGTTGCCCATGCGGCTCGAGGGGAAGCGGCCGTTGTCGCCGTAGTTGTACTTGGGGTTCTCGCCGCAGGCCATCTTCAGCGAAGCCGGCGCGCCGGGGAATTTCTTCGCCTGCACGGTCGTCGCCGGGACGTTGTGCAGCACGACGCCGCGGCCGCCGAAGAGGTTGGCCGAGCCCGGCAGCACCTGCACCGTCGTCACGCCGGCGGCCAGCGCGGCCTCGAACGCCGGATCCTGCACGGTGATCGAGTGCTCGGCCCAGGTGTGCGCGCTGTTCGGGTCGGTCGTCTCGCTCACGTCGGAATGGTTGAAGTCGGTCGAGGCGAACGGGAAGGGAAAATCACCGAGGTGCGTGTGGATGTCGACGATGCCGGGCGTCACCCAGCGACCCTGCGCGTCGATGGTCGTCGTGCCGGACGGCACGGCGAGGTTCGTACCGATCGCGGCGACCTTGCCGTCCTTCAGCAGCACGCTCGCGTGCTCGAGCCGGTGACCGGCGCCATCGAGCACCGTCGCGTTGGCGATCAGCGTGTCGACGCGCGGCAGCGGCCGGTAGGTGCTCGGATACGAGTCGAGCGTGAACGGTAGTGGCACGCGCGGGGTGGCGGCCTTCTTCGGGGCGGCCGGGGTGGTGTTGCCGGCGCCCAGCACCGCGGGCGCCACGCCCCCGGCGAGAGCCAGGGCGAGACCCCAGCCGAATAAAGCCTTCACTCTCATGGGGTGCACGTTGCCACTTCGTCCGTTGCTTGGGAAGAACCCGCGCGTCCCCGGTCAGCTCGAATGCCGTCCCGGGTTGCAGCGGCGCATCCACTCGAGCAGCTCGGCGCTACCTTCCTGGTCGAGGCCGTGGACGATGTCGCCGTAAACGTCGTCCCGCTCGTCCTGGCCGAGCTTGAACTTCACCCGCCCGCCGCGCACGAGCATGCGGAAGCCGACCACGCGCTCCGTCAGCTTGCGATAGCGCGGTCCCATCTCGCCGGCGTGCCAGGCGTGCTCACGGTGCGACTCCATGGCGTCGACCATGTCCGCCATCAGCGGGTCGAGTTCGGCATCGGTCGCGAGGAACTGCACGTCGACCACGAACTGGGCCGAGGCGTAGTTCCAGGTCGGCGCCTGCGTACGGTCAGCCATCCACGAGGGCGAGACGTACCCTTGCGGGCCCATGAACAGCACCAGCGCGCGCGGATGCGAGCGCAGCGCGACCACCTGCGGATTGCCGCGCGAGTAATGGCCGTGCAGCTCGAGCAGCCGTCCTTCGTCGTCGAAGCGCGGCCGCAGCGGCAGCGGCGTGGCGAGGAAGTCCGGCGCGGCACTGACGATCCACGCCAGCGGGAATTCCTTGATCAGCCGCGCGACGTCGGCGGCGCTCGGCGGCGCGTAGCGGTCGGTCGGCGCGTTCACACGCCCTCCGTCGCGAGCTTCGAGCGCGGCATCGAGTAGCCGAAGTACACGATCACCCCGGTCAGCGCGTAGCCCGCGAGGAACAGGATCGGCGCGGGGTGGCCGAGCAGGGCCTGCCGGACCAGGTCGGCGATCACGGGCACGATCATGGTCAGGCACAGCAGCATGGCGCCGACCGGAATGTAGCCGATCCAGAACCGCCCAACGTGAAAGCCGCCGAACGGCACGCGGAAGGGCCGGTGCAGTTCCGGCTGCGTGGTGCGCAGCCACATCACCGACAGCGCGACCACCATGAAGGCGAGGCCGATGCCGATGCTGACGAGGTCGCCGAGCAGCGACAGCGGCAGGAACGCCGCGGCCACGGCCGCGATCGCACCGAGCAGGATCGTGCCGAGGTGCGGCGTCTGGAAGCGCGGGTGCAGCTGGCTGAAGAGCGGCGGCAGCAGGCCGTCGCGCGACATCGCGAAGGTCACTCGCGACTGGCCGTAGGCATTCACCAGCAGCACCGACGAGAGTCCCATCAGCGCGCCGACCTTCACCAGCACGGCGAAGCCCGGGTGTCCCATGCGGTCGACGGCGATCGCGATCGGGTCCGGCACGCCGAGCTCGCGGTAGGGCACCACCCCCGTCAGCACCGCGGCGACGATGATGTAGATGACCGTGCACGCGACCAGCGAGCCGAGGATGCCGATCGGCAGGTCGCGCTCGGGGTTGCGCGCCTCGGCGGCCGCGGTCGAGACCGTCTCGAAGCCGAGGTAGGCGAAGAACAGGATGGACGCGGCGCGCATGACGCCCGGCCAGCCGTAGGTGAACCCGCCTTCGTTGGGCGGGATGAACGGCACCCAGTTCGCGGTGTCAACGGCACCGATGCCGATGGCGATGAAGCCCATCAGCACCGCGACCTTCACGGTCACGAGGAAGTTGTTCACGGCGGCCGAGGTGGAAATGCCGGCGGTGAGCACGACCGTCACCACCGCGATGGCGAGCGCCGCGATCAGGTTGAACGAGCCGGTGAACAGGAACGTCGTGCCGTGCCCCGAGGGCAGCGCCTGGATCAGCGGCGTGGCGAGCGAGGCGGGAATGACGATGCCGAGGTCGCGCGTGAGGCTGACGAAATAGCCCGAGAAGCCGACGGCGAGGGTCGCGGCCGCCATGCCGTACTCGAGGATCAGCAGCCAGCCGATGCTCCAGGCGAACACCTCGCCCATCGCGGCATAACAATAGGTGTAGGCGGAGCCTGCGACCGGAATGGTCGACGACAGCTCGGCATAGCACAGCGCGGTGAGCGCGCAGGCCGAGCCCGCGATGATGAAGGAGAGCATCACGGCCGGGCCCGCGAAGTGCGCCGCGGCATTGCCCGGCATCACGTAGATGCCGGCGCCGAGGATGCAGCCGATGCCGAGCAGGATGAGGTTGAGCGGGCCGAGCGAGCGGCGCAGGCCCTGCTGCCCCGCCTCGCGCTGCAGGGTCGCCAGCGACTTGCGCGCCAGCAGGCGCCCCGTTCCCGACGAGCCGTCCGGCATGGTCGACCCCGCCCCCTCGATGTGACTGCAGCCGAGCTTAAGGGGTCCGTCCGCGGCCCGTTCCATTGAACGGGTCAAGCACCTGCGAGAATGGGCCGCCGCTCAGTGCGTCCAGCGCTCGGCCGGCACGCGCAGCACGCGGTCTCCCGCCGCCGACCCGACGTACAGGTCGGGCCCGGCCTGCACGGCTACCGTCGCGAGCCCGAGCGGCGCGCCGACGTGCGAGAACACCGCCTGCGCGTGCAGCGTGTCGGGGTCGATCGCCTGCACCACGAAGGCCGCGCCGCAGGGATGCGTCATCACCACGAAGCAGCCGGTCAGGTCGGCACCGGGTTGCAGGCCCGCGGCGAGCAGGCGGCCGTCCTCGGCCCACGAGAGGTTGTCCGGGTTGGTCACGCGCACGCTGGCCAGCAGCCGGCCGCTCGGCAGTGCGTACTTGCGCAACTCGCCGTGCTCGCCGTGCACGCTGACGAACATCGATCGTCCGTCGCGCGTCACCTGGATGCCGTTCGGCAGCGGCGCCTCGGTGCCGGGCACTGGCGAAAGCCCGTGCCCCGGCCGCCAGCGCAGCACCACGCCGGTGTTCGCGCCGTGCTCGGCGTCCGCGTGCTGCTCGGTCATGCTGCGGCGCGCGTCCATGTATTGCGTGACGACGAAGCCGCCGTCGGCCAGCGCGGCCACGTCGTTGAGGAACGCGTGCGGCGGCGCGAGCACGCAGCCCCGCCACGCGAGCGAAGCACGCGCCCCGCGACCGAGCAACTCGAAGATTTCGACGGATTCGCGGCCGCCGTGATTGACGACCAGCAGCTGCCAGCGACCGTCGGCACGCCGCGAGAGGTGCAAGCCGTGCGGCGACAGCGCGGCCCCGATCTCGCCTTTGCAGTCGGCGTCGCCCCAGTGATCCACGGGTGGCGCACTGCCCGTGGCCGGATACAGCGGCTGCGGCTGGCGCGTGCCGAGGTCGAGGCGCGCGAGGCCGCTCGGCAGCCAGTGCATGCGGCCCTCGGCATCAAATTGCACGCGCGATTCGCTGACGATCAGCTGGCCGCCGCCCGGCAGCACTTCGAGGTCTTCCGAGCCGCGCACGCCGCACAGGGGTTCGAGCCCGTCGTGGGCGTCGCAGCCCGTGATCTCCTGCGCGGCGGCGCCGCCTGCGTGGGCGAGCAGCAGCAGGCCGGCCAGCCGCGCGAATCCGTCGATGGGCCTGCGTCGCAGCATCGTCGAATCGCACCGGCCCGGCACGGACGCGTCAGGCTCCCCGCATCTGCTGCTGGATCGTGAACAGCTCGCCGAACGACTGGTTCAGCGCCTCGCCCGCGGTGTCGGCACTCAGCAGCGTCTTTGCGAACGACTGCGTGAACACGCGCTGGGTGGTGGGATTGTCGGCGATGCCGTTGAACAGCGAGCGCACGTCGTGCAGTTGCGCGACGAGGTCGCTGCGCTGCGTCTTCACCGGGTCGAAGAAGAAGCAGAGCATCGTCGCCGCGTACAGCTCGGCGTCCTGCTCGGAGAGGTCCGGCCGCGCCTTCAGGCGCGCGTTTGCGAGCAGCGTCACCATGCGCAGGTTGTCCTCGGCCTGCCCGATTTCGCTCTCCTGGATGATGGTCGAGCGGACGAGGTTGCTGAGCTCCATGCTATTCCTCCAGCGCTTCCCTGACGGACACCGCGCGGTGCGCGGCGTCGAAAGTCACGGTCAGTGTCGACCGATCGGTGCGATAGGTCCACTGCCGATCATCCGCCGACCGGGCGACGGGCTGGCCGAGCGATGCCGAAACTGTGTCCGCCGTCTCGCCGACCCGCGGCGCCGGCCGTTCGACCAGGAATTTGCCGGCGGGTACGGTCTTCGGCGGCGACGTCGGGCGGAAATCCACCAGGAAGAACAGGCAGAAGAACGTGATGCCGAGCAGCAGCGACGCATAGCCGATGCCCGGGGCGGCGAGGTAGTGCCAGTCCTGCGGGAAGTTCAGCACGACCGCGTTGTTCGCGTTGCTGCGGCTGATGATCGCGAAGGTCAGCCACGTCAGCACCAGGAAGCCGACCAGCCACACGGCCGCGGCGGCGAACAGGAAGCCGAAAGTCGCCTCCGGATCGCGATCGAACAGGAAGCCGAGGGTGCCGATGACGACGGGCACGAGGATGCCGAGGGAACTCAGCAGGTGGCTGACCGGCGCGCGAAACGCGTCCGCCGGCACCGTCTTCTGTCCGCTGGCGTTGTAGCGCCGCGCGGCGCCCGCGAACACGGCCATCACCAGCAGGGCGATGCCGCCGCTCCACCCGAACCGTCCCGAGAGCAGTTGCTCGGCCAGCATCGTGGGCCCTCCCTTGGGCCCGGCCAGCCTAGCGTGACGCGTGGACTGCGTCTAACGCGTCGCTGGCCTCCCCGGGGGGGCGGTCGGAAATCCCGGGGGTCGCGGACTGGCCCGGACGGGTCGCCAACCTATCAAACAGGGATGCGAGAAATTCTCAGTAAATGGCCATTTTGGTGCAATGCAACGCATAACCTGTTTGACAGGTTGCTGATTTTCCCCCTAACCTCCGCGGCAAATACGGCTCGACGGGGGAGCCAGCAGATGAGCCAGGCAGCCGCACACCGGCCTCACGCGACCACGAACCGCGCGGAATCGACGCTTCCGCGGGCGGCCGCGTGACCGCGTCTCCGGCGCGCTTCCTGGAGGAGTCCGCCCGCGCACGCACGCGGGAGGTGATCGACGTCCTGCGTCGCACGTTCGGCGCGCGCGTGAGCACGGTCGCGACGGTGCGTGAACAGCACGGTCGCGGCGAAGCGCTCAACGCCGGCGCGCCGCCCGACGCCGTCGTGTGGGCGGAGTCGACCGCCGAGGTGTCGCAGATCGTCGCGCTCTGTGCCGCGCACGACGTGCCGGTCATTCCCTTCGGCACCGGCACCTCGCTCGAAGGCCACGTGAGCGCGCCGTACGGCGGCGTCTGCATCGACCTCTCGCGCATGAACGCGGTGCTCGCCGTGCACGCGGAGGATGGCGATTGCGTGGTGCAGCCCGGTATCACGCGCGTGCAGCTCAATCATTACCTGCGCGACACGGGCCTGTTCTTTCCGGTGGATCCGGGTGCGGATGCCAGCCTCGGCGGCATGCTCTCGACGCGCGCCTCGGGCACGACGACCGTGCGCTACGGCGCGATGCCTCACCAGGTGCTCGCGCTCGAGGCCGTGCTCGCCGACGGTCGCGTCGTGCGCTTCGGCACGCGCGCGCGCAAGTCGTCGGCCGGCTATGACCTCGTGCGACTGTTCGTCGGCGCGGAAGGCACGCTCGGCATCGTCACCGAGATCACCCTGCGCCTGCAGCCGCGCCCCGAAGGCGTCGGCACGCTCACCTGCGTCTTCCCGACCATGCGGCACGCGGTCGACACCGTCGTGGCCCTGAGCCAGACCGGCGTCGCCATCGCGCGCATCGAGTTCCTCGACGAAGTGCAGGTGCGCGCCTGCAACGTCTACTCGAAGTTCGACCTGCCCGAGCAGCCGATGCTGTTCATCGAGTTTCACGGCCTCGAGAACGCGCTGCAGCACCAGATCGACCTCGCGCGCGAGATCACCGCCGGGTTCGGCGGCACCGTGCTCGGCGAAGCCACCAGCGAGGACGAGCGCGAGCGCTTGTGGAAGGCGCGCCACGCGGCCTACTTCGCGGCGCTGGCGCTGCGCCCGGGCTGCGTGTCGGTGGTCGCCGACGTCTGCGTGCCGATCAGCGCGCTCGCCGACTGCGTCGTGCAGACCCGCGCGGACATCGATGCCGCGGGCCTGCAGGCGCCGATCCTCGGCCACGTCGGCGACGGCAACTTCCACGTGATCTTCCTGCTCGACCCGGATTCGAAGGACGAGCAGGCGCGGGCCGACGCGGTGTACGACGCGCTGATCGAGCGCGCGCTTGCGGCCGGCGGTACCTGCACCGGCGAGCACGGCATCGGCCTCGGCAAGCGCGAGAAGCTGCTGCGCGAGGCCGGCGCCGACGCCGTGGCGCTGATGCGCGCCGTGAAGAACGCCTGGGATCCGCGGGGCATCCTCAATCCCGGCAAGATTTTCCTGCCCGAACCGACCACCCCTTGATCGACGCACCACACGAGACAGACCAGGAGTCGCCGACATGAACGCAAAGAACCGGCTCAGCTTCGCCATCGTCTGCGCCCTGGCCGGCGCCGGCGCGGGATCGCCTGAGCGCAGCTACGCCGCCGAGCCCACCGCCCAGGAACAGGGGCTCGAGGAGATCGTGGTCACCGCCCGCAAGCGCGAAGAGCGCCTGCAGGACGTGCCGATCGCGGTGTCCGCGGTCAGCAATGAGGTCATCGAGCGCGAGCAGATCAACGTGGTGCGCGAGATCGCCGCATTCTCGCCGGGCCTGATCATCAACTCGGACGGCGCGGGCCGCGCCTTCGTCTCGATGCGTGGCATCGGCACCACGCTGATCGACACCGTGCAGCCGGGTGTCGGCATCTTCGTCGACGGCATCTACCAGGCGAACACCTCGTACCTGAACAACCCGATGCTCGACGTCGCGCGCGTGGAAGTGCTGCGCGGCCCGCAGGGCACGCTGTTCGGCAACAACACGCTCGGCGGCGCCATCAACGTCGTCACGCGAATGCCGACCGACGAGTTTGCGGCCAAGTTCTCGGCCGACTTCGCCGGACCGGACAACTACCAGACGCTGGCCGGCAGCCTCTCGGGCCCGATCATCGAGGGCTCGCTGCGCGGTCGGATCGCCGCGTCGGTCCACGAGCACGAAGGCTTCTCGGAGAACCTGCTGGCCGGCACGCCCGGCGGCCCCACCGAGAGCCTCGCGCGGCCCGTCAGCTCGCATACCGTCAACGGCACGCTGGTGTGGGATCCGGCCGACACGGTGAACGTGCAGTTGAACGCGTATGCCAGCAGCCTGCGCGGACAGCTCACCGCGTACGGCAGCCCGGCCGGCCCGAAGGACTACGAAGAAGACATCGCCTACAACCTCAACAGCATCCTGCGCTACGACTACTACGGCGCGAACCTGAAGGGTGTCATCGACCTCGGGGGCATCAACAGCAAGCTCACCGTCATCGCCGCGTACGACGACAAGCACGGCCACGGCAAGGGCGACTCGGATTACGGCCCGATCGACTTCGCGCGCATGGTGAAGGGTGACAACACGCTGCACACCACCACCGGCGAAATGCGCCTCGACACCGAGTGGAGCAAGCGCTTCAGCACGCTGCTCGGCGTGTTCACCAGCAGCTCGGACATGCACAACTGGTTCACGTCGGACCTGCCGTTGTTCGGCATCACGGGCGTGAAGTCCGACCTCGGCAGCAACACCGACTCGTTCGCCGTGTTCGCCAACGCGTTCTGGAACATCACGGACTCCCTCGAGCTGTCCGCCGGTCTGCGCTGGGACGATCAGTCCGTGGACTCGGTCAACCGGGTCGCGGGCTTCAAGGCCAAGTACAGCGCCGACGAATGGCAGCCGCGCGTGGCGCTGACCAAGCACTGGTCGGAGGACGTCATGACCTACGCCTCGATCGCCAAGGGCTTCCGCGGCGGCGGCACCAACGTGCCGGGCGCCCCGAATCCCGTCTACCAGGGCGACTCGGTGTGGACGTACGAGGTCGGCCAGAAGATGTCGGTGCTCGATCACGCCCTGACGCTGAACCTGGCCGCGTACTACAACGACTACAAGAACTACATCGGCCAGAACGCGCTGGTGCCGGTCGGTGCGCAGTTCATCGCGATCAACCTCAACACGGGTGACGTCAAGAGCTACGGCGTCGAGGCCGAAGGCGTCTGGCAGGCGACGGAGCGCTTCTCCCTGAGCGGCAACGTGTCGCTGAACCACACCCGCATCACGGACGACTCCCAGTGGGTGGATACGACCGGTCGCCAATACCCGACCGATCGCATCCTGTTCGTACCGGATTACACCTATGCGCTGACGGCCAGCTACCAGATCCCGATGGAGGACGACGCCCACCTGCGCTTCGACGCCACGCTGCTCGGCAAGGGTTCGCGCATGGGTTCGTCGCTCAGCGAGACCTACGCGCCGGAGCTCGCGGCGTATGATCAGCTCAACGCCAACATCACCTGGACGCAAGGCAAGTGGTCGATCGGGCTTTGGGCTACCAACCTCACCAACAAGATCTACTTCGAGTCGTACATCGACTCGTCGGCGCTCAGCGTGGCCGGCTTCTCCGGCCCGCTGGTCCACAACCTCGGCATCACGAGCGACGGCCGCCGCTACGGCGTGCGCGTGACCGCCGGCTTCTGACACCCGTCGCGGCCCCGGCGTGCGCAATCACGCCGGGGTCCGCGCGGACCACGCAGGGGGCGGCGGACCCGACATGAACGCACCCCTGCACCTCAACCAGCTCAACCTCGGCCGCATCCCACCCGACGTGCGCGTCCCCGCATACGACCGCCGCGTGCTGCTGCCGAGCCTGCTGCACATCGGCGTCGGCGGGTTCCACCGCGCGCACCAGGCCGTCTACCTCGACGACCTCATCGACCTCACCGGCGAATCGCGCTGGGGTTACTGCGGCATCGGCCTGCTGCCGCAGGACGTCGGCATGCGCAACGCGATGCTGTCGCAGGACTGCCTGTACACCGTGATCGAGCGCAGTCCCGAAGGCGACCAGGCGCGCGTGATCGGCTCGATCGTCGACTACCTCTTTGCGCCGGACGATCGCGAGCGCGTGCTGCAGCGGCTCGCGGCGCCCGAGTGCCGCATCGTCACGCTCACCATCACCGAGGGCGGCTACTACCGCAACGACGCGACCGGCGAATTCCAGGAATCGCACCCGGACATCGTCCACGACCTCGCGCATCCGCACGAGCCGGACTGCTCGTTCGGTTACCTGCTCGAGGCGCTCGACCGCCGTCGTCGCGCGGGACTCGCGCCGTTCACGGTCTTTTCCTGCGACAACCTGCAGCACAACGGCGAGGTGGCGCGCCGGATGATGCTGGCCTGCGCCGAACTGCGCGATCCGGAGCTGCGGCGCTGGGTCGAGGACAACGTCGCGTTCCCGAGCTGCATGGTCGATCGCATCGTGCCCGCGACGACCGACGAACACCGCGCGCTCGCGGCCGAGCGCTTCGGCATCGCCGACGCCTGGCCCGTCGCCACCGAACCGTTCCGGCAATGGGTGATCGAGGACTACTTCCCGCAGGGCCGGCCGTCGTGGAAATGGGTGGGCGCGCAGCTCACCACCGACCTCGAGCCCTACGAGCGCCTGAAGATGCGCCTGCTGAACGGCAGCCACCAGGCGCTGTGCTACATCGGCCTGCTGCTCGGCTACGAGTTCGTGCACGAGGCCATCGGCGATCCGACGATTCGCAAGCTCGTGCGGCGCATGATGGATGCCGAGGTGACGCCGCTGCTCCGGGCGGCGGCCGGCATCGACTTCGACGCGTACCAGCGCACGCTGCTCGAGCGCTTCGCCAACCCCGCGATCCGCGATTCGCTCGCGCGCATCGCGACCGACAGTTCGGCGCGCATGCCGAAGTTCGTGCTGCCGTCGATCGGCGAGGCCCTGCGCCGCGGCAGCCCGATCGACGTGCTCACCTTCACGGTGGCCGCGTGGTTCCACTTCCTCGCCGGACGCGACGACGCAGGCCGATCGCTGACGGTGGTCGATCCGCAACGCGAGCGGCTGGTGGCTGCAGCATCCGACCCGGACCCGGACTGCGATCGACTGCTCGGTCTCGCCGACCTGATCGAGCCCGCCATCGCCCAGTCGCCCCGCTTCCGCCGGCAGGTGCAGGACCTCGTGCACCGCTTCCGCTCGCAGGGTGCCCGCGTGACCCTCGAACGCTTCCTCGAATCGGGAACCACGCAATGAGTGCCGAACCGGATCCGCTCGCACAATTCGCCGAACAGCTGCGCGCCGCGACCCCCGGCATCCCGGAAGGGGACATTCCACGCTTCTTCGCGGCGCTCGCCTGCGGCGAGACCTACGCTCCCTGCGCGGAGTCGCAGCCGAAGGCCGGCGTGCCCGCGGGGACGGTCACGACCTCCCGGCACACGGGCGTCGGCGTGTATCCCGGCGTGAGCCGCGACGTGCTCGTCTACCTGCCGCACGATCACGAGCGGCAGGGACCGCTGGCCTTGATGGTGTTCCAGGACGGGCAGATGTACCTCGGCCCCGACGTGGTCGCGGCCACCGTGTTCGACAACCTGATCGCCGCCGGCGACATGCCGCCGTGCGTGGGCCTGTTCGTGGAGCCGGGCGAGCCCGGCCCCGGCCTGCCCATCTAGGGCGGGACCGACAATCGCAGCCTCGAGTACGACTCGCTGGGCGATGCCTACGCGCGCTTCCTGATCGAGGAACTCGTGCCGCAGTTCACCGCCGGCCTCACGCTGTGGAGCGACGCGGCCGGACGCGCGATCTGCGGACTCAGCTCCGGCGGCATCTGCGCATTCAACGCCGCCTTCGAACGACCGGACTACTTCTCGCGCGTGATCAGCCACTGCGGCAGTTTCGTCGACATCCGCGGCGGGCATCACCTGCCGGCGCGGGTGCGCGCCAGCGAGCGCAAGCCGTTGCGCGTGTTCCTGCAGAGCGGCGCGCACGACCTCGACGTCCTCTACGGCTGCTGGCCGCTCGCCAACCGCCAGCTGGCCTCGGCCCTGAAGTACCGCGACTACGACTACCAGCTGGTGATGGGCGAGGGCGGCCATTCGCTGCGCCACGGCGGCGCGCTGTTCGCCGAGACCTTGCGCTGGCTGTGGCGCGACTGGCGCGCGGCGCGCGACGCCGCCCTCAGGTGAGGTTGCGGCGGTGCTGCGCGCGGGCGAGGGAGTAGACGGACAGGTCGAAGTGACAGGACATCGCGGCGGCCGCGCCGACCGGGTCGCCCTCGCAGACGCGATCGACCACGGCCTCGTGCGCATCGACGATGCGGCTGATCTCGGCGGCGGAACTCTGCGCGATGTAGTCCTCGCGCAGCGAGCGGGTGATGGCGTCGTGCAGCGCGCTCAGCACCAGCGAATTGAGCGGATTGCCGCTGGCGACGGCGAGCATCTCGTGGATGGCGAGGTCGGCGGCCATGCGGCGCGCGTCGTCGCCCTCGGCGGCGCGCATCTCGTGCACGAGTTCGCGCAGCCGGGCACGCTGGGCGTCGGTGGCGAAGCGTGCGGCCAGCTGCGCGGTCTGCATCTCGATGCCGCGGCGCAGCTCGATGACGTGCATGGGCGTGGCGTGGGCGGTCTGCAGTGCGTGACCGAAGATCTGCGCGAGCGGCGACGGGTTCACGGCGAGCACGCGCGGCCGGCGACCACTGCCGATCTCGAGCACGCCGAGCGCCGCCAGCAGGCGGTACGCCTCGCGCACGCTGCCCCGGCTCACCTGCAGTTCCTTGCAGATCTGCACCTCGCTGTCGACCGTGTCGCCCGGGCGCAGGCCGCGTTCGCTGATGCGATCGAGCAGGTGACGCGCGACCTGCGCCGGCACGGTGTCGACGCCCAGGGCGTGGTGGCTGCGAAGGTCCGTGCTCATGGCGATCCCCTGCGAAAAAGCTGTCCGACAGCCGCATGGCGTGCAGACAAAGCGATGCGTTCCCGCACCTCGGGCGAGACGGCATCGCACGTCACCGGATCATAGTGAGCGTGCAGGAAAACACAATCAAGCCCGACGCGACGACCGCTGCAACGGCCGCCGCGCCGGCGCCCATCGTGTCGGACAACTCGCTCGGTGCGGTGCTGCTGATCGCGCTGCTGGTGGCCCTGGGCGGCGCGATGCGCGTCGTGTTCAGCCCGCTGCAGGAACTCGCGAAGCACGAGCTGGCGCTCACCGACCTGCAGCTCAGCCTGGTGCAGGGCCTCGCCGCGTCGATCCCGATCGCGATCCTCGCCATCCCGATCGGCCGGCTCGTCGACCGTGGCAATCGCGCGCGCCTGCTGCTGTTGCTCACCGGCGTGAGCGTCGCGGGCACCGTGCTCACGGCGCTCGCGAGCGGTTTCGTCGCGCTGTTCTTCGCGCGCATGCTCGCGGGGCTCGGTGCGTTGTGCGGCATCCCGGTGGCGATCTCGATGACCGCCGACCTGAGTTCCCTCGAGCGTCGCGGGCGCGCGGTGATGCTGCTCTCGGTCGGCCAGGCCGTCGGCCTCGCGATGGGCTTCGCATTCGCCGGCGGCCTGATTGCGTCGTCCGGGCTCGGTGCGCTGGGGCTTCCGCCCTGGCGCGCCGTGCATGTCGTGTTCAGTGCCGTGATCGCGGCGGTGCTCGCATTCGCATGGTGGCGCCTGCGTGAACCGGCGCGCCACGAGGTCGGCAACCTGGTGCACCCGCCGTTCCCGGTCGTGCTGCGCGAACTGTGGAACCGGCGCGCCTATCTCGTGCCGCTTTTCATCGGCCAGATCGGCGTCGTGATGGCGGACGTCGCGGCGGGCATCTGGGCCGCGCCCGTGCTGACGCGCGATCACGGCCTGGCGCCCGAGCAGTTCGGAGCCGCGATGGGCCTCGCGGTGCTCGTGCCGGGCATCCTCGGTTCCATCCTCGGCGGCGTGGCCGCGGATCTCGGCGCCCGCAGCGGACGTCGCGGCGGCGTGCTGTACGGCGCGGTGATCGCGGCCGCGTTCGCCGTGCCGGCCGCGCTGTTTCCACTCGCCGGCACGCTCGCGAGCTTCGCCAGCGTACTCGCGGTGTTCCTGCTGTGCGGTGCCGTGACGGGCCTGATCACCGCGATCGTGCTCGCGACCGTGATCCCGAACGAGATGCGCGGTGTGTGCCTCGGCGCGTTCATCGTGGTGAGCTCCGTGATCGGCATGGGCATCGCGCCGACCGTGGTGACCCTCGTCGCCGACGCCCTCGGCGGCGAGTCGCACCTCGCGCCGGCCCTCGCCGGCACGGGCGTGGTCATCAGCCTGGCATCGCTGCTAGCCTTCGTGTACGCAGCCTTCCGGCTGCCGCCTGCAGGGGGATCGCGCGATGGCTGAAGCACCGGATCCGCAGTCGGCCTACGCGCAGACGCGACAGGGCACGGTCCGCGGGCTGCGGGCGGACGGCGTGCGCAAGTTCCTCGGGGTGCCGTATGCCGCGCCGCCGGTCGGCGAACTTCGGTTTCGCGCGCCGGAGCCGCCCTCGTCGTGGGACGGCGTGCGCGACGCGACACAGCCCGGCCCGAGCGCCCCGCAGTTCCACCGTGAATTCCCCAACCTCGAGGTCACGCCGCTGATCGGGACCGGCTGGGCCCGCGGCGACGACTTCCTCACCGTCAATGTCTGGTGTCCCGACGACGACGCCACCGGCCGGCCCGTCATGGTCTTCATCCATGGCGGCGCCTGGGTGCTCGGCAGCAAGGACGCCGCCGTCAACGACGGCACGGCGTTCGCGCGCTCGGGCGTGGTGTGCATCAACATCAACTACCGGCTCGGCGTCGAGGGCTTCGTGCCGATCGACGGCGTGCCGACCAACCTCGGCCTGCGCGACATGCTGTTCGCGCTGCGCTGGGTGCAGGAGAACGCCGCGGCGTTCGGCGGCGATGCCGGCAACGTGACCGTGTTCGGCGAGTCCGCGGGCGGCATGTCGATCGCCAACCTCGTCGCTTCGCCGCTTGCGAAGGGACTGTTCCGCCGCGCGATCATCCAGAGCGGCCACGGCGACATGCTGCGGCCGATCGAGGTCGCGCAGCGACTGACGCACGCGCTCGCGAAGTTCATGGAGGTGACGCCGAACCGCGACGGTTTCGCCTCGCGCTCCATGGGCAAGGGCGTCTCGGTGCTGATGCACACGCAGAAGCCCACCACGCGCATCGACCTGCGCACGGCCGACGGCCGCGAGCCGACGTTCGGCCTCAGTCGCTTCGTGCCCGTGTACGGCGACGACGTGCTGCCGGTGCACACGCGCGAGGCGCTGAAGCAGGGCGCCGGCGCGGAGGTCGAGGTGCTGATCGGCACCAACCGCGAGGAGATGAACCTCTACTTCGTGCCGACGAAGATCCGCAACTGGATGTTCCGCCCGCTCGCCGGCTACCTCGTGGGCAAGTCCGAGCCGCACGCGCGCGCAGCGCTGCGCGCCTACGGCATGGGCCGCGGCCGCAAGACCGGCGACGCGTTCACCGAGTGCCTGCACGATCTCGTGTTCCGCCTGCCCGCGCGACGCTGGGCCGAGGCCTTTCACGGGCGCGCGCATTTCTACGAGCTGGAGTGGCCGTCGCCCGCGTGCGAGGGCAAGCTCGGCGCGTGCCACGGGGTCGAGCTGCCGTTCGTGTTCGACACGCTTGCCACCACGACCGGGACGAAGGGCGTGACTGGCCCGAATCCGCCGCAAGCGCTGGCCGACCGCATCCACGGCCTGTGGGTGCAGTTCGCGCGCAACGGCGAGCTGCCGTGGACGCCGTTCGACGCCGTCGGGCGGCAGGTGTACCAGCTGGCGCGCGGCGAGGCGCTGCGCGAAGGCGAGTTGCCGGCCGCATCGATCGTGCCCTGATCTCCGACGCCATATATAAGAGAGCCATGAACGCCCCGATGCCTCCCTCGAAGAGCCGCGCCCTCGTCGACCCCGCGCTGCTGCCGCTGCTCGACCAGCTGCCGCAGATCGATCTCAGCGACGAGATCCTCGCCGAGGTGCGCGCCAGTCCGTTCCCGCTGGAGCGCGATCTCGAGGCCGAGGCGAAGGCGGACCGGCTCGACCTGAAGGTGCCGGGCGCCGCGGGCGCGCCGGACGTGCCGCTCACGATCTACCGGCCGAAGGGCGCGCAGCAGGCGCTGCCCTGCGTGTTCCAGATTCACGGCGGCGGCTACGTGGCCGGCTCGCCCGATGCGTACGAGCCCCTGGTCCGTCCGCTCGCGGTGCAGCTGCAGTGCATCGTGGTGTCGGTCGACTATCGCCTCGCGCCCGAGACGCGCTTTCCCGGCGCGGTCGAGGACTGCTACGCGGGCCTCCGCTGGATCTTCGCGCATGCGCACGAACTCGGCATCGACACGGCGCGCATCGGCCTCACCGGCGACAGCGCAGGGGGCGGACTCGCGGCGGCGCTCGCGCTCCTGGTGCGGGATCGCGGCGAGATGCGCCTCGCGTTCCAGCACCTGATCTACCCGATGCTCGACGACCGCACCTGCGTGACCAAGGACCCGAACGAGTACGCGGGCGAGTTCGTGTGGACGCGCACCAACAACGCCTACGGCTGGCGCTCGCTGCTCGGCGTCGAGCCGGGCTCGCCGGGCGTGTCGCCGTATGCCGCGGCGGCGCGGGCCGAGGATGTTTCGAACCTGCCGCCGACGTTCATCTCGACGGCGGCGCTCGATCTGTTCATCGACGAGAACCTCGAGTACGCGCGGCGCCTCATGCGCGCAGGCGTGCCGGTCGAGCTGCACGTCTACCCCGGCGCGTACCACGGCTTCGACGCCTTCACGCAGGCACCGGTCGCCGCGGAGTCACGGCGCGTGGCGATCGCGGCGCTCGGTCGCGCGCTGCACCCCGCGGGCTGAAGTCACGGCGCGGGCCGACGCATGCATCGTCCGCTGCCCACCGTCACCTGCATCGGCGAGTTGCTGTGGGACGTGCTGCCGTCGGGTCGCGTGCTCGGCGGCGCACCCGCGAACGTAGCGTTTCACCTGCGCCAGCTCGGCCTGCCGGTGCGGCTCGTCACGCGCCTCGGTCGCGACGAGATGGGCGCGGCGGCGCACGACGCCTTGCGCGAGCACGGACTGCCCGTCGACGACGTGCAGTGGGACGAGACGCTGCCGACCGGCGCGGCGCACGTCACGCTCGACGAGTCGGGCCAGGCCTCGTATCGCTTCGTCACGCCGGCGGCATTCGATGCGATCGAGGCGCCCGAGTTTGTCCCCGAAATCGTGGTGTTCGGCTCGCTGGCGCAGCGCGACGAGCGTTCGGCCGCGGCGCTGCATCACTTCGTCGCGCGCGCCTCGCTGCGGGTCTACGACGTGAACCTGCGTCCGCCGTTCACGAGCCTCGACACCGTGCGGCGCTCGCTGCCGCTCGCGAACCTCGTCAAGGTGAATGCCGACGAGGCGCGGCTGCTGGCCGAGGCACTGTCGCTGCCGGCGGAACCCCGCGAATTCGCGCAGGCGCTGGCCGCGAGCTGCGGGACCGAGGTCGTCTGCATCACGCGCGGCGCAGCCGGGGCCGCGCTGTGGCGAGATGCCGAGTGGGTCGAGGCCCCAGGTGTCGGGGTCGGTGCGGTGGACACGGTCGGGGCGGGCGATGCTTTCCTCGCCGCGCTGGTGCACGGGTGGGCCAGCGGGCTCGAGTCCGCGACACTCCTGCAGCGCGCAAACCAACTCGGCGCTTACGTCGCGGCGCGACGCGGCGCGATGCCCGAACATTCGCGCGACGGCGGGCTTGCAAAGGACTAGCATCGGAATCCGGGCAGGGACCGCCCGGTCCATTGCCTCGCCGATCATGCTGAACCCCGACCACAAGGACGATACGCAGCTGCGCTGGGACGAGCAGCGCGGCGAGATGCGTCTGGTGACGAAGCCGCCCCCCGGCGAGATCGACTGGCCGATCTGGGCGAAGGCGATGACGCTGGTCGGCGTGGTCTGCCTGCTGTACGGGATCGGCGCCCTGTGGATGCAGCAGCATCCGGTCGAGCCGCCCACCGACGAAGGCGTGCCGCGCGTGGCCTCGACCGCGCCGGCCCCGCAACCCGATCCGCCGGACGCCGCACCCGCTGCCGATCCCGGGCCCGACCAACCCGTGCTGGTCGGCAAGGTCGTCGCCGTGATCGACGGCGACACGCTCGACGTGCAGCTGTCGAGCGGCAGGATCCGCGTGCGCATCGAGTCGATCGACGCGCCGGAGCACGACCAGCCGCTGGGCGCGGAGGCAAAGCAGGCGCTGGCATCGCGCGTACTCGGCCAGACGGTCGCGCTCGACGTGTGGGAGCAGGACGACTACGCGCGCACCGACGCGTACGTCTATCACGGCAGCGAGAACGTCGGACTGTGGCTCGTCGACCAGGGTTACGCGTGGGCGTACCACCGCTACCTGCACGATCGCAGTTACTGCGATGCCGAGTTCCGCGCGCGTGCGGCGAAGCGCGGACTGTGGGCGCTGCCGGAGAAGGACCGGCGCCTGCCGTACGAGTGGCGCGCGCATCAACGCACCGGCGCGACGATCCGCTGGTCGAAGCACGACGACGACACGCTCGCGCAGTGCCTCGCGGCGGTGGGCAAGCACGACAAGGCGAGGTCGACGCCGCCGCTGGCCGCAGGGCCTGCCGCGTCGTAACCTCTCGCGACCGGCACGCGCCGGCGGGAGGGGTCGTCATGTGCCGCAACATCCGCACGCTCTTCAATTTCGAGCCGCCGGCGACGGAGGCCGAGATCCGTGATGCGTCGCTGCAGTTCGTGCGCAAGCTGAGCGGCTTCAACGCCCCGTCGAAGGCGAATCAGGCGGCGTTCGATCGCGCGGTGGCCGAGGTGAGTGCGGCGGCGACCGCGCTCATTCAGTCGCTGGTCACCACTGCGACGCCGAAGGATCGGGCGGTGGAGGCGGAGCGTGCAAAAGCTCGGTCGCGGCAGAGATTCGTCGGGCCGATTTCCTGAAGCCCGATCCAATGTCCCTGTCCTGGGAGATGGCAGGGCGGTCCCTGGATCCATGCCGCCAAGTTGCTGATTGAAGACGCCACATATTCGAGGCGACGCATGAGCCCACGACCTGGACGATGCCAGGTACCCACTTCAGCCGTGCGGTCCCTGTATCGTGGCGATCTATCGGTACGCAGACTATTTCGAGCAGAAAGTGCTCAAGAAGCGCCCCTACCTGCGTCGCGAATGGTGCATCGCGGTGATCGAACGACCGACCCGCGCGGAGCCGCAAGGCGACTCGCGATGGCGGTTCTGGGCGCCGGTGCCGGAGTTGGGAGGGCGCGACTTGCGAGTGATCACCCTTGCCGATATGGTCACTATCCTGAACGCGTTCCCCGACCGGGGGTTCAAGCCGTGAAACTCAGCTACTTTGCAGACACGGATACGCTCTACATCGACCTGGCGGACGAGCCGAGCGTCGAAAGCCGAGAGATCTCCGAAGGCGTGGTCCTCGACTATGACGCAGGAGGCCGGTTGGTCGGTATCGACATCGACGAAGCGAGCAAACGCGTTCAGCTGGATAAGCTCGTCCTGAGCCGGCTGCCGTCCGAGGTCGAAACGGCCGCAGCCTAGCCGCACCCGGCGGCAATTGACTCGCCGCTCTGTTACCGGACCACAGCGGAGACCAGCACCTCGCGCCACCCGGCTGACAGGTGCCCGTACTCCTTTCCGCCCAGCCACACTTCCGCGCGCACGCGCTCGGCATGCCCGTAGCTCCACTCGGCGACGGCGAGCGAGGTGGTGCGATCGACCCCCACGCCCGCCTCGGTCCCAATCTTGACGATGCTGCGATCGTGGGTCGTGACGAACTCCGCCCAGCGCTCGAGGAATCGCTCGCCGCCGAGGCGATCGCTCTTGTGCGAGTTGCAGCTGCCGTGGGCCAGCACCAAGTTGTGCGCGAGATCGCGCGGGTAGCGTGACCACGGGATGAAGTGATCCACCGCGCCGCCGACGGCGAGATTGCGTTCGCAGTAAAAGCAGCGGCCGGACTGCAGCTCGCGCAACGGCTTCGACAGCTTCACGGCCAGCGCGGCGCGCGCGGAGCCGAACAGGAACTCGGAAAGATCGACCGCCCGGCCGAGAGCCGGCTGGTTCTGCGGCAGCGCGAGCACGAACCGCAGCCACTCGGCCTCGCACAGGCGACGAATGAGCGGCGCACGCTCACGCAGGTGACAGGCGACGCCGGGCAACAGCGTGATCGACTTTTCGTCGGACGCCACGTCATACAGAAACGGCACGTACTCCCGACCGAGGAGCTGCAGGCGCTTGAGTGGCATCTCCTTCACCAGCGCGCGCATGCGGGCCACGAGCCTCGCCCATTCACGGGTGCGGCGAGCTTCGTTCAGCGTCACGCGACGGCGGGTCAGGTCGTCGCGCAGCGACACCAGTTGCGAGATCGCGCTCGCCTGCCTGCCCTTGTTCTGGTGCAGAACGAACCGCGCGGCCGACGAGCCGCTCGCTCCGTAGGGCGCCGCCTGCCGCCAGTACAGCTCGGCAAACTTCTCCGCGATGTCGTGCAGCGACAGCACCAGGGGAGCGTCGCTCTCGTCGCCACGCTCGATGGCCAGCTCGACCAGCGAGACCAGCAACGCATACTTGTAGGTGGCGACGAACGAACCCTCGGCGAGGATGCGCTCGATGTTCGCGATGAAGCGGACCTGCTCCGCGGGCGAAGGGCGCGTCGGTCGGTAAGGCGGGCCCGACCCCGCATCCCGCACGCCGGCCACGGTCAGTCCTTCTCCCAGTAGGCCGCCTTGTCGGGCAGTACCCAGCGCACGCCGCCGCGCGGGTCGGGGCGGTCGCCCTCGTAGCGCGGGATCAGGTGGATGTGCAGGTGCGGCACGGTCTGGCCGGCGGCGGCACCGTCGTTGATGCCGATGTTGTAGCCGGCCGGGTGGAAGAGGAAGTCGACGTCCGCGCGCGCGATGCGCAGCAGCTTCAGGAGCGCGGCCTGCTCGGCCTCGGTGCACTCGAAGAACGAGCCCACGTGGCGCTTCGGGATCACGAGCGTGTGGCCGGGCGAGACCGGGTAGCCGTCGCGGAACGCCAGGCCGAGCTCGCTCTCGAGCACGATGCGGTCACGGGGCAGCGAGCAGAACGGGCAGGGCGGGTTCACGGGGGCTCCGGCGGCGCGTAGAGCAGAGTCTAGCTGTCGCGGGCCCGCGCGTGGCGAGGGTGCCTGCGCGGTCTCTCGCCCGCGCCGTCCCGCAGCGATGCCGATCTTCATTACTGGGCAAACCCGGCAGTTTTGCCGACAGTCGAACCGTAACCTATACGTTACGTTTCGGGTGTGATAGAAATACTCAAGTACGTCGATTCGGCGGGTCGTGCGCCGTTCGACCGGTGGTTGCTCCGACTGCCAGACGGATCCGCGCGAGGCGCCATCCTGATCCGGCTCGACCGACTGGCGCTGGGCCTGGTCGGCGATAGTCGATCCGTCGGCGGCGGGGTGCTTGAGTTACGCGTGCACTTCGGGCCGGGCTACCGCGTGTATTTCGCCTGGGAGGGGCCTCAACGAGTCGTCCTCCTCGGCGGCGGGAGCAAGTCGACCCAGGCGGCGGACATCGCCGCGGCGAGGGCACGCCTGGTCCGTCATCGCGAACAGTCGAGGCATTGATGCCGACGCGAAAATTCGAAACTGCCGACTACCTGCGGACCGACGGCGAGATCGCGGCGTATCTCGACGCCGCCCTGGCTGACGGCGATCCCCGTGTGCTGCTCGAGGCCGTGCGGAACGTCGCAGCGGTTCGCGGCGGCATGACGGCCCTGGCGCGCCGCGCCGGCATTCCGCGCGAGAGTCTCTACCGCATGCTGTCGCCTCGTGGCAATCCGAGCTACGTGGCCGTGCGATCCATTCTCGATGCCGCGGGATTTCGGCTGTCCGTGGCGCCGAGCCGCAGGCGCGCGGCGAAGTCCGGGCGGGCCGCCTGAGCGCTACGCGATTGAGCGATCGATGGTTCTTCCTATTCGGGTTTGCGAAGAACGAGCGCCAGGCGATCGGTGCTCGGGAACTGGCGGTACTGAAGCTGACCGCCGCAGCGTTGCTCGAACTGGATCCCTTGTCCCCGGCCAGGGCGCTGCAGGGGGGTGAGTTGACGGAGATCTGCCATGAAGAAGAGTCGTATCCTGGCTGAAATGCGCCAAACCGCCCGTGGCCTGCATCGAGCAGGAGCGCTGGGCAAGCAGACGCTCCGTGAATTCGATGCGCTGTGCGTGCCGCCGGTGCGGTTTCTGTCGGCGCGGCAGATCCGTGCCATTCGTTCGCGGGCTCGCATGAGCCAGGCCGTGTTTGCGGCAGTCATCAACGCCAGCATTTCGACCGTGCAGAAGTGGGGAATCGGGGAGAAGTGCCCGAGCGGCCCCTCGCTCAAGCTGCTCGACGTCATCGATCGGAAAGGCATCGAGGCGCTGATGTAGTCGCAATTTGCGACCACATGCCCCGCCACCCGGGAAGCGTCTGGCGAATCCCTTCTATTTCTCTGGCTCATCCCCTGAGCCTCCCCCTGCCGTATAATCCCCCCTGCATCAAGAACGAAGCATTTCGCTTCGGCCAACCTGCCGAGCTCGGCAAGGTGGCTCGCCATTTCGGCGGATGCGGCCCGATCCCGGGCAACGAAGGAGCGACACATGCCATCTGTCCGATCGCCGCGCGTCCGTGCGCCACGCGCCACCGCGTCTTCCGCCCCCGCGGCCGCCCGTAACCATCGCAAGACCGTCTCGCGGCTCGCCGACCTCGGCGTCTACGGCTTCGACCGTCACCAGACCACCATCCTGGCCGCGCTCGTCACCGAGGATCCGCTGCTGCTCGTCGGGCGCAGCGGCACCGGCAAGACCTTCCTGCTCAACACGCTCTCCGAGGCGCTCGGGCTCGAGCATCGCCACTACAACGCCAGCCTGATCTCGTTTGACGACTTGGTCGGCTTCCCGTATCCCGACGACGCGCACGCGACCGTGCGGTTCCTCGAAACACCCGCCACCGTGTGGGGCGCCGAGTCCGTGCTGATCGACGAGATCTCGCGCTGCAAGCCCGAGCACCAGAACCGACTGTTCTCGCTGGTGCACGAGCGCAGGCTGCAGGGCCTGCCGCTCCAGCGGCTGCGCTACCGCTGGGCCGCGATGAATCCCTGCACGTCCGACCAGGGCGGCGTCGAGGATTACTCCGGTTCCGAGGCGCTCGATCCGGCGTTGGCCGACCGCTTTGCGCTGATCGTCACCGCCTCGGACTGGAACGAGCTGACGAGCGAGCAGCAGCAGGCCATCGTCGCGCCGTCGGGCGAGGGGGTGGTCACGCTGCGGAATGCCGGGTTCTGCGACGCCATCGCCGCATGGCGCGAGCAATTCGAATCACAGGTGAACGCTTGCCCGCCGCAGGTGATCGCGTACGTTACGACTGTGGTGAGTGCGCTCAACGGCGCCAGCGTGCGGATCTCGCCGCGCCGCGCACGGTTGATGGCGCGCAGCCTGGTCGCCGCGACCATCGTGGCGGGCGGCGCCACCACGAAAGTGTTCAAGAGCGTGCTCGAGTGCAGCCTGCCGCACGCGACCTGGGGCCAGTCGGTGTCGCACGACATCGTTGCCGCCGCGCATCGCGCAGCATGGGAGGCGTCGCGCGGCACCGCCGGCGCGTGGATCCATGCGCTGCTGGCCGAGCCGTCGCTGCCGCGCAAGCTCGCGCTGCTGCTCGAGAACTGCAGCGATCCCGACGAGGGCTCGCAGGCCATCGCGCAGCTGATTGCCGGCGAGTCTCCCGACCGTGCTGCGGCGTTTGCATTCGCCACGTATCCCGCAGCGCTGGCAGGCGCGCTGCCGATCGGCGCCGAGGGGCTCAACGACCTCGCCAAGCTCGCCGTGCCGCTGCTCGATGTCGAGGGCGTGATCGCCTGGCAGGAGCGCCTGAACGAAAAGGGCACCAGCCACCCGGTGATCTCGGCCATCGGCAAGGTGCTGGCGCCGCTGCGCGACACGCGCCTTGCGCGGGCACGGCAGTTCCTCACCGCCTGCGTGGTGCGCGGCATCGCGCTGCCGGCGCCGGACCCGCTGGAGCAGCAGTTGCACGAGTGCGTGAAGCTGCTGCGTCCGCAGGTGGCGGCGGGAGCGTTGTCGTGAGCGCGGCCCAGCAATGGTTGCGCGCCATGGCCCGCCACCCGCGCACGCCCATGCCGCTCGCCAACAGCGGCGGCCCCTCGTCGCGCCGGCGCACCGAGCGCGTGGTGGCCAGCGTGCTGCGCGACGAGTCTGCGCGGTTCCACCTGCCGCGCGTCATCCGCGCCGGGCTGGTGTTCGGCGACCGCGATCCGCTGCAGGCGGTGCTCGAGTCGCTGGCCCGCGTGGGACTCGACGATGCCGAGCAACTGCGCGAGCGATTCCCGGCGCCGCCCGCACCATTGCTGGTGCGCGCCGTGCCCGATGCGCGCTGGGGCGTGAAGGTGGCGCAGGGCACCGATGCCTCCATCCTGCAGCAGGCGCTGCTGCTCGGGCTCTGCACGGCCTGGCAGTACGACCCACAACGCCCCGTGCTGTGGACGCGCGCCAGCCTGACGCGCCGCGTCGAGCTGTACGAGCCCGCGAGGTTCTACTCATGAACGCCGTGTACCTGCGTGCCCTGATGCACGAGCTGATGGACGAGAACCCGTTCGCGATCCGCGCGGTGCTGCAGATCCTGTCGGTGCACTTCACCGACGAGGTGCCGACGCTGGCCGTCACCTGCGAGGCGCGGCCGCGGCTGCTGGTGAACCTGGCATTCATCGAACAGCACTGCCGCACCGACGAGCACGTGAAGGCGCTGCTGTGCCACGAGTTCCTGCACGTGCTGCTGCGCCACACCAACGACCAGGGCCCGCCGAGCCCGGCGCGCCACCTGGCCATCGACGCCGTGATCAACGCGATCATCCACCGGCAGCTGGGCGAGGGGTACTCGAGCCTGATGTCCAGCTACTACGGCAACGTGCAGGGATTGAAGATGCTGCTGCGGCCGATGACGAAGAACGAACTGCAGAAGTTTCGCGCGAACGTCTACAAGTCGCCCAACGCGATACCGTCGTGGTGGAAGGCCTGGAGTTCGCTGTACGACGGCAAGCTGCTCGCGGACGACATCGAGCAACTCGCCGAGGACGTCGGCAGGGCGTCCGACGGCCCCGGTGCGGAGTCGACGGATGGCGGCCGCACGGTGCCCTCGGCCAAGGACCTGCTCGGCAACCACGAAGACGACACGCCACTCCCCGAAGCGCTGCAGGCAGCGCTCGATCGCGCCCGTCGGGAAATGAACGGCGGCGGCATCTGGCGCAACCCAGGCATGGCAGCAGCGCCGTACTGGATGCTCGTCAATCCGAAGCACGCCGCGATGGCGGAGTGGCAGGCCCGCACGCTGCAGGTGCTGCGCAAGCACCTGGTGCCTGCAGTGGGTGCACCGCGCGCGCCGGTCGCCGTGCATGCGCGGTTGCCGGTGCTCTCCAGCTCGGACCGTCGTGCGTTCCTGCGCGCCACGTGGTCGCCGTTCCTGCCCGAGGCGCAGTGGGACGCCACCGCGCTGCGGCCCGAGGGGCGCGCGCAGGTGTACCTCGACGTCTCGGGCTCGATGAATGCCGAGATGCCGCTGGTCGTGGCGCTGCTCGGCCGGCTGTCGCGGTGGATCCGCCGGCCGTTCTGGGCGTTCAGCACGGAAGTGGTGCCGGCGGTGATCGAGGGCGGCGCGCTAAAGGCGGGCACCTCGGGCGGCACCAGCCTCGAGTGCGTGCTCGAGCACGTGGTGCGGACGCGTCCCACCTCGGCCGTGATCGTCACCGACGGGTTCGTCGAGACGATTCCGCGCAAGACCGTCGCGGCGCTCATGGGCACCACGCGCCTGCACGCCATCGTCACGCGCGACGGCAATCCGTCGGCGCTGCGCGCGGCAGGGATTCCGTACTCGCAGCTCGGGAGGTTGCCGTCATGATCCGGGTGAGTGAGGCGGTGTTGCCGGGCCACCCGGACAAGCTGTGCGACTTCGTGGCGGAGAGCCTCGTGCAGGCGGCGCTTGCAGTGGATGCCGAGGCCTACGTGCAGATCGAGGCCGGCCTCTGGTGCGACCAGCTGTGGCTGTCGGGCGGGTATGCGGCGCGCGGGCCGGTGCTGGACGTGGAGCGCATCGCGGTGGAGGCGCTCGATTCGATTGCGCGGGCGGTGGACCCCGCGGCGAAGCGCGACCCGTGGAAGGTGACCAACTGTATCTGCCGCTACGAGGTGGACCCGACGATCTGGACGCGGCACGTGAACGACCAGGCGATCGTGATCGGCTGGGCCGGCTACGACGCGAAGGTGCAGTACCTGCCGCCCGAGCACTTCCTCGCGCTCGAGTTCCGCACCGCGCTGTGGGAGGCGTGCCAGGGCGGCGAGCTGGCGCGCTGCGGGCCGGACGGCAAGCTGATCGTGCGACTGCGCGAGGACGACGACGGATTTGCGCTCGAGCACGTGTTGGTGACGCTCGAGCATCCCGAGGCTATGGGCGTGTTCGAGCTGGCGGAGCGGGTGAGCGTGGTGCTGGCCAAGCGGTATGGGGCGCTGCGTGCGGCGGACAAGCGCTGGACCGCGCGATGGCCCGAGGTGAAGCTGATGGTGAACCCGAACGGGCCGCTCTCGGAAGCCGGCAGCCGCAAGGACAACGGGCAGACCGGGCGGAAGCTGGTGATGGATTACTACGGGCCCCGGGTGCCGCTCGGGGGCGGGGCGATCTATGGGAAGGATCCCAAGCACATCGATCGGCTGGGGGCGAGGAGGGCGAGGGAGATGGCGATTGAGAAGGTGAAGGCCGGGGCGGGGGAGTGTCTGGTCAGGCTGGTGTATGCGCCGAATTGCCCATCGCTTCTTGACATCGATTTACAGCAGTCCCGATCTAATCCGGACCGAAACCAAAGCGCACAGGCCTTTAACGCAACCGCTCAATGGACTTTCCCATGGTGACCCCACTACCGTCGCATGAAGTGCGCGTCTAGAGGAGCTATCTGTTCGTCCTACCTAGGATAAAGCCAGTATCAATGATGGCTGGCTACAGCACCTAAATTTTCGAAAAGTCTACAGTCAACAGGTCAAATATTTGTGGTGCCGGAAACAACATCGGCAGATTAGAAGGGATGATCTTGAAGAGAGGGCCTTTCTCTTTTGTCTCTCCGTGGACTGTTTGGATAAGGTGATCGACTGTGATTGTCCCCTCGGCCAGCAACGTCGCAAGGCGGGCGATCATCGGAGGTCCTGTATACGAGGCTTTCCTGTAGTGAAAGTACTCGGTGCCGTTGTGTCGAGTTACGGTTGCGCTGACCCACATCGACTCTGGGTGTGTCTTCGCAAGTCGCTGTCTGAGGTCATCCAATGACCAGTTTGCAACACCAAGATCGCCGCTCGGAGTCTTCGCGACTTCTTCCAAAGAGTCATTCCTTTCATCGACCCTTAAGTAGAGGCCCTGTGAGTTTGGATGTCTTGAGCTGACGGTGCAATATAGCTTGCGAATGCCAGGGCCGGCATCGTAGCCGAATTTTTCCGCGATCTGGGCCGATGACTTGCATGCACTTTTTTGCCAATTCGGCACTCTGGCAAACAAGTTCACTCGATTTCTGTGTGCGGTCCGAAGCTCTCGTCTGGCCGTGACGACAATGCCCATGAACATGGGCTTGCCTACCGATGTGTACTCGATGCCCATTGCGTCTAGAAGTGTCATGCCAACAGCTGTGGATCCATGGCCTTTTGCGGGAATGGCGCCAACGTTTGCGATCTCACTCAGGCGTTGCAACAAGATAATCGCTTGCGGACTAAGCATGTTCTAAGTCCCTAAACATATTGGAAGGCGGCAGGAGCTCGGGTGCCCTACTCCGATTACGAGTAGGTATCCGGGAACTTCAATCGAGCGCCGTCATCATAGTTCTCGACGTCAGCCACATCGGCTAGGTACTCGTCAAAAAACGACGCAGTCCTGTCGTTGTCGAAATGAACAATCTTCCCGTCCGAGAAGCGGATTACCTCGCATTCCGCGCCTCTAATTGCCGCATCCCTATTCAATTGAACTGCAGCTGCAACTCGCCGTATATCGGCAACAAAGTCCAGCACAATTACCTTGGTCTTGTCCGCGCTAAGTCGCAATCCGCGCCCCAGCTGTTGAACAAAAATTCTTCGACTGTGCGTAACCCGCATGAACGCAATGAGATTTACGTCGGGGACGTCAATTCCCTCGTTCAACATTTCGATCGATAGCAGCATGTCGATTTCACCAAGTCGAAACGCGCTCAGATTGTTGAACTTTTCCTCTCGGGACAGCCGGCTATGTATCACCGCCGCGCGTATGCCCTTGGAGGCTAGCAAGGGTTGAATACGTGCGGCATGGTCGATTGATCGGCAAAAGCCAATTGCTCGTGCTTTGGGAAGGTCCGCTATTTTGGAGGCAATGAGGTCCACCATCGCGATATCTCGGTCGGGCATCAGCAGGCGTACGTTTAGGTCCCTGACGGTTAATCCGGCTCGTGATTGCAACGCGATGGAATCCCAGTCAATCCCGTCGGTAAGCAACCGGTAATCCACATCGGCGAGGAATCCCTGCTGCATGCCGTCGATGATATCCATCGAGAATGCAGGTGGGCCAAAGATGTCATCCAGACTTCTTTCATCGCCTCGCCAGGGGGTCGCTGTCATGCCAACGATAAAATTTGGGTGGAGGTCGCGGAGCAGTGCGCGATAGGACGCCGACGGCGCATGGTGTGCTTCGTCTACGACTATTAGTCCGAAGCGCCCATCTAGCGATTCGCCGCGCTTCTGCGCCGCCATGACGGATTGCCATGTAGCAAAGACCACTCCGCCCTGAAATGCAGGCTGTTCTCCATCGGTCCAAAGGTGTGTCGCGAATCCCTTGGCGAGTTGCGGCCAGGCGGATATCTCAAGCTGACGGACTAGGTCGCGGGTATGGGCAAGGACCAATACTTCTTGCCCTGGGTTGCGCTCGAGTTCACTTGCGACAAGTTCATTCGCGACAATTGACTTGCCAAGGCCGGTTGCCATGACTACCAAAGCATTTCGACCGCCGTCGCTCCGCTTTGATTCAACACTGTCGATCGCAGACACTTGGTAGCCGCGGAGGTTTCGTCTTGCTTTGGAGTGACCTGGTAGCCCGTGAAAGAACTTCAGTAACGTCGCGCCGTTCCATAGTCGAATGTCCAAGTTGTTTCGCTTGGCGTCCGACACGTAGGAGTACGCATCCTCTGTGAAGTAGGTGTTGGTCGCCGCAACTGCAACGTCGGTGCGGTAAGCTGCCATTGCGCGCACAGCGTCTCTTGCGCCTTCCGAGTCAGCACCGCCCGAATAGCGGTACTTGGCCTGAAAGACCCAGCGCTCGCTTCCTTTGATGGCGACCACGTCGGCTCCTTCGTCGCCGGAGCCACCTACGATAGTTACCTCGCGAAATCCGGCGTGCTCCACCATGCGTGCCAGCATTCTCTCCAGTGCGGGCCATGGGCCAAACGTAAGGCGCTCCTCGCAAACGAAGCCCGGCATACAGTCACGCAACCCAGCTCTGTGTCAGGCGCAGCGAGGCGAGAGCTCTCGCATATCGCAACCTCCAGTTAGCATCCTTGCTGACTGCGCCGCTAGCTTCCTCAGCAAGCCATCGGAGGTCGCGGAGGGCTTGGACAAGGGAGGAAAGCGCGCCCTGACGAAGTTCGGCGGCAATCGTCTTGTACGGCAAGGAAAAATAGCTGCCGTCTACTGCGACGTCGGGCCATCTTTCAACCAAGTCCACGAGAAACTCACTATCAACGTAGCGCGCGAATTGGCCTTCGCGCAGGGCTTTTTCAACCTGCTCCTCGGTTGCTGCGTCGGCCTGATAGGCGCGCATACGAACTTGGGCTACCAGCCGTGGGTCGAGCGAACTCAGTTCAATAGGAGAGTGGGAGCTCAGGTTCTCGTCATAGTGTGCCCTAAGCTCATTCAGTATCGCTTCAGCTGTGTCAGCGGCATTAGAGACATCCGTTAGTGTTTGTGCGAAGTATTTCTTTCGGATCTCATATGCAATTTGAGAGACGGGAGTGTCGCGCGGCGATGACGATGACAGCACTAGGAAATGCTGTGCGAGATCGATGATCAGGAAGTCAATTGGAGTTTGGAGGCTGTCCTCAAAGAAGACGGCCTTCGGGTAGTAGTCATACCGGATCTTGAAGCCTTCCGGCTGTATCGAAAACGCTGCTCCCTGTGGGCTGTCCAAGTGCCGGAATGCAGTCACGGTGATGGCTGGAGAGCCTGGAAGAGAGGTCAGCTCATAGGTCCTCGATAGTTCTAAGTCGAGCTCTGGATCTGGCGCAGTTGTCTTGGACGACTTTTCGTAGAGTGTGCCTGTCTCGGCTACGGCCTGAGCCTTCTTATGTTCATCATCAGCAGTTGGGGTGCCGTCGGCTTTGGCAGGCGTTGTCGACGAGTCATCATCAATGGGTAGCTCGCCCGCCGCGGCATCCGCGCCGGCGGATGCGCCGCGTTTTGCTCGCTCAGCTTGTAGGACGAGCTCGTACCACTTCGAGTCATCCTGATAGTCCTTCTCGCCCGAGTAGTACTTGTCGACATAGTCGCGCACCGGGCCTGTGTTTATCCCTGCGCCACTTGTATCCGATGGGACGAGATCTTTCAGTCCGGCGATACCCTTCCGATAGCCCGCGAATAGACGCCCGAGCGGACTGGTGTTTCTTGGGAGGCCCATTCGATCTGCAATCTTTGGCTGTAGCGGAGAATCTCCCCTGATCGCAGTTACAACGTGCTTCCACTCCGGATCCAGTTTGTCGAATGAGTCCTTTTGGTGGGACACTCGCACGAAATCAATTTCTAGTTCTCCAACGAGGCGTCCACCCCAATGAACCGCGTCTCTCGGATACTCGAATAAATCGTCACCATTAGGATCCCGAAACGTGAAGAAACTCTTATCGAGATCCTCAATGACTCGACCATTGCGGATTAGGTCGAAGCCATAGTGCTCCTTGTCGAAATATCGCTGTACGCCAATCCAGCCGCGGATGCTGCGGCTCCGCTGCATGACGTTCTCGGAGTGGCCACATGAGCTGCACGCGGTATCGCTTTCTGTGAGCCATACCCAGCACGTTCTACAGAATCGTCGCGGAGAAAGAGTCTCATTGATTTCAATGCGCGCTGGAACATTTCCGAATTCAGCAGTCGGTACTGTGCGCGAAGGACCCCAAGTGCAGTGTCTCCATGGGGTGATTCGGTCGCCGTCGTAAGAAATAGTAATGTCCAAAGAGTCCATGACGCGCCCGTAAATCTTCCCTAGGCGCCTTTT
>JBGAHO010000029.1:0-56367 GCA_044226195.1 Steroidobacteraceae bacterium
AATGCGGTTCGCTGGAAGACCACGTCCGACGCGGGCCGCCAGCAGGTCGAGGGCACGGCGCTGTATTCCTCGCTGGCCGGCTCGCCGGAGAGCGCGACGGTGGTCCTCGGCGCGCTCGCGAAGCGGCCGGACGGCCGGTTGCCCCTCATTCCCTCCGGCACGCTGACCGCGCGCAAGGTCGGGGAGGCGAGCGTGCGCAACGGTGCGCAGGCGCGCACGGTCCAGCTGATGATGCTCACCGGCGTCGGGTTCACGCCGCAGTTCGTCTGGGCGACCACCGATGCGTCGCCGCGCCTGTTCGCGTTCATCGTGCCGGGCTATCTCAAGATCATCGAGGCGGGCTGGCAGGACAACGGCGCCACGCTCGCCGCACAGCAGCAGGCTGCCGAGGCGCAGGCGCTGGTCGACCTCGAGCACCGCGTCGCGCACCCGCTCGCCGGTGTCACCCTGATCCGCAATGCCCGCGTGTTCGACAGCGAGCACGCCACCGTCGGTGAGCCGTCCGACGTCTACGTGTTCCGCGGGCGCATCACTGAGATTCTCCCGGCGAGCGCGGCCGACGCGGGCGCCGATCACGTGCTCGATGCCGGCGGGCGCGTGCTGCTGCCGGGCCTGTTCGACATGCATACGCACCTCGGGCGCTGGGACGGCGGCCTGCACATCGCCGCCGGCGTCACGACGGCGCGCGACATGGCGAACAGCAACGACGAGCTGCAGGCCATGATCGCGGAGGGCGACGGCGGCACGCTGCTCTTCCCGCGGGTCGTGCCCGCCGGGTTCATCGAGGGCGAGAGCCAGTATTCCGCGCGGGGCGGGTTCGTGATCAGGGACCTGCAGGGGGCGAAGGACGCGATCGACTGGTACGCGCGCCGCGGCTACCCGCAGATCAAGATCTACAACTCCTTCCCGAAGGACATCCTGCGCGACACGGTCGCCTACGCGCACGCGCGCGGACTGCGCGTCAGCGGGCACGTGCCCGCGTTCCTGCGCGCGCAGGACGTCGTGGAGCAGGGCTTCGACGAGATCCAGCACGTCAACCAGGTGCTGCTCAACTTCTTCGTCACGCCGACGACCGACACGCGCACGCTCGAGCGCTTCTACCTCGTGGCGGAGCAGACCGCCGACCTCGATTTCGATTCGCCCCGCGTGCAGGACTTCATCGCGTTCCTCAAGGCGCACCACACGGTGATCGATCCGACGGTGACGACGTTCGACTTCATCCGCCAGCGCCCCGGCGAGCTCTCGCAGGCGTATGCGGCCGTGGCCGATCACGTGCCGCCGGACGTGCGCCGCTCGTTCAGCGTCGCCGAGATGAACATCCCCGACGCCGCCAAGGCCGCCCGCTACGAGAAGTCGTACCAGAAGTGCATCGAGTTCGTCGGCCGGCTGTACCGCGCGGGCATTCCGCTGGTTGCGGGCACCGACGCGCTGGCGGGTTTCACGCTGCATCGCGAGCTCGAGCTGTACGTGCAGGCCGGCCTGACGCCCGCCCAGGCGTTGCAGGTGGCCACCTGGAACGGCGCGACGTATGCGCGGGTGCTCGCCGACCGCGGCTCGGTGAGCGTCGGCAAGGCCGCCGACCTCGTCATCGTCGACGGCGACCCGACCCGCAACATCGCGGACATCCGCAAGGTGGCGGTGGTGGTGAAGGGCGACAAGGCCTATTACCCCAGCGAGATCTACACCGAACTGGGCGTGAAGCCGTTCGCCGAGCCTCTGAAGTTCAGCGACGCGGCGACGCACTGAACGCCGTCCCGGCGCCCGCGCGACCACCGGCGGGGCGGCCGGGTTTGCGCCGGCCCGCGCGCCGGCTAGGATGCCGCGCATGGCCGCAATGACCTGGCAGCGCCTCTGGACCGAGATCGGCCGCCGGCACGTGCTGCGGGTCGCGGCCTATTACGTCGCCGGTGCGTGGGTGCTGGCGCAGGCCGCGAGCCTGCTGTTCGACGCGTTCGACGTCGCCCACTACACGCGCTACGTCATCGCCGCCCTGGTAGCCGGATTGCCCGTGGCACTGACGCTGGCCTGGGTGTTCGACGTCACGCCGCAGGGCATCCGTCGCACGCTGGCCCTGGCCGATCCCCACGAGGCTCCCGCGCTGCCCGCGAGGTCGCCCGACGAGCGCTCCATCGCCGTGCTGCCGTTCGCCAACCTGAGCGACGAGGCAGCCAACGAGTACTTCTCGGACGGACTGTCGGAAGAAGTCCGCAACCAGCTCGCCCGGGTGCCCGGCCTGCGCGTCGCCGCGCGCACCTCGTCGTTCGCCTTCAAGGGTCGGCACGAGGACGTGCGCGAAATCGGCCGGCGGCTCAACGTGGCGGCCGTGCTCGAAGGCGGCGTGCGCAAGCACGGCGACACCGTGCGCATCGACGTCCAGCTGGTGAACGCGGGCGACGGCTTCCAGGTGTGGTCGCGCACCTTCGAGCGGCGGTATGCGGACATCTTCCGGCTGCAGAACGACGTCGCGCAGGCCGTGCTCGCGGCCGTCGCCGAGCGGCACGGCGAGTTGCCGAACGCCTTGCCCTGTCCGCAGACCAGCGACGTCGAGGCATACAACTGGTACCTGCTCGGCCGGCATCACTTCCACAAGCGCACGCGCGCCTCGCTGCAGCGCGCCTGCGAGTGCTTCGAGGCCGCCATCGGCATCGACGCGGACTATGCGCTCGCGCACAGCGGTATCGCGGACGCGCTGATGCTGCTGTGCGTGCGCTACTACGGCAACACCGCCATCGAGGAATCCGTGCGTCGCGCCTTGCCGTACGCGCAGCGGGCGCTGCAGCTCGCGCCGCAGCTGGCCGAGGCCCACGCCTCGCTGGGGCTGATCTGCCTGAACCAGTGCTCGCTGCCCGAGGCGGAGAACCTGCTGCGGCACGCGATCGAGCTCAATCCCGGTTACCTGCTCGGTCACCTGTGGCTCGGGCTGGTGCTGACGCGCCAGGGTCGCTATGCGGACGCCGCCGCGCGCAACCGCGAGGCACTGCGGCTCGATCCGCTCGCGCCCATCGTGAACACCAACGCGGGATTCGACGCGCAGCGCTTCGGCGACACGACCGAGGCCGAGGCACGCTTCCGTGCAGCGCTCGACGTGGAGCCGGCGTTCGCGATCCCGTACTCGGGTCTCGGGCGGCAGGCGATGATGCGCGGCGACGGCGACGAGGCGCTGCGCCTGATGGGCCGTGCGGTCGAGTGTGCCCCGGGGCGGTGGTTCTTCCCGGCGCGGCTGGCGCTGATGCGCCTGCAGGTGGGCGACCTGGCGGGCGCGCAGGCGTCGCTCGAGCAGGCCCGGGCCGGAACACCGGCGGCCAGCTTCGACGGCGACCTGCTCGTCGCGATCGCCATGGCCCAGGGTGAGCGTGCAGCGCTCGAATCGATCGCTGGCACCGGGGACGGCGCGTTCTCCGCCTTGCAGCGCGGCCAGGCGGCACTTGCGGTCGGCGACCTCGCGCAGGCGCGCGCCCGGTACGAGAGTGGGCATCCGGACGCGCGCCGCGAGATCGACGAAGTGCTGAACGACGACTGGGTGTGGCGCCTGCCGCACTGGATCAACCGTGCCCACCTGCGACTGCAGGCCGGCGATCCCCGGGGTCGCGCCGACCTCGAACACTTCCTCGACGTCGCTGCGCAGGTGGCCGGCGAAGGCCTGGTGAGCGGTGAGATCCGCTACTGGACGGCCACGGCGCTCGGCCTGCTCGGCGCGGCGGACCGAGCCTTCGAGGCGCTCGAATCGGCGCTGCAGGCCGGCTGGCGACACGCCTGGTGGGTGCAACTCGACTGGAACGCCGCGCCGCTGCGCAGCGATTCGCGGTTCCCCGGCTGGCTCGCTAGACTGGCCGCGCGCCATCCGGGCGCCGGGAGTCCTGCATGAGAGCGTGGAGTTGGATCGCAGTCCTCGGCCTGGTCGCCTGGCTGATGGCCGGTTGCGCGTCGATGCCGAACTACGACCCCCCGGACGTCACGGTGGCCGGCATCGAGTCCCAGCCCGGCGAGGGCATGGAGGTCCGGCTGCTGGTGAAACTGCGGGTCCAGAACCCGAACGACCGGCCGATCGACTACACCGGCGCATCGGTCAAGCTCGAGGTATTCGACAAGACTTTCGCCAGCGGCGTGAGCGATCAGGCCGGGTCGGTGCCGCGCTTCGGCGAAACGGTGGTGACCGTGCCCGTGACGGTGTCCGTGCTGCGCATGGTGAAGAACGTGCTCGGCCTGCTCGACGGCAAGCCGATCACGAGCATTCCTTACGAGATGAGCGGCAAGCTCAACACCGGCGCGTTCACCGCGCTGCGGTTCTCGAGCAAGGGTGAATTCGCGGTGCCGACGTCGGCGACGGCGTCCACGCCGGACGCGACCTGATCCGGCCGCGCTGCCCGCACGCCGACCGACACCTTCGACCGGACTTGCGGCAAGTGCCCGACGCAAGGATTGGTGACAGCGTGGCGTCGCGTCGCCATTGGCTGGTCGCGATGGCGTTCCTCGCCTGCGTCGTGGCGTACACGGACCGGGTCAACATCTCCGTCGCCGCGGTCACGATGAAGGAGCAGCTCGGCTGGTCGCAGACCGAGAAGGGCTTCGTGCTCTCGTCGTTCTTCATCGGCTACCTGCTGTTCATGCTGGCGAGCGGGTGGCTGGCCACGCGCTACGGCGGGCGGCGCGTGCTCGGCTGCGCCGTGCTCGCCTGGTCGCTGTTCACGCTGCTGACGCCGCCCGCGGCGGCGTTCGGGATGACCACCCTGATCGCCGTGCGCATCGCGATGGGCATCGGCGAGGCCGCGGTGCTGCCGGCGGTCTACGCGCTCTTCGGGCGCTGGATTCCCGCCGCCGAATCCACGCGCGCCGTGGCGCGATTCCTGAGCGGCGTGCCCGTCGGCACCGTGGTCGGGCTGATCGTGACGGGCTGGATCATCGCCCACTTCGACTGGCCGATCGCGTTCTACGGCTTCGGTGTCGTCGGATTGCTGTGGGTCGGCCTCTGGTTCGCCACGGTGGCGGATGATCCGGCCACCGACCCGCGCCTGTCGCCCGACGAGCGCGCGCAGCTCGTGGCCGCCGCGCCGCCAGCCACCTCGCCGGGGCCCGTCCCGTGGCGCTCCTTGCTGCTCCGCGGGCCGGTCTGGGCGATGGTCGCGAGCCACTTCGCGACGCTGTGGGTGCTGTACTTCCTGCTGGCGTGGCTGCCGAGCTATTTCCGCGACGTGCAGCACCTGAGCATCGCCGACGCGGGCCTCTTCTCGGCGGCACCGTGGCTGGCGATGTTCGTCGTGTCCAACCTCGCGGCGCCGCTCGCGGATCGCATGATCCGCCGCGGCGTGTCGGTGACCGCGACCCGCAAGTGGATGCAGTGCACCGGCCTGCTGGTCGCCGCGGCCTGCCTGCTGGCGACGCGCGAAGTGCTCGCGCCCGGCCCGGCCCTGCTCCTGCTGTGTGGTGCGACCGGGGCGCTCGGGCTCACGTGGTCCGGTTATGCACCGAACAGCCTCGACCTCGCGCCGCGGTACGCGGCCGTGCTGTCGGGTTTCAGCAATTCGATCGCGACGCTGCCGGGCATCGTCGGTGTCGCCGTGACGGGCTGGCTGGTCGACGTGACGGGCACGTACGCGGCGCCGTTCGTGCTGACGGCCGTCGTCAGCTTCATCGGCGCACTCGTCTACCTGATGTGGTTCGATGCACGGCCGCTGTTCGCGGCAAGGGATTCATGATGGACACACTCGACCTGCGCGTGATCTCCGGAGAGGAGGTGCGCGAGCTGCTGACGTATCCCGAGTGCGTGCGCGTCGTCGCGGCGGCCATGCGCGAGGTCAGTGCGGGGAATGCGCTCCTGCCGCTGCGCCAGTTCATGGCCCTGCCCGCGATCGAGGGGCGCCTCGCGTGGATGCCGGGCTTCCTCGGCGAGCCGGCGTGTTTCGGCATCAAGCTGCTGAGCCTCTATCCGGGCAACCCGGCGGTCGGGCTGTCCTCGCACGTCGGCCTGTACGTGCTGTACGAGTCGGCGCACGGCCGGCCGCTCGCGATCCTCGAGGCCAGCGCCCTCACGGCGGTGCGCACGGCGGCGGCCAGCGTCGTGGCGACGCAGGCCCTGGCCCGTCCCGACGCGCGCGTGCTCGCGATCATCGGCACCGGCGAGGAAGCGCGTGCGCACCTCGAGGCATTCCAGGCGGTGCGGCCTTTCGAGCACGTGGTCGTCTGGGGCCGCCACGCGGACAAGGCGCGTGCACTGGCAGCACGCGCGGATGCGCTGGGCGTGCGCAAGGTGAGCGTCGTCTCGACCGTGCGCGAGGCGGCCGCGCAGGCGGACGTCGTCTGCACGGTCACCTCGTCGCCCGGGCCGCTGCTGTCCGGCGACGACCTGCGGCCCGGCCAGCACCTGTGCCTGGTCGGTTCCTCCATCCCGCAGACGCGGGAGGTCGACGACGAGGTCGTGGCCCGGTCGCGCTACTTCGTCGACTACCGGGGCAGTGCGCGCGCGCAGGCCGGTGAACTGCTGCACGCGATCGAAGCGGGGCGCGTGACCGACGCGCACATCGTCGGCGAAATCGGCGAGGTTCTCGCAGGCCGGGTCGAGGGCCGGCGCAACGACGCGGACATCACGCTGTACAAGTCGCTGGGCATCGCGGCGCAGGACCTCGCTGCCGCGATGCTCGTCCTCGAGCGGGCGCGGGAGCGACGGGCAGGGACGGTTGCGCGCCTCTGACGCCGCGACTACGCGGCGCTGCGGCCGAGCGGGTCCGGCAACGGGTCGCCGTCCGGCGTGAACAGCAACGCGATCGAGTTGATGCAGTAGCGCAGGCCCGTCGGTGGCGGCCCATCCGGAAACACGTGTCCCTGGTGGCTGTCGCAGCGCGCGCAGCGGATCTCGGTGCGGACCATGCCGTAGCTCGTGTCCCGCAGCTCGCGCAGGTGCGCGGGATCGTACGGCTCGGTGAACGAGGGCCAGCCCGTGCCGCTCTCGAACTTGCGCGTCGCCCGAAAGAGCGGCAGGCCGCACAACCGGCAGGCGTAGGTGCCCGCGCGTTTCTCGTGCACGAACACGCCGCAGAACGGGCGCTCGGTACCGTGATCGAGCAGCACCTCGCGCTCCTCGCGCGTCAGCCCGGCTTCGAGCCGGGCGCGTTCCGCGGCCGAGGGCGGCGTCAGGTCGAAGCGGCTCACGCGTGCTCCTTGCCGCCGTAGACCTTGCGCATCTTCTCGACCTTCGGCGTGGCGACCGCGCGGATGTACGGCTGGTCCGGATTCAGCGCGGCGTAGTCGTGGTGATAGTCCTCGGCCACGTGGAACCGCACCAGCGGCTCCAGCGTGGTGGCGACGCGATCGTCGAACAGCCCTGCGGCGTCGATCTGGCGGATGTAGCGCTCGGCCAGCGCCCGCTGCGCGGCATTGGCGTAGAAGATCGCCGAACGGTACTGCGTACCCACGTCGCCGCCCTGGCGGTTCACCTGGGTCGGGTCGTGCGCGATCGAGAAGAAGACCTTGAGGATGTCGGGCACGGTGACGCGCGCCGGATCGAAGACGATCTCGATGACTTCGGCGTGCCCCGTGTCGCCCCCGCACACGCGCTTGTAGGTCGCCGTCTCCGCGGCACCTCCGGCATAGCCCGGCCGTACCGACAGGACGCCGTCGAGCTGGCGGTAGACGGCTTCCGTGCACCAGAAACAGCCGCCCGCGAGCACGAGCGTGTCGCCGGCCTCGGCGCAGAGCGCCTCGACCTCGGCGGAAGGCGTCAAGGGCGGGAAGGACCACGGATCGATCTTCAGGGCCATGCTGTCTCCTGGGCGGCGGGCTGCGGCCGTGCGGCGACATTTTCGCAGCGCGGCGCGGCCGGATTCGGGATGTGCGCGGGCCTGGAACCAGACCGGGCGGCGCGACCGGATATTCCAGCGCGCCGGGAGTGTCGCTTGACCGGGGCCGTCGCGGCAAGGCAACGTGCGGCGGATGCGTCGGGTGCCGTGTTTACTGGGGTTGTTGGCGTGCGCGCAGGCGGGGGCGGCCGAGCCCCTCACGCGCAGCGAGCAGGCGTTCGTCAACTTCGGCTTCGCCACGCAACTCGGGTCCGGCGTGTACTCACTGTCGGGGCGGACGCTGCAGGTCTACAACCTGCCGTTCGCGTGGCAGTTGCCCGCGTCGCCGGAGGACCGCGTGCGGTTCCGGCTGGTTGCGCCCGTGACCGTGGGTTTCCTCGACTTCAAGCCGGTCGACGTGCTTCACACGGGCCTGCCCCAGCACCTCGACTCGTACGGATTCGTGCCGGGCATCGAGGTCGACGTGCGCGTGCGCGACGGCTGGCGGCTGCAGCCCTTTGCGCAGGCGGGCATTGCCCGCGACCGGCACGACGAAGTCGACCAGCGCGTCTATGCGTTCGGCTTGCGCAGCGCCATCGATTTCGACCACGGGCCGACGCACTGGCAGCAGTACGACGAGCTGGCGCGCGTGGTCGTCGAGCAGCGCTCCTACGATCACACCGACGACTACACGCGCCTGCGCATCGGCGTGACCGCGCGGCGGCCCTTCGAGGAGCCTGCGCCCGGGAACCAGGTCGACATCCTCGGCTACGCCTTCACCGAGGTGTACACGGACGCGCCGGCCGGTCCGGCCAATTCGTCCGCGGATCGCGGGGCGCCGCCGCAATACGAGATCGGCTTCACGCTCGGCACGACGCGAGGCCTGCACGTCTGGAAGATTCCCGTGCCCCGCGTCGGGTTCGGCCTGCGGTTCGGCGACGGACTGCTCGTCTACCGGCTGGTCTTCGGCTCGCCGTACTGAGGGTCCCGCGTCGTCAGCCGAACAGGCCGACCGTCTGGTGGCTGACGGACCAGGCGCGGCCATCGGGGCCCCAGAGGATCGAGGTCTGGCTGAGGTAGCCGTCGGCGCCCGCGCGCACGTCGGTGTCGAGCCGGCACCAGCCGTGCGGATCGAAACCCGCCGGGTCGCCGAGGATCTCGAGCATCCAGTTGAGCGAGTTGACCGGGGCGGGACGACGCAGCATCGACACCGCCGGCGTCGGGATCGCATCCGCCAGTGCGATCAGCGCATCTTCCGGCGAGCATCGACGGTCGCGCAGCCGGGCGAACACGGTCGAGTGCGGCTCGTCGTGCGCGTGCTGGGGCGGGGCGCCGATGGCCCAGCGCAGTTGCAGGTGCTCGACGAAGCGGGGCGTGATGCCATCGATCACGGGCAGGTCGGTCAGCGACTCCGGATCCACGGGCACCACCGGCTGCTCGAGTCCGAGCGCGAAGGCCGATGGCCGCGATTCGCCGAAGATGCCCACCGCCGTGCAGCCGATCCGGCCCGCCTGTCGCAATTCGCCGCGCGCATGGCTGGCCGTGCGCCCCACGCGCAGCAGGTCGGCGTGCGCAGAGATGCCCTCGCCGGCGAGCGGACCCACGAACGTGACCTGCGCGCTGCGCAGCGGCAGGGTGGTTGGCAGCACGCCGCGCATCGCGCGGACCGCGAGTGCGAGTTGCAGGCCGCCGTAGAGCGTGCGCCCCTGCTGCCAGTCGGCGGGCACCTCGATGCGCCAGCCGTCGCCCTCACGCTGCATGGAATCGAGGACGGTCGAGAGTTCCATCGTGTCGCGGTACCCGGGTTCGTGAGCGGGCGGAGGATCCCCTCCGCCCGGGTACCTTACCGGATCGACGTGCCGGCGGCCGTGTCAGGCCGCGTACACGGGATACGTCGGGTCGTACATCTGCGCGCGCATGAAGGCGATGAGGTCGTCCGGCCGGTCGATCTCGGCCAGGCCACGCCGGAACGCCACGTCGGCGACGGCGGCGGCAATCTTCGCGGACACCTCGCGCACTCCGCGCAACGGCGGATAGAGGCTGCCCTGCGCGAGATCGGCCTCGCTCGTGCACTCGGCCAGCGTGCGGGCCGCCACCATGAACATCTCGTCGGTCACGCGCGACGCGCGGACGGCGACGACGCCGAGTCCCACGCCCGGGAAGATGTACGAGTTGTTGCCCTGCCGCGGCACGAAGTGCTTGCCGTCGACGGTCACCGGATCGAACGGGCTGCCCGACGCGAACAGCGCGCGCCCGCCGGACCACGCGTAGGCCTGCTCCGCGGTGCACTCGGCCTTGGAGGTCGGGTTCGAGAGCGCAAAGACGATCGGCCGTTCGTTGAGGCGCGTCATCTCCTCGATGACCTCGCGCGTGAACGTGTTCGGCGTGGCGCCGACGCCGATGATGGCCGTGGGCCGCAAGGCGCGCACCGCTGCGAGGAAGTCAGCGACGGGCGGGTGCTCGTGCGCGTACGGCAGCTTGTGCTCGGCGAGCCCGGTGCGACTCGCGACCACGAGTCCCTTCGAGTCCACCATCCAGCAGCGCTGGCGGGCGGCCTCCAGGGTGAGTCCGTCGTCCGCCATGGCGGACGCCAGCAGGTCGGAAATGCCCGTCGCGGCCTCGCCTGCACCGAGGCAAAGGAAGCGCTGTTCGGCCATGCGCTTGCCCGTGACCCGCAGGGCCGAGAAGATGCCGGCGACGGTCACCGACGCCGTGCCCTGGATGTCGTCGTTGAAGCAGCAGACGCGATCGCGATAACGCTTCAGCAGGCGGAACGCGTTGTGGTTGGCGAAGTCCTCGAACTGCACGACCACGCCGGGGAACACGACCTGGGTCGCCTCGATGAACTCCTCGAGCAGCTCGTCGTAGGCGGCCCCCGTGAGGCGACGCTGGTTGATGCCGATGTACAGCGGGTCGTTCAGCAGGGTCTCGTTGTTGGTGCCGACGTCGAGCACGACCGGCAGGCAGCGCCACGGATGCAGGCCGGCCAGCGCCGTGTACAGCGCGAGCTTGCCGATCGGGATACCCATGCCGTTCGCGCCGAGGTCGCCGAGGCCGAGGATGCGCTCGCCGTCGGTCACCACGATCATGGTGGCCTCGCGGCTCGGCCAGTTGCGCATCACCTGCGCGATGCGGCCGCGGTCCTGCGCCGAGATGAACATGCCGCGCGGGCGCCGGTAGATGTGCCCGTAGTTCTGGCAGGCGAGGCCGACCGTCGGCGTGTAGATGATCGGCATCAGTTCTTCCGGGTTCTCCATGATCACCCGGAAGAACAGCGCCTCGTTGCGATCCTGCAGCGCCTCGATGAGGATGTACTTCGCGAGCGGCGTCTGCAGCCGGTGGAAGTTCTCGAGCACGCGCTGCACCTGCAGTTCCTGCGTGCCGACGTGCGGCGGCAGCAGCCCGCGCAGGCCGAGCGCGTCGCGTTCCTGCTCGGTGAACGCCGTGCCCTTGGTGAGCTTCGGGTCGCGCAGCAGCGCGGAGCCGCGTGGGAACCAATCCGGCACCGGAGGCAGGGCCGGGCGTCGCGTCCTGGTCTGGGTCATCGGGTCACCCCGCTTTTCATGCGCGGATGCTAGGACGCACCGCCACACCGTCAAAGCCGGGTTTCCCGCAGTGGGCACCGCCGTCGCGGGCGTCGACGGGGCAGCCGGCGCGCGATTCAGTAGAATCCGGGCCATGACCGCCACGCTCGTCTGGGACGCGCACACCTGCCTGCCCTTGCACCCCGCCGCGGATTTCGGTCCGCTGGAGCGCTTTCTCGCGCTCGGCGTGAACTACGTCTCGGTCAATGTCGGCATGGACATGAACGCCGTGCCGCAGGTGATGGCGGTGATCGCCGCGTTCCGGGCCCGGCTGTCCGCGCAGCCGGATCGCTACGTCATTCCGGAGACCGTGGCGGACATCGAGCGTGCCGCGGCGACGGGGCGACTGGCGGTTGGATTCGATCTCGAAGGCGCCCTGCCGCTGCTCGAGGAGCCCGCGATGGTCGCGCTGTACGCGCGGCTCGGCGTGCGACAGATCCACTTCGCCTACAACCGCAACAACAGCGTCGCGGACGGTTGCCACGACGTCGAGCGCGGGCTCACGGCCCTCGGTCGTCGCATGGTCGCGGCGGTGAATGCCGCGGGCCTGCTGATGGACTGCTCACACACCGGGCGTCGCTGTACGCTCGACATCATGGCGGCGTCAAGCCGGCCCGTGGTGTTCAGCCACGCCAATCCGCTGGCGCTGGTCGAGCACGGGCGCAACATCACCGACGAGCAGATCCGCGCCTGCGCGGCGACCGGCGGCGTAGTGTGCGTATCGAGCGTGTCCGCGTTCCTCGGTGTGGCGACGCCGACCGCGGCGGACGTGGCGAGGCACGTGGCCTACGTCGCCGGACTCGTCGGCGCGGGCCACGTCGGCATCGGCCTCGACATCGGCTGGCGCCAGAGCGGACTGGACGACTGGCCGGCCGGCAGCGTCGATCCGTCGTACTGGTGGCCGCGCGCGGCGGGCTACGACTTCGCGATCGCGCGCATGGCCTATGCGCCCGTCGAGGCGTGGCGCGAGCTTCCGCTCGAACTGGCCCGGCTTGGCTTCAGTGCCGACGAGATCGCGGGCGTCCTCGGCGGCAACATGGCGCGGGTGGCGCGCGAGGTCTGGTTGGGCTGAACCCGACGACGCGTCAGTCGACCGCGTTCGGCGGGTCGAGGTCCTCGTCCCAGCCGGGCTCGGGCGACGGTACCTTCTGCAGCCACTCGCCGATCAGGCGCACGTGCTCGCGTTCTTCCGCGGCCATTTCCTCGGCGGCCGCCTTCACGTCGGCCGGGATGCGGGCCCGCGCAAAGCCTGCGAAGAACTCGACCGCGCGACGCTCGTTGTGCTCGGCGAGCCGCAGCGCGTGGTGTGCCGTCATGAGGTAGTGCAGGTCGCCCGGATCCGTGGTCTCCGGCGCCTCCGGCGTTTCCCACGCGAAGTGCACGGCCGACGGCGCGCTCGTCCAACCCATGCGCTCGAGGATCTGGTCGCGGTGCTTCCCCTCGATGCGCGCGAGGCGTGCGAACAGCGCGGCCACCTCGCGGTTGTTGTGCGCGACCATCAGCTCGGCGAGTTCCTCGTAGCGTTCGGCGGCTTCCACCTCCATGGCGCAGGCGTACGCCATGAACTCCTCGACCGTGCGCGGCAGGGACTTCTTCGTCATAGCGCGAACCTCGCCGCGAGTTCCTCGATGCTGCGCGGGGTCGATGCCTTGCGCGGCTGGTAGGCGGGGCGTGAGCCGCGATAGAGCACCCCGAGGTCGAAGCCGTCGTCGCGCAGCAGCCGGCGCACGGCGCGCGCGAATTCGCCGGTGGGCTTGAAGCCGCCGGCCCGCACGAGCTTCTTCCACTCGAGCTGTTCCGGGCGGAAGGTGATGCAGGGCGACAGTACTTCCACGAACGAGAAGCCCGGGTGGCGTACCGCTTCGACCAGCAGGTCGGCGAGGCCGTTCGGGTCGCCGGTGTAGCCACGCGCGATGAAGTTCGCGCCGGAGGCGAGCGCGATCGTGAGCGGCAGGAACTCCCTCAGGCCGGTGCCCTCGGGCGAGAGCTTCGAGTCCCAGTCGGGTTCGGTGGTCGGAGACGGCTGGCCCTTGGTCATGCCGTACACGCGGTTGTCCATGACGATGTAGGTCATGTCGACGTTGCGCCGGCAGGCGTGCAGGAAGTGGTTGCCGCCGATCGAATAGCCGTCGCCGTCGCCGCCGGCGACGATCACGGTGAGGTCGGGCCGCGCGATCTTGAGGCCCGCGGCCGTGACCAGGGCACGACCGTGCACGCCGTGGAAACCATAGGCCGACGTGTAGGCGGGAATGCGTGACGAGCAACCGATGCCCGACACGATGCCGACGTTCTCCGGTCGCAGCTCGAGTTTCGCGAGCGCCTTCGCGAGCGCGTTCACGACGCCGAAGTCGCCGCAGCCGGGACACCAGACCGGCTTCAGGTCGGACTTGAAGTCGGCCGGGCCCAGGGCGGCCGGACGGGGCGTGACGGCATTCATACGCGGCTCCAGTCGAGCAGGCGACGCTGCAGCTCGCCCGGCAGGAATTGCGCGCCGCCGGCCTTGTGCATGCTCGCGATGTCGCAGGGGAAGTCGCACTCGGCGCGCAGGTAGCGATAGAGCTGGGCCGTGTGGTTCTGCTCGAGCACCAGCGCGCGGCGCACGCCCTGCAGCTCGGCCACCAGCGAGGCGGTCTGCAGCGGCGCCAGCAGGCGCAGCGAGATGATGCGGATCTGGCCGGCGAGGTCGGGCGTCGTCGCGAGCGCCTCGCGCAGCGGGCCGGTGCACGACCCGAAGGTGATGACCGCGAGCTCGCCGCTGCCCTCGACGTCGGCCCAGTCGTTGCCGTAGTCCGCGTGTTCGAGCTTGCGGCGCCGCTTCTCGAGTTGCGCGAGGTGATCGGCGGCCTGGGAGGAGGGCGAGCCGCGCTCACCGTGTTCGAGTCCGTCCGCCGTGTAGGTCGCGCCTGGCGTGCCAGGGATGGCGGCGGGCGAGACGCCGTCGGGCGTGAGCGCGTAGCGGCGGTAGGCGGGTGCCTCGGGCGCGGCGGTCACGCGTGCGGCAGGCGAGGCCCCGGTGTCGAGTGGCTGGTCGATGACGGCGCGGGCCTGGCCGAGGAACTGGTCGGACAGCACGATCGCGGGGGCCTGCAACTGCTCGGCCAGCTGCACGGCCCAGCGCGTGGTGCGGCGACAGTCGGCCAGCGAGTTCGGCGCGAGCACGAGGTGTGGCGCGTCGCCGTGCAGGCCGTGCAGGGCGATGTTGAGGTCGCCCTGCTCGGACTTGGTCGGGATGCCCGTCGACGGCCCGACGCGCATCACGTCGACCACCACGATCGGCGTCTCCGAGGCCACCGCGAGGCCGAGCGATTCGACCATCAGCGCGAGCCCGGGACCCGACGTCGCCGTGAGCGCGGGCACGCCGCCGTGCGAGGCGCCGATGATCATGTTGATCGACGCGAGTTCGTCCTCGGCCTGCACCAGCGTGCCGCCCACCGACGTCAGCGCGGGCGCCATCCACTCGAGCAACTCGGTGGCCGGCGTGATCGGGTAGGCGGCCACGAACCGCACGCCACCCTGCAGCGCGCCGAGGCCGGCCGCCTCGTTGCCGCTCAGCAGCCAGCGTCGACCCACAGCCGCCGTCGCCGGTGCGAGCGGAAAGCGCCGCTCGATGCCGGTCGCGGCCTCCCGCCCGGCTGCGATCGCCGCGAGGCTCGGGGCCCGCGCCGCGACGCGCTTGCCGAGCGTCTTCTCGACCGCGTGGGCCAGCGACGCCTCCGGCAGGTCGATCAGGCTCGCGACCACGCCGAGCAGCAGCATGTTCGGCCGCGCGTCCGGCAGGCTCTTGGCCAGCTTCTTCAGGCCGATCGGGACATGAGCCGCACCGCTGCGGGTGAACGCCTCGGGCGGCGTGCCCATGTCCGGATCGCCGACGATCAGGCTGCGGGCATCGAGCGGGATCTCGGCGGAGAACCGCTGCAGGTTCTCCCAGTCGACGGCGGCGAGCAGGTGGAAGCGGTCCTCCATGGACTCGATGGGCCGGTCCGCGATGCGGACCATCGCCGCGGCCTCGCCGCCGCGGATCTGCGGCCCGGAGGAGCGGGTCATCAGCGCGTAGTAGCCGGCGTGCGCCGCCGCCTCCAGCAGCATGTTGCCCGCCGTCATCACGCCGGCGCCGCCGCTGCCGGCCAGCACGATCGAGACGCTCGAATTGCGTTGCGCGTGGGGCATCCGGTTCCTCGCCTCGGGCGGATCCATGTCGGCAAAGAGTCAGGATATCGCCCGGCCGCCGGCGGACGAAGTCGGCAATTGCCGAAGTCCTTGCGGTGCGCGCTCCGGTATAAACGTCGGCACCTCGGCACCGGACGGCACATCCGATGAATCTTGCGCAAGCCCTGCTCACGGCCCTGCGCGCGCACGGCGCGCGCCAGGTCTTCGGCATTCCCGGCGACTTCGTGCTCTCGTTCTGCAAGGTGATCGAGGACTCCGGGATCCTGCCGCTGCACACGCTGAGCCACGAGCCGTCGCTCGGCTTCGCCGCCGATGCCGCGGCGCGCATCAGCTGCGCGCCCGGCGTGGCCGTCGTCACCTACGGGGCCGGCGCGCTGAACATGGTCAATCCGGTCGCGGCCGCCTACGCGGAGAAGTCCCCGCTGGTCGTGATCTCCGGCGCACCCGGCGCGGGCGAGATCCGCGGCGGGCTGTCGCTGCACCACCAGGTCAAGCGTGTCGATTCGCAGTTTGCGATCTATCGTGAGATCACCTGCGACCAGGCGTCGCTGCACGACCCGGCGACGGCGCCGGCGGAAATCGCGCGCGTGCTGCGCAGCTGCAGCGTCCACGCGCGCCCGGTCTACCTCGAGTTGCCGCGGGACATGGTCTTCGCGCCGTGCGCCGAGGTCGTGCCGCTGGCGGAGGAGCCCTTCGACCCGCAGGCCGTCGCGGCCTGCGCCGACGAGATCATGGAGCGCATCGCCGCCGCGGCGCGGCCGGTGATGATGGTCGGCGTCGAGATCCGCCGCTTCGCCATCGAGCAGCGCGTGGCCGAGCTGGCGCGCCGGCTGCACGTGCCCGTCGTCACGTCGTTCATGGGTCGCGGCCTGCTCGCGCAGTGCGACGTGCCGGTGCTCGGGACCTACCTCGGGCTCACCGCGCATCCCGACGTCGGGCGGCCGGTGGAGGAGTCCGATTGCCTGCTGCTCTTCGGCGTGACGATGTCCGACACGAATTTCGGCGTCTCCGAGGGTCGCATCGACTACCGCCGCGCGATCCACGCCGAGAATCGCGCGGTCACGATGGGTTTCCATCGCTACTCGAACATCCCGCTCGCGGCGCTGGTCGACGAGCTGACGCGCCGCGTGGCGGACCGTCCGGCACGCTCGGCCGGGCGGTCCACGGCCTATCCGCGCGGGCTCGTCGCCGACGATGCGCCGGTGACGCCGTCGGACGTCGCGCGCGCGATCAACGACCTGTTCGCACAGCAGGGCCGGCTGCCCATGGCGTGCGACACCGGCGACTGTCTCTTCACCGCGCTCGACATCGAGAACACCGAGGTGGTCGCGCCGGGGTATTACGCGACCATGGGTTTCGGCGTGCCGGCGGGGCTCGGCCTGCAGGCGGCGGTGCAGCGTCGACCAATCGTGCTGGTGGGCGACGGTGCATTCCAGATGACCGGGTGGGAACTCGGGCACTGCCGTCGCTACGGCTGGGATCCGATCGTGATCGTGCTCAACAACCAGAGCTGGGAAATGCTGCGCGTGTTCGAGCCGAAGGCGCAGTTCAACCGGCTCGACGACTGGCACTACGCGGAACTCGCCGGACCGCTCGGCGGAGACGGAGTGCGCGTGACCACGCGTCGCGAACTCGCCGCGGCGCTGGCGCGGGCCCACGCCACCCGCGGCCGTTTCCAGCTGATCGAGGTGATGATCCCGCCGGGGGCCGTCTCCAGCGCGCTGGAGGGGTTCGTCGCCGCCCTGAAGCGCCGGCAATTGAAGGCCGGGGTGTCCGCCGGCGAACCGGACAGGCCTTGATCTTATTGAAAATCAAATAGTTGCGATTCGAGTCCCGGCCCCGGGGTCGAGGCTGGTTCGACGACTGCGTCACGACGCATATAATACGCTACGCTTATTGTATGCATGACTAACCGTGACCACCGCTCATGAATACTCCGCACTCCGTCGATGAGCCCGAGGAACTCGTTCTCGGCATCCTGCTGGCCGACATCCTGCGCCTGATGCGCCAGGACTTTGCCGCGCGCACGCGCAGCATGCCGCTGACCCCGGCGCTGCACCGCCTGCTGTTCTACGTCGCGCGTCGACCCGGCGCGCGCCAGGTCGAGCTGGCGGAGTGGCTCGACGTCACGCCGGTGACCGTCGGCCGGATGATCGACCGGCTGGAGCGCCAGGACCTCGTGCGCCGCGAGTCGCACCCGACCGACCGTCGTGCGTCCTGCGTCTACATCGGCGAGCGCGCCACGGAACTGCTCAGTCGCCTCACCGACAAAGCCCAGCAGACTCGCGAGCGCGCCGTGCACGGACTCTCGGTCGAGCAGCGGCACGACCTGCTGCAGGCACTCGCCCGCGTGCGGGCCAATCTCGGCATGACGAGTCCGGCGCGTACCGCGGGAGGCGAGCGGTGAGCAGCGGGGAACCGACTCCCGGGCACGAGCCGGTGACGAGCGCGGGGCAGCCTGGCGTGCGCCGCGCCCGCCTGCTGTTCCTGTGGGGATTGCCGCTGCTGGTCGTGCTCTCCGCCCTGTACTGGTACGGCAGCGGCGGCCGCTACGTGTCGACCGACAACGCCTACCTGAAGCAGGACCGCGTCGACGTCGCGCCGCAGATCGCGGGCGACGTGCGCGAAGTGCGCGTGAGCGAGAACCAGCGCGTGCAGCCGGGCCAGGTGGTGCTGGTGCTCGACGACGCGCTGCTGCAGGTGGCGCGCACCCGGGCCGAGGCCGACCTGGCGAGCGCACGCCTCGACGTCCAGTCGCTGCAAGCCGCCTATCGCGAGAAGCAGGGCGAGGTGAGGGTCGCGCAGGAGACCTCGCACTACGCGTTGCGCGAACTCGACCGCCAGCGCGAACTCGCGTCGCGCCAACTGGTGCCGGCCTCGGCGCTGGAGGCGACCGAGCGCCAGAAGGACATCGCCGTCGGCACCATCGCCGTGCTGGAACTGCAGCTCGGGCAGGCGCGCGCCCGACTGGGCGATCCGTCCCAGCCGGTCGACCGGCATCCGTCCGTGCAGCGCGCACGCGCCGAGCTCGAGAAGGTGCGTGTCGACCTCGACCACACCATCGTACGGGCGCCACGCGCGGGCATCGTGAGTCACCTGCCATTCGTGGGGGACCGCGTGGAGGCCGGTCGTGCCGCATTCGCGATCGTGGCCGAAGGCGGCCTGTACGTGGAGGCGAACTTCAAGGAGACCGACCTCGAATGGGTCCGCACCGGCCAGCCCGCGACCATCGAGCTCGACCTCTATCCGGGTCACCGCTGGCATGGACGCGTCGCGAGCATCGCGCAGGCGACCGGAGCCGAGTTCTCGCTGCTGCCGCCGCAGAACGCGTCCGGCAACTGGGTGAAGGTCGTGCAGCGCATCCCGGTGCGCATCGCGATCGACCTGAGCGCGGACGATCCGCCGCTGCGCAGCGGCGCGAGCGCCCTCGTCGAGATCGACACGGGCCCGCATTCGCGGTTCCAGCGCTGGTTCGGCCACCGGTCGTGAAGCCCGGCCCGCGATGACGATCCGTTCGCCCGAGGTGCGTCGCACGGTGCTGGCGGTGTCCATGACACTGGCCTGCCTCCTGTTCACCGTCGACTCGACGATCGTCAACGTCGCGCTGCCGCACATGCAGGGCAGCCTGCAGGCCTCGCAGGACCAGATCGCGTGGGTGCTGACGTCCTACATCGTCACCAGCGCCATCGCCACGGCACCGGCCGGCTGGCTGGCGGCACGCTACGGGCTGCGGCGCGTGCTCGCCATCGCGGTGCTGGGATTCACCGCCGGGTCGATGCTGTGCGGCTTCGCCACGTCGCTCGGCGAGATGGTCGCGTTCCGCGTGCTGCAGGGGCTCTGCGGCGCCTCGCTCGTGCCGCTCTCGCAGGTCGCCCTGATCCAGGAATATCCGCGCGAGCAGCACGGCCGCGTGATCGCGCTGTGGACCATGGGCGTGCTGGTGGGCCCGATCCTCGGGCCGACGCTCGGCGGCTACCTGACGGACGAGTTGAGCTGGCGCTGGGCCTTCTTCATCAACCTGCCGATCGGCGCGCTGGCCTATTTCGGCGTGCTCGAAGGCCTCGGCGCGGAACACGACGATCGCAGCCGGCCGTTCGACTGGACGGGGTTCCTGCTGCTGTCGATCGCGCTCGGTGCGCTGCAACTGATGCTCGACCGCGGCCAGACCCTCGGCTGGTTCGATTCCGCCGAGATCGTCGCCGAGGCCTGCGTCGCCGCACTCGCGTTCTACATGTTCATCGTACACACCCTCACGGCCGAGCATCCCTTCGTCGATCGCTCGCTGTTCCGCGACCGCAACCTGCTGGTGGCGCTGACCCTGATGCTGGTGACGGGCCTGTCGATCATGAGCCCGGCCGTGCTGCTGCCGTCGTTCCTGCAGTCGCTGCAGGGCTACACGCCGACGCAGGCCGGCGCGCTGCAGGCGATCCGCGGCGTGTCGTCGATCCTGGCCGTCTTCATCGCGTCCCGGCTCACGGGCCGGGTCGATGCCCGCTTCATCGTCGCCGCCGGCGTGATCGCCTCGACGGTGGGACTCGTGCTGACCGGCGGCTTCACGCTCGACACTCCGCGCCTGCACGTCGCCGTCGTGTCGTTCATCCAGGGGCTCGGCACGCCGCTCGTGTTCATCCCCCTGTCGGTGCTGGCGTATGCGACGCTGCGCGACGACCAGCGCGCCGAGGCGGGCGCGATGCTGACGCTGTGGCGCAGCGTCGGTTCCTCGGTCGGCATCTCGATGGCGGTCGCGCTGCTGGCGCGCTCCACGCAGGTCAATCGTGCCTACCTGACCGAGCACTTCACGGCCTACGACGTGCAGCGCTGGGCGGTCACGGGCGTGGATCCCGGTGCCAACACGGGCACGGGGATGCTGCTGGGACTGATCGACCAGCAGGCAGCCGCCATCGCCTACGCGAACACGTTCCACGTGCTCGCGGTCGTGACCGTCATCGTGCTGCCCACGGTGCTGCTGCTGCAGGTTCAGCCGCGCTCCGGGCCGGTGCACGTCGAAGTCGGCGAGCTGGCCTGAACCGGTCCCTCAGCGCACCGAGCGGGCCCACTCCCGCAGATCGGGTGGCAGCCGCTCGTCTGCGTTCGGGTCCTGCGCGCGAAGTCGTCGCAGTGCCGTGGCCGCGGCGCCGAGGTCGCCGCGCCGGTACGCATCGATGACCTGCTCCTCGCTCGCCACGACGGCTCGTTCGCTCGAGTCCGGCGCCGCCGACGCAGCGGCGGCCGGTGCGGGGACGGCCGGTGCGGGGACGGCCGACTCCATCGTCGCCCCGGCCGCGGACTTCGCGGCGTAGGACGGTGCGGCGGCCGCGTCTGCGGCAGCCTGCGACGCATCGAGTCTGCCGGCCTCTGCGGGGGCGACTTCCTGCTCCGGCTCCGTCGGCGCCGCAACCTGCGTCTCCTGCACGCCCGTCGACGCGGACGGTGGCCCCTCGTCGCGAGCGATCGCGGAGTTCGAGGTCACGGGTTGCGGCGCGCCGAGCACGGTCTGCGATTTCGTGGGGGATGTCGCCGCAGGCCGGTCCGCCTCGCGCGGCAGCACCTGCAGCAGCACGAACGCGATGCCGGCGACGCCGGCGGCTGCGAGCAACGGTTGCCAGCGCGAGACACGGCGTGGGGCAGGCGGGCGCAACGGAGTGACCTTGTTCGCCTCCACGGCCGACCTTGCGGCAGCGAGGATCGCCGCATCGACGTGCTCCGGTGGCTGGTCGCGCGCGGCATCCGCCCACGCGCGATCGACGGCTTCGTCGCGTGCCAGGTCGTCCGGCTGTGGGGTCATTGCAGGTCCTCCAGCGCCAGGCGCAGCCGCTTGTAGGCGTAGCGCAGGCGACTCTTCACCGTTTCCTCGGGCGCGCCGGTCAGGGCCGCGATCTGCGCGAGCGACAATCCCGCGTCGACGTGCAGCAGGAATGCGTCGCGCTGCGGGGCCGGCGTGTCCTGCAACGCATCCACCAGGCGCCGATTCGCCTCGGCGTCCATCGTCGCGCGCAACGGGGCGGTCGCCGGTTCGTGGCCCAGCGCCGCGCGATCGAGCGCAGCGAGCGCGTCGTCCTCGTCCAGCGACGTGGTGGCATGGCTGCCGGTCGCCCGCCCGTGATCGATCAGGCGATGGCGCGCGAGCGTGTACAGCCAGGTCGTGAATTTCGCCTCCGCGGCGTAGTGCTGGCGGGCGGCGACCACGCGCAGCCAGAGGTCCTGGTGCAGTTCGTCCGCCACGTGGCGCGCTCCGCGCAGGTGACGCAGGAAATAGCGATAGGTCGCGCCCTTGTGTCGAGCATAGAGTTCGGCGAACGCGTCGGCGTCGCCGCGCGCGTAGGCGAGCATCAGGTCGGCGTCCGGCCGGACGCGCGCCTCCGTGACTGGCGCGGGCTCCATTCGCCCCGCAGTATCGACGGCCGCGCGCGTGCCGGCAAACGCCCCGTCCATGGGCCCTCAGGGGTCCGGTACGAAGCCACGATCCGCGGGGAACGGGTCCGGTTCCCGCGACCACATCGGGCCGGGCGGGCGCGGCAGGACGCCGAGCGCGGCCAGGCGGTCCGGCCGCTCGTAGCGGATGCGAACCACCTCGTCGGGCCGGTCGCTCGCGCGCTCGAATGCCACGTACTGCGCCGGCGAGTCGACGCGCCGGCCGTGTCCCGTGCCCAGGGTCGGGGCCGGTGCCGCCGCGGCATCGGCTGCGGCCGCCCGCTCGGCCTTGCCGTACGCCCCGTTCAAAGTCGCCACCGGGGGCGGCGGCGGGTTCTCGAGGAACACGGCCACGCCGATCACGCCGAGGTCGTCCGGTCGCCCGGTGCGGGACGCGTAGGCATCGGCGGGATCGGTGAAGTAGAACGCCGCCGCGTCTGCCAGCGACTTGCGCCAGCCGTCGATGTTCACGTAATCACCGGGTTCGATGACATACCCCGACTGCGACGGCGCGGCGGTCTCGCCGGTGATGACGTTCACGCCGTCCACGCTGACGACGGCGAGCATGCGGCGCCCCGAGCAGTTGCGGATGCGCACGGCGTACTCGTTGCCCGGCGTGCCGGCGACGTAGCGGCGTCCGTGGTGCGAGTAGACGGGCAGGGCCGCGCGGGCGGAGACGTCGTAGACGTCCACGCTCGCGAGCGATGCCGCCAGGCAGGAGCGCCCGGACAGCAGCAGGACGGCGCCGAGCGCCGACGCGGTCGCGACCGTGAGGAGCATGCGGCGGGAGATGCGGTGGGTCATGACGGCCTCGTCTTGCGGGAAGGGACGTCCCTATGAACGCGGTACAAGGGGAGGCGGGGTTAACGCGCGCGCGGCCGGGCGCATCCGCTAGAATCCGCCCCCCATGAACGAACCGTCCCCGCCCGCCGAGGATCCAGCGTCCCCGCCCGCCACCGACGTGCAGCGCATCCTGATGGATCGCGCGCGGGCACTGGCCGCACGCGCGCAGGAGAAGCCGCCGCGCCGGCCGATGCAGGTGGTCGCGTCCATCGTCTTCGCGGCGCTGGTGGTGCTGGTCATCGGCGGGGCCATCAACGCGTTCCTCGCCGCCATGCAGCGCACGATGCGGCTGATGGACGAACAGGAAAAGGCGGAGGAGGCGCAGCGCGCCGAAGAGCAGCGCAAGGCGCCGATGCCGGCCTTCGTCGTGCCCGACGACCCGCAGTCGCCGCCGAAGTCGGATCACTGACCCGGCTTGCGCCGGGCCACGTACGCCACCAGCGAGAGCGCGAACACGCCGCCGAGCGCGATGAACTCGCGCTGCGTGATCGTCTGCGAGACGATCCAGGCGATCACCACGCAGGCCAGCACGGGCACCGCCGGCCCACCCGGCATCAGGAACGGCTCGCGGTCGACGCGCACGTCGCGCTGGCGCAGGCGCCAGACCGCGATCGCGCCGAGGAAGTACACGCCGAGCGCCGCGAGATTCGACAGCACCGCCATCTGCTCGAACGTGCCGGTCCACGACGCCGCGACTGCGAGCAGTCCATACACCACGATGGCGACGTGGGGCGTGTGGTAGCGCGGGTGGACCGACGCCAGCGGCCGGGGCAGGAAGCCGTCGCGGGCGAGGGCGAACAGGGCGCGCGGGCCGGCGAGGATCGAGCCCGTCAACCAGCCGAACATGGAGATCGATGCACCGGCGAGCAGGATCGCCGAGCCCGTGCGGCCGGCGAACCGCCCGGCCGCGGACGCGAGCGGCGCGACGCGGTCGGTGGCCAGCGCGGGGCCGAGGATGCCGAGCGCCACGGCCTGCACGGCGAGGTACAGCAGCGTCGCGGCCCCGAGCGCCAGCATCGCCGCGCGCGGTACCGTGCGGGTCGGATCGCGCACCTCGCCACTCGGCATCAGGGCCGTCTCGATGCCGCTGAACGCGAAGATCAGCGTGCCGGCCGTGGCCGCGACCTGCGCCGGCGGCGGCAACTCTGCGAACGCCAGGTTCGGCGGCGAGACGAAGAACGCTCCGACCAGCAGGAAGAACAGCAGCGGCAGCAGCTTCGCCGCCGTGAACAGTTCGACGACGCGCGCGCCCCACGCGAGTCCGCGCACGTTGACCGCCGACAGCGTCCCGACCAGCAGCAGCACGATGACGCCCGGCCACATCGGACCTTCGAGGCCCGCCAGGCGCGCCAGCGACTGGCCGAGCAGCAGCGTGATGCCGCCGGCCGCGGCCACCTGCGACACCGCGAGCAGGATGCCCGTCGTGAAGCCGAACACCGGCCCGAGGCCGATCTCCACGTACGCGTACGGGCCGCCGGTCGCGGTCACGCGGCTGCCGGCTTCGGCGAACACCAGTACCACCAGCAACATGACGGTCGCGCACGCGAGATAGGCGAGCGGCGCGGCGGGGCCGAGTTGCGCGACCGCGAACGCGGGCAGCACGAAGATGCCGCTGCCGACGGTGTGGTTGAAGATGGTCGCGGTGAGCTGGCGCACGCCGAGGCCGCGCACCAGCAGATCGTCGGGATTGTCCGGGCGTGCGTCCGGCATGGTCGTCCTGGGTCAGCGGGGCCCGGCGAGGATATCGGCTCGCGCCGCTGCGCGCACCGGCCGCGTGATGTGCGGGTGCCCGCCGGACGGGGCGTGTGGTACAAGCCTTCGACCCCGGCCAACCGGTGACCTGCTTGCGACTGATCCGCCACGCTTGCCTCGCGCTGCTCCGCCTGTTCGGCTGGACGCCGGTGCTGGTGCCGCCGCCGGGGCCGAAGGGCCTCATCGTCGTGTATCCGCACACCTCGAACTGGGACTTCATCCTGGGCGTGCTCTTCCGCGTCGGCACCGGCCTCAAGGCGCACTGGATGGGCAAGGAGGAGATGTTCCGCTGGCCCGTCGCCGGGCTCTACCGGCGCATCGGCGGCATCCCGATCAACCGGCGCGAGCGCACCGGCTTCATCGCCGCGATGGTGGAAGAGTTCCGCAAGCGGGACCGGCTGTGGGTCGCGGTGGCGCCCGAGGGCACGCGCTCGCACACCGATCACCTCAAGTCGGGTTTCTACCACCTCGCGCTGGCGGCCGACGTGCCGGTCGGCCTCGGCGCCATCGACTACGGCCGCAAGCGCATCTCGATCGACACCTACGTGCGCTTCACGGGTGACGTCGGGCGCGATCTCGAGGTCCTGCGCAGCTATTACGCCGACAAGCGTGGGCGCGTCCCCGCGAACGCCGGCGACTTCCGGTTTCGCTGACCGCGCGTCCGGCCACCACCGGGTTTTCCGAATGGCGAGCGCCGTGCGCCGGCGCAGAATGGCGGGGCGATGGATGCCGATCGCTTTGCCTTCATCCTGCATCCGCTCACCATCGACTACCTCGCGAATCACCCGCGGTACCGGTGGACGCGGCACCTGCCGCGCGCGTTCGTCGAGTCGACGGCGGCCTACCTGCCGGCGCGGCACGTCGGGCGCGTCACCGGCGGACGCTCACCGGCCACGGGCCGCCGTGTCGACGGCCTGATCTACGCGCTCGGTACCACGCCGCGCCAGATGCTGACGCGGCCCCCCGAGTTCACCTACGCGCGCCTCGGCCAGGCGATCCGCGACGCGGCGCATCGCGGCGCGAAGATCGTCGGTCTCGGCGCCTTCACCAAGGTGGTCGGCGATGCGGGCGTGACGGTCGCGCGCCGCGCGCCGATCCCGGTCACGACGGGCAACAGCCTCACGATCGCGGCGACGCTCGAGACCGCCAAGCTGACCGCGCAGCGCCTCGGCTGGCCGGACCTCGCGCACGGTCGCGCGATGATCGTCGGTGCCACGGGCGCGATCGGTTCGGTGTGCGCCCGCCTGCTTGCGGCGGCGGTACGCGACGTGGTGCTCGTCTCGATCGAGCCCGAACGCCTCGCGACCCTGCGGCAGAAGATCCACGCCGAGACGCCCGGCGCGCGCGTGGAGATCGACACCACCACGGCAAGGTGGGTCGGCGAGTGCGATCTCATCGTCACGGCGACATCGGCATTCGGCCTGCGCGTGCTCGACGTGAGCCAGTGCCGGCCCGGGGCGGTGATCCTCGACGTCGCGCTGCCGCCCGACATCTCGGCGGAAGAAGCGGCGGTGCGCCCGGACGTGCTCGTCGTGGAAAGCGGCGAGGTGCTGATCCCGGGGCCGGTCGAGTTCAGCTTCGACATCGGGTTGCCGCAGGGCGTGGCGTACGCGTGCCTGGCGGAGGCCGCGCTGCTCGCCATGGAAGGTCGCTTCGAGTGCTTCACGCTCGGCCGCGAGGTGCCACCCGAGCGCGTGAAGGAGATCTACCGGCTGTTCCGCCGCCATCACTTCCAGATCGCGCCGCTGCGCAGCTTCGGCGAGCCGCTGACCGACGCGCTGGTGGCTGACAAGCTCGCGCGTGCGGAGGAACTGCGCCGGGACGACGCGCTGTTCGCCCGCGTGCGGGCGGAGGCCGCGGAGCGCATCGCCCGCATCCCGCCGCGCGCCAAGGGCGTGGCCGGTGTCACGACGCTCGCAAGGTAACGGCGCTACAGGCCGGGATCGTTGCCCCAGGGCACATGCAGCGTGAAGGTGCTGCCGGAACCGACGCGACTCTCGAGCACGATGCGACCGCCCATGGCCCGCGCGAGACGGTCCGAGATCGCGAGCCCGAGGCCCGTGCCCTCGCGCAACTTGCCGTCGCGCGGCTTCAACTGGCTGAAATGCTGGAACAGGCGGCCCTGGTCGGCCGCGGCGATGCCCGGCCCCGTGTCCTCGATCGCGACCCGCAGTTCCCGGGACGAGGCGGCGACCCGGATGCGCACGCTGCCCTGGTCGGTGAACTTGACCGCGTTCGAGACGAGGTTCGCGATGATCTGCTCGACGCGTCGCTCGTCCGCGTGCAGCGTCTCGGCGCACGGCCCGGGTTCCTGGCGGAACTCGATGCCCTTCTGCCGGGCCTGCAGGGTGAAGCGCTCGACCACGCGGTCGAGCACCGGCTGCAGTCGGAACGGCCGCGTCACGATCTCGAGCGAGCCCGCCTCGATGCGCGAGATGTCGAGCAGGTCGTTGATGATCGCGAGCAGGTGGCGCGAGGAGTCGCTGACGATCTGCAGCTGCTTGCGCTGCGCCTCGTTCAGCGGCCCGGTGAGGCCCTCGAGCAGGATCGACGTGAAGCCGATGATCGAGTTGAGCGGCGAGCGCAGTTCGTGCGACATGGTCGCGAGGAACGCGGACTTCGCCTTGTCGGCCGCCTCGGCCATCTCCTTGGCGGCGATCAGTTCGCCCGTGCGCTCGACGACCTTGGCCTCGAGGTCACGGTTGGCGGCCACGATCTCCTGCTGGGCGCTGCGCAGGTCGGTGATGTCGGTGGACACGCCGCCGACGGCATAGAGTCGGCCGGCGAGGTTGCGGAGCGGGAACTTCGCCGTGACGTAGGTCCGTCCGCGGACGATCTCCTCGAGGACGCGCGGCTCGCCGGCCTCGATGACCTGCAGGTCCGAGGCGCGGTGCTCGCGGGCGAGTTCCGCTTCCATGAAGTCCTCGCGCCGCCGGCCAATGCGGCGCGGCAGGTCACGCCCGAAGAGCGACGACCACGCCGAGTTGCCGAGCAGGAGTCGACCCTCGAGGTCGTACGCGTAGATCGCGGCCGGGTCGGCGTCGAGGATCGAGCGCATCAGCTGGCGCTGCTCCTCGAGTTCCGCGCGTGTGGCGAGCGAGTCGAGCGCGAAGCCGATCTCCGCGATCATCTCCTCCAGCGTCTGCACGATCGACGGCGTGAAAAACGCGCGCTCCGCGGCATACAGCATGAACGCGCCGATCACGCGGCCGCCCTGGCGCACCGGGAAGGCACCGGCGGAACCGATGCCGATCCGCTGCGCCGCGTCGTGCCACGGCATGCCGACACTCTCGGCGAGGAAGTCCTGCACAAGGACCGGGTGGCCCTCGAGGATGGCGCGTGCTACCGGACCCTGGCGGACCGGGCCCGCATCGAGGATGTTGATGCGCAGCTGTTCGACGTAGCCCTGGTCCTCGCCGTAGGCCGCGAGCGGCAGCACGTTGCCGTCTTCGCGCACCTCGCCGAAGAACGCGAACATGAACTTCCCGTGGTCCACCGCCAGCCGGACCACCGTCTGCAGGAGTTCGCGCAGGTCGGCGCCATGCACGATCGCCTCGTTGCACTGGGCCAGCAGGTCGAAGAGGTTGCGCTGGTGCTCGATCTCGCGGCGCGTGGCAAGCGCGGCCGTCTGGTCGCGCAGCACCGCGAGCACGCGGCCGTCGTCGAGGCGGTTGGCGCTCACCTCGACGCAGAGGATGGCGCCATCCTTGCGCCGGTGCTGCCACTGCGCGCGCTGGGGAATGCCTGACAGCGTCTCACCGTGGGACCGGATGAACCGGCCACGCTCCTCCGACGCCAGTACGTCCGCCACCTTCAGCTGCAGCAGCTCTTCGCGCGTGTAGCCGAGCAATGCCTCGCCGGCGGGGTTCACGTCGACGAACCGGCTGTGGTCGTCGACCAGGAAGATGCCGTCCGACGCGTGCTCGAAGAGGTTGCGGTACCGCGATTCGTTGGCGCGCAGCTGCTCCTCGAACCGGTGGCGCTCGGTCACGTCCTGCACGGTGCCGATCACCGCGCTGATCGTGCCGCCTGCGTCGCGGACGACCTGGCCGCGGCCGCTCAGGTGACGGACGGTGCCGTCGGGATGCACGCAGCGGAACTCGTCGACCACGTCGGGTTCGCCGCTGAGGCGACGCTCGAGGTTCCGCGCGACGAGGTCGCGGTCCGCCGGGTGGATCAGGGCGAAGAACGATTCCACCGTGCCGTCGAACGATTCGGGCGTCACGCCGTAGATGCGGTAGGTCTCCTCCGACCAGATCATGCGACCCGACTGGGGATGCGCCTCCCAACTGCCGATGTGGGCGATGCGCTGTGCGTCCTGCAGGCGCCGCTCGCTGCGCTGCAGGTGCAGTTCCGCCAGCCTGCGGTCGGTGACGTCGCGCGCGATGCCGGTGTACGCGCGGATGCGTCCCGAGGGATCGTGCAACGGCGAGACGCGGGCCGAGTGCCAGCGGACGTTGCCGTCGGCGTCGATGACCCGGTATTCGGTCGTTCGATGCCGGTCCTCCGGCGAACCGACGCGTCGCAGCGAGCCGCGCACCTCGGCGCGGTCCTCCGGGTGGACCACGAAGTCGAACGACTGGCCGATGAACTCGGCCGGGGCCCGGCCGAGGATGTCGGCGACGTTCGGGGTGACGTAGGTGAAGCGGCCCTCGCGGTCGAGGCCGAACACGATGTCGCTCGCCTTCTCGACGTACTCACGGAAGCGGCGCTCGCTCTCGCGCAGGGCCTGTTCGGCCCGGCTGCGGTCCGAGATGTCGCGGACGAAGCACTGCACGTAGGCCTGCCCGTCGAGTTCGAACCGGCGGGCACTGACCTCGACCGGCAGCGCGTGTCCGTCCCTGTGCCGGTGCTCCGTCTCGAACACCAGTGCCGCCTGCACCCGCGCCACCAGCAGGTCGTCGCGGGCATCGTCCTCGAGGTCGCCGCTCGGGGTCCTGAGCGCGGAAAAGTTCAGCGAGCCCAGTTCCCGTGCCGAGCGGCCGTAGAGGTCGACGGCGCGATCATTGGCGTCGAGGATGCGGCCCTGCGCATCGAGCAGCAGCACGGCGTCGTTCGTGAAGCGATGCGCGAGCGCGAAATGTTCGCGGCGCAGGTCGAGCGGGGCATCGGCGCCGACGGAAGCGGCCGTGGCGCGTGCGGCCCGCTGCCAGAGCACGGCGCAGGCTCCGGCCAGCAGCACGATCACGCCCAACAGGACAGCCAACATCGCGGGGTCCGCTCGACTCATGGAACGCCGGTGCGGATTCTGGCGGTTCGACCGCGCGCGGGACAGCGAACTGCGCTAACTGCTTATGTCGAATGTGAACCGGGTCGCGCTTGGCTTCCCGGAGCGGAAAGGCCCCCTCCCGCGGAGCAGGAGGGGGCGAGAGGACGCGATGGGGGATCGCGCCGGGCCCTCAGGGACCCTTGGGGTTGGGCGGAGGAGTGCGCTCGACGGTCACGTCCTTGACCCAGGTGCCGCTGCCCTGGTCGTGCGTCGCGACGACGTCGCGCTCGACCGTGCCGCCGCGCGGGCCGGTGGCCGTGGAGTCGCGCGTGTACCCGTTGTCGGTGCGCTGCGTGACGTCGGTGCGCGTCGCCTGCTGGCCGTTCGGACCGGTCCACTGCACGTCGCGGGTGCGGGTCTGCGTCGCGCGGTCGTTGACCACCTCGGCGTCACGCGTGGCCGACTTGCCGTTGTCGCCGGTCCAGGTGTCGCTGCGCGTGTGGCCGTGCTCCGTGCGCTGCACTTCGGTGTGGCGCGTGTAGCCGCCGGCCGGATGCGCCTTGTGCGCCTGCGCGTGCGTGCCCCGGGGCTTGCCGGGGTTCGCGAGCGCGAGGCTGCTGCCGCCGATCGTCATCACCAGTCCCAGTGCCGTCGCCGCGGCCAGCGAGCGCATCCGGATTGCGTGGTTCGTCGAAGTCATGTCCGTCTCCTCTGGGGGCGCCGCTGGGCGCCGTGTGGGTCACGTGGCGGTTAACGGGCCGCGTGGCGATCGGTTGACGGAGTCCCGCCCTTGTTCCCGATGCGACGTAATCCGGTCCCGCGCCTGGCCTGGTGCGCGGCCCTCCTGTGTGCCCTGGTGGCGTGCAGCGGCGCGCCCGAGGGCGTGCAACCCGTGCGGGGGTTCGACGTCGCGCGTTACGTCGGCACCTGGTACGAGATCGCGCGGCTGCCGAACCGCTTCGAAGACGGGCTCGAGCGCATCACCGCTACCTACGCGCTGGCCGACGACGGCTCGGTGCGCGTCGTCAATCGCGGGTACGAGGTCGCGACGGGCCAATGGCGCGAAGCCGTCGGACGCGCGCGCTTTCGCGACGGGCCGGACGTGGGGGCGCTCGAGGTCTCGTTCTTCGGGCCGTTCTACGGTGGCTACAACATCGTCGAACTCGACCCGGGCTACCAATACGTGCTGGTGGTGGGGCCCAACCGCGACTACCTCTGGATCCTCGCGCGTCAGCCGATCCTGAGCGACGCGGTCCTCCAGCGGCTCGTGCGCCGGGCGGCGGACCTCGGCTTCGACGTCTCCCGCCTCGTCTACCCTCGCCACTGAGCCGATGCGCCACTTGCTCGCGCTCCGGGCGGCGCGATGACAGACTGCGCGTCGTGTGAAGCCGCGTCTCCCGGGAGAACCGCTTGAGCATCGCCGCCGTCCTGTTCGCCGTCATCGTCGTGGTGAGCCTCGCCGGGCTCTACGTCTCGCCGCGCATCATCGAGCGCAGCGTGTTCCGGCCGTACTGGGTGCATCGGGGTCGCCGCTTCGAGACCCTCGTCACCAGCGGCTTCGTGCACGCGGACCTGTCGCATCTCATCTTCAACCTGGTCACGTTCTATTTCTTCGGCTTCCCGCTCGAGCATCGCATCGGCGGCGCGGCCTTTGCCGCGCTGTACTTCGTCGGCCTGCTGGTGAGCGACGTCGGTTCGTACGTCAAGCATCGCGACGACCCGGAGTACGGCTCGATCGGCGCCTCGGGCGCCATCTCGGCCGTGCTGTTCGCCTCGATCGTCTATTTCCCGTCGAACAGCGTGATGATCTTCCCGCTGCCCGTGCCGATCCCGGCGCCGCTCTTCGCGGTGCTGTACCTCGGCTACACGTGGTATTCGGCGCGGCAGAACCGGGGCCGCATCAACCACGACGCGCACCTGGGCGGCGCGCTGGCCGGTCTCGCTTTCGTGCTGCTGACGGACCCGTCGGCGTTCAGAGGCTTCGTGCGCGCAGTCCTCGGCTGAGGGCCGCGCCGGCGGTCAGTGGCCGAACACCCGCGGCAGCCAGGTCGAGATGGCGGGCACGTAGGTGATGAGCATCACGGCCGCGAACAGCGCCAGCGTCATCGGCAGCGTGGCGCGCGCGACTTCGAGCAGCGGTTTGTCGAAGCGGTAGGCCGACAGGAACAGGTTGAGCCCCACCGGCGGCATCAGGTAGCCGACCTCGAGGTTGGCGAGGAAGATCACGCCGAGGTGCACCGGGTCGATGCCGAACACGTTGCCGAGCGGCACCACGAGCGGCGCGACCACGATGATCGCCGGGAAGATGTCCATCAGGCAGCCGACGACGATCAGGAACAGGTTGAGCAGCAGCAGGAAGATCCACGGCTGCTCGATGTGGGTCGACAGCGCCGTGGCGAGATCGTCCGGCACGTGCTCGGTCACCAGCCAGTTGGTGAAGCCCATCGCGGTGCCGAGGATCAGCAGCACGCCGCCGACCAGCATGCCGCACTCGACCAGCAGCGGCAGCAGCCGCCCGTTGCGGCGCAGGTCGGGGTGCACCACGGTCTCGATGAAGAATGCGTAGAGCGCGGTGAGCGCGGCGGCCTGCACCGGCAGCGCATAGCCGCCGAAGATCAGCACCAGCGGGATCAGCGGCAGCAGCAGTTCCCACTTCGCTTCCCAGGTCGCGCTCCAGGCCTCGCGCGCGTCGAACCGGCTGCGGGCCGACTGGCGCGGCGCCGCGTAGAAGCCCCAGCCGATCGCGAAGGCCATCATCACCAGGCTCGGCAGCACGCCGCCGAGGAACATCTGTTCGAGCGAGACCTGGCCGATGATCGAATAGAGGATCAGCGGCAGGCAGGGCGGCAGCAGCACGCCGAGCGAGCCCGCGCCGGTCATCATGCCGAGCGCCTGCCGGTCGCCGTAGCCCGCGGTCAGCAGCACCGGCATCAGCAACGGCCCGAGCGCGAGGATGGTGACGCCCGAGCCGCCCGTGAACGCGGTGAAGAACGCGCAGCCGAACACCGTGGCGACGGTGGCGCCGCCGCGCCAGTGGCCCGTCCACGCGGTGAAGAGCCGCACCAGGCGCTGCGAGGCGCCGCTCTCGGCGAGGACGTAGCCGGTCAGCGTGAACAGCGGCAGCGTGGCCAGCAGCGGATTGGTGACCTGGTCGTAGTGATCGAGCGGGATCGACGCGATCGGGTCGCCCTGCGCGTAGAACAGGATCAGCGCCGCGCCGCCGAGCAGCACGAAGATCGGCGCACCGGCGACGACGGAGACCAGCAGGGCGACGAGGGCCGGCCAGCGCCAGTGCGTCGCATCGATCGGCGTGTGGGCGGCGAAATAGCCGGCGGCCGCAACCCCCAGCACCACCGCCGCCGTGCGCAGGTGCGTGCGGCCCGCCCGGTAGGCGAGGCGCAATCCGATCAGTGCGAACCCGACGGGCAGGCCGTACTCGAACCACACGATGGGCAGTCCCGAGGCGAGCGTGACGCCCGCATCCTTCTCCGTCTGCACGAACAGCGCGCCGGCGAGCGCCAGCATCAGCGCGATGAAGGTCGCGAAAACGTGCGTGTAGCGTTCGAGCAGCGTGGCGAGGCGCTTCGGCAGCAGCGGCGTGATGCTCGCGACCGAGAGCAGGCGACCCTCGCGTGCGGCGATCGCGCCGCCGGCCATGCCGACCAGCAGGGTGAAGTGGCGCACCAGTTCGTCGGTGCCGACGATCGGCAGGCGGATGCCGAGCCGTCCCCAGATCTCGAGGTCGGCGACGCCGAGCAGCATCATCGCCACCAGGCACAGCGCCAGGAACAGGTCCTCGACGCGCCAGAGGGCGCGCCGCCAGGGCGCCTCGGTGCGCTCGGCGCCCTGCTGGGGCAGCGGCGGTTCGAGGAGCGGCGGCGTGCCGCTCATCTGCCGCGGGCCCGGTATTCCTGCACTGCCTTGCTGACCTTGTCGAAGGTGTCGGCCGGGACGATGCGCCCGCGGATCGTCGGGTATTCCTTGCCGATGATCGTGCGCCACTCCGTCTCGGCCTCGGGCGTGAGCGTCGTGACCTTGAGGCCCTGCTTGTCCTGCATCGCCTTGACCGCGGCGTCGTCCTCCGCGCGCGCCGCCTGGCGGATGCCAGGCCCGGCCTTGTCGCAGCTCGCCCGCAGCCAGTCGCGCGTCGGCGCATCGAGCGCGTCCCATGCCCGCTTCGAGGCGATCAGCGCGCCCGTGACCGGGGCCCACTTCATGTCGAGCATGCACGGGGCCTGCAGCGCGATCTGCCCGTAGTTCGCGAACGAGGCGGGGACCGGCACGGCGTCGATCATGCCGTTGCGCAGCGACAGCAGGATCTTGTCCGGGTCGAGCACGACCGGCGTGTAGTAGTTCTGCAGGACCTGCCGCAGTTCCGGGTCGGTCGAGGTGGTGAAGACGCGCATCGTCTTCAGGTCGTGGATGTTGTGGATCGGCTTCTTCGAGAAGAACCGCACCCAGCCGCTGTCACCCCAGACGAGCACGACGTAGCCCGCCTGGTTGAGGCGGCCCTCGAGTTCGGCCTTGACCGCATCGCGCGCGTAGTCGACTTCCTCCCAGTTGCGGAACATCAACGGCATCAGCTGCAGCGCGGTGACGCCGGGCTCGATCTGGCCCAGGCCGTCGGAGCTGAGCATCGCGCCCTGCAACTGGCCCACCCGCAACCGGCGCACGATCTGCGTCTCGCCGCCCTGCGTGCCGGCGAACAGATCCATGCGTGCGCCGCCCGGTCCTTTCTGCCAGTCGGCGCTCAGCGCCATCAGGCGCTGGTGGAAGCCGGAGCCCGACGGCACGACGGTCGCGAAACGCAGGACCGGTCCGGTGGCCTGCGCCCGCAGCACGGAGGGCAGCGTGGCAGCGAGGCCCGCGGCTCCGAGCGCGGCGACGAAAGAACGGCGTTGCATCAAGGGGTCACTCCATTGGCATTCGAATCGTCCGGCGGCAACGGCGGCAGGAACCAGTGATCGGCCTGGCTCGCGAGCCACGCGGCCCGGCGCTGCATCAGCACGTTCTCGAGGCGGTGCTCCGGCCAACCGTCCGGATTCACCGCCGCGGCCGCGCGCAGCGCTCCGTCGAAGCAGGCGCGATCCTCGAGCGCGACGCAGACGGACTCCGCGTAACTCACGTGGGGTCCGGCGAGCCGGCCCTGCGACAGTTCGACCGCGCGCGCGTAATGTCGCTTCGCGACGTCGGCCGGCGCCTCGGCGAGGTCCGGGCGCGCCATCGAGTAGGCGATCAGGAACGAGTGGATGGCGCCGTCGCCGTAGCGCTCGTCGAGCGCGAGCGCGCGGTCGATCATCGCCTGTGGCTTCGGCAGGTCGCCGACCAGCTCCGGATCGTCCTTGCCCTGCGCGATGGCTGCGGCCCAGGACGCCGCCGTCCAGTAGAGCAGGGCGACGTCGGCGGTGTCGCACTCGCCGGCGGCGCGCACCGGGTCCGCCTGCAGCCGAGCCGCGAAGCCCGGATGACGGACGGCCAGCCCGTGCAGGCCGTAGTCCCGCGCGCGCAGGAAGAGCTTGCGGGCGCGCACGTGTTCCTGCCGGGCCCGGGCATAGTCGGTCGCCTCCAGCACCTCGGCGTCGGTCTGCACGAAGCCGTAGGCGTACTGCGTGTAGCCCGCGGCCGTCGCCGTCAGCAGCCCGAGGTGATCGGGGCTGCGGGCCAGCAGGCTTTCCATCAGCTTCAGGCTGAACGGCGCCGCGGCGGCGATGAGTTCCGGGTCGTCGTCGGTCGCGAACGACGACGTGCCCTGCGAGAGCGCATCGCCCATGCGGTTCACCGCCAGCTGCGAGAGGGAGCAGCCGGCGCTGCCGACGAGCAGCAGGATCACGGCGGCGAGTGCGCCGATGCGCGAGCGTGTGACTTGAGGGGGCGCCATGCCGATCGGTACGTGGGTCCGCGACGCGTCGCGCCGCCAGGTCGCAACGATACCGGAACCCGTCGCGCTGCGGGACGCCTCACGCGCCCCGGGCGTGTCGGCAGCGCGTCGGTGGGCGGTTAAAATTCCAAGTCCGTCAATCATCTACGTCTTGCCCGCCCGGGGACGGCCCCGACCGGTCGCCGGCGCCGGGCAGGTGTCGGCTTGGGCCTGGAACGCGTTTACACTGGCGGCATGAACCTGCGCGAGCGCGTCGAACAGATCCTGCCCGAGTGGCGCAGCTGGTATCCCAGCCTGTTCGACGCCGCCGTCGACCTCGGCGTGATCCGCGCGCGGGTCTGCGACCCCTCGTCGCTGCTGCTGTCGAATCGTCATGCGCGCATTCGCGAGGCGGCCGAACTCGAGCACCGCCGGCGCTGGAGCGCCGAAGAAAACCCGCCCGAGGAATGACCGGCCCCGGTCGTCAGTCGCCCGCGGCCGAGATGCCGCTGGTGACCCGCGGGCGGCGCGCGAACCACACGAGCGTGACGATCAGCAGCGCCATGCCGCTCGTGACGTAGAAGTAGTCGAGCGAGGAGAGCATGTAGGCCTGCTCGATCATGCCGCGCGTCAGCGCGGCGTAGCTCTGCGAATCCGTGAGTCCCGCGCCTTGCGCCGATGCGAGCGCCTGCTGCGCCGTCGGGTCGTAGAGGCTGGTCGCCTCCGCGAGGCGGCTCTGGTGCAGGTTCGCGCGGTTCTCCCACACCGTGGTCGAGATCGAGGTCGAGAACGCGCCCGAGGTGATGCGCAGGAAGTTCGAGATGCTGGTGGCGGCCGGGACCTGCTGGGGCGAGATGCCGTCGAACGAGATGGTGATCACCGAGACGAAGAAGAATCCCATGCTGACGCCCTGCACGAGCATCGGCAGCACGAAGTCACCAAAGGATGCCTGCGAGTTGAGCTGCGAGCGCATGTACACGGCGATCGCCATGGCCACGAAGGAGAAGCTGGCGAACCAGCGTGCGTCGTAGCGGTTGATGTAGCGACCGACGAACGGCGAGACCAGCAGCGCGACGACGCCGGACGGCGCCTGCACGAGTCCCGCCCAGGTGGCCGTGTAGCCGAGCTGGGTCTGCAGCCACAGCGGCAGGATCACCACGTTGCCGAAGAACACCGCGTAGCCGATGCAGGTGGCGGCCGTGCCGAAGACGAAGTTGCGCTTGCGGAAGAAGCTCAGGTCGACGATCGGGTGGCCGTCCGTCAGCTCCCAGATCAGGAACGCGCCGAAGCCGACGGCGGCGGTGAGGGCCAGCACGACGATCGAGGTGGACTGGAACCAGTCGGCGTCCTTGCCCGTGTCGAGCATGATCTGCAGCGCGCCGACCCAGACCACGAGCAGGGCGAGCCCCGTCAGGTCGACCGGCAGCCGCTGGGTCGGCGTCTCCTGCTTCGCGAGCGCGGTCCAGCAGATGAACGCCGCGAACAGCCCGATCGGCAGGTTGATCAGGAAGATCCACGGCCAGGAGTAGTTGTCCGAGATCCACCCGCCGAGCAGCGGGCCGAGCACCGGCGCGATCAGGGTCGTCATGGACCAGATGGCGAGCGCCAGCCCGCGTTTCGAGGCGGGGAAGATCGACATCAGCAGGGCCTGGGAGCCGGGAATCATCGGGCCCGAGCAGGCACCCTGCAGCACGCGGAAGGCGATCAGCGACTCGAAGCTCCAGGCGACGCCGCACAGGAACGAGGCGAGCGTGAACAGCAGGACGCTCACGACGAAGGTGCGCACCACGCCGTAGCGGCGCATCAGGAAGCCGGTGAGCGGCACCGAGATGCCGTTCGCCACCGCGAAGGACGTGATGACCCAGGTGCCCTGGTTGGTGCTGACCCCGAGGTTGCCTGCGATCGTGGGCAGCGACACGTTGGCGATCGTCGTGTCGAGCACCTGCATGAAGGTGCCGAGGGCGAGCGCGAACGCCGTGAGGCCCCGCGTGCCGGCCGGCAGCGGGATCAGCGGGCGGTCCTGGCTCGCATTCGCCATGGCGGCTCAGCGCGTCGCCGGCGAATTCTCGCGGATGATGCGGGCGATGGTCGCCTCGACCTCCGGCGTGCTCGTCGCGTGCGAGGGCATCGTGGCGGCGACGCCCGCCGTGGGTTCGCCGAGCACCGGGCCGCCCTGGTCGTGCAGGTCCACTTCCACGTCCATCGAAAGGCCCACGCGCAGCGGGTGCGCCTGCACTTCCTGCGGGTCGAGCGTGATGCGCACCGGCACGCGCTGCACGATCTTGATCCAGTTGCCGGACGCGTTCTGCGGCGGCAGCAGCGCGAACGCCGCGCCCGTGCCGGGCGAGATGCCCTTCACCTTGCCGTGGTACGTGACGTCGCTGCCATAGAGGTCGGCGTGCAGCGTGACGGGCTGGCCGATGCGCATGCGCTGCAGCTGGACTTCCTTGAAGTTCGCGTCGATCCACACGTCCTGCAGCGGCACGACCGCGAGCAGCGGCGTGCCGGGCGAGACACGCTGGCCCACCTGCACGCCCTTGCGGCCGACCACGCCGTCGACGGGCGACACGATGGTGGTGCGGGTCAGCGTCAGCGCGGCATCGCGTACCCGCGCCGCCGCCCGCAGCACCTGCGGGTGTTCGGCGACCGAGGTGCCGTGCGTCTGGGTCAGCGCGACGTTGAGGTCTTCCTGCGCGGCGCGCCGCGCGGCCTCGAGAGCTTCGATGGCCTCGCGCGCGTGGGCCACTTCCTCGGCGGCGACCGCACCGCCCGAGGCGATCGAGTTGCGACGCGCGTAGTCCTCGCGGGCCCGCCGCAGGTCGACGTCACGCGCGACCAGCTGGGCACGCGCCCGCTCGACCTGCGCGAACGATCCGCTCACCTGGCGCGCCGCACCCGCGAGGTCGGCGAGGGCCGCATCCAGGGCGACTCGGGCGTCCGCCGGATCCAGTTCGACCAGCGTCTGGCCGGCCCGCACGCTCTCGGTCTCGCGCGGATGGATCGCGCGGATGGTGCCGGGAATCTCCGCGGTGACCTGCACGATGGTGCCGCCCGCGTAGGCATCCTGGGTCGAGACGTACCAGCGGCCCCGCAGGGCCCACCACGCGGCCCAGGCCAATACGCCCACGGCCACGACCGCCGCGAGGATCAGGAGCCCGCGGCGACGCGGGTTGGAAGCCTCGCCGGCAGCCACCGGCGCGACGGGATCGGGCGAGTTCATCGTGCGGACTCCTTGAAGCTGCCGCCGAGCGCAACCAGCAGCGCGACGCGGGCCGACGTGCGGTCGGCCAGCAGGTTGACGCGTTGCCGGCGGGCGTTGAGCACCTGCGTCTCGGCGTTGAGTACGGTGAGATACGACGCGAGCCCCGCGCCGTAGCGCTGCTCGGCGAGCTGGTAGGCGTCTTCGGCGGCGACCAGTGCGCGCTGCTGGTCGGCGAGTTGCGACTCGAGCGTGCGCAGCCGCGACAACTGGTCGGCCACATCCTTCACCGCGCGCAGCACCGTGTCGTCGTAGGCGGCGACCGCCGCATCGAGGTCCGCGCCCGACTTGCGGTATTCCGCCTTCAGCCGGCCCGCGTCGAAGATCGGCAGGTGCAGGGCCGGGCCGACGCTCCACTGGAGCGAGTCGCCTTCGAGCAGCTTGTCGAGGCCGATCGAGGTGAACCCGGCGAACGCGACGAGGTTGACGTTCGGATAGAAGTTCGCGTGCGCGGCCTCGCGCCCCGACTGGGCCGCGGCGATCCGCAGGCGCGCGGCGGCGACGTCCGGACGATGCGCGAGAAGATCGGCCGGCAGATCGGCCGGCAACTCGAGCGCACGTTCGAAGTCGAGTTCGGGGCCCGACAGCGTCGCGTAGGCATCGGCACCGCGACCCGTCAGGGCAGCCAGGGCGTGCACGGCAGCCTCGCGCCCGAGCGCGGCCTGTCGGCGCTCGACGTCCGCGAGGGCGACGTTGGCTTCCGCTCCGCGCAACTCGACGGCGGAATCGAGACCCGCCTGCATGCGCTGGCGCGCCAGCTCGAGCAGGCGTTCGCGCTGCGACTTCGCGCGTTCGGCCAGCGCCTCGAGTTGCCGCGCGCGCTCCGCCTCGACGCAGGTCTGCGTGACGGCGCTCGACAGCAGCAAGCGAGTGCCTGCCGCGTCGAGCGAAGCGGCGTCGGCCACCTGCCGTGCCTGCTGGATCAGGGCCGCCTGCCGGCCGAAGAAGTCGAGGTTCCAGCCGAAGTCGGCCCCGAGCCGGCCTTCCCAGAACGTGCCGCCCGCGAAGGGCGGGGGATAGATGTAATTGGCGCTGACGCGCTCGCGCGTCGCGCTCGCGTCCAGCGCGACCTGCGGCGCATTCGTCGAGCCGGCGATGGCCGCCTGCTCCTGGGCGCTGCGCACGCGCGCCAGCGCGCCGGCGAGTCCGGGATTGCGGGCGAGCGCGTCCTCGACGAGGGCGTCGAGGTCCGGGTTGCCGAACTGGCGCCACCAGCCGTCGGACGGCGATGCGTACGGGTCCGCGCCGAGTCCGAGCGACTCGGCCGTGAGCGCGGTGACGCGCGGCGCCTCCGCCGGCGTGCTCACGCATCCGGCCGCGAGCGCGGCCACGGCGACGAGCAAGGTGCGTGCGCGGTTCATCGCTGTCGGCTCCGGCGTGCCGCGGCGGGTCGCGCGGCGCGCCGCTTGGCAGGTCGCGGGCGGCGTCGAGGGGCGGCGGCCGGTGTCGCGGCTTCGGGGGTGTCGGCCGTACGCGGAGGCCGCTCGGCGGCGAGGTGCCCGAGCACTTTCACGAGTGATCCGCGGAACTGGTTGAACTCCGCGCGCGTCAGCGGCGCCAGCGCCTGGTTCATCTGCTCGACGACCAGCGGCAGCAGCGTGGCGATCGCCGCATGGCCGCCGGGCGTCAGCGCCAGTTCGACCACCCGACGGTCGCGCGCGCTGCGGCGGCGCACGATCAGGCCGCGCTGCTCCAACTGGTCGAGCAGGCGCGTCAGCGCTCCCGTGTCGTGCTGGAACGCGCAGGCGAGGTCCGACGCCGTCGTGGCGAGCCCGTCGCGCAGATGCATCAGCACGCCCCACTGGGTGAGCGTGAAGTGGTGGCTCTCGAAAGCGGACTCGATCCGCGCGGTGAAGATCGTCGTCAGCCGGCGGATCAGGTAACCGATGCTGTCGCGGGCCGCGTACGAGGCGACGTCGTAAAACTGCTCAGGCATAGGATGCTCAGGCGGTAACTGCCTAGGCAGATATTGCGCCCGGGCCCCGGGGCGCGTCAACGCCGTGGCGTCGGACGCGGGTCGGCGTGCGCCGACAGGCGGTCAGTACAGGCGGGGAATCCGCCGCTCAGCGCGGCGGCGGCATCTCGGCGAACTGCGGCAGCGGGCCGCCGATCGTCTCCCAGACGGCCTTCGAGTCCACGAAGATGTGCGCCATCGGTGCCATGCCAGGTTCACTGTCGAGCGAGCCGGCCGGCACGTTCACGATGCCGTGTTCGCGGCTGACGCGCGGCACGGCGCTGCCGCAGCGGCTGCAGAAGGCGACCGCGAAGCGGCGCGCGTCCGGAGGCTGGTAATCCGACACGAGGGCGCCGCCGCGCAGCCAGTGGAAGTCGTCCGCCTTGAAGAACACGTTGGTCGCGTGGGCGGCGCTGCGCCCGCGCCGGCAGCGCGAGCAGTGGCAATAGAAGAACCGCTGCGGCGCCCCGTCGATGGCATAGGCCACATCGCCGCAGAGGCAGCTGCCTTGCGTCGACCCCGGTGTGGTCGCCACCGGCGCGCGTTCCACCGGCTTCATGCCCAGCTCCGGCGGCCAGGCCTCGTGTCGCGGCAGATCGTCCTCGATCGTGTACCAGGCGGCCTTCGAACCCGTGAACATGTGGAACTGCGGCTGCAGTCCGAGGTCGCCTTCGAGGTTGCCGGCGGGCGCGATGACCAGCCCGTAGGCTTCGTTGCGTTCCGGCACGACCGACCCGCAATGACGACAGAACGAGCGATGCAGGCCCGGCGAGGACGCGTAACGGCGGATGGCGTCGCTGCCTGCGGTGACGCGATAGCCCGCGAGCGGCGCGACGGCCCACGTGGCGAACGCGCTGCCGTGGTGCTTGCGGCACATGGAGCAGTGGCAGTGCAGCAGCGACTGGAACGGTCCGTCGATCTCGTAGCGCACCGTTCCGCACAGGCAGCTTCCGTGGGTCATGGCCGCACTCCGGTGGGCAGGTGCGACAACTTAGACCGAAACCGCGGCGCCGGCCATCGTCTCGCGCTCGCACGCCTCGGCGACGCGCCGACGCAGGATGTCGGTCAGCTTGCGCACGCCGGGGCCGGCGGTGTCGCGGTCGGCGTAGACGAGATACAGCGTCACGTAGCGCTCCGAGCCCTCGATCAGCGGCAGCGGCCGCAACCGGCCGGCCTCGAGTTCCTCGCGGATGCTCTGCTCCGCGTACCACGCGTAGCCGAGGCCCATGCACGCGGCCCGGATCGACGTCGCCTTGTTCGAGACCGTCCAGCGCTGCTCGTTGAGCCAGCCGCCCGAGCGACTGCGACGCGCGCCCGAATCACGCACCACGAGGTGACGGTGCGCGCGCAGGTCGTCGAGCGTCAGCGGGCGCGCCAGCGCGTGCAGCGGATGCGACGGCGCGGCCGCGCACACGAAGCGCACCTGCATCAGCGGATCACCGAGGAAGCCGCCCGGCACCAGGCTGCCGATCACGAAGTCCGCGCTGCCGTCGGCGAGCGCCTCTTCCGTGCCGCCCAGCACCGTCTCGATGAACTCGATGCGCGTGCCCGGATGCTCGGTGCCGAACTCGGCCAGGCACTCGAGCATCAGCCACGTCGGGAAGATCGTGTCGACGGCGAGACGGATCTCGGGCTCCCAGCCGTGCGAGAGCTCGCCGGCCGCGCGTTCGAGTTGCGCCGCGGATTCCAGCAGCGCCTTGCCGCGCCGGTACAGCACCTGGCCCGCGTCGGTGAGCACGGCCTTGCGGCCCTGGATCTCGAACACCTTCAGGCCGAGCAGGTCCTCGAGCTTCTGGATCGTGTAGGTGACCGTCGACTGCGTGCGGTGCAGGCGACGCGAGGCGGCGGCATAGCCGCCGGATTCCACGACGGCGACGAGGGCAGCCCATTGGTCGAGGGTGATACGGGGCGGGCTCATAAATCGATATGTTCGATAGGTATCAGCGAAATTATCGTCTTTTTAATTGATTGGGTAGATGGAAAATGACGTCCCAGGCACCCACCCCCCGGATTTCGAGGCCCCCATGAAGACCCTCCTGCAGCTGAACACCTCCCTCTTCGGCGAGACCGCGCAGTCCTCGCAGCTCGCCGGGCAGTTCGTCCAGGCACTGGCCGCCAGCGAGTCCGCGCGCGTCGTCGTGCGCGATCTCGGCCGCGAGCCCGTGCAGCACCTCACGGCCGAGCGCTTCCAGGCGTTCATCACGGCGCCCGAGCAGCGCAGCGCCGAGCAGCAGCGCATCGCGGCCGAATCGGACGCGCTCATCGACGAGCTGCGTGCCGCGGATACGATCGTCATCGGCCTGCCGATGTACAACTTCGGCGTGCCCTCGACGCTGAAGGCGTATTTCGACCACGTCGCGCGCGCCGGCGTCACCTTCCGCTATTCCGAGTCGGGCCCCGTGGGCCTGCTGACGGGCAAGAAGGCCATCGTCTTCGCGACCCGCGGCGGCCGCCACGCCGGTACGCCGCGCGACCTGCAGAGCGCCTTCGTCCGCCAGTTCCTCGCGTTCATCGGCATCACCGACGTCGAGTTCGTCTACGCCGAAGGGCTTGCGCTCGGTGCGGACAGCCGCGAGGCTGCGCTGCGTGCCGCGGGCGAGCGGATCGGCCAGTTGGCGGCCTGAAGCGGCACTCCACCTCCCTCCCATCCAGAGGAGACTCCCATGACCACTCTCGACAAGACCGCGGACCTCGCCGGCCGCGTGCTGATCGCCTCGCTGTTCCTGATCACCGGCATCGGCAAGATCACCGGCTACGCCGGCACGCAGGCCTACATGGCTGCGCAGGGCGTGCCGGGCGCACTGCTGCCGCTCGTGATCGCCCTCGAAGTCGGTGGCGGCCTCGCCATCGTGCTCGGCTGGCACACGCGCCTCGTGGCCGCGCTGCTCGCGGGCTTCTCCGTGGCCGCGGGGCTGATCTTCCACTCGGGCGGCGACATGACGCAGCAGCTGATGCTGATGAAGAACTTCGCGATCGCCGGCGGCTTCCTGTTCCTCGTCGCGCGCGGCGCGGGCGCCTGGTCGCTCGATGCGCGCGCCGCCGCGCGCTCGGCACCGGGCGAGCTGCTGCGCCGCCCGTCCTGATCCAGGCATTCGCGATTACCGGAGGACACCCATGACCAGTCGCAAGCTCCAGGCCGTGATCAACTCGGTGGCCGCTTCCGACGGCGCCGGCGTCAAGCTGCGCCGCAGCCTCGGCAGCCACCAGAACCAGCGCTTCGATCCGTTCCTGATGCTGGACGAGTTCTTCTCGGACGACCCGAACGACTACATCGCGGGTTTCCCGGCGCATCCGCACCGCGGCTTCGAGACCGTCACCTACATGCTCGACGGCCACATGCGCCACGAGGACAGCTTCGGCAACCGCGGCGACCTCGGTCCGGGCGACGTGCAGTGGATGACGGCCGCGCGCGGCATCATCCACTCCGAGATGCCCCAGCAGACGGAGGGCCGCATGCGCGGCTTCCAGCTGTGGATCAACCTGCCGGCGAAGGAGAAGATGAAGCCGGCCGCGTACCGCGACATCCCGTCGGCGCAGATCCCGACGGTGGCGCTCGCGGGCGGCGGCGACATCCGCATCGTCGCGGGCGAGTTCGAGCAGGGCGGGCAGGTCCACTCGGGCCCGATCGCGGGCCTGTCGACCGGACCGCAGTACTTCGACCTGCGCCTGCCGGCGGGGGTGTCCGCGCGCGTGCCGACGCCAAATACGCACAACACGTTCCTGTACGTCTACGAGGGTGACGCCGTGGTCGGAGACGATGCGCGCGCGCTGCCGTTCCGCAGCGCGGGCCTGCTCACGCCGGGCGACTACGTCGACGTGAAGGCGGGCGCCCAGGGCGCGAAGCTCCTGCTGCTGTCGGGCCAGCCGATCGGCGAGCCGATCGTGCAGTACGGCCCGTTCGTGATGAACACGCGCGAGGAGATCGAGCAGGCGATCGTCGACTACCAGCGCGGCCGGCTGGCCGTGCCGGCGTAAGGTCCGGGCCGCGGCGGCATCAGTCGCCGCGGCGCCGGTAGAAGCTGGCCTTGAGCCCCTCCGTGCTCGCCGCGTACAGCAGCACGATGGCGGCGATGGCGCCGAGCAGCGGCGCCGGCAACGGCACGAACTCCAGCAGCGAGGCGCCGGGCAGGTAGGGGATCGCGAACGTCAACGCCATCAGCGCCAGCGAACTCCACAGCAGCAGCGTGCCGGGCCGGCTCTGCCAGAAAGGCCGGCGCGTGCGCACCACGAGCGCGACCAGCAGCTCGGTCTGCAGCGATTCGACGAACCAGCCCGTGCGGAACAACTCGGGCGACGCCGCGAAGACGCCGAGCAGCAGTCCGAAGGTCAGGAAGTCGAACAGCGAACTGAGGCAGCCGAACTCGATCATGAAGCGGCCGAGGAAGCGCATGTTCCAGCGTCGCGGCCGCTCGATCATCTCGCGATCGACGCTGTCGTCCGCCAGCCCGACGGCCGGGATGTCCGAGAGGAAGTTGTTGAGCAGGATCTGGCCGGCAAGCAGCGGCAGGAACGGCAGGAACAGCGACGCCACCGCCATGCTGATCATGTTGCCGAGGTTGGCGCTGGTCGTGGTGAGCACGTACTTCAGCGTGTTGGCGAACGTGCGGCGGCCTTCCTCGATGCCCTGGCGGATCACGTCGAGGTCGCGCTCGAGCAGCACGAAGTCGGCGGCCTCGCGGGCCACGTCCACCGCGCCTTCGACGCTCAGGCTGGTGTCCGCCGCGTGCATCGCCGGCGCGTCGTTGATGCCGTCGCCGAGGAAGCCGACCACGCGGCCGGCCTTCTTGAGCGCGAGGATGATGCGTTCCTTCTGGTTCGGGTCGACCTCGACGAACAGGTCCGTGTCCTCGGCCGCGCGCCACAGCGCATCGTCGTGCAGCTGGTCCAGCTGCGCGCCGGTGAGCATGCGATCGCCCCGCATGCCGACTTTCGCCGCGACGTAACGCGCGACGGCCGCCGCGTCGCCAGTGATCAGCTTCACGCCGACACCGAGAGCCGCGAGGTCGTCGAGCGCCTGCTGCACGCCGGCCTTGGGCCGGTCGAGGAACGTGAGGAATCCCCGGAACTCGAGGTCGTGTTCGTCGTCCCGCCCATACGCCTCGGCCGGCGCGATCGCGCGCGCCGCGACGGCCAGCACGCGGATGCCGCGCTCGGCCCACTCGACCGTCAGCGCGCGCAGGGCTGCGCGGGCATCGTCGTCGAGCGCCCGGCCGTCGGCGCCCCGCGGGCAGATCTCGAGCACCTGCTCGAACGCACCCTTGGTGATCAGCCGGCGACCCTCGCGCGAGTCGACCACGACGCTGAGGCGCTTGCGCACGAAGTCGTAGGGAATCTCGGCGACCTTGCACACGTCGGCCAGCGCCGGCACGCCGGCGGCGAGAATGGCTTCATCGAGCGGGTTGGCGAGACCCGACTGCAGCGCGGCGTTGATGCCGCCGAGTCGTCGCACGTCCTCGGAAGCCTGGCCCATGGCATCCCACGCGCCGTCGAGCTGCACCACGCCTTCCGTCAGCGTGCCCGTCTTGTCCGTGCACAGCACGTCCATGCTGCCGAGGTTCTCGATGGCGTTGAGCCGGCGCACCAGCACGCCGTGCTGCGCCATGCCGCGGGCGCCACGCGCGAGATTGACGCTCAGGATTGCAGGCAGCAGCTCGGGACTCAGGCCCACGGCGAGCGCGATCGCGAACAGGAGCGTCTCGATCAGCGGCCGGCCGAGCAGCAGGTTCGCCACCAGCACGACCAGCATCATGGCGCTCATCGCCGTCGTGAGCAGGTAGCCGAAGTGGCGCACGCCGCGGTCGAATTCGGTCTCCGGCGGCCGCAACTGCAGGCGATGCGCGATCGAGCCGAACGCGGTTGCGGCGCCGGTGGCGACGACCACCGCCGTGCCGCTGCCGCTGCGCACGTGCGTGCCGAAGTACAGGCAGTCGGTGCGCTTCACGAGGGGCGTGTCGGGGGCGACCGGCGCCGGAGACTTCTGCACCGGGAAGCTCTCGCCCGTCAGCACCGCCTCGTTGACGAAGCAGTCGTTCGCCTCGAGCAGCCGACAGTCGGCCGGAATGATGCTGCCCGCCGCCAGCAGCACGACGTCGCCGGGCACGAGATCGCGCACCGGGACCGGCGTGCTCCGCCCGTCGCGCAGCGCATTGGCCTGCACCTGCACCTTGGCCCGCAATTCCGCGGCTGCCGTCTGCGCGCGGTATTCGCGCGAATAGCCGATGCCGACACTGGCCGCGACGATCGTCAGCACGATGATGGCGTCCGTCCATTCGCCGGTCATGACCGAGACGGCCGCGGCGAACACCAGCAGGAGCAGCAACGGGCTGCGCAACTGGTTCCACAGCACACCGAGCCGCGTCAGGCCCTCGAATTCCCCCACGGCGTTCGGGCCGTATTGCCCGGAGCGCCGCGCCGCCTCTTCGGCCGAGAGCCCGCCGAGGCTCGAGCCGAGCCGACGGAGGACCTCGTCCCGGGTCGGCGACCAGTCGTCGGTCACGAGGGTCTCCTCGCGCGCAGTGCGCGGCCCGAGCGTCAGGGCCCGCGAGAGCGCGAGGCCGGGCAGCATCGGCAACCAGAAGCTGAGTCCCCGGAACAATAGCGTGGCGGCGAGGCCGGCCGCTACCGGGATCCCCGCGACGGCCAGCGCGGCGACCGAGGCAGCCTCGAAGGTGCCGAGCCCCCCCGGCAGCACGCCGAGGCTGCGCATCACCGACGCCATCATGAAGCTGGCGTAGACACCGGCGACACTGGCCTCGGTGCCGAGCGCGCGCAAGAGCAGCCACAGGGTGGCGGCGTCGAGCGCCGCGATCGCCATCTGCAGCAGCGCGCACCGCGCAAGCACCGACGGAATGCGCAGCAGCGACGGGCGGACGTCCTGCATGACCGCGAGGATGCGTCCGAGCAGCGGCAAGGTCCTCGCGCGCGTGGATCGTCCGCCCGTACTGCCCGGCAGGACGAGCAGTGCGGTGGCGAGCGTGCTGCCGTACACCAGGAACAGCACCGAGATGCCGATCACCAGCGGCGTGGCGTGATGCAGGTGCACCAGCAGGGCCAGCGCGATTGCGAGATCGATCACGTAGGCGAGGTAGAACGATGCCGCGTCGACGGTCACGGCGGCGAGTGCGGCGTCGCGCGGCACGCCTCGCTGGCCGAGCGCGCGGGTGACGAGGGCGGCGCCGCTGAGGCCCATGCTCGGCACCGCCTGGTCGACGAACAGCTTGGCGAGACTGAGCCGGCAGGCGAACCCGCCCGGCACGGTGTGCCCGTCGTGCGACAGAACGACGTTCCACACGCGAGCCTGGGCGAGGTAGGTGACTGCCTGCAGGGCGACCGCCAGCACCAGCCAGCCGGGCTGCGATTGCTCGAGCAGGTGCAGGAAGGCTCGCTCTTCGGCCAGATGCAGGACGACCGCCACGAGCGCGGCCAGGGCCGCTGCGCCGAGCAGCCACGGAATCCAGCCTGCAGCGCGTCTCGGTGTCATGTGCATGGACCGCAACGGGGCATCGGAACGGTCCGCCCGACGCAACCAGTCTGCGCCGCGCGGGCGGCACCGGCATCGCGGCTAGTGCGCATCCCGCGCGCCGGCCGCTTCGGTAAGCTCGGACCCACGGGCAGTCACCGGGGAGATCACCGCGTGAGCCACAAGCACGATCACCTGCTGCGGGCACTGTTCCACGACCCGATCAGCGGCAACGTCCACTGGCGCGAAATCGAGTCGCTGCTGGCCCACCTCGGTGCGGCCATCGAGCCGCTCTCCGGCGCGCGGATCCGCGTGAAGCTGAACGGCGTCGAGGGCATCCTCCACCGGCCGCACCACGGCAACACGCTCGACAAGAGCGCAGTGCGCCACCTGCGCGAGTACCTCGCGCACGCGCGCTGCACGCCGTCGCAGGTCGAGGAGCGCGACAAGCCCGCCTGAGCGGCTCAGTCGCGCAATTTGAGGAGGTCGTCCGCGTCGACGGCGATTGCCCGGGCGAAACCCTCGACGTACACGCCGCGCTCGAACTCCAGCCGGTGCAGCGTGAAATCGCCGAGTCCGAAGGTCACGTCGCTCTGCGGAAATCGCGCCACGTAGCGGGCGCGTCCCTCGCTCCACTCGGTCGAATGACGCTCGAGCGGGCGGACGCGGCAGTCGAAGGAGGCGCGCCGGATCTGCAGCGCATCCTGGTGCGGCCCGTCCGGCTCGTGCAGCAGCACGCCGACCGACGCGCCATCGGCCAGGCCGCGCGAATGGCGCGCGAGTCGGGAGGCGTGGATCAGCACGCCACTGCGATCCGGCAGGGCGACGAACGGCAGCAGGCCGACGTACGGCGCGCCCTCGGCGAGCACGGCCAGCGAGAGCACGCGCTGCCCGTCGAGCAATTGCCGCAAGCCCGTGATGGTGGATTTCAGCACGGGGCGATTGTAATCAAGCGCGGCTGTCCTGCGCCGCCCGGCACCATTCGAGGAAGCGCGCCACGGCCTGCGTGGAGCGTGTCTCCCGGACGGTGTGGAAGATCTCCCACGCATGCTGCGCGCCGGGCAGCTCCGCGTAAGCGACGGGACGCGGCGAGTGGCGACGCAGTTCCTCGGTGAAGCGTCGGGCCGTGTCCACGCTGGCCAGCGAGTCATGGGTCCCGTGCAGCACGAAGAAGGGCGGCGCGGCGCCGTGCAACTGCGTGATCGGCGAGGCGAGGTCCCAGAGCGCGGGATCCTGCGCCGGCGGACCGGGCATGACCGTGCGGGCGAGCCAGTCGACCACGAGTTCGCCACTCCCCTGCAGCTTGTGGCGGTCCACGAAGTCGTAGACGCCATAGAAAGGCACGCACGCGGCCACGCTCGTGTCGGCCTGCTCGAACCCCGGTTGCAGGTCGGGCCGATTCGCGGTCAGGGCGACCAGGGTCGCGAGGTGTCCGCCCGCCGAACCCCCGGTGACGGCGACGAAGTTCGCATCGCCGCCGTACTCGCCGATGTGCTCGCGGGTCCACGCGAGGGCCCGCTTGCAGTCGATCAGGTGCGTGGGAAAGCGATGCGCCGGGCTCAGGCGGTAGTTGATCGCAACGACGATCCAGCCACGCGCCACCAGGAAGTGGATCAGCGGCAGTGCCTGCTCGCGCTTGTCGCCGATCACCCAGGCGCCGCCGTGAATCTGCAGCAGTACGGGCGCGCCGCGCACTTCGCCGCGCGGCCGATAGATGTCGAGGCGCTGGCGCGGGTGCTCCCCGCCATAAGCGATGTCGCGCAGCCACTCGACTTCGGCATCGCGCAGCCGGAAAGGGCGGGCGAGGCGCGCGACGGAGAGGTCATCGGGAATGCGTGCGCGCCGGTCGTCCGGGATGCGCTCGCGATAATCGTTGCCGAGTGCCGTGCGCAATGCCTGCTCGAGCACGTCGCGCGCCGTGCGCGTGCGCCACTGCGCGGCCAGCAGGCCGAACCACGAGAGCCCGATGATGGCCGCGGCCCAGCGTCCCGCAGGTTGGCTGAGCGCGTGCGTGAGAACGGCGAACGCCGTCAGCACCAGCGCGGACACCGCCAGGTGGAACAGCGCCAGTTCGCCCGTGAGCCAGCTCGCGAGGAACCAGAACGCGTTGCCCCAGCCGAGTCGCCGGCCCCGCACGTGCACCGTCAGGGTCGCGGCGGCACCGAGCAGCGCCAGGGTGAACAGCAGGCCGCTCGCGAAGCTCATCGGTTCAGGCGGGTGGCGCGACGGCGAGGTGGCGTTGCAGGAAATCGACCTGGTCGGCGACGCTGCGCTCGAACGCCGCCCCGAAGTACGGCTCGAAGTGGCCGATGTCGTAGCGTTGCACTTCGCCACGGGGGCCGAGGCGGCGCACGACTTCTTCCGCAGCGCTCGCCGGCGCCACGCTGTCGCGCTCGCAGATCTGTACCAGCACCGGGCAGCGCGCGTCCCGCGCGGTCGCCACGGGGCGGTACAGGGCGACGTGCAGCGCGATGCGCGCGGCCACGCCGAAGTGGAAGCCCGGCGGCGTGAGCGCGGTGTAGCCGGCGAGCGCATCGGGCGACGACATGATCGCGGTCCCGCCCGGTCGCGCGACGATCGGCACCTCGTGCGTGCGGCCGACGAGGCTCGCGGCCGCGTCGAGCAGGCCGTGGGCAGTGAGCCGCAGCAGGGGCGCGAGGCCGGCGTAGCCGACGATGTTCTTCACGGCGACCAGCCCGTCCATCATCGGGCACTGGCAGACCGCGGCGCGCAGCCCGTCGATGCGTGCGGCCGAGACCAGCGCGTGTCCGCCGGCGAAGGACGTGCCCCACACGGCGACGCGGGCCGCATCGACGTCCTCGCGTCCGCGCACGTAGGACACTGCGCTCGCAAAATCCTGCAACTGGCGGCGCGGCGACACGAGTTGTCGCGGCGTGCCGTCGCTCGCCCCGAAGTGCCGGTAGTCGAAGACCAGCACGTGCATGCCCGCCGCGGCGAATCGCCGTGCGTACGGTTCGAGCGCGGCATCGCGCGTCGCGCCGAACCCGTGGCCCATCACGACGCAGGCTGCGGTCCCGGACACGGTGCGCGCCGGGTACCACCAGCCGCGGCAGGTGACTCCGTGGCTCGCGAACTCGACGTCCCCGCGATCGCCCCGGGTCATGGGAAAGGCGCGACCCCGATGAGGTGCAGGTGACCCCAGGCGACGAACACGACGTACAGCGCGAGACCACCGACGACCGCGATGGCATCGTTGTAGCGGCCCGGCGGCGCGGTGGCGATCGGGCGCGCCGGCCGCTTGCCGAGGCTGATGCGATCCGCGACCGCCCACGCGAGGAAGCTGCCGAACAGCAGCAGGTCGCCGAGCATTCCGTTCACGAGCAGGTGCGCGAGCGCCCAGGCCTTCGTCGCGGCCAGCATCGGGTGCCGCGTCGCCGTACGGATGCGTCCGGGCAGATAGGCGGCGAGCAGCAACGGGAAGACGGGCAGCATCAGCAGCGCCATCACGTGACGCAGGAACGGCGGTGGGTTGTACAGCACCGCGGGTTCGAGGCGCGTGGCCGCGTAGCCGCGAACCATCAGGACGAAGCCCGCCAGTGCGACGAGCGAGTAGACGGCGCGCCATCCGAGCGGACCCAGCCGCGCGGCCGCGGCATCGCGCCAGCGCGGCGCGACGATTGACACGGAGTGGGAGCCGAAGAACAGCAGCAGTCCGAGGATCAGGGTCGTCACGGTCGGTCTCGCGAAGTCGGTTCCCGGGCAGTCTAGCGGACGCGGCCCCGTGCCGGCGGCTCCGCGATCCAGCGCCGCACGACCTCGTTCCACTTGGCCATGAGATCGGCCGCGAAATCCGAGAACACCCGCACCTTGGCGGCCTGCTGGCCACCGGCGGGGTACACCAGCGAGATCGGGGCGCCCGGCAGCGAATAGTCCTGCAGGATGAGCTTGAGTTCGCCGCGCGCCACGTACTCCGCCACCAGCAGGTCGCCCGTGTGCGCGATGCCGAGTCCGGCGGTGGCCGCGATGATCGGGCCCTCGACCATGTTGAACAGCATGCTGAAGTGCAGTTTCAGCCGGCGCCCCGTGTAGGGCGGGGGGAAGTCCCATTCGGGACTGGCGCCGCTCGGCGAAGTGAGGCCGAGCAGGCGGTGCTCGTGCAGGTCGTCGGGCGTGCGCGGCTCGCCGTGGTCCGCGAGATAGGTCGGTGACGCGCAGGTCACCGCGCGGATCTGGGCGATGCGGCGCGCCGCGATGCCGGCCTGGCGAACCGGACCCACGCGCACGGCTACGTCCACCTGGTCCGCGACCAGGTCCACCACGCGATCGTTCAGGCGGATCTCCAGGTCGATCTGCGGATAGCGGCGCGTGAACTCGGGCAACGCCGGCAGCAGCAGGTAGCGGCCGAACGTGACCGGCACGTCGACGCGCAGCTTGCCTTGCGGCTTCGAGCGGGTGGCGCGCAGCGCGTCTTCCGCCTCGCGCAGGTCGTCGAGGATGCGCCGGCTGCGCTGCAGGAACTCGCTGCCCTCGGCGGTCAGGCTCACGCGCCGGGTCGTGCGGTTGAGGAGGCGGGCACCGAGGTGCTTCTCGAGGGCGGCGACGTGCGCACTCGCGGCGGCCCGCGAGATGTCGAGTTCGTCCGCCGCTTTCGCGAACGAGCCGCGCTCCGCCACGCGCGTGAACACCCGCATCGCCAGCAACTGGTCCATGGCTTGATTGTTCGGCAAATCAAAATTAAGTGCAACGACTATGCCGATTTATCAAACTCTCGGGCGGGGCTATCGTGGCGCCGTCGCTGAGGAGGATCCGCCATGTTGAACCGCAATCTTTCGTCTTTCCGCTACGGTCTCGCCGTCGGCACGGCGCTCATCGCGTCGCTCCTGGTCGCGGTCGGCTCGCTGCTGTCGGCCGCCGCCCACATGCCGGCCTACCTGTCCTGATTCGGGCTGTATCGGCCGACCGCCGGGCCGGCGCAGGGTTCGGTGGTGACTACGTAAGCGATTGAACCGAAACGGTTTAATCAAATTCGCAAATCGGTGACCCAGGTCACGGTGGTTTGCTGCATCGCAACACGGGCGGCGTAGAATGGCCCCGTGGAAAAGACCGGAGCGCGACCCGCCAGGCGGGGCTCCGGTCCAACGTGGAGGAAGCGGTATGTTCACTCACAACTCAGGCTACGGATTTGCGATGGCGGCGTTGCTGACCGCCGCGGTCATGGCGACGTTCATCGTCCTGTACCACGCGCTGGCCCACACGCAGCTGTACTGAGTCCGGTTCCCTCCGGCGGACGGGCGCCCGCGGCCCGGGCCCGACGGCGTAGTAATCTCCCCGGCCTTCCCTTGCCGAGGAGTCGCCGATGGCCGACACCCCCGCCCCCGAGTCCCTCGACCCCGCGGACTGGAACGCCCTCCGCGCCCTCGCGCACCGCGCCCTCGACGACAGCTTCGATTACCTCCAGACCGTGCGCGACCGCCCGGTCTGGCAACCGGTGCCCGACGCCGTCGTGACCCGGCTGAAAGAAAGTGCGCCCCGCCAGCCGCTCGGCGCGGAGGCGGCCTACCAGGATTTCCGCGACCTCGTGCTGCCGTACCCGGTGGGCAACATCCACCCGCGCTTCTGGGCATGGTTCATGGGCAACGGCACGCCGTTCGCGGCGGTCGCGGACTTCCTCGCGGCGATCGTCAATCCCAACCTCGGCGGCGGCAACCACGTCGCGAACCACGTCGAGGCCCAGGTCGTGCAATGGTGCCGCGAGATCGTCGGGTTCCCCGCCGAGTCGTCGGGGCTGCTGGTGAGCGGCGGCTCGATGGCGAACTTCGTCGGGCTCACGGTCGCGCGCAATTCGCTCGACGGCCTCGACATCCGCCACGCGGGCGTGCGCGGCCTGCCCCAGCCGCTGCTCGCCTACGCCTCGGTCGAGGTGCACAGCTGCGTGCAGAAGTCGATCGAGGCCCTCGGCCTCGGGGCGCAGGCGCTGCGCAAGGTGCCGGTGAACGCGGCCTACGAGATCGACGTGGCCGCGCTGGCGCGCATGATCGCCGAGGACCGTGCCGCCGGTGCGCGGCCGTTCTGCGTCATCGGCAACGCGGCCACCATCAACACGGGCGCGACCGACGACCTCGCCGCGCTGGCCGACCTGTGCGAGCGCGAGCGGTTGTGGTTCCACGTCGACGGCGCGATCGGGGCGCTGCTGGCGCTGGCGCCGCGCCACCGGCACCTCGTACGCGGCATGGAACGCGCCGACTCGGTGACGCTCGACCTGCACAAGTGGCTGCACATGCCCTTCGAGGCCGCGTGCGCGATCGTGCGCGACCGCAAGGCGCACCGCGACGCCTTCGCGCTCACGCCCGAGTACCTCGAGAAGACGACGCGCGGCCTCGCGAGCGGCAGCCTGTGGTTCAGCGAGTACGGGCTGCAGCTCTCGCGCGGCTTCAAGGCGCTGAAGATCTGGATGTCGGTCAAGGAGCACGGGCTCGATCGCTTCGGCCGCCTGATCGATCGCAACATCGACCAGGCCCGCGAGCTCGAGCAACTGGTGCGTTCGACCGAGGACTTCGAGATGCTCGCGCCGGTGGCGACCAACACCGTCTGCTTCCGCTGGAACCCGGGTGGCTGGAGCGACGAGCGCCTCAACGAGTTCAATGCCGAGTTGCTCATCCGGCTGCACGAGAGCGGCGTCGCTGCGCCGTCGTACACGACGCTGCAGGGCCGCTACTGCCTGCGCGCGGCGATCGTGAACCACCGCACGCGCAGCGAGGATTTCCCGGTGATGATGCGCGAGCTGGTGCGCATCGCCCGCGAGTTGCGCGCCGAGCGGGAGCGCTGACGCCTGCGCTCAGGCGCGGCGCAGGATCGCCTCGCCGAGCCGTTCCACGTCGCGCATGTCGTTGTAGACCTGCGCGGAAACGCGGACGTACAGCATGCCGCGCCATTCGAGGACCGGCACCTCGATGCCGTCCTCCGCGAGCAGGCTGTCGCGCAGGGCTTCGGCTGCGCTGCGCGTTCGGCCGCAACTCGCCGGCAGCGGCACGCTCACCATGGTCCCGATCGTCGCGGCATCCGTCGCGGCGGAGGTGCCCCAGCGGGTCCGCAGCCAGCGGTCGGCTTCCACGGCGAGCGCATGGTTCCAGTCGCGGACGGCGCGCACGCCCAGTTCGTGCATGAAATCGATCGCCGCCGGTGCCGCCAGCCACGGCGTCGGGTCGCGCGTGCCGACCCAGTCGAATTCGGCGAGGAAGCCCAAGTCGAGTCCCCACGAGATGACCGGCGGGTGCAGGCCTTGCTGGCGCGCGGGCGCGGCCCAGAGGCACCCCGAACTGCGCGGCGCCCAGGCCCACTTGTGCAGGTTCGCGGCGTACCAGTCGACGCCGAGCGCCGGGATGTCGACGTCGATCGCGCCGGGTGCATGCGCACCGTCCGCGAGCACGGCGACGCCGGCGTGGCGACACACGGCGGCCATCTCGGCGAGCGGCAGCACCAGCGCGCTCTCCGAGGTGACGTGGTCGAGCACCGCGAGACGCGTGCGCGGGCCCAGGGCCTCGCGCAGGCGCTGCAACGCCGCCGCCGTCGCGAAGCCGGGATAGGGCAGTTCGACGGTGCGCACGGTCGCGCCGGCGCGTCGGGCCCAGTAAGTCGCCGCCCGGGTCACGCCGCCGTAGCCGTGGTCGGTGACGACGATCTCGTCGCCCGGCGCGAGCGCCAGGGACATCAGCACCGCGTTGGCGCCGGTCGTGGCGTTGTCGACGAAGGCGAGGTCGTCGCCGCGGGCCCCGAGGAACTTCGCGACCCGGGCGGCGGCCTCACGCAGCCGCGACGGTTCGCGCCGCGCGCAGCCGACCATCGCGGCGGTCTCGCGCAGGAGGAAGCGGGACGGATGCCGTTCCATCTCGTCGCGCAGCGCCTGCTGTGCGGCCAGCACGCGTCGCGGCGTCGCGCCCACGGTGCCGTGATTGAGGTAGATCGCCTCGGGATCGAGCGCCCAGTGTTCGCGCAGTGCCCGTCCGAACGCGACGGTCACGGGATGCCTGCGGCGGACAGGTCGACGATGCCGTACGCCGCGGCGTGTAGGCTCTGCACGTACAGGCGGCCGTCGTGCTCCGTCGCGCCGCTCGTCTCCGGCAGTCCGCCCGCGGGATCCTGCAG
>JBGAHO010000030.1:0-54054 GCA_044226195.1 Steroidobacteraceae bacterium
ATGGACATGATCCGCGCGTTCGCCGGCAGGATCCCCGTGTTCGGGGTGTGCCTCGGTGACCAGTCGATCGTCGAAGTGTTCGGTGGCAACGTGGTGCGCGCGGGGCGGCTGATGCACGGCAAGGTCTCGCCCGTGCAGCACGACGGGCGCGGCGTGTTCGCCGGGATGCCCCAGCCGTTCGAGGCCGGACGCTATCACTCGCTGATCGCGCGGCCCGACACGCTGCCGGCCGTGCTCGAAGTCACCGCGCGCACACCGCAGGACGAGATCATGGGTGTGCGCCATCGCGAGCTGATGGTGGAGGGCGTGCAGTTCCATCCCGAGAGCGTGCTCACGCCCGAGGGCCCGATCCTGATGGGCAACTTCCTGCAGCAGCAGGGCGGGCAGCGCCGTGCCTGACGCCACCGACACCCGCAGCCTGCTCGAGCACCTGCTCCAGCGCCGCGACCTCACGGAGGCGCAGGCCGGTGACCTGCTGGTCGCGCTGACGGACGCCTCGCTCGCGCCGGCGCTCGCCGGAGCATTGCTGGCGGCGCTGCGCGCGAAGGGCGTCACCGCGGACGAAGTGCGCGGCTTCGCGAGCACGATGCGTCGGCTCGCGCGGCGGCCGGTCCTGCCGTCTGGCAGCGCCGCGATCGACATCGTGGGGACCGGCGGCGACGCCTCCGGCAGCTTCAACCTGTCCACCGGCGCGTCGCTGCTGGTCGCGGCGATGGGCCTGCGCGTCGTGAAGCACGGCAACCGCTCGATCTCGAGCCGCTCGGGCAGCGCCGACGTGCTGGAGTGCCTGGGACTTCCCGTGCCGCTCGACGAGCAGGGCGCCGGGGACTGCCTCGCGGCCACCGATTTCACGTTCCTCTTCGCGCCGCACTACCACCCGGCGATGAAGGAGATTGCCCCGGTGCGCCGCGCGCTCGGCGTGCGCACGGTGTTCAACATGCTGGGCCCGCTCACCAATCCGGCGGAGCCGCCGTACAGCCTGATCGGCGCGTACAGCAGCGAGGCCGCGCGCCTGATGGCCGAGGCGTTTGCCGGCCTGCCGATCGAGCGCGTATTCGTCATCCACGGCGAGGCCGGTTGGGACGAGCCGACCCCGATCGGGCCGTTCGAGCTGTACGACGTGCGGCCGGGCCGCGTCGAGCGCAGCATGCGGGACCCGCGGGACCTCGGACTGCCGCGCTGCACGCCGGCGTCGCTCGCGGGCGGCGATGCCGCGCACAACGCGGCCGGCTTGCGCGCCGTGTTCGAGAACGTCGACACGGGCGCGCACCGCGATGCGATCGTGCTGAATGCCGCGCTCGCGCTGGAAGTCGCGGGTCGCGTGCCGGATGCGGCGTCGGGCGTGCGCGCCGCGAACGACGCGCTCGACCGGGGCGACGGGGCTCGCTTCCTCGAGCGCCTCGCCGCCTTTGGCGCCGCGCGCGCCGCGGAGCGCTGAGCTTGGGACTGCTGAGCGACATGGCGGTGAGCAGCGGGCAACGCGTCGAGGCGGCGCGCGCGCAGATGCCCATGGCCACACTCGAGGCGAGTGTCGCCTCGCTCGCCCCGCCGCCGGCATTGCGACTGGCCCCGCGTGGCTTCGACCTGATCGCGGAACTCAAGCTGCGCTCGCCGTCGCTCGGCGACCTGTCGGCCGCGACCGCCGATCCCGTGCGTCGGCTCGAAGGCTATGCGCGCGGCGGCGCGGCCGTGTGCTCGATCCTCACCGAACCGACCCGGTTCGACGGGACGCTCGAGCACCTGAGGCGGGCGGCCGACACGTTGCGGCGGCACGGCGTGCCGGCGATGCGCAAGGACTTCCTCGTCGACCCCTACCAGGTCGTCGAGGCGCGGGCCCACGGCGCGTCCGGGGTGCTGCTGATCGTACGCATGCTCGATCCGGCGGCGCTCGCATCGATGCTCGACTGCGCGGCCGACCATGGGTTGTTCGTGCTGCTCGAGGCCTTCGACGCCGACGACCTCGCCGTGGCGCGCCGACTCGCCGCCGCGCGCGCGGGACGCCGCGAGCAGGTGCTGATGGGGCTCAACTGCCGCGACCTCGAGACCCTGCAGATCGACTTCACGCGCTTCGCCGCACTGCGCGGCGACCTGCCGGACGGCTGGCCCGGCGTCGCCGAGAGCGGCGTGATCGAGCCTGGCGATGCGGCACAGGTCGCGTCGCTCGGCTATCGACTCGCGCTCGTCGGCACGTCCCTGATGCGCGAGGCCGATGCCGCTGCCGCCGTGCAGTCCCTGCTCGCTGCCGGCCGGAAGGCGCTCGCATGACCACGCCTCCGCGCCTGTGGGTCAAGATCTGCGGCCTGCGCACGGCCGAGGCGATCGCTGCCGCGTCCGGGGCCGGCGCGGATGCGGTGGGCTTCGTCTTTCACGCGGCGTCGCCGCGTCACCTCGACGTCGACGCCGCGTGCGAGTTGCAGCGCCGGGTCCCGCCGTGCATCGAGCGCGTGGCCGTGTTCCTGCATCCCACGCAGGCGCTCGTCGATGCGGTCCTCGAGACCGTGCGTCCCGACTGGGTGCAGTCCGATGCCGCCGATTTCGACACGTTACGCCTGCCGCCCGGGCAGAAGATCCTGCCCGTCGTGCGCGACGGCGCGCCTGTGCCCGACGTGCACCCGCGCTTCCTTTTCGAAGGTGCGGTGAGCGGCGCCGGTGCGACGGCGGACTGGAGCGCAGCCGAGGCGCTCGCCCTGCGCGGCGAGCTGGTGCTCGCAGGCGGGCTCGACGCGTCTAACGTCGGCGCGGCGATCGCACGCATCCGTCCATTCGGCGTGGACGTGAGCTCGGGTGTCGAGAGCAGCCGCGGCGTAAAGGATGCCGGCCGGATTCGGGAATTCGTCAACGCGGCCCGCGCAGCGCACGAGCGCCTCGCGGCGTCCGCCCCAAGGTGAGCAGCCCATGAAACTCGAAGGATTGCAGATCGATCGCGAGGCGCTGCTGCGGCAGACGCTGCAGGGGGCGTTCCCCGACGCGCGCGGCCGTTTCGGCCCGTTCGGCGGGCGCTACGTGCCCGAGACGCTGGTGCCCGCGCTCGACCGACTGGAGCAGGGCATCCGTGACTTCCTGCCCGACGCCGCATTCAAGGCGGAACTCGAGAACCAGCTGCGCACGTGGGTCGGGCGGCCGACGCCGCTCTCGTTCGCCGCCGAGCTCTCGCGCCGCTGGGGCGCCGAGGTGTGGCTCAAGCGCGAGGACCTCGCGCACACCGGCGCGCACAAGATCAACAACGCGATCGGGCAGGCGCTGCTCGCGAAGCGGCTCGGCGCGAAGCGCATCGTCGCCGAGACCGGTGCGGGACAACATGGTGTCGCGACGGCGGCGGCCTGCGCGCGCCTCGGCATGCCGTGCACGGTCTACATGGGTTCGGTCGACATGGAGCGCCAGGCGCCCAACGTCGGCCGCATGAAGCTCCTCGGCGCGGAGGTCGTGCCCGTGACGGGCGGCGACAAGACGCTGCGCGCCGCGATCGACGAGGCGCTGCGCGACTGGGTGTCCGATCCGAACGGCACGTTCTACATCCTCGGGTCGGCGGTCGGTCCGCACCCGTATCCGACCCTGGTGCGCGAGTTCCAGCGCGTGATCGGCGTCGAGGCGCGTGCACAGGTGCTCGCGCAGGCGGGTGCGCTGCCGGACGTCGTCGTCGCGTGCGTCGGCGGCGGCTCGAACGCCATCGGCCTGTTCCATCCTTTCGTCGCCGACCTCGGCGTGAAGCTGCTCGGTTTCGAAGCCGGCGGTACCGGGCCGGGACTCGGCCAGAACGCCGCCTCGCTCGCCTACGGCCGCCCGGGCGTGTTGCAGGGCTGCTACTCGCTGCTGCTGCAGGACGAGCACGGCCAGATCCAGGAGACGCAGTCGGTGTCGGCCGGACTCGACTATCCGGGCGTCGGTCCGGAGCATGCGCTGCTCGCCAGCATCGGGCGCCTCGATTTCGCGGCGTCGGAGGACGACGAATCGCTCGAGGCGCTCGCCGAGTGCAGCCGCTGCGAAGGCATCCTGCCCGCGATCGAGTCCGCACATGCGTTCGCGGGCGCGAAGAAGTACGCCGCGAGGAATCCCGGCAGCCGCATCCTGATCGGGCTCTCCGGTCGCGGCGACAAGGACATGCCGACGCTGCAACGCACGCTCCTGAAGGGGATGCTGTGATGAAACCTCGCGACACGATCAGTGCGGCGATCCGCGCCGCGGCGACGCACGGGCGGCCCGCCGTCGTCGGCTTCATGACCGCCGGCTTCCCGGACCGCGCCGGCTTCCGCGCGAACCTCGCCGCCATCGCGGGCGAAGCGGACGTGGTCGAGATCGGCATCCCGTTCACCGACCCGATGGCCGACGGCATGACCATCCAGCGCGCGAGCTTTGCGGCGCTGCAGGGCGGCTTCACGCTGCCGTGGCTGCTCGACGAGCTGCGCGCGATGCAGCCGCGGCCCCGGGCCCCGCTGCTGCTGATGAGCTACCTCAATCCGCTGCTCGCCTTCGGTCTCGACAAGCTGCCCGAAGCGGCGGCACAGGCGGGCGTGGCCGGCTTCATCATCCCCGACCTGCCGTTCGAGGAAAGCGCCGACATGCGCGCGGCCCTCGATCGCGTGGGCCTCGCACTGGTGCAGATGGTCACGCCGGTGACGCCGCCCGCGCGCCTGAAGATGCTGTGCGAAGCGAGCCAGGGATTCATCTACGCCGTCACCATGACCGGCACGACGGGCAAGTCCGTCGGCGTGCCGACCGACGTGCTGGCCTACATGGACGCCGTGAAGGCCGTCGCGCCGATCCCGGTGTGCGCAGGCTTCGGCATCCGCAGCGCCGAGCACGTGGCACGCATGCAGGGTCACGTCGACGGCGTGGTCGTCGGGTCTGCGCTGGTCGAGGTGCTGGAACGTCGCGAGGATCCCGCCGCCTTCCTGCGCAGCCTGCGAGGCTGAGGCGTGGTGGACCTGCGCCTCTGCGTGTTCTGCGGCTCGGCGTCCGGCGCACGCCCGGCTTTTGCCGAGGCTGCACGCGAGGTCGGGCGCGAGATCGGGCGTCGCGGCTGGACGCTGGTGTACGGCGGTGGACGCGTGGGCCTGATGGGGACCCTCGCCGACGCCGTGCTGCAGTCGGGCGGTCGCGCGCTCGGCGTGATCCCGCGATTCCTGTACGAGCGTGAGGTGGGCCACGAAGGCCTCACCTCACTCGAGATCGTCGAGAACTTTGCCGTGCGCAAGGAGCGCATGGGGCAGCTGGCGGACGCGTTCCTGTCGCTGCCCGGCGGCGTTGGCACGCTCGACGAGCTGTTCGAGGCCTGGAGCTGGTCGATGGCGGGGCTGCAGAACAAGCCGAACGGCCTGCTCAACGTCGACGGTTACTACGATGAACTGCTGCGCTTCCTCGACCGCTCGGTGACGGACAGACTGCTCAAGCCCGCCGCGCGCGACCTGTTGCACGTCGACACGCAGGCCGTGCGCCTGCTCGATGCGCTGTGCGCGGCCTCGCCGGCCGCGCCATCCCGCTAGTTTGCGCTGACGCTGCCGGCGAGCACGCCGTCGGCGCCGACGTCCACTTCGATCACCGATTCATCCAGTACGATGCGCTGGTTCTGGCGACCGACGGTGACGTTCATAGAGATGCGGTTCGGCATGCCGTTGTTGATGCCGTTGATGCCGCTGCGGGTCTCGGCGGGGGCACTCGCGTCGCTGGCCGGCGGCGCGACGTCGGGTCGGCGCAGCGATGCGCCCTGCTGGAGGGCGCTGCCTGCCGCGTGCAGTCCGGCATTCACCTTCTCGCCGAAGGTGGCGCCCTGCGTCTGCTTCGGCACGGTCGTGGTCGTCACGGCCAGCCGGTAGCGACCCGCCGCGAGGCCGTCGAGCCGGAAGCTGCCGTTCGCGCCGATCGGGGCCGCGGTGATCGCGCCGCCCGTCACCGGGCAGACGGCCACGGACCGTGCGCTGAGGATGGCTCCCCCGGGCAAGCTACCGCCGACGACCGCCGCCCGGTCGCCGCTGGCCTGTGCCTGCGCCACCGAGAGGAAAGTCGTGAAGGACGCGCCGATGGCCATCACCGCGGAACCCACGGTGAGCACGGCGGCGAGCGAGGAACGGTGTGTGTTGCTCATGGGCCGGGACAGATACGCGGTGCCCCGGGCGCGGGCAACGTTCCGGGGCGGGCAGGGCCCGGAATCGCGAGCATCGTCACATTGTCGCGGGAAGACCCGCGCGCATTCAGGTGGCTTCGACTGCGCTGCGGATGCGGTCGATGACGAGCGCGCGCATGGTCTGCAGCGGGTTCTTTTCCCAGGTGAACACCGGCGGTGTGCGCCGCAGCATCGACCATTTCTGCGACTTGAGGACCTTCTCGAGGTAGGCAAGGTGCCCCTCGATCGTCTCCATGTACGGGTTGCGTCCGCCATACAGCGCCTCGAAGTAGCGGTACGCGCCGCCGAACTCGCCGTCGAGGCGCGTGCGCAGCGTCTCGGCGAAGAACTTCGGCGTCTGGCGCAGCACGTCGAGGCCGGAGCCGTACACGACCTTGAGGTCGCCGCCTTCCGAGCGCGAGATCGCCACGCCGCCGAGCACGAATTCGGGATAGAGGCGATCGCGGCACTTCTCGAGGTAACAGCGATCCGACATCTGCGCCATCATGTCCGCCGTGCCGAGCAGGTGCCCGACCTTGCGGTCGCGCACGTCGTCGAGGCGGATCTGGTCGAACGGCACTTCGTAGCCGGTGAAGTGGATGATCTGCGTCGCCACCGGCACCCACTCGGCCATGCCGATGGTCGGCAGGTAGCGGGCGAGGAACTGCGCGCCGCGACTCACGTGCGTGCGCGTGAACTCGGCGCCGTTGCGGTGCTGGGTGTCGTCGGTCTGGCGGATGTAGCCCGCGTCGTGGAACAGCGCGGTGACGAGGCCCATGAGCGCGCGATCGCCGCCGAGGCGCTGGTCGGGCGTGTGCGTGCGATCGTACCCGGCGAGCAGCCGCGCCATCGCGAGCGTGTCGTCGAGCGAGTGCTGCATGTCGTGGTAGACGGTGTCGCAGCCGAAGTAGCCCGGGAACTGGCCGGAGTAGAGTCGCTCGAAGTCGGCGAAGGCGGTGGCGAGCCGGTCGAGGCGCGCGCCGGGCCAGGTCTGGTTGACGAGGTCTTCGACCGCACGCTGCGTCGCGGCCACCGAGCTCACCTGCACGGTGTTGGTGACGTCGTAGTCGCTGCGTCGGAACTGGGTCAAGATGAGGTCGTCGTGTACGTCGCGATCTTGTCCTCAGGAAGTCTACGCGCGGCGCCGCGGAACACCAGAGTAAAAAAAACCGTCACCGCGCCTGCGGGCCCTCATATGTCAAACGCGGCCACCACCGGTGCGTGGTCCGACGGCCGTTCGAGCTTGCGTGGCGTCTTGTCGATGTGACACGCGCCACATTTCGACGCGAGCGCCGCGGACGCGAGGATCAGGTCGATTCTGAGACCTGCGTTGCGCCGGAACGCCATCATCCGGTAGTCCCACCACGAGTAGCTCTTCTCGGGCTGCTCGAACAGGCGGAAGCAGTCCGCGAGGCCGAGCGACTGCAGCGACTGCAGCGCGGCGCGTTCGGCCGGACTCACGTGCACCGAGCCTTCCCACGCCTTCGGGTCGTGCACGTCGCGATCCTCGGGCGCGATGTTGAAATCGCCGAGCAGCGCGAGTCGCGGGTGGCGCTGCAGCTCGGCGGCGAGATAGCCCTGCAGGGCCGCGAGCCAGCGCAGCTTGTATTCGTACTTGTCGGAGCCGACGCTCTGGCCGTTCGGCACGTAGACGTCGATCACGCGCACGCCGCCGATCGTCGCCGCGAGCACGCGCTTCTGCTCGTCCTCGAATCCCGGGATGCCGGGCACCGGGTCCGCGATCGGCTGGCGCGCGAGGATCGCGACGCCGTTATAGGTCTTCTGCCCGCAGTAGGTGACGTGCAGGCCGAGCGCCTCGAGCTCCGCGCGCGGGAAGTCCGCGTCCGGCAGCTTCGTCTCCTGCAGCACCAGCACGTCGACCGGATTGGCCGCGAGCCAGTCGGTCAGGTGCGGCAGGCGCACCCGCAGTGAATTCACGTTCCAGGTGGCGATCTGCACGGTCGACCTCCCTCAGGCGGCGAGTCCCATCTGGCGCAGCAGCGGTTCGATCTCCGGCTTGCGGCCGCGGAATTCGACGAAGGCTTCCATCGCGTCGCGGCTGCCGCCGCGCTCGAGGATCGAGTGCAGGAAGCGGCGCGCGGTCGCGACGTCGAACACGCCGTGTTCCTCGAATGCGCCGAACGCGTCGGCGGAGAGGACCTCGGCCCACTTGTAGCTGTAGTAACCGGCGGCGTAGCCGCCCGAGAAGATGTGCTGGAAGCTGTGGGGAAAGCGGTTGAACGCCGGCGGGCGGATCACCGCCACTTCGTCACGCACCTCCGCGAGCGTCTCGGCGAGGCGCGGGCCGCGCTCGGGGTCGTATTCGGCGTGCAGGCGGAAATCGAACAGGCCGAACTCGAGTTGCCGCACCGTCTGCATGCCCGCCTGGAAGGTACGCGTCGCCTGCAGCTTCGCGAGCACCTCGGCGGGCAGCGGCTCGCCCGTGTCGACGTGGGCGGAGATCAGCGGCAGCACCTCCTCGCGCCAGGCAAAGTTCTCCATGAACTGGCTCGGCAACTCGACGGCGTCCCACGGCACGCCGTTGATGCCGCCGACGCTCGGGAAGTCGACGCGCGTCAGCATGTGGTGCAGGCCGTGACCGAACTCGTGGAACAGGGTCAGCACTTCGTAGTGCGTGAGCAGCGACGGCTTCCCGCCCGCGGGCGGCGTGAAGTTGCACACGAGGTAGGCGACGGGCAGCGCCGCGGCCGCGCCGATGCGCAGGCGCCCCACGCATTCGTCCATCCACGCGCCGCCGCGCTTCTTCGGCCGCGCGTACAGGTCGAGGAAGAATCCGCCGCGCGGCGTGCCGTCGCGCTCGAGGATGTCGAAGTAGCGCACGTCCGGGTGATAGGTCTCGGCGTCCGGGCGCGCGACGATGCGGATGCCGTACAGGCGCGAGGCCACCGCGAACAGTCCGGCGAGCACGCGCGTGAGGGGGAAGTAGGGCCGCAGCTCTTCTTCCGACACCTGCAGGCGCTCGCGCTTCAGCCGCTCGGAGTAGTAGGCGACGTCCCAGGCCTGCAGCGGTCGGCCGGCGAAGGCCTGCAGCTCGGCGAACTCGCGCCCGGCGGCGGGCCGGCTCACGCGCGCCAGCCTGCGCAGGAATTCGAGCACCTCGCGGGTCTCGTGCGCCATCTTGGTCGCCAGCGAGTATTCGGCGAAGTTCGCGAAGCCGACCAGCTGCGCGGCTTCGTGCCGCAGCTGCAGGATCTCCGCCATGCCCGCCGTGTTGTCCCACTGGCCCGCATGCGGTCCCTGGTCCGAGGCGCGCGTGACCCAGGCCGTGTAGAACTCCTGGCGCAGCCCTTCGTGCGACGCGTGCGTCATCACGGCCTGGTAGTTCGGGGCGTCGAGGCTGAACCACCAGCCGGTCTTGTCGGCGGCGGCCGCAGCGGCTCGCGCACGCTCGACGATGGCCGCGGGCAAGCCCTCCAGCTCCACCGGGTCGAGCACGTGTCGCGACCACGCGTTGGTGGCATCGAGCACGTTCTCGTCGAACTTCGATTGCGCGACGGCCAGGCGCTCCATGACTTCGCGGAAGCGTCGCTTGCGCTCTTCGGGCAGCGACACGCCCGCGAGGCGGAAATCGCGCAGCGCATTCTCGAGCAGCTTGCGTTGCGCGGGCAGCAGCGCCGCCCCTTCCTCGTCGTACACGCGCTGGTACGCGGCGCACAGCGCGGCGTTCTGTCCCAGTTCGGTGTGGTAGGCGGTGAGCAGGGGCAGGCACGCGTTGTAGGCCGCGCGCAGCTCGTCGCTGTTGAGCACGCCGTTCAGGTGGCCCACGGGCGACCAGGCGCGGGCCAGCCGGTGGTGCATGCGCTCGATTTCGGCGACGAGGCCGTCCCAGCCGTGGGCGCCGCTCTGCAGCAGCCGCTCCAGCTCGCGCCGGTTGGCGTCGAGCAGCTCGCGGATGGCGGGTTCGGCGTGGGCCGGTTCGATCGCCCCGAATCGGGGCAGCGGGTCGTCGGTCAGCAGGGGATTGGCCATGCGGCCATTCTAGACGAGCCTCAGTCCAGGGCGTGCTGCAGCATCCAGGCGAAGGCGTAGACGGCGGCCACGAAGCCGACAAAGGCGACGATCGCCCGGCGCCGGTACCGCTTCACCAGGTCGGCGGGGGACAGGGCGGCGATGAAGAACAGCTGGCTGGCGTCGGGCGCGCCCACGACGTTCAGCGCCGTGATCGCCGGCTGGGCCGCGGCCTGCTGCTCGGCCGTCCGGCGCGCCTCGGCCCGCGCGACTTCCCACTCGTCCAGGTCGATGCGGCCGTCGCGGTTCGTATCGAAGCGCTCCAGCAGCCGGCCCTGGTCGTCCTTCCACTCCGTCAGCAACGCCTGTGCGGCGCCGGCGATGTCGGTCGTGCCGTCCACCCCGTGGGTGCGGAACGCGCCGAGCACATACAGCTGCTCGTGCTCGTAGATCCGCTCCTCCTGGTAGCGGTAGTCGCGTGAATCGAGGCGGGCGACTTCCATCGGGACCTTCGGCCAGGGCGTGGCGCCGTACCAGGTGGTCGACTCGGTGGTGAGGATCTCCGCGCCCGCCGGCTGCACGATGCAGTGCCCGGTGCCGTCGTCGAGCAGGAACGGATTGCCCGACGTGCCCGAGCTGACCGTGTGCCAGGAGGGACCCCGGCTGTTGCTCGTCTCCTGGCGGCGCGAGATCCGGTAGCGCCACCACACGCAGGGTCGTTGCGTCAGCGGGGCGAGGTTCTGCGTGCCGGGCAGCGCGGCGCCGCGCCCGACCAGCTCGACGTAGCCCTGCGCCGCGGAGCGGATGCGCGAGGTCGGCATGTCCTCGATCAGGCGCGCGAGCCGGATCGAGCGCAGCGCGAGGGCGCCGCCGCCGAGCGCGGCCACGCCCAGCGTCAGCGTCCAGAACCAGAAGTCCTCACCCAAACAGCTTGCCCAGGTCGACGTCCCGCTTCTGCTCCTCGCTGAACTCGAGCAGGGAGGCCGGCTTGAACTCGAACATGCGCGCGACGATCAGGTCCGGGAAGGTCTGCTGCCGGATGTTGCTGAGGTTGACGGACTCGTTGTAGAACTCGCGTCGGTCGGCGATGGATTCCTCGAGGTCGCTGATGCGGCTGCGCAGGTGGGCGAAACCCTCGTCGGCCTTGAGCGCGGGGTAGTTCTCGGCGAGCGCGAACAGCCGGCCGAGTCCCTGGCGCAACTGGCCCTCGGCGTTGCCGAGCGAGGCCACGTCCTGCGCGCCCTGGGCCTTGAAGACGGCCGCGCGGGCCTGCATCACGCGCTCCAGCGTCTCCTGCTCGTAGGCCATGTAGCGCTTGCAGGTCTCGACCAGCTTGGGCAGTTCGTCGTGCCGCTGCGTGAGCAGCACGTCGATGTTCGCCCAGGCCTTGTGCACGTTGCCGCGCAGGGTCACCAGCCCGTTGAAGATGCGCACGAAGTACGCGAGCGCGACGATCACCAGCGCGAAGAACAGCAGCAGCATCACCCACATGGTCCGGTCTCCCGTGCGCCGGGTGGCGCCCGCAGGTGCAATTTGCCGCGACCGCACCCCGACCGTCTACACTGAAGGGCGAATTTCCCGACACGGAGCCCGCTTCATGTCCCTGAGACCCTTTCGCGGCGTCCTGCCGACCCTCGGGGCCGGCGTCTACGTCGACCCGACGGCGCTCGTGGTCGGCGACGTCGTGCTCGGCGACGACGTCTCGATCTGGCCGCAGGTGGTGGTGCGCGGCGACGTGAATCACATTCGCATCGGCGCGCGCAGCAACGTGCAGGACTGCAGCATGCTGCACGTCTCGCGGCCGTACCCGGGCAACGACGCCGGCTGGCCGCTGATCCTCGGCGAGGACGTGGTCGTGGGCCACAAGGTGGCCCTGCACGGCTGCACGATCGGTCATCGCGTGCTGGTCGGCATCGGCGCGATCGTGCTCGACGGCGTGGTGGTGCGGGACGACGTGGTGATCGGCGCGGGCAGCGTGGTGACGCCCGGCAAGGTGCTCGAGAGCGGCGGCCTGTACGTCGGCAACCCGGCGCGGCGCAGTCGCGATCTCACGGCGGATGAACTCGCGCGCACGCCGCGCATGGCGGCGCACTACGTGGCGCTCAAGCAGGAGTATTCGGCCTAGCGGCAGCGCGCTGTCGCAGCGCGTCGAGCACCGGCGCGGTGTCCGGCCGCACGCCGCGCCACAGGAAGAAGGCCTCCGCGGCCTGCTCGACCAGCATGCCCCAGCCCTGCGCCGCGACAGCCGCCCCGAGCCGGCGGGCCCAGTCGGTGAAGGGCGTTTCGCCGATGCCGTACGCCATGTCGTAGCACACGGTCGCGGGGCCGACCACGCCTTCGGGAATCGGCGGGACGTCGCCCTTGAGGCTCGCCGACGTGGCATTGACGACGAGGTCGAATGGCCGCGCCTCGACGTCCGTGAACCGGGCCGCGATCACCGGACCGAGGGCCGAGAACTCGCGCGTGAGCTGGGACGCGCGGTCGAGCGACCGGTTGGCGATCACCAGCGCCGAGGGATGCAGCTCGAGCAATGCACCGAGCGCGCCGCGGGCTGCGCCACCGGCACCGAGCAGCAGGATGCGCGGCTCCCGGAGCGGCAGGCCGAGGTTGCGCGTGAGGTCGGTGACGAGGCCGATGCCGTCGGTGTTGTCGCCGAGGAGGCCCACGTCGCCGCGCACGATGGTGTTCACCGCGTCGGCGCGCTCGGCGCGCGGCGTCAGCTCGTTCACGAGGTCGGCGGCGGCGCGCTTGTGCGGCAGCGTGACGTTGCAACCGCGCCCGCCGGCGCTGAAGAACTCGAGCACGTCGTGGCGGAACGCGTCGGGCGGCGATTCGTACAACCGGTAGGTCATGTCCTGGCCGGTCTGCTTCGCGAACAGCCCGTGGATGAACGGCGACCAGCTGTGCTGCACCGGGTAGCCGAACACCACGTACGCGTCGCTCATGGTGCGGGCGGGCTCCGGGTCAGGACGTCAGCCACTGCGCGGCGCGCTTGGCGAAATACGTGAGGATGCCGTCGGCACCCGCCCGCTTGAACGAGACCAGCGACTCGAGCACGACCGCGCGCTCGTCGAGCCAGCCGTTCTGCGCGGCCGCCATCAGCATCGCGTACTCGCCGCTCACCTGGTACGCGTAGGTCGGCACGCCGAAGCGGTCCTTCACGCGCCGCACGATGTCGAGGTAAGGCATGCCCGGCTTGACCATCACCATGTCCGCGCCTTCGTCGAGGTCGAGCTGCACTTCGCGCAGCGCCTCGTCCGTGTTCGCGGGATCCATCTGGTAGGTGTACTTGTTGCCCTTGCCGAGGTTGCCCGCCGAGCCGACCGCATCGCGGAACGGGCCGTAGAAACTCGAGGCGTACTTGGCCGAGTAGGCCAGGATGCGCGTGTAGATGTGGCCGCCGGCCTCGAGGGCATCGCGCACCGCGCCGATGCGGCCGTCCATCATGTCGGAAGGCGCGACGACGTCCGCGCCGGCCTCCGCATGCGAGACCGCCTGCTTCACCAGCGCCTCGACGGTGACGTCGTTCAGGACGTAACCGCTCTCGTCGATGATGCCGTCCTGGCCGTGGGTCGTGAAAGGGTCGAGGGCGACGTCGGTGATCACGCCGAGTTCCGGCACGGCCTGCTTGACCGCCCGCACGGCGCGCTGTGCGAGCCCGTTCGGGTTCCAGGCCTCGCGGCCGTCCAGGCTCTTGGCCTCGGGCGGGGTGACCGGGAACAGCGCGAGCGCGGGGACGCCGAGCCGGTGGATCGCCTCGGCCTCCCGCACCAGCTCGTCGATCGACACGCGCTCGACGCCCGGCATCGACGGCACCGGCACACGCTGCTTCTGGCCCTCCATGACGAACATCGGGTAGATGAAGTCGGCGGGGGTCAGCACGGTCTCGCGCATCAGGCGGCGCGAGAAGTCGTCGCGGCGCATGCGGCGCATGCGGACGCGGGGATACTGGTGGGGGGTGTGGTGGTGGCTCATCTCGGTCGGCTCCGCTCGGGGCGCCGGCCGCGTTTGCGCTCGCGTCGGCCGGCAGCTAAGGTGCGGGCCAGCAAGGAAATAAGCCCGCGTCTCACCGGGTCTTTATACATGAACGCGCCGTTTGCCGGAAAGGACGGGGAAACCGCATTCGCGCGCCTCTGCGAGGAGTTGCGGCCGGATCTCTTCCGGTTCGCGTACTGGCTGGCCCGCGACCGGCAGGTGGCCGACGACGTGGTCCAGGAGAGCCTGCTGCGGGCCTGGCGGTCGCGTGACAGCGTCGACGCCGCCGGCTCGGTCAAGCAGTGGCTGCTGACGATCGTCCGGCGGGAGCACGCACGGCTGTATGAACGCAAGCGCTTCGAGACGGTGCCGGTGGACGAGCTGGTGAGCGACGAGTCGCCCGAACTCGCGGTAGCGGAGGAGCGCGAGGTGCTCGACATGCGCCGCGCCATCCTCGCGCTGGAGGCGGACTACCGCGAGCCGCTGACCCTGCAGGTGCTGATGGGCTACAGCACCGGCGAGATCGCCCGGGAACTGGGGCTGACCCAGGGCGCGGTGCTGACGCGCCTGTTCCGCGCCCGGCAGCAGTTGCGCCGTGCGCTCGGGATCGTGGCGCCGACGGAGGACGACGAGCGATGAACTGCCTGGACTTCCGCCGTGCCGCCGGCGCCGATCCGCAGCACCTCGATGCGGACGCGGCGCGCCACGCCGCGGAGTGCGCGCAGTGCGCGACGCACCTGCGCGAGCTGCGCGCCCTGGATGCGACGATCCTCAAGGCGCTGCAGGTGCCGGTGCCGGCCGAGGCGCCGGCTGCCGCCGCGCGCCCGGTCGCCGTCGCGCTCGGTCGCCCGCGCCGCTGGCTGGCGCTCGCGGCCAGCATCGGCGGCGGCGTGATCGTCGGCGCACTGCTGTGGGCGAGCGGGCCGCGTGACGCGCTGGCGCGGGACGTGCTCCACCACGTCGCGCACGAGCCCGACGCCCTGCGGCCGACGCGGGTCCCGTCGGATCCCGCGCGCGTCCGCGAGGTGCTCGAACACGATGGCGTGCGGCTGGTCGGCGAGATGGGTCTCGTCACCTACGTGCAGTCCTGCGAATTCCGCGGCCACGAAGTGCCGCACCTGGTCGTGCAGACCGCCGACGGCCCGGTGACGGTGATGCTGCTGCGCGACGAACCCGTCCGCAAGCCGGTGCCGTTCCACGAGGGGCGCTACGTCGGCACGATCGAGCCGCTCGGGTCCGGCAGCGTCGCAATCGTCGGCGGCTCGCAGGCGCAGGTGCGCGAGGCCGCGCGCCGGGTGATGGAGGTCGTCCATTGGCAGGCAAAGTGACCCGCAAGCCGGCGGCGGCGCCGCGCGACGCCCAGCAGCTCTTGGACGACGGCCGCACTCGCTGCCCGTGGTCGAACGTGGGCATGAGCTCCGCATACGTGCGGTACCACGACGAGGAATGGGGCGTCCCCGTGCACGACGACCGGGTGATCTTCGAGTTCCTGCTGCTCGAGGGTGCGCAGGCCGGGCTCAGCTGGTCGACGATCCTCAACAAGCGGGCCGGCTATCGCGAGGCGTTCGACGGCTTCGACCCCGAGCGCGTCGCCCGCTTCGACCAGCGGCGGCGCGAGCGGCTGCTCAAGTTCGAGGGCATCGTGCGCAACCGCCTCAAGGTCGAGTCCGCCGTCACCAACGCGCGCTGCTTCCTGGCCGTGCAGGAGGAGTTCGGCAGTTTCGACCGCTACGCGTGGCAGTTCGTCGGCGGCCGGCCGCGCGTCAATCGCTGGCGCGGGCTGGGCGAGGTGCCGGCGCGCACCGCCGAGTCCGATGCCTTCAGCAAGGACCTGCAGCGTCGCGGCTTCAAGTTCGTCGGCTCGACCATCATCTACGCGCACATGCAGGCGACCGGCATGGTCAACGACCACCTCGTGTCCTGCTTCCGGCACGCGCCGCTCGCGCGCACGGCGCGCTGATCACTCGCCGGCCAGCCACTCCACGTGCGTGCCGCCGCCGCCGTCCGGGGCGAGCAGGCGATGCAGTTCCGGCAGCAGCGTCTCGAGGCGCACATCGAGCTGCCACGGCGGATTGACGATCGCGAGGCCCGAGCCGGGCATGCCCACCGCGCTGTCGTCCGGGCGCACGCTCAGCTGCACGTCGAGCAGCCGGCGCAGGCCGGAGTCGCGCAGGTTGCGACGGAAGCGCACCGGGGCCGCGCGCTGCGTCAGCGGATACCACACGACCACGGTGCCGGTCGGCCAGCGCTCGTGCGCCGTCGCCAGCGCGCCGAGCACCTGGTCGAACTCGGCGTCCGACTCGAAGGGCGGATCGACGAGCACGAGCCCGCGATTCTCGCGCGGCGGCAGGTGGGCCTTGAGCGCCGCGTATCCGTCCGACTCCAGCACCGACACCAGGCGCGCGCGCCCGAGCGCCTCGCGCAGCGCCGCGGCTTCCTTCGGCTGGTTCTCGGCCAGCACGAGCCGGTCGCCGGGCCGGCGCAGGCGGGCGACGATCAGCGGCGAGCCCGGGTAGGCCGTGATGGCGCTGCGCCCGGCGCCGGCCGACGCGCGCACCAGCTCGACGTAACTGGCCACCTCCGGGGGCAGCGCGCCCGCAGGCGCCGCGAGCAGGCGGCCGATGCCGTCCTTGTACTCGCCGCTGCGCTGCGACTGCGGATCGCTCAGGTCGTAGAGCCCGCGCCCGGCGTGGGTGTCGAGGTACAGGAACGGCGCCGGCTTCCGCTTCAGGTGCTCGACGAGCATCATGAGCACGACGTGCTTGAGCACGTCCGCGAAGTTGCCGGCGTGGTAGGCGTGGCGATAATTCATGTCGGCGGGGCCGGCGGAGGAGGGTCCGATGGAGCGTAGAGTACTGCACCGGGCGCGTTCCCTGCGTCCCATCGCGCTGGTGGCGCCTGCGGCGCTGCTGGCCCTGGGCACCGCGTGCGCGCAGAGTCCGCCGCCCGTCACGCCCGCGCCGCCGCCACCGGTCCAGGGGAAGCCGATGCCTGCGAACCTGAATTCGATCAGCGAGGCCGCGCGCGCCGACGCGCAACGCCGCACCGGGTTGCCGCTCGAACAACTGCGGATCGTCTCGGCCGAGCCCGTGACGTGGCGCGATGGATCGCTCGGGTGCCCGCAGCCGGGCATGGCCTACACCGAGGCGCTGGTGCCCGGATATCGCATCCGCCTAAAGGCGGGTGCGCAGGAACTCGACTATCACGCGAGCCGGGGCGGCCAGCTGGTGCTGTGCCCGGCCGGCCAGTCCGTCGAGCCGCTGCCCAGCCGCGACATCTGACGCGGCCCAAGCGCCCGACGCCGCGCTTTTCCCGGCCCAAAAACAAAGCGCCCCGGGGATTGCTCCCCGGGGCGCGAGTCGTCACGACTCGTGTGGCCGGCCCTTACGGGTCGACGCGCACGATCGTCGGGTTCGGCATGCCCGCGGCGCCGTCATAGGCGACGGAACCGAGGTAACGCACTCCCGGCGTGAGGCCGGTGAACGTCAGCCCGATGTCGCCCGTGGCCCCCAAGGCCGCCGTCGTCGGCGCCGCCACGGTCATGTTGCCCGTGGCCGTGCTGCCGAGACGCCAGACGTACGCCTTGTAGGTCGACGGATTCGCGGTCGCGTAGCCATCGACTGCCAGGATGTACGTACCGGCCGCCGGATTGATGAGGTTCACCTCTTCAGCCGACGTACCGCTGCCGCTCGAGCCGACCAGCGTCACCGTGCCGTCCGCGTTGAGGCGGAACACGCGCAGGTCGATGTCGGTCCCGGCCGGGGCGACGTCCGCATCGAACATCGAGAACCGGGCGTAGGTCGTGCCCGCAGCGATGGGGATGCCGAACGTCTGCGTCGCGCCGTCGCTGATGCTGCTGCTGGCGACCGCGCCAGGCACCAGGCCGCGGGCCGTCGCGGTGAAGGGGCCGTCATAGCCGAACTTCACCGAGTACGAGCCGCCCGCCTGCGCCGGCGCACCGAGCGCCACCGGCTTGACGACCACCGGGATGCGGACCTTGTGGCGTCCGTCGCTCCAGGTGATGTAGCCGCCGGTGTACGCGTTCAGCGCCGCCGTCGTGCGGGTGATGGTGATCGACACAGTCTGCGACTGCCCCGGGTTGATGTAGAACGTCGCCGGCGTGACGGAGACCGTCGTACCCGCGAGGCCCGTCACCGAGACCGAGTAGCGGCTGCGACCGTTGACGTTCTTCAGCGTACGCGTCACGGTCTGCGAGCCGGCGAGGTCGCCGATCGCGATGGACGGGCCGTTGAAGTCGCTCGGATCGAGCACCGGGATGCCGGCGCTGGTGCAGTTCGCCGCCGGCAGCTGCGTGCCGCACAGGAAGCCCAGCCAGTCGTTCCAGCTCGAGTCGAACACGAGGCCCGGATCGGCCGCGTTGTTCGGGGCCACGTGGCCCGCGCCCTGGCTGAAGATCACCGCCGGGTCGGTGCCCGGACCGTCGAGGACGTCATATGCCGTCGTCATGATGGCCGACTTGATCATCATCGGCGACCAGCGCGGGTACCTGTCCTTCAGCAGGGCCGCGATGCCGGCGATGTGCGGGGCCGCCATCGACGTGCCGCTCAGCAGGTTGAAGTCGAGGCCACCCACCGACGGCGAGAAGGCCGCCAGGATGTCCTGGCCCGGCGCCGTCACGTCCGGCTTGAGCAGGTCGCCCGCACCGGCCAGCAGCGGACCACGCGACGAGAACGACGCAATGAAGGGCGCCGGAGCCGTGTAGCTGAACACTGCCTTGTTGATGGTCGCGGTGGCGCCCGGCGTCGCCGCATACGCCCACACCGCCGCGCGATCCGTCACCTGCAGGTGCACGGTCGGGACCGAGTGGAAGTCGGCGTTGAGCGTGTTGTTGTTGACGTTGGTGAGGATCATGCCGACGCCGCCGGCCTCGAACACTGCGAGGCTCTTGTCGACGCGGGCCGTGACGCCGCGGTCGCACACCACGATCTTGCCGGCGACCTTGGCCGGATCGAGCGCAGGCGCACCGCCGTTGGAGCCGGTGGAATAGCACAGCTGGATCGCCGTCGGGTCGGCGCCGGCCATGCCGGCATCCGTCGCGAGGATCAGGGGGGCCGTCACCACGCTGTTGGAAAGGCCCTGCCCCGAGTAGCTGGTGCCGTCACCGAGGCCGACCGTGTCCGCGATGCTGCGGTTGTGCGTGCCCGCCGCGACCGTGGTGACCCACGGGCTCGGGTGCGCGACCGTGCTCGCCGTCGGGCCGCTGTTGCCGGCCGAGGCCGACACGAACACACCCGCGTCCGCGGCGTACAGGAACGAGATCTCGACCGGGTCGCGGAAATTCGTCGACGAACCGCTGACCGAGTAGTTGATCACGTCCACGCCGTCCGCGACGGCCTGGTCGATCGCCGCCACGAGGTCCGAGGTGTAGCCGTTCGCCGTCGAGGCGTCCTCGGCCGACCAGAGCGCCTTGTACATTGCGATGCGCGCGCCGGGGGCCATGCCGCTCACCTTGCCGAACACCGCCGCCGGTCCCGTGACCGTCGTGCGATAGTTGCCGGCTGCCGTGGCGGAGGTGTGCGTGCCGTGACCGTCGTAGTCGCGCGGGGAGTTGAACTCCCACGGGCGCTGCGCGTCGATGCCGGCGTCGCCGCCCCAGCCTTCGTTGAAGTAGCGGGCGCCGATGATCTTGCCGTTGCAGGCATCGTCACCGACGAAGTCCTCGCCGTCTTCGCAGTAGCCCAGCCAGTCCTTCAGGCTCGGGTCCTGGTGGCCCCAGCCCTTGCCCCAATGGCCGTCGTCACCGTTGTGATGGAAGTGGTGACCGCCGTGGCCGCGATGGTGACGGTCGTCACCCGCGAAGCTTGGGTTCTCGGGCCAGATGCCGGAGTCGATCACGCCGACCACCACGCCTTCACCCGCGTCACGACCGCCGCCGAGCTGCGACCACAGGCCGCCCGGGGCCGACAGGCCGAGGAACGCCGGCGTGGAGGAGGTGTCCGCCGTGCGCAGCTCGTCCTTCACGACCGAGAGCACGCCCTTCATGGATGCGAGCTTCTCGGCCTGCGCGTCCGTCAGTTCCGCCGCGAAGCCGTTGAAGACGAGGTCATAGTTGTAGACCTTGCGACCGCCGACCGCGGCGATGACCGCATCCTGTTGCGACTTCAGGTAGGCGCGGTAGGCCTGCGTCTCGGGACGCGAAAGGTCGACCTTTTCGCCCGGAGCCGGGCGCGTCGCCGCATACCCCTTGAGTCGACCGCTGTAGCTGGCGACCGGGTCGCCGGCCATGCGCACGATGTAGACCTTGTTGGTCGTCACCGCGCGGTTGCCCTTGGTCGAGGTGGACGTTGCGCCCGTCTTGGCGCTCGCGCCCTTGGCCTTCGCGCCGTTGGAGGCGGCGTTCAGGTCGGCGGATGGAACTGACAACCCGGCGGAGACCGCAATCGCGGCCGTCGCCAGCATCGTCAGTAGCGGCTTCTTGTGCATGGGAGCCCTCCGGCAGTGCACTGAAATGGATGAATGGATCGAGGCAGTCGAACGGCGCACGCACGCGAGTCGAGGGCACGAGGGCACTCGGCGGCGCGCGTACGCCTAACTGCGGAAAACGACTGTCCCGCAGAGCTCCATGCGCTGCGCGACCGTCCCTCCCTCAGGCAACCCAGCCCTCTTGTCTTTTTCTGATCAAGAGCTGTGGCTTTGCGACCCCGCCTCGCAGCGGGTGTGCCCCTTACGCCTGCCGTGGGACCGAACCTACGCCGGCTTGGGGAGGAATTGCAAGGTGCGTCACAGATTCGTCACGCTGCATTCGACATAACGCGGCGCGCCGCGTGTCGCGCCCGACAGCGTCGGGCTCAGTCGCGGAGTTCGCGCAGCCAGTCGCGCGGGCGCAGGAAATCGCGATAGAGGCGCTCTTCCGGCGTGCCGGGCGCCGGGCGGTAATCGTATTCCCACCGGACCAGCGGCGGCATCGACATCAGGATCGACTCGATGCGGCCTCCGGTCTGCAGCCCGAAGATCGTGCCGCGGTCGTAGACGAGGTTGAACTCGACGTACCGCCCGCGGCGGTACAACTGGAACGCCCGCTCGCGCTCGCCCCACGGCGTGTCCTTGCGGCGCTCGACGATCGGCAGGTAGCCGGGCACGTAGTGGTCGCCGACGCTGCGCATGAACTCGAAGGACTTCTCGAAGCCCCACTCGTGGAGGTCGTCGAAGAACAGGCCACCCGCGCCGCGCGTCTCGTTGCGGTGCTTGAGGAAGAAGTACCGGTCGCACCAGTCCTTGTACTTCGCGTACACGTCCGCGCCGAACGGATCGCACGCCGCCTTCGCCGTGCGGTGCCAGTGCAGCACGTCGGCGTCGAACGGGTAGTACGGGGTCAGGTCGAAGCCGCCGCCGAACCACCACGCGGCCGGCTGTCCGTCCTTCAGCGCCACGAAGTAGCGCACGTTCGCGTGCGAGGTCGGCACGTAGGGATTGCGCGGGTGGATCACCAGCGAGACGCCCGTGGCCTCGAAGCTGGCGCCGGCGAGTTCGGGCCGCTGTGCCGTGGCCGAGGCCGGCAGCTGGCCGCCCATGACGTGCGAGAAGTTGATGCCGGCCTGTTCGAAGACCTGGCCTTCGCGCAGCACGCGCGATTCGCCGCCCCCGCCTTCGGGGCGCTGCCAGGTGTCGCGTCGAAAGGTCGCGCCGCCGTCCGCGGCCTCGACCGCGGCCGTGATGCGGTCGTGCAGGCCGCGCAGGTAGGCAATGACGTCGGTGGTGGATGGCGTCGCTGGCGTCACGTGTCTTCCCCCGCGCGGGTCCTGGCGGATCAGGTCTTCTTCTTCGCCGCCTTCTTCTTCGGGACCGCGGCCTTCTTCGGCGCCGGCTTGGTCGCATCCGCCGCAGCGGCCGGCGTGGCGTCGGCAGCCTTCGCGGGCGCCTTGCGGCCCCAGCGCGACGTGCCCTTGGGCGGCGCCGCAGCGAGCAGCGCCCGGCACTCTTCGAGCGTCAGGCTCTTCGGATCGCGGTCCTTCGGGATCTTGCCGTTCTTCTCGCGGTCCGTGATGTACGGGCCGTAGCGGCCGTTCAGCACCTGGATGCCCGCTTCCGGGAATTCCTTGATGATGCGATTGGCCTCGATCTCCTGCTTCTCGCGGATGATCTCGAGGGCCCGCTCGAGCGTGACCGTGTACGGGTCGTCTTCCTTCTTGAGCGACGCGTACTTCTTGGTGCCGTACTGCACGTACGGGCCGAAGCGGCCCACCGCGACCTTGATCGGGTGGCCGTCCTCCCACTGCCCGACCGTGCGCGGCAGCTGGAACAGCTCGAGCGCCTGCTCGAGCGTGAGGTCGTCCATGCGCTGGTGCGGGCGCAGGCTCGCGAACTTCGGCTTTTCCTCGTCCTCGCGCGTGCCGATCTGCGCGAACGCGCCGAAGCGACCGTAGCGCACGCTCACCGGCCGGCCCGTGACCGGGTCGATGCCGAGCGGACGCTCCATCGCGACGTCGGAACGGGTGACGTTCTCCTCGACGTTGTCGATCTGCTTCTTCAGTTCCTTCCAGAAGCGATCGAGCGCCGGCACCCACTCTTCCTCGCCGCGCGAGATGTTGTCGAGCTCGTCTTCCATCGAGGCGGTGAAGCCGAAGTCGACGTAGCGCTCGAAGTTGCCGGTGAGGAACCGGTTGACGATCTTGCCGAGGTCGGTCGGGATGAAGCGCTTGTTCACCAGCTCGCAGTACTTCTTGTACAGCAGCGTCTGGATGATGCTCGCGTAGGTCGAGGGCCGGCCGATGCCGTGCTCCTCGAGCGCCTTGACGAGGCTCGCCTCGGAATAGCGCGGCGGCGGCTCGGTGAAGTGCTGCTCGGGGTCGATCGAGAGCAGTTTCACCACGTCGCCCACCTCGAGCGGCGGGAGCACCCGGTTCTCCTCGTCGTCCGGGTTGAGCGCGACGTCGTCGACGCTCTCCTTGTAGATGGCGAGGAAGCCCGGCTTCACCAGCGTCGAGCCGTTGGTGCGGAACGTGTGGCCCGGGCCCGCGGCGAGGTCGACCGCCACGGTGTCGAACACCGCCGCTTCCATCTGGCTCGCGACCGCGCGGCGCCAGATGAGAGTGTAGAGCCGGTGCTCGTCGGCATCGATGCGTCCCACGAGCTGCTCGGGCGTGCGGGCGGCCGAGGTGGGGCGCACGGCCTCGTGCGCCTCCTGCGCGTTCTTCGACTTGGTGCGGTAGACGCGCGGCGCTTCCGGCAGCGCTTCGCGGCCGTACAGCTCGCCGATGACGCTGCGGATCTCCTTCACCGCGTCGATGCCGAGGTTCACGGAGTCGGTGCGCATGTAGGTGATGAGGCCGACCGGGCCTTCGCCGAAGTCGACGCCCTCGTACAGCCGCTGCGCGATGCGCATGGTGCGCTGCGCGCCGAAGCCGAGCTTGCGCGCCGCCTCCTGCTGCAGCGTCGAGGTCGTGAACGGGGGCGACGGGTTGCGCCTGCGCTGCTTCTTCTCGACGTTCGTGACCGAGAGGCGGCCCGCGGCCGACTGCTCGATCGCCGACTTCGCCTGCGCGGCTTCGGCCGCCGTCGTGATCGTGAACTGCTCGACCTTGCGGCCGGCGTACTCCGTGAGGCGCGCGACCAGCTTCTGGCCGGACTTGTCGCCCTGCGCGTCGATCGTCCAGTACTCGCGCGCCTTGAATGCGAGGATCTCTTCCTCGCGCTCGCAGATCATGCGCAGCGCCGGGCTCTGCACGCGGCCGGCGGAAGCGCCCGAGAGCCCGGCCTTCTTCCACAGCAGCGGCGACAGGTTGAAGCCGACCAGGTAGTCGAGCGCGCGGCGCGCGAGGTAGGCCTTCACCAGGTCGTCGGCGATCTCGCGCGGGTTGTCGATCGCTTCCTGCACGGCGTTCTTGGTGATCTCGTAGAACACGCTGCGGTGCACGGCCTTGCCGTCGAGCACGCCGGCATCCTTCAGCAGTTCCTGCAGGTGCCAGGAAATCGCCTCGCCCTCGCGGTCCGGGTCGGTCGAGAGGTAGAGCGCGTCGGCCTTCTTGAGCGCGCGCGCGATCGCGTCGACGTGCTTGCGGTTCTTGTCGATGACCTCCCAGCGCATGGCGAACCTGCGCGTGGGATCGACGGCGCCTTCCTTCGGCACCAGGTCGCGCACGTGGCCGTACGAGGCCATCACCTCGAAGTCCTTGCCCAGGTACTTCTTGATGGTCTTGGCCTTGGCCGGCGACTCGACGATGACGAGATTCTTGGTCATGTCCCTCAAAAAAACATGCCGCGGCAGTCCGCGGCAGCTCGCGTGTCGGCCTGCGCCCGCCCGGGCGAGGTCAGTGGATCGCTCCGCTGCGATCCTCGAAGACGAGGTCCTCCATGCGGGAGAACGCCGTTTCCTGTCCGGGCTGGCTGAACAGCACCATCAGCACCACCCACTTCAGCTTCTCGATGTCGATCTCGTCGCCGTCGAGCGCCATCAGCCGGTCGATGACCAGTTCGCGCTGCGTCGGCGAAAGAATGCCGACCTGCTCGAGGTGCACGAGGTAGCCGCGGCAATCCGTGTCCAGCCGCGACTGCTCGAGCGCCGCGAACACGCGGATCGCGCGCGTCGTCGGTGCCGGATGCTGCCGTGCCGGGTCGGCCGCCAGTTCCTCCAGCCAGCACAGCGCGCGCTCGACCTCGCCCGTCGGGAAGCCCGCGCGTTCCAGTTCCTGCTTCAGGGTGTCGCGGTCGGGTTCGGGGCCGTCGTCGGCGTCGGTGTCGAAATAGTTCTCGAACAGGTAGATCAGGATGTCGAGAACGCCGTCCTTCATTACACCTTCCCCGGCAATCGGCGGCTGTACCGTCCGCCCGGTTGCTGTTGAACCCTTCCGTCGAGCTCGAGGATGAGCAGCATCGACGCGACCGCGTCGGCCCGGAGCCCGGTCCTGGCCACCAGGGTGTCCAGGCCGGCCGTCTCGAAGCCGAGCGCATCTAACAGGATTTCATACTCCTTGTCCAACGGCGCCCCAATTTCCTCTTTGGCATCAGCGGCTTCCGCAACCGTGGGACGCAGCGTAGCCAGCAGCGGGCCGAGTTCGGCGAACACGTCGTCGACGCTTTCCACCAGGCGGGCGCCCTGCCGCAGCAGGCGATGACAGCCGCGCGCCATCGGGTTGTGGATCGACCCGGGGATCGCGAAGACCTCCCGGCCCTGGTCGCCCGCGAGGCGCGCCGTGATCAGCGAGCCGCTCTGCAGGGCCGCTTCGACCACCAGCGTGCCGACGGCGAGGCCGCTGATCACCCGGTTGCGGCGCGGGAAGTGCTGCTTCAGGGGTGGCATGCCCGTGGGCAGGTCGGCGACGAGCGCGCCGCCCTGCGCCACGATCTCCGCCGCCAGCGCGGTGTTCTCGCGCGGGTAGACGGTATCGAGGCCGCAGCCGAGCACGGCGACCGTGCGGCCGCCGCCTCGCATCGCGCCACGGTGACTCGCCGCGTCGATGCCGAGCGCGAGGCCGCTGGTCACGGCGAGGCCGCTAGCCGCGAAGTGCTCCGCGAACTGCAGGGCCGTGTCGCGCCCGAGCGCGGTGGGGTTGCGGCTGCCGACCATCGCGAGTTGCGGCAGGGCGAGCGCGTCGGCGTCACCGTCGACGAACAGCACGAGCGGGGCATCGGGAATCTGCGCGAGCAGCGGCGGGTACGGCGGCGAGCCCCAGGTGACCAGCGAGTGACCGGGCCGCGCGAGCCAGCGCAGGTCCGCGTCGAGACCCGCGGCGTCGGGTTGCCCGAGCGCCGCGATCACCGCCTCACCGAGGCCGAGTGTGCCGAGCGCCCGGGGCGTCTCGCCGAGCAGTGCCGTCGGCGACCCGTGTCGCGCGCACCACTCGTCGAGTCGTCCCGCGTGCAGGCCGGGCGCGCGTGCGAGCGCGAGCCACGCTTCCAGGTCGTCCATGTGCAAGGAGCCTACCGGGCGGGTCCCCGGCAGGCTCCTGGCAAATCTGCTGCGTTTGCGGTCGAGCGCGCGTCAGCGGCCGACGAAGTCCCGCGTGCCGACGTCACGGTGGCCGTACGCCGGATGCGCGATCAGGTCGCCGCGGCGCAGGACGTGCGTGCTCTCGACCACGAGGCCGTAGCTCATGCGGTCGTGGACCGAGAACAGCAGGATCGTGCCGCTGCGCTCATCCGGCAGCTGCACCTTCTTGTAGTTCGTCGAATACTCGCGCCAGCCGAGCGAGCCACGCTCGTAGCGGTCGCGCACCGGCTCGCCGCGCTCGAAGATCGCCACGGCATTGCCCGGCTCGAGGCCGTCGCGCTTGCCGCGGTTGATGGCGAGCACCTGGTACTTGCCGGCGACGTGCACGCCGTCGACGACCGCGATCACCTGGCCGTTCAACCGCTGGTTCTTCGGCGCGCTCAGCACGAAGTCGCTGCCGACGTCGACCTGCGCGGGGAACAGCTTGTCGCCCTGCAGGATCTCGCGACCGGTCTCGACGACCATGAGGTGCGTCACATCGTCCTTGATGCCGGTCGAGCCGCGCGGATCGACCACCTGGGCGATGCCCGCGTAGTAGCCGATGTAGCCGAGCAGGTCGCCGTCGTCCGGGTCACGCAGTTCTTCGCCCGGGTGCACGATCGTGTAGCGCGTGCCGACCGCCGGCCTGGCGAGTTTCTGGGCGTAGAGCTCGTTGGCGTCGGAGCCGACGATGTGCTGGTCGCGCATGCCGACGACGTACGGTCGCGTCTTCAGGTCGTCCTGGTCGAGCAACTGCGGACGGCCGACGAAATTCATCAGCAGGTCGTAGGGGATCGCGCGGATCGCGTTGGCGAGCGGCTCCGAGCGCACCTGCGGCGAGAGACGCGTGTCGCCCGGCCGGTCGACCGTGATGCGCGGCTTGCCGTCGACGTACGTGAGCACCAGCTCGTCACCCGGGTAGATCAGGTGCGGGTTGGCGATGTTCGGGTTCACGTACCAGATTTCCGGCCAGTACCACGGGTCGCGCAGGAACGTGGCGGCGATGCCCCACAAGGTGTCGCCCTTCTTGACGACATAACGCTCGGGCGCGTCCGGCGCGAGCGGCACCGACATCGAGCGCTCGGCGGCGGCGGCCAGGGCGGACTGCGGGGTGGCGAGTCCGAGCGCCAGCCCGGCTCCGGCGACGACGGCCCCCAGCACCAGCGCCCGGGCCCAGGTCCGGGGGTCGTTCAGGGCGGAAGACACGGCACGCAGGTTACGATCCATCCCTTTCTCCAGCGGGTATCGGGGTCGCGACCGTCGCCTTATAATCCGGCCCGCCGGATGCCGGCTGCCGACCACGTCTCAGTCGGGACGCACGGCAGGCCGAAAGGCGGGATCCGGGGGCGCTTCCGCGGACCCAAAATTCAAGCGCGACTTAACTTTAGCAGCATTTTCCAGCGAATGGCGAAGCTCACCATCCTCGAGTATCCGGACCCTCGACTGCGTACCCGTGCGGCTCCGGTCGAGCGCGTCGACGCGTCCGTGCGCACCCTCATCGACGACATGTTCGAGACCATGTACGGGGCCCCCGGCATCGGCCTCGCGGCCACGCAGGTGAACGTGCACCGGCGCGTGCTGGTCGTGGACGTGACCCAGGATCGCAGCCAGCCGCTCGCCTTCGTCAATCCGGAGATCGTCGAGCGCGAGGGCCAGGTCGAGGCGGAGGAAGGCTGCCTGTCGGTGCCCGGCATCTTCGACAAGCTCGCGACGCGCGCCGAGCGCATCGTCGTGCGCGCGCTCGATCGCGACGGCAAGACGTTCGAGCGCGAGGCGGACGGCCTGCTCGCCGTGTGCATCCAGCACGAGATGGACCATCTCGAGGGCAAGCTCTTCGTCGACTACCTCTCCGACCTCAAGCGCACCCGCATCCGCAAGAAGCTCGAGAAGGAGCGGCAGAACCGGGCCCAGGCCGCGGCGAACCGCGACCGCTCGCGGGCGCCGGTGATTTGACCCGTCCGCTGCGCATCGTCTTCGCCGGCACGCCGGAGTTCTCGGTGCCGGCGCTCGCCGCGCTGCACGCCGCGGGCCACGACGTCGTCGCCGTGTATTGTCAGCCCGACCGCCCCGCCGGCCGGGGTCGCGTGCTGGCTGCGGGTCCGGTCAAGCAGCGCGCACTCGAACTCGGCATCCCGGTGGAGCAGCCGGCGACGCTGCGTGGCGAGGACGCCGTGGCACGACTCGCCGCGCACGCTCCCGACCTGATGGTGGTGGTGGCCTATGGCCTGATCCTGCCGCCGGCGATCCTTGCCGTGCCGCGCCTCGGCTGTCTCAACATTCACGGCTCGCTGCTGCCGCGCTGGCGCGGCGCGGCGCCCATCCATCGGGCGGTGCTCGCCGGCGATGCGCGCACCGGCATCACGATCATGCAGATGGATGCGGGACTCGACACCGGCCCGATGCTGTTGCGGCGCGAAGCCGACATCGGCCCGCGCGAGACGAGCGGCGAATTGCACGACCGGCTGGCCGAACTCGGCGCCGAGGCCGTGGTGGAGGCGATCGGCGCCTGGACGACCGGGCAGATCGCGCCGCAACCGCAGCCCGCCGAGGGCGTGACCTACGCCGCGAAGATCCACAAGGACGAGGCGCGCATCGACTGGACGCAACCGGCCGTCGCGATCGACCGCGCCGTGCGCGCCTTCAATCCGTGGCCCGTGGCCGAGACGCGCTGGCAGGGTGAGCAGTTGCGCGTGTGGGCGAGCACGCCGCTGCCGGGCGCGGGCAGCGACGCGCCGCCGGGCACCGTGTCGATCGCCGCGGACGGGCACATCGTCGTCGCGACGGGGGCGGGCGCGCTGCAACTCGACGTGCTGCAACTGCCGGGCCGCAAGCCGACGGCCGCCGCCGATTTCCTGCGCGCGCACTCGCTCGCCGGGGCCCGCCTGGGGGATGCGCATGGTTGACGTGTCGGCGAGCGCACGCCTGCGCGCGGAAGCCGCGCGCATCGTGGCCGAGGTGACGGACGGCGGTCGCTCGCTCGACGACCTGCTTGCCGCCGAGCGGGACGAGGGTTCGGCGCGCGGCCTGAAGCGTTCGCTGTGCTACGGCACACTGCGCTGGCACTTTCGCCTCGTCGCCATCGTCAAGGCCCTCGCCGAGCGTCCGCCGGAAAAGCTGCAACCTCCGCTGCGCGCGCTCATCGAGGTCGGACTGCACCAGCTGATCTCCGGCGAGGTCGCGGAACACGCCGCCGTGTCCGAGACGGTTGCCGCCACGCGTGCCCTCGGGCTGCCGAAGGCATCCGGCTTCGTGAACGCGCTGCTGCGACGCTTCCAGCGCGAGCGCGAGGAGATCCTGCACGCGATCGACCGCGACATCGCCCTGCGCACGTCCCATCCGCGCTGGCTGGTGGATGCCCTGCGCCGGGAGCGACCGCAGGCGCTCGCGGCCGTGCTCGCGGCCAACAACCAGCATCCTCCGCTCTGGCTGCGCGTGAACCGCATGCGCACGACCGTGGAGGACGCGCGCCGCGAACTCGAGGCCGCCGGCTACGAGGTGTCGGGTCACCGGTGGGCGCCCGACGCCCTCCGCGTGTCGCCGGCCACCGACGTCCGGTCCCTGCCGGGTTTCGAGGCGGGCCAACTCTCGGTCCAGGATCCGGCCGCCCAGCTGGCCGTGGACCTGCTGGCCGCCCGGCCCGGTGACCGCGTGCTCGATGCCTGCGCCGCGCCGGGGGGCAAGACCTGCCACCTGCTCGAACGCGCGGGCGGGGCACTCGACCTGACCGCCCTGGACGTCGCCGAGCCCCGGCTCGACCGGGTCCGCGAGAACCTGCGGCGGCTGGGCCTCGCGGCCACGGTGCAGGCCGGGGACGTGGCCGAGCCGGGATCCTGGTGGAATGGAAAGCCCTTCGATCGGGTCCTTCTCGATGTGCCCTGTTCGGCAACCGGGGTCATCCGCAGACACCCGGACATCAAGATCCTGAGACGCGAAACGGACATTCCGGCCTTGGCCCGCCGGCAGCAGCGCCTGCTGGAGTCGGCCTGGGGGCTGGTCGCCCCAGGCGGCAGGCTGCTCTACACGAGCTGCTCGGTCCTCGACGCGGAGAACGCCCGGGTCGTGGCGGGATTCCTGGCGCGCCAGCCGCAGGCTCGCGACGTCACGGCCCAGGGAACGGCCGGCTGGCCGGCCCGTCCGGCCGGGGAGGGGCCCGGCTACCAGGTCCTGCCCGGGGAAGCCGACATGGATGGCTTCTATTTTGCTTGTCTGCAGAACAGCCTATGATCGTTGGAAATGAGCCACAGCCGTGCCACCGGAGGTCGAAATAGGCCGCGTTTCCTGCGTGTCTGGGCCGCCGTGCTGCTGTGTTTTCTTGCAACGACGGCGGCGTTCGCCGGCCCGAAGCAGTCGCAGCTGCTGATCCGCGGCGCACACGCGACGATCGACGAGGACACCCTCGAACTCGACACCCAGCTGTACATGCTGCTGCCGAAGGGCGCCCTGAAGGCGATCGACGGCGGGCTTTCGCTGCACCTGACCTACCAGATCGAAGTCAGTCGCGTTCGCCGTTGGCTGCCCGATGCCGGCGTGGCTTCGATCCAGCAGGAATTCGAGCTGACCTATCACGCGCTCAGCCAGCGTTACCTGGTGCGCAACCTCAATACCGGCGAGCAGCAGGACTTCGGCACGCTCGACGCGGCCCTGGCCCGCATCAGCGAGGTGAAGGGTCTGCCCGTGCTCGATGCCGCGCTGCTGCCGGCGGGACCGGAGTACGAGGGGCGAGTGCGTGCCGTGCTCGACATGGCGAGTGCGGAGGATGCTTTCGGCTGGCTGCTGTTCTGGACCGACGACTGGAGCGCCACGAGCGACTGGTACACATGGACACCGCGACCCTGAAACGCGCTGCCAATGCGGCGGTGATGGGCGTCGGCGGCCTGCTGTGGCTGGCCGCGATCCTGTTCATGGCGCAGACCGCGCAGAACTCGGAGCAATTCAGCCGCCTGCACCCGTGGATCCTGATGATCAACATCGCGGGCCTCGTGGTGCTGGTCGGCCTGCTCGGCGTGAAGCTCACGCAGCTGATCCGCGACTGGCGCGGGCACGTGATCGGCTCGCGGCTCAAGGCGCGCATGGTGTGGATCTTCGGCGTGCTCGCCACGCTGCCGATCCTGCTCGTGTACTTCTTCGCCGTGCAGTTCCTCAATCGCGGCATCGACAGCTGGTTCAACGTCGAGATCCGCCGCAGCCTCGACGACGCGCTCGTGCTCTCGCGCTCCGCGCTCGAAGTGCGCATGCGCGAGCACCTGCAGGCCACCGAGGTGATGGCCGACGAGATCGTCGAGAACGGCGGCCCGTCGCCCGACCAGCTGGAGTCGCTGCGACGCCAGGTCGGCGCCTTCGAACTCACGGTGTCGACGGAGAGCGGCTCGATCATCAGCGTCAGCAAGGGACTGTCGTCGGAGGTCGTGCCCGACGAGGTCCCCGACGAGGTGCTGCTGCAGGTCCGGCAGGGGCGCCCGTTCGTGAGCCTCGAGCCGCAGTCGAGCGGCGGCTACCTCATCCGCACCGGCGTTTCGCTCGGGCCCGCGATGCCGGGACAGGACCGGCTCATCCTGCAGGCGGTCTACCCCGTCGCCGAGCGCCTGAGCGCGCTCGCGGACACGGTGCAGGCGGCGTACCAGCAGTTCGGCGAGAAGGACTACCTGCGCAAGCCGCTCAAGGCAAGCTTCATCCTCACGCTCACCGTGGTGCTGCTGCTCTCGCTGCTCGCCGCGTGGTACGGCGCGATCTTCACCGCGCAGCGCCTGGTGCAGCCGATCCAGGACCTCGTGAAGGGCACCCGCGCGGTGGCGCAGGGCGACCTCGACACGCGCCTGCCGCTCACCTCGCACGACGAGATGGGTTTCCTCGTGCACTCGTTCAACGACATGACCAAGCGCCTGCGCAAGGCGCGCGAGGACCAGCGGGTCGCGCAGGCGGATGCGGAGAACGAGCGCGCCAAGCTGGCGATCGTCCTCGCGCGCCTCTCCACCGGCGTGGTCTCGCTCGAAGCCGATCAGCGCGTGCGCACCGCCAACCGCGCGGCGAGCATGATCCTCGGCGAGGACCTCGAATCGCGCGTCGGCGCCGGCTTCGCCGAACTCGGCGCGCAGAGCAGCCTCGCGCGCCAGTTCTCGGAGGCCTGCCGCTCGCACCTCGACGCCGGCGAGGCGGAATGGCGCGAGCAGATGGTGCTGCAGGCCCCGACGGGGCGCCGCATCCTGATGGTCGCGTGCACGCCGCTGCCCGGCGAAGGCGACGCGCCCGGCGGCCAGGTGCTGGTGTTCGACGACATCACCGTGATGCTGCAGGCGCAGCGCGAGGCCGCGTGGGGCGAGGTGGCCCGGCGCCTCGCGCATGAGATCAAGAACCCGCTCACGCCGATCCGCCTGTCCGCCGAGCGCATGCGCCACAAGCTGCTGCCTTCGATCAAGGACGAGAAGGACGCGCAGATGCTGGAGCGGGCCACCGAGACCATCGTCCAGCAGGTCGAGGCGATGAAGGAGATGGTCAACGCGTTCAGCGAGTACGCGCGCGCGCCCCGCCTCGAGATGGCGCCCGTCGAGCTGAACCGGCTGGTGCAGGAAGTCACCGACCTCTATCGCGCCCAGGATCCGGAGCGCCGCGTGCGCCTGCAGCTCGAGCTCGACCCGGCGCTCGGCCGCGTCGCCGCCGACCCGGGCCGGCTGCGCCAGCTGCTGCACAACCTGCTCACCAACGCCGTCGAGGCGCTCGAGGGCCAGAGCGGCGGCGAGGTCGTCGTCGCGACGCGGCTCGTGGAGCGCAGCGGCGACGCGGCGGCCGAGCTGACCGTGGCCGATAACGGCCCGGGATTCCAGCGCGAACTGGTCGGGCAGGTGTTCGATCCCTACGTGACCACCAAGGCCAAGGGCACCGGGCTCGGGCTCGCGATCGTCCGCAAGATCGTCGAGGAGCACGGTGGCTCGATCGAGGCGGACAACCGCGCCGAGGGCGGCGCGCGCATCCGCATCGTGCTGCCGATGAATGACAGGAAGGCCGCGAGTGCGCGAGCCGACGTGCGCAAGTTCGAGCCGAGGAGAGAGCGTGCATGAGTTCCGCGCGAATACTGGTCGTTGACGACGAAGCCGACATCCGTGAACTGGTCCGCGACATCCTCTCGGAGGAGGGTTACGCGGTCGAAGCCGCTGCGAATGCGGCCGAGGCGCGGGCAGCCTGCGCCCGCCAGGCGCCGGACCTCGTGCTGCTCGACATCTGGATGCCCGACACCGACGGCATCAGCCTGCTGCGCGAATGGCAGCAGGCCCAGTCGCTCACGGCGCCGGTCGTGATGATGTCGGGACACGGCACGGTCGAGACCGCGGTCGAAGCGACGCGCCTCGGCGCGATCGACTACGTGGAGAAGCCGCTGTCGCTCGCGAAGCTGCTGCGCACCGTGCAGCGCGCGCTCGACGAGGGCAAGCGCCGCAAGCACGCTGCGCGCACGCTGGTGCCGCCGCTGATCGCGCCGGTGGGACGCAGCCGCCTGATGCGCGACCTGCGCGAGCAGGTCAAGCAGCTCGCGCCGCACGAGGCCTCCGTGCTGATCGTCGGCGAGTCGGGCACGGGCCGCGAGGCGTTCGCCCGCTACATCCACACGCTCAGCTCGCGCGCCGCCGCGCCGTTCGTGATGGTGGCGGCCGGCTCGCTGACCGATGCGAACGCCGAGGAAATCCTGTGCGGAGCGGCCGGGTCCGCCGGCGCGCGCACCGGACTGCTCGAGCAGGCCGAGCGCGGCACGCTGTTCGTGAACGGGCTCGAGGACCTGGCCCCCGAGGCGCAGCGCCTGCTGCTCGCGGCGATCGAGACGGGCGCGTTCCTGCCGAAGGGCGGGACGACGCCGCTGCGCTTCGACGCGCGGCTGATCTCGTCGGCGCAACCCGGGTTCGAGACGCGCGGCGTGCGGCCGTTCCGCGTCGACCTGCTGTCGAACCTCAACGTGCTCTCGCTGCGCATCCCGCCGTTGCGCGACTACGCCGAGGACGTGCCCGAACTGCTGCGCTACTACGTGGACCGGCTGGTGGACGAGGAGCGCCTCGCGTTCCGGCGCTTCGGCGTCGCCGCGCAGAACCGGCTGCGCAACTACCCGTGGCCGGGCAACATCCGCGAGCTGAAGAACCTCGTGCACCGCCTGCTGATCCAGGGCGGTCCCGAGGAGATCCGCCTCGACGAGATCGAGCGCGAGATCGCCGTGCAGGCGCCGGCGGACGAGCCGCTGGTGAAGCAGGACCTGCTGGCGATGCCGCTGCGCGAGGCGCGCGAGCACTTCGAGCGCGCCTACCTCACGCAGCAGCTGCAACTGTGCAATGGCAAGGTGGGCCAGCTCGCGAAGCGGGTGGGGATGGAGCGCACGCACCTGTACCGCAAGCTGCGGTCGCTCGGCGTGGACTTCCGTCAGACGGAGGAGTGATCCGGCGCGATCACTGGCCGGCCGGGCGGGCCGGGAAGTCCTTCATCGCCTTGCCGACGGCCGTGTAGATGGCCGACTTCTCGGTGCTGCCCTTGGTGAGCTTGCTCGAGACCTGGCCCTGCCAGACCTCGGCATTGCGCGCGGCGTCGACCGCGTGGATCACCAGCGAGCCCTGCTGGTAGTTGCGCACGCTCGGGCTGCCGACGCTGACCGAGCCGCCGACGTTGCCGCCCCAGCTGCCCACGCCGATGCCGACGCGCACCGGATTGCTCTCGACGCGATCGCTGCGGGTGGTCTCGTAGGCGATCAGCAGGTCGGGCTTCTCGGTGGCCGCCACGTAGCCGCGCGCACTCAGCTCGGCCGTGATCGCGCCGCGGATGTTCTGGTCGAGCAGGCCGACCGCGGGCTCGCCGGCGGCGCCGGCCGGGTTGGCCCAGCCGAAGGTCCGGAACTTCCCGAAGTCGATCGAGGTGTCGCGCATCGACGCAGGCGTCGACGACGAGGACGACGACGTGGCGCAACCGGAGGCCAGCGTGGCCGCGGCGACGACGACGATCAGCGTTCCGAGCTTCCTGCCCGACATGGCGTGACCCTCACTTGGCCTGGGCGACGAGATAGTCCACGGCGTTCATGATCGACTGATCGGAGAGGTCGGCGCGACCGCCCTTCGGCGGCATGTAGCCGGCCTTGCCCTGGAAACCTTCGAGCGCGTGCTTGTGCAGCGTGTCCATGCCCTGCGCGATGCGCGGAGCCCAGGCTGCCTTGTCGCCTGTCTTCGGCGCGCCGGCCACGGCCGCACCGTGGCACATCGTGCACACCTGCTTGTAGACGTCCTCGCCGGCGAGGTCGGCGACCGGGGTCGCGGCCGCGGCGGGCGCGGCGGCGGCCGGGGCGAGCGCGGCATTGTCCTGCCCCGCCACGGCGACCTTCGCGAGCGGCGCGATGTTGCGGTCCACTTCCGCCTGCTTGAGCGGGTCCTGCTGGTGCGCGACGTCCGCGGTCTCGTGGGCGATGTTCCGCGCCAGGAAGATGAGTCCGATCGTGACCACGATCAGGATGCCCAGGACGAGCATGAAGGTGTCGAAGAAAGTGCGATCGTGGTCGGCGCTCACGCGAACACTCCGGGCAGGGGATTTCAGGGTCGCGAAGTATACCCCGCGGACCCTTGAATGCGTCTATTTCCGGCCCGGTGGCACGGCCCGCGGTCGCCGGCGTTCCTTGGACTCCGTCGGGGGCGGGGGCTATGATTCACGCCCCCCGGGATCCGGGGGACGTGCGCCCGTAGCTCAGCTGGATAGAGTACTGCCCTCCGAAGGCAGGGGTCACAGGTTCGAATCCTGTCGGGCGCGCCACGTCCGCCGCCGTCCGTCCGGCGGCTCCCGCGACCCTTACTTCAGCTTGACGACCGTGCCGTTGTACGTGACGCCGGCGATCGTCGCGCCCGCGCCGCACTGGAATTCGGTCGTGCTGTTGAACTCCTGCTTCTTGTAGTAGCCGGTGAGGTTGATGACGGCGTCGCCACCCTCGGACAGCGCACGGTCGTGGAACGACAGCAGCGCGGAGAGGAACGCCCACTCGCAGGCCTCGCGGTCCGACTTGCCCACGGCATTGGTCTTCTTGTTCGACCGGTATTCGCCGATGTTGCGCGCCACGGCGGGGTGCGCTTGGTTGCCGAAGAAGAACTTCACGCCCGTGAGGCGCTCGGCGTACTTCGGGTTGTTCAGGACATCCGCGATCGAGAACGTCTTGACGTCGTCGCGGGCGAAGGACGGGGCGGCGGCCAGGGTGCCGAGCAGGGCGAATGCGGCGAGTGCGATCCGTGACATGGGGTTCGAGCCTCCTACTGTGTGCTGCAGCGGCGAATCCGTGCGGAGCCGCGGCCGAAGTATAGGCAACTCCGCGCATGGTCGCGACCGTGCGCGGGCCGGGTTCCGCGTCGGCGTCCGCTGATGCATCATCCGCGTCCTTGGATCCGGTGGCAGCCTCTGCAGGTCGCAGGCTGGCGCACCACAGAGGAGTCGTCGAGCCTTGCGCATCGCCTTCGTGTCGCCGAACCGCGAACAGCTGCCGGACCCGGTCGTACCGCTCGGGCTGCTCTACATGATGGCCGTGGCCGGCGACCAGCACGACAAGCACCTCATCGACCTCTGTTTCGAGGAGGCGCCGCTCGAGACGCTCGGCCGCGAGCTGGAGAACGTCCGCCCGGACCTCGTCGCGATCGGCATGCGCAACATCCAGAACGCCGACTACACCGGCACGCACACGACGCTCGACTACTACGACGAGGTCGTGCGCACGGTCCGCGCCCAGACGGATGCGCCCGTGGTGATGGGCGGCGGCGGCTTCAGCATCATTCCGGGCGAGCTGGTGCGACGATTCGGGCTCGACTACGGCGTCGCCGGCGAGGGTGAGCTGCCGTTCGCGCAGCTGGTCGCGCGCCTCGCGAGCGGCACGCGTGACGTGGGCGGGATCCCGGGGGTGTATGGACCCGACGGCGCACCCGTCTCGCCGGTCCGCCCCACCGGCCGCCACGATTTCCTGGACATCCGCCACAACGTGCGCCCGGACCGCCGTGCGCTCAGCCCGCGCTACTACGAGCACTCCGGCATCGGTTCGATCCAGACCAAGCGCGGCTGCGCACTGCGCTGCGACTACTGCACCTATCCGCTGATCGAGGGCCGGGTGATCCGGCAGCGCTACGCCGAGGACGTCGCCGGGGAATGGGACGAGATGCTGCGCGCGGCGCCCGCGATCGAGCACGTCTTCGTGGTCGACGCGGTGTTCAACCTGCCGCCCGAGCACGGTCGCCAGGTCTGCCGGGCGCTCGTCGAGCGCGGCGTGCGCAGTGCCTGGACCTGCTACATCAACCCGATCCGGTTCGAGCAGGACCTCGCGGAGCTGATGGCCGCGGCGGGTTGCGTGGGTGTCGAGATCGGATCGGACTCGGGCACGGACGCCGGCCTGCAGCGCCTCAACAAGGGCTTCACCACCGAGCACATCCGTCGCACCAGCGAGCTCTGCCGCAGCGTCGGCATCAAGGACTGCCACACCTTCGTGCTCGGCGCGCAGGGCGAGACCCTGGACGACGTGGAGCGCTCGCTCGATTTCATCGAGACGCTCGATCCGTACAGCGCGATCCTGATGGCCTACAAGGACGATCGCGAGGCCGTCGATGCGGACCTCGCCGCGCGCCTCGGCGCGTTCCGCGAGCAGGTGCTCGGGCGCATCGCGGAACGTGCGCGCCCGCATCGGCGCTGGGCCGTGCCGTCGACGGGACTGCGCTTCAGCGCGCGGCTGTTCAACGCACTGCGCCGCTCGGGCCTGCGCGGCCCCCTCTGGCAGCACGTGGTCTAGCGGGCGTCGTCGCCCCGCCAGACCTGCGGGCCGAGTCGCACCAGCTGCCGCACGAAGTTCACGAAGCCGCCTCGCGACTGCTGCGGGAACCGGTAGCGGCGGTAGGCGAATTCACCGGCGAACATCGCGCCGAGCAGCAAGTAGTTCAGCACGTTCGCGAACAGCGACCACACCTCGAGCGGCACGGTGAACGGCGGGTGCAGCCCGGCCGTCACGAGCAGCCCGCGCGGCTCGGCGAGCAGCGCCAGGACGAAGTTGGACAGGGCCATCGCCCCGGTGAGAAAGGCCCATGCCGAGGTCAGCTGGCGTGCGTAGATGCGCTGCGGCTCGCCGGGCGGGGCGGACTCCATCGCGCGTGCGAAGCGCTCGATGAGCGGCACCTCGCCGGCGCGCAGTGAGCGCCCGAACAGCCACGCGACGCCGGCCGTGATCAGGATCGGCGGGGCGAACAGCGGCAAGGCCGCCAGGGTCGATCCGGACAGCCGCCAGAGCGCGGTCACGCCACCGAGCAGCAGCGCCCAGGCCCAGGGGCGACCGCGTACCAGCGCGCCGAGCAGCATCAGCGCCAGCAGCAGGCCGATGCTCGCGACCGTCCATTGCGGACGTCCCGTCACGACCGCCACGTGCGCCGCGATCGGGTAGGACACGCCGAGCAGCACGGCGAGCACGGGCGACGGGCGCGATGGCTGGACAGTCACGCGGCGGCACGCGTCCAGGGCGAGGCCGGACCCGCGAGGCGGCGCATCAGCGGCCACGGCGCGCGGAGCGCGTCCGGCCATTCGTGCAGGCGAGGTTCCGCCTGCACCGGGCCGGCGACGAAGACCGCCAGCCGCAGGTCGGGGCGCGGCGCATAGAGCCAGGCGGCCCACTCCGGTCCGTCGGCGGTTCCGGGCGCCGCCCCGGGCATCAGCCAGCGCGAGAAGTCGGTTCCGCGCAACACATCGACCAGCGGACGCCCCAGTGCCTTGGCACAGGCTTCCTTCAGAACCCAGACCTCGTAGAAGGCGAGGGCCCGGTCCTCGACGCGCGGATGGCCGGCCACGACTGCGAACTCGTCCGCCGCGAATGCGGAGGCCGCGAGGCTCGCGCCGTCGCGCGGCACGCAGACCTCGAGGTCGACTCCGACGGACGCATGCGTCGCCGCAGCCAGTGCGGCGTGCCCGTGGCTATGCGACAGGCTGCGCCGCTCCCCGGGCCACGCGGGCAGGGCGCACGCCAGGGCGCGACTGACTTCGAAGTCGCGACGCCGTCGGTCCGTCCGGATCGTCGACCACACCTGCCGGTCGGCCTCCGTCAGCGCCGTCGGCTGAAAACGGCCCCGTGCGTCCGGTGTCGCGAGCCACACGTCGATGCCGTGGGGGTGGTTCAAGAGCGGATTGCGCATCGGGTGACGGGTGGTATAAGCAGCGAACGGCCTTGCGGCATCGACCACCATAAATCCAGGCAAACGCGCGGCCGGTGGGGCATGGGACGAATGACATCGTACGTCTGGCGGGTGATCGTGACCGGCTTGTGCTTCGCCGTGTTCGGCGTCGGGGCGCTCGTGCTCGGCCTGCTGGTCTTTCCGCCGCTGCTGCTGGTCGTGCGCGACGAGGCCAGCCGCCGTCGTCGCGTCCGCGCCATCGTGCACCATTCGTTCTGGAGCTTCTTCCGCTTCATGCACCGCATGGGGGGCTTCACGTTCGAGATCGTCGGCCGCGAGCGGCTCGGTCGGCCGGGCCAGCTGATCATAGCGAACCACCCGACGCTCATCGACGTGGTGATGATCATCGGCCTGACGCCCGCCGGCTGCGTGGTCAAGGAAGCCCTGTTCCGCAATCCCTTCGTGCGGCGCGTGGTGCAGGCCGCAGGTTACATAAGCAACGATTCCACGGGCACGATGATCGAGCGCGCCGCGGCGGCACTGCGCAGCGGCGACACGCTGGTGATGTTTCCCGAGGGGACGCGCACCCGGCCCGGCGAGCCGCTCGCGTTTCATCGCGGGGCCGCGAGCGTCGCGCTCCAGGCCGCCACGGTGCTGACGCCGGTCTACATCACCTCCGATCCGGTGTTCCTGCCGAAGCATCGCCCGTGGTATCGCGTCCCGCCGACGCGACCCCACCTCGTCCTGCGGGTCGGCGAGGACCTCGATCTCGCGCCGTATCGCGGGCTGCCGCCGCCGCGGGCCTCGCGCCTGCTGAACGACTGGCTGCAGGAGCATTACACGCGGGCGCTCGGCATGGCCGCCCGATATAATCCTGCGCAGAACGCGGCGTGTTCCCGCACGACGGGCACGACAGAGGGGCCGCGGCTGGCGACAACGGATCGTGGGGTGACAACATCGTGACCAACGCGGAAGTGCTGGCGCAGATCCGGGAATCGCTGTCGGATCTGTTCGAGATCGAGCCCGAGCGCATCCAGCTCGAGACGCGGCTCTACGACGACCTCGAGATCGACAGCATCGACGCCGTCGACCTGCTCGACCGGCTCAAGCGCAGGACCGGCTGCAAGTTCGCCGTCGAGGACTTCCGTTCCGTGCGCACGGTGGGCGACCTGGTGCAGGTGATCGAGCAGAAACTCGTGCCAGCGTGAGCGCAGTCGCAGTCCGCACCCACCCGGAACTCGGGTCCCTCCTGCAGCACCCGTGGGTGCTGGCCGCCCGCACCGAAGTCCTCACACCGCCGTCGGGAGCGCGTCGAGCGCTCGTGCGCGTGATCCCGAGCCCGGCCGGCCTCGCGCAATTGCGCGGCCGCGGCAAGGCGTCACTCGTCGCCGAACTCGCCGGATCGGCGCCCGCGTTGCCCGACGACCCGCAGTCGTGGCGCCTGGTGGACGACCTCGACGACACCGGCCTCGACGAGGATGACCGCCTGAACCGGCCTCGCCTGCGCCGCGTCGAGGTGCGGACGGGCCGCGAGCTGGAGGCGCACCTGCTCGTCCCGTACGACCTGCAGCTCTTCGCCGGACATTTTCCGGGGATCCCGTTGCTGCCCGGCATGACGCAGGTCGCGTGGGTCGTCGATCTCTCGCGCCGGCATTTCGCTGGCATCGGACCGCCCGCCGGTATCGTCGCCGCCAAGTTCCGGCGTCTCGTGCGCCCGGGCATGGAGTTGCGCCTGCAGGTGCGCTGGTCCGTCACCGGGGAACTGCAGTTCGAGTACCAGTGTGGCGCGACCACGACCGCAACCGGTCGATTGCGCCTGCAGGTCGTCGATGCCTAAGGTCTGCGCCGTCATTCCGGTCTACGACCACGAAGCCGCGGTCGGGGGCGTGGTCGACGGCCTGCGCCGCCACGGCCTGCCGGTGATCCTGGTCGACGACGGGTCGCGCGCATCGTGCGCGCGCGTGCTCGATGCGCTGGCGGCGGCCGATCCGGACGTGCATCTCGTGCGCCTCGAGCGCAACGCCGGCAAGGGCGCGGCCGTGGCGGCCGGACTCGAGGCGGCGGCCGTCGCGGGACACACGCACGCGCTGCAGGTCGATGCCGACGGCCAGCACAACCTCGACGACGTGCCCACGTTCCTCGCCCGGGCGCAGCAGCAGCCCGGCCACGTCGTCTGCGGTCGGCCGCAGTTCGACGAGTCGGTGCCCAAGGGGCGCCTCTACCCGCGCTACCTCACGCACGCCATGGTGTGGATCAACACGCTGTCCTTCGACATCCCGGATTCGATGTGCGGATTCCGCGTGTACCCGCTGGCGCACGTGCTGCCGCTGATCCGCAGCGAGCGCCCGGGCCGGCGCATGGATTTCGACGTCGAGGTGCTGGTGCGCCTGCACTGGCGCGGTGTGCCCATGACGTGGGTGCCGACGCGGGTCGTCTACCCGGCGGACGGCGTCTCGCAGTTCCGGCTGTTCCGCGACAACGCGCTGATCACCTCGATGCACACGCGGCTGTTCTTCGGCATGCTGCGTCGCGCGCCGAAGCTGCTCGCGCGCCGGCGTCCGGCCGCGGGCCACCCGCAGGTCCTGTCATGAGGAAGGCGGGCGTCGTCGCGGCCGAGATCGAGTTCGACGTGGCGTTCCACGACGTCGATCTCGTCGGCGTGGTCTGGCACGGCCACTATCTCAAGTACTTCGAGAACGCGCGCTGGGCGCTCATGGACCGCCTCGGCTTCGGCTTCCAGCGCATGGTGGACTCGGGGTACGCCTGGCCGGTGGTCGAGCTCCAGGCGAAGTACCTCCACGTCGCCCGCTTCGGCGACCGCCTGCGCGCACGCGCCGGGCTGGTCGAGTGGGAGAGCCGGCTGGTGGTGAACTACCTCGTCACCCGCGCGGCCGACGCGGCCCGCATCGCGCGCGCGCAGACCGTGCAGGTCGCCGTCGACGGCCGCAACGGCGAGCTGCAGTTCGCCTGCCCGGACGCATTCCTGTGCGCGGTGCGCGAGGCCCTCGCGGCATGAGCGTGCCATCGCCAGGCGGGCTGCCGTCCGTGCAAGCCGTGATCCCGCACCGCGGGGACGCACTGCTGCTCGATCGCGTGCTGTGCACCGACCACCGGCAGCTGTCGGCCGCCATGGTCGTGCGCGAGGGGACGGCCTTCAGCGCGACCGACGGCACCCTGCCGGCGTGGATGGCACCCGAATTGATGGCGCAGGCCATCGCGGCCTACGCGGGCTGCAAGTCCCTGCGCGAGCGGGGCGACTCCGCTCCGCTCGGGCTGCTGCTCGGCGTGCGCCAGTTGCGACTCGCCGTCGATGCATTCCGGCCCGGGGACGAGCTGCGTGTCGACGTGGTGTGCACCTCTTCGGACGAGGAAGGTCGCGGCGTCTTCGATTGCGAGGTGCGCAGCGGGGATGCGGTCGCGGCCTCTGCGACCCTGACCGTGTTCCAGCCGCAGGATGCCGCGACCCTGCAGGTCCTGCTGGCGGCGGAGTGAACGTGACGAGACAGTCCATCCTGGTGACCGGATCGAGTCGCGGCATCGGCGCAGCGATCGCGCGGCGGCTGGCGGCCGACGGCTACGAAATCGTCGTGCACTGCCGCTCGCGCGTGAGCGATGCCGAGGCCGTCGTCGAGGCGATCCGCAGCGCGGGCGGCCAGGCACGCAGCCTGCAGTTCGACGTCACCCGCCGCGACGAGTGCGCCACCTGCCTCGGTGCCGACCTCGAGGCGCACGGCGCATATTACGGCGTCGTGTGCAACGCCGGGCTGGCCTACGACGCGGCGTTCCCGGCGATGAGCGGCGAGGCCTGGGACACGGTCCTGCGCAGCAACCTCGATGCCTTCTACAACGTGCTGCAGCCGGTCGTGATGCCGATGGTGCGTAGGCGCGCGCCGGGGCGCATCGTGACGATGTCGTCCGTGTCCGGGCTCATCGGCAACCGCGGCCAGGTGAACTACAGCGCCGCCAAGGCCGGCGTGATCGGTGCCACCAAGGCACTGGCGGTCGAACTCGCCAAGCGTGCCATCACCGTCAACTGCGTGGCGCCGGGACTGATCGAGACCGAGATGGTCGACGAGCTGACGCCGGTCGAGGAGATCCTGAAGGCCGTCCCCGCGCAACGCATGGGCAAGCCCGAGGAAGTCGCGGCGGTGGTGTCCTTCCTGATGTCTCCGGGCGCGTCCTACGTGACCCGGCAGGTGATCGCGGTGAACGGGGGGTTGTGCTGATGAAGCGGGTCGTCGTCACCGGGATCGGCACGCTGAGCGCCCTCGGCTCCGAGTGGCCGCGCATCGAGGCCGGACTGCGCGGGCGCACCAACACGGTCCGGCGCATGGCGTCCTGGGATCGGTACACCGAGATGTCGACGCGGCTCGCGGCGCCGCTCGACGGCTTCGAGCCGCCCGCGCACTGGAACCGCAAGCAGCTGCGCGGCATGGGCCGCGTGTCGCAACTCGCCGTGTGCGCCGCCGAGCGGGCGCTGACCGATGCGGGCCTGATCGGCGATCCGCTGCTCAAGTCCGGTCGCGTCGGTGTCGCGTGCGGCTCCTCGATCGGCAGCACGGCGGACATCAGCGACTTCGCGCAGATGCTGCTCACCGGCACGTCGCCGGGTCTCAATGCCAATTCCTACGTGCGCATGATGCCGCACACGACCACGGCCAACGTCGGCATCTTCTTCGGCCTGAAGGGACGACTGATCGTCACTTCGACGGCGTGCACGTCCGGCAGCCAGGGCATCGGCTTCGCGTACGAAGCCGTCCGCAACGGGCAGCAGACGGCGATGCTCGGCGGCGGTGCGGAGGAACTCTGCCCGAGCGAGGCCATCGCGTTCGACCTGCTGTATGCGACCAGCCGTCGAAACGACGCCCCGCACACGACCCCGCGACCCTACGACCGCGATCGCGACGGCCTCGTGATCGGCGAGGGCGCGGGCATGCTGGTGCTGGAGGAGTACGAGCACGCGCGTGCCCGGGGTGCCCGCATCCACGCGGAGGTCGTCGGCTTCGCGACCAACTCGGACGGCTCGCACGTCACGCGCCCCGAGGCCTCGACCATGCAGGTGGTCATGGAACTGGCGCTGCAGGACGCGGGCCTCGCGCCCGAGGCCATCGGCTACGTGAATGGCCACGGCACCGCGACGGAGCAGGGCGACATCGCCGAGACCCAGGCGACGGCCCGGCTGTTCGGGCCGCGCATGCCGATCAGTTCGCAGAAGAGTTACCTCGGGCACACCCTCGGTGCCTGCGGGGCGCTCGAATCGATCTTCAGCATCGAGATGATGCGCGCCGGCTGGTTCGCGCCGACGATCAACCTCGAGAACGTCGACCCGCGCTGCGGCGAACTCGATTACATCACCGGTGACGGTCGCGCCCTCGACGTCGAGTACGTCATGAACAACAACTTCGCCTTCGGCGGAGTCAATACGTCGCTGGTGTTCAAGCGCGTGCCATGACGCGGTGGATGGTCGAGCGCGACTGGGCGCAGCCGGTCGTCCTCGCGGACGAGCGTCCGGTGGCCCGTACCCGCAGCGGCGACCTGACCCGCGCCGACCTGCTGCGCCGTGCGCAGGCGCTGGCGGCGCGCCTGCCCGTTGCCCCCGCGGCCCTGAACCTCTGCGAGCACCGCGAGCACTACCTTGCGGCGTTGCTGGCGCTCGAGATGCGCGGGCAGGTCTGCCTGATGCCACCGTCGCGGGCCGCGGCGGTGCTCGACGACGTGCAGGCGGCGCATCCCGGCAGCGTTCGCATCGACGACTCGACTGTGGAGGCAGCGCTGACCTCGGTGTCCCGAGGACCCGTGGCTTCGCTGGTACTGGACGGCGCGCGCGTCGTCGCGATCGGCTACACCTCCGGCAGCACCGGACGACCCAAGGCCAACCCGAAGACCTGGCGCTCGTTCGCCGGCCCCGCCTGGTGCAACGCGCGGGAACTGCGGCTGCAGATCGACGCCGGCGAGCAGGCCGTGCCCTGGCTCGTCGCAACCGTCCCGTCGCAGCACATGTACGGCATGGAGTGCACTGCCATCCTGCCGCTGCTCGAAGGTGTCGCCATCCATTCATCCCATCCGCTGTTCCCGGCCGACGTCGCGGCCGCACTCGCGGACGTGCCGGCTCCGCGCGTGCTGGTGAGCACGCCCGTGCACCTGCGTGCGCTGCTGGAGTCCGGCATCACGTTGCCGCCCCTGGCTGCCGTCGTCAGCGCGACGGCACCGCTGAGCGCCGAGCTCGCGGCGCAGGTCGAGGCGCGGCTGGCGACCCGCGCGCTCGAGTTCTTCGGCTCGACGGAGACCTGCGTGATCGCATCCCGTCGCACGGCCACGGGCGGCGCCTGGATGCCTTATCCGGGCCTGTCGTTCGCGCGCGCCGGGGACGGCATGGAGGTGAGCGCCCCGTGGCTCGACGCGCCGGTGCCGATGCTCGACGTCTTCGAGCCGGCCGCCGGCGGTGGCTTCCACGTCGTCGGACGCAGCGCCGACATGATCGACGTGGCCGGCAAGCGCACCTCGCTCGCCGACCTGACGCGACGCCTGCTCGCGGTGCCGGGGGTGCGCGATGCGGTGATCGTGCAACCGGCCGGTGCCGAGGGCGGCGCCGTGCGCCGATTGATCGCGTTCGTGGTGAGCGACGGTCCGTCGGCGGCGGCGATCGCCGACGCGCTGGCCGGGCAGGTCGATCCGGTGTTCATTCCTCGCCCGATCGTCTGCGTCGAGCGACTGCCGCGCAACGAGGTGGGCAAGCTGCCCCGCGACGAGTTGCTGAGACTGGTGCGCGAGCACGCGCTCGACGGCCCGGCGCGCTGATCTCAGCGGATCGCTTCGATCTCCAGCAGCAGTTCCGCGCGGCAGATCGCGGCGTCGAGCACGACGATGCCGGCCTCCGCAGCGTAGTGCGTGCGCAGGCGATCGGCGACCCACTGGGCGTCGAGTGGCCGGCGCAGGAACACCGTGAGCAGCGGTGCACCACGCGGGCGCTCGAAGCCCCGCGCCGTGGCCGCTTCGAGCAGGGCATCGAGATTGCGCAGCGTTTCCTCGAGCTGGGCGGTCGCGTCGTCCGGATGCAGCGAGCCGTGTCCCACGATGCTCGCCGTGCCCGAGATGAGGAGCGTGCCGTCCGGGGTCAGCATGGCGCGGGAGAAACTCGGCGCGGCGGGGCCGTACTGGCGCGGGTAATGGAAGGCGCTCACCTGGCGGGGATTCTCGAGCGGATGGCCGTCTTCGGTGCCGGCGAGCCAGCACAACTGCAGGCGCCGACGGCCGTCGAGCGTGCCGACGGCCGTGGCTGCCGGGAAACCGATCCCGGGACGGCGGTCGCCCGTTGCGGCGTAGGCGGCGGCGCGCCCGAGGCAGAACTGCTTGTAGCGTTCGTCGTCGCCCTGGCCCTCATTGATGTCGGCGATGAAATTCCAGATGCGCCAGACGTGCGGGCAGGCGCAGGCCGCAGTGAATTCCAGCAACGCCGCATAGGCCGCCTCGGCCGCGGCAGCGATGCTTCCGTACGCGGCTTCCTCCACTTCCAGCCAGCCCATGAGGTGACGGCCGTCCTGCGCGTAGCGCACGAGCCCGGACTGTCCGAGCCGGACGGGGCCGGTGCCGTGCCAGACCTGCGCGAGGCCCGCACCGATCCGCGGCTCGAGCGGTGCGCGGATGCAGCGTGGGTCGCGTGGCAGATCCGTCGCCGCGCCGAACGCGATCGCGGCGAGCACGTCGGGTGCCAGGGGCTCGCGCGCATCGAGGCGACGATACTCGACGAGCGGGCGCGACGCGGTGCGTGGGCGCGATGCCTCAAGCATGAGGCCGTGGCTCGTGCGATGACGGGTGCAGCGGCATGGACGGGTGCATGTGCTCGACGGAACTAATGATACACTGCCGGGCGATTCGAGAATTCAAGGGCAAATGCTATGCCGGCGCCGCAGACACCTCAGCAGTTCGAACTCGCGCAGCTGATCGTCCTTGCGGTCAATCTCGAGGACGTCGACCCGGCCACCATCGACCCGGATGCGCCCTTGTTCGGCAGCGGACTCGGCCTGGATTCCATCGACGCGCTCGAGATCGCCCTCGAGGTGTCGAAGCGCTACGGCGTGCAGCTGAAGTCCGACGACGACGACAACAAGCGCATCTTCGCGTCGCTGCGCGCCCTCTCCGATCACATCTCGCGGGTCACCGCCGCGGCCTGACGCAGGCCAGCGGCGCGCGGGCGGGGCGATGCGGCCACTGCGGGTCACGGGTCATTCGATCGTGTGCGCCACCGGCGCGGGCCAGGCATCGCTCGCGGCCGCCCTCGCGAGTGGCCGGAGCGGCCTGCGTCCCAATGATTTCGGCGCCACGCCGCTGTCGACCTGGATCGGTCGCGTGGAGGGTCTCGAGCAGGTGCGCCTGCCGGAAGCGTTCGCCCACGTCGACTGCCGCAACAACCGGCTCGCGTGGCTCGCGCTGCGCACCGACGGCTTCCTCGAGCGGGCACTCGCGGCGCGGGAGCGCTACGGCGCGCGCCGCATCGCGCTCGTCCTCGGCACCTCGACCTCGAGTATCGGCGCCACCGAGGAAGCCTATGCCCGGCTGACGCCGGCGGGCGAGTTCCCCGTGGAGTTGCGGCAGCCGGTGCTGCACTCGCCGCACTCCCTGTCCGATTTCGTGCGTGCCGTGCTCGGGCTCGAGGGCATCGCGACCACGGTCGCCACGGCCTGCTCCTCGAGCGCCAAGGTATTCGCCCAGGCGGAGCGGTACGTGCGCCTCGGGCTCGCCGATGCGGCCATCGTCGGTGGTGTCGATTCGCTGTGCGGCAGCGTGCTGTACGGCTTCAATTCGCTCGAACTGGTCTCGCGCGAGCCTTGCCGTCCCTTCGACGTCGCGCGCGCCGGCATCAGCCTCGGCGAGGCGGGTGGCTTCGCGCTGCTCGAGAAGGATGGCGACGCCGGCCCCTGGCTGCTCGGCTATGGCGAGTCGAGCGATGCGCACCACATGTCGACGCCGCATCCCGAGGGACGCGGCGCCGAACTCGCGATGCAGGGCGCGCTGCACCTCGCGAACGTCGTCCCGGCCGCGGTCGACTACATCAACCTGCACGGCACGGCGAGCCAGAAGAACGACGAAGTCGAGGCGCGCGCCGTCGGCCGGCTGTTTCCCGCGACCACGCACGCCAGTTCGACCAAGGGCTGGACCGGTCACGCGCTCGGTGCCGCTGGCATGGTCGAGTCGGCGATCTGCTGGCGCGCCCTCGAGGACGGACTCGCGCCGGGGACGCTGAACCTTGCCGATCCGGATCCGGCCTGCGGGCCGCAGATCCGCCGCGAGACCGTGCGGCGCGACGTACGCTACGCGCTCAACAACTCCTTCGGCTTCGGCGGCAGCAACTGCTCGCTGCTCTTCGGTCGGGATCGCCATGACTGAGCGTGGCGCCATGCATCGGGCCTTCGTGCTCGGCGCGGCATTCTGGTCGCCGGTGCTGCCGGGCTGGGACGTCGCTGCACGCGCGTTCCGTGGCGAGGCGCCGCTGCAGCAACCTCCCGCGTCGCGACCGGCGCCGACGCTGCTCGCGCCGACGGAGAGACGTCGTGCCCCCGACACGGTGGCGCTCGCCCTCGAGGTGGCTGCTCGTGCCTGTGAGGGCGCTGGCGCCGATCCGGCGTCCCTGGCGAGCGTCTTCGCCTGCACGCAGGGCGACCTGGCGATCAGCGACTACATGGGTGCCACGCTGGCCGAGAACCCCGCGATGGTGTCGCCCATCCGCTTCCACAATTCGGTGCACAACGCGGCCGCGGGCTACTGGACCATCGGCACCGGCTGCAGCGAGCCGTACACCGCGCTGTCCGCACCGGACGCCACCTTCGGTGCCGGCCTGCTCGAGGCGCTCGCCCAAGTGGCCTGCGACGCGCGCCCCGTGCTGCTCGTCGCCTATGACGGAGAGGCGCGCGGGCCCCTGGCAACTGTCGTCACCAGTCGCGGCCTGCTGGCAGCGGCGCTGGTGCTGGCACCGGAGCCCGGTTCCGGCCCCGTGGTCTCGCTCGCCTGGCAGGTCACCGGGCCGGGAGAGGTGACGCCCGCTCAGACCGAGGCGGGGCGCGCGCTCGCGGGCAACGGCATGTCGCCCTGCGTGCCGTTCTTCGAGGCGCTGGCTCGTGGCGCGGATGCCCGGGTGTCGCTGGCCCTGCAGCCGGCGGCGCGGCTCGACGTCGAGATCCGGCGCGCGACCTGAAGGCCTGCGGCCCGAAGCGTCAGTCGCGGCGGAGCGCCACCGTCGCACGGCCTTTCGCGAGCGTGCGATCGCCGTGGCGGACGATGAATCGATACTGCCAGGCGGCGTCGCTCGCCTGCAGGCGCTCGGCGGTCACGAGCAGCTCGCCGTCGAACCGGTCGATGCGGTCGACGTTCAGCACCACGTCGCGCAGCGAGATCAGCATGCCCGGTGCCGGCGGTTCTCCCGGCGGCGCGCAAAGGCCGCCGTGCACGGCCATGGCCTGCGCTCCGTACTCGCACAGGTGAACGGCCCGCAGTCCGTCCGAGGTCGCGAGTGGATTGCAAGGATCGCGGTGTGTCGTGGTCGCACAGCAGGTCCCCTCCGCGTGCCACTCGACGATGCGCTCGAGCAGGCACATCCGGCCGGCGTGGGGAATGAGCGCCTCGATGCGCGGGTCAGCCGGCACGGGCCGACTCCCCGCGCGGTCGCGTCAACGCCAGCGCCAGCACGAAATTGCAGACGACGCCGATGGCCACCGTCACGCCGATCGCGCGCAGCACCGGCACGGACGAGGTCGCGAGCAGCGCGAACACGAACCACGTCGACAGCGAGCAGACGATGACGGCGTGCAGCGTGCGGCGTTGCTCGGCTGGATCGTCGGCCGCGTGTTCGAAGAACAGCGCGTAATCGAGGCCCAGCCCCGCCGCGAGCACCAGCGCGACCAGGTGGAAAAGACTCAGCTCGATCCCGCAGGCGTGCAGGATGGCGAGGATCAGCGCGGTGGTGAGTGCCATCGGCGTGAGTACGCGCCCGATGCGGCGCAGGTCGCGCAGCGCGAGGGCCACCACCAGGACCAGCAGGACGGCGGCGACGCCGAGGCACGCGAGGATGCGGTCGCGCTGGCTGGCCACGAGGCTCTCCGAGGCGGACTTCAGGTCGAGGAACGTGGCCCCCGGCACGCCTTGCGCGAGACGTGCGACGGCGTCGGGAGCCTGCACGTCCGTCAGCAGCACGAGGCCGGTCCAGTGCGTGCCGTGATGCAGCAGCAACGAGGCCACGCGCGCCTCGAGCGGCGTGCCGGTGAGTGCTTCGGGTGTGAGCGGCGGCAGGTGCCGCGCCTGTTGGATGTCGGCAAGGAAGGGATCGAAGGCGTCCGCGCGGAATTCGCTGCGCGACACGGCAGTCGCGAGGTCGGCGCGCAGGACGGCGTCGGACGGCAGCGCGCGCTGGCGTTCGCGCTGCGTCTCGACGGTCGGCAGATAGCGCGCCGGGTGATCGATGGCGCCGAGCTGGCCGCTCGCGAGGGCCGGTGCGAGGGCGCGAGCGGCGGCGTCGCTGCGCGCGAGCACGGCCTGTGCATCCTCGCCCTCCACCGCGATCAGGTAGCGTACGTCCGGCGCGCCGAGCGTGTGGCGCAGCGCCGTGTCACGCTCGATCAAGATGCGGGGCACCGGCATCAGGCCGCCGAGGCTGTCCTGCCACAGGGGGCGTGGCGACAGCACGAGAAATCCGACGCAGGCCGCGACGACGAGCGGTGCCAGCCAGACCGGGCGCGGTAGCGTGGCGATCGCACGCCAGAGCGAGCCGAGTCCCGACCACTCGCCGCAGTCGCGCGTGCGCGCGGGCACGAGTTCGGGCAGCAGGAAGCGCGTCACCAGTCCAGCCGTCGCGAGGCCGCTGATCGTGAACACGGCGAGCTGCTGCAGGCCGAGCACGCCGGAAAAGTAGAACGCGAGGTACGCGATGCACGTGCTCGCGACGCCGGTGGCCAGCGTCGGCCACAGCGCGCGCACGTTGTCGCGCGGCGCGAGTCCGGGTCGCTGGTGACTGAACAGGTGCACGGGGTAGTCCTGCGCGACGCCGATCAGCGTGAAGCCGAACGCGATCGTGATGCCGTGCACCGACCCGAAGCACAGCGCGACGGCGGCCAGCCCCACCAGCCCGGCGCTGACCAGCGGCAGTGCGCAGAGCAGTGTCACGACGAGGCTACGATAGGCGACCAGCAGCAGCGTGAGCATGGCCACGCTGTCGAACGTGCCGATCCACTGTGCATCGCGCTGGGCGCGCTCCTGCATCAGTACGCTGAACGCACCGGGCCCGCTCACTTCGAGCGTGAGGCCGGGCCCGGCGCGCACGCGCGTGAACTCAGACTGCAGCCACGTCTGCGCGTCCCGCTGGGCCTGCGGATCGAAGCCGGCCGCCGCTGTCTCCACGACGAGCAGGGCGTCGCCTGTCGCGGCGTCGAACCAGACCCCGTCCCGCACCGGGGGCTGCCGCGCCGGCAGCCACGACTCGGCGAGCACCAGCATCTCGAGCGTCGGGTCGCGGGCAATCCATGGCTCCAGCAGGGCCGCCGCCGGAGAAGCGAGGTCGCGCGTGCGCTCGAGCAGCGCCGCATCGAGCGTCGCGGCGTCGAGCGGCCTGCTGTCGAAGCTGGCTGTCAGCAGGTAGCGGTAGGGCAGGAAGCGCTCGGGAAGTGCGTCTGCGTCCGTCTCGCCATTTGCGACCAGGCGAAAGCGGGGCGATGCCCGCAGGCTGGCGGCGAGGCGACGCGACGTCTCGGTGGCCGCCGCCGCATCGGCGCCGCGAACGGCGAGCAGCAGCATGCGCGAGGCCGGTCCTTCGCCGATCTCGTCCAGGACGAGGCGCTCGGCGGAGGTGCGTGGCGACGGCATGAACAGTCGCAGGTCCGTGCCGACGACCAGTCGTTGCTGCACGACCCAGCCCAGCGCCGCGAGCACCACGAGTGCCGCGACCAGCAGCCCGACCTGGCGCGCACGCATCACGGGTTCACGGGTGCGGCACCTCGCGGCACCAGGCCTCGAGGTCGCCGCGCTGCGCGTGGGGCAGCGCGGCGGGGGCCGGCGCATCGAGTGCAATGATGCTGGCGTCGCCGGAGGGCTGGTTCATCGCGAAGCAGCGGGCCGTCGCGTCTCCGCCGTAGACCGAAACGTCGCTCAGACGGCGACGCAGTCGTTCGTCGTTCGGGACCAGCCGCACCTGCCAACGCTCGGCGATACCCTCGAGTGTGACCGCGAACGAGCGGTTGAGCCGACCCGCGTCGCCCCGCAGCATGCCGTCGATGCTGCCGAGCAGCCCCTGTAGTTCGGGCGCGCGATCGAGTGAGAAGTGCCGGGCCTGCGCGCCCTCGCGCTCGATCGACACGTCGTTGCCGCGAATCACCGTGGTCTCGCGGTAGGGGTCGGCGACGCGACGCACCAGCGAGCCGTCGGCGCCGCGTTCGAGCGTGCCGGTGACCACGAGCGGTGCCTTGAGCAGGCGCGAATAGCGCACCTCGACGAAGCCGACGGTCGCGCCCGCGTGGCGGGCCACGCCATCGAGCACGGTGCGCAGGTCGAAGTCAGCGGCCTGCAGCAGCCCCGGGAGCAGCAGGAGCGCGAGGGCCCGACTCGCCCGGGGTGTGTTTCCAGAAGTCATAGAAGTTGAACCAATTGTACGGGGCGCTGTGCAAGTGCGCAGCCAACCGCGCGGCATAGGTCGCCACGACCGCCTGCAGCTGTTCCTGGCGTCGCGCGCGCTCGAAGCGCAACTCGTCGGCGAGCAGTTCGAAGTGCAGGTCGTAGCGTCCACCGCCGCGGTACAGGCCGACGCACAGCACCACGGGGGCGTGCGACGCGGCTGCGATGAGCCACGGTGCCGTCGGGAAGTCCGCCGCCGAGCCGAGGAAATCCACCCCGACCGTGGCGTTCCCCGGACGACTGCGGTCGCCGAGCATGGTGACGATCGCGCCGCGCTGCAGCGCGGCGCCGATCTCCAGCACGACGGCCGTCCCGTCCTGCCGCGGGTTGATGATGCGCGAGGCGATCGCGGGATTGAGATGCTGGACGATGCTCGACAGGGCCGGGCTGTGCTCGGCATCGAGCACGACGCGCACCTCGACTTCCGGGCGCTGCAGGCTCGCGGCGCGCAGGGCGTCGAAGCTGCCCACGTGTGCGCCGACCATCAGCACGCCGCGTCCCTGGTCGAGGGCCGACTGCAGCTGGTCGAGGCCGAACTGGCGCAACTCGAAGTCGTCGAGCGACTCGCGCAGCAGGAACACGCGGTCGAGCGTCACGCCGGCGAAGGTGTGGAAGTGGCGCGCAACCTCGAGCCACGTCGGCCGTCGACCGAGGACGCGCTCGAGGTAGGCCTGCGAGGCGCGGCGCTCCGGGCCGCGGCGCACCAGGAAATAGGCCGTGATGGGCAGCAGCACGAGCCGCGACAGTCGCCGGCCGCAGGTGAAGGCGATCCACATCAGCAGGCGCATGGCCCGGATGCTGCCGCCTTCCGGTCGCTCGAGCCACTCTTCGGTCATGGGGTGGGCGCCGACCGCAGCTGCATTGTGCCGCGGCTGATGAGCGCGTCCGCGCGCGTCACGGTGTAGGACAATGTCTGCGCCGAAAGCGCCAGGGTCAGGGCAGCCGTCTCGCCCGGCCGCAGCGGGGCGACGAACTTCACCTGTGGCAGGCCCGCGACGGAGACGGGATGCCCGAGCCAATGCTCCGCCGCGGCGACGATCCGCTCGAGCAGGACGACGCCCGGCACGACCGGGTTCCCCGGGAAATGACCGGGGAGCGATGGATGGTCGGCCGCGACGACGAGCGGGATCGACGGGCTGGAGCGGACGTCGGCGGGCACGAGCGGACCCGTGGATTGGGCGGGGCGCCGATGATGAACGGTCGGTCCCCGCCGGACAACCGGGGGTCGCGCGGCCGGCGGCCGGACGTCAGGCCGCCGCGCCCTGCTGCGCCGGCGCCGACGTGCGGATCAGGTGATCGAACGCGCCGAGCGC
>JBGAHO010000031.1:0-52162 GCA_044226195.1 Steroidobacteraceae bacterium
GCAGCGCCGAGGGCGGCACGCTGTTCCTCGACGAGGTGGCCGACCTGCCGCTGCACATGCAGGTCAAGCTGCTGCGCGTGATCCAGGAGAAATCGGTGCGCACCGTGGGCGACACCCGCGAGGTGCCGGTCGACGTGCGCATCCTCTCGGCCACGCACCGCAAGCTCGACGAGCTGGTCAAGGGCGGTCGCTTCCGCGAGGATCTCTACTACCGCATCAACGTCATCGAGCTGCGCGTCCCGCCGCTGCGCGACCGCCTCGACGACGTGCCGCAGCTGGTCGACATGCTGCTCGATCGCGTGTCGGCGCAGATCGGCGTGCCGCGCCCGAGCATCAGCGACGATGCGATGGAAAAGCTGCTGGCCTACCCCTACCCGGGCAACGTGCGCGAGCTGGAGAACATCCTCGAGCGCGCCGTCACCCTCTGCGCGGACGAGCGCATCGAGCCGCAGGACATCCAGCTCAAGCAGGGCGTCGGCTTCGTCGACCTGCCGGCGGTGGTGGACGAGATGGCCGCGGACGGGCTCGAGGGCCAGCTCGAGCACCTCGAGCGCGAGGCCATCGTGAAGGCGCTCGAGCAGACGCGCTACAACAAGACCAAGGCCGCCGAGTTGCTCGGCATGACGTTCCGGCAGCTGCGCTACCGGGTCAAGAAGCTCGGCATCGAGTGAGCGGCCCTCAGCGGGACAGCGTGCCCCGGATCCAGTCCCGCAGGTAGTCGACCAGCTCGGTGTTGCGCCGGCGCGGCTGGCGCGAGCCGGGCGGCACCGCGAGTTCGCGGTCGATGAGCGACGCCAATTCCTCTTCGTTCCAGGCGACGGTCACGAGGCCGAGGCGCTCCATCTGGCGCGCGGTCTGCTGCTGGTGGTCGTCGCGATGCTCGCCGCGACGATCGTCGCGCGGGAACACGATGACGGACACGCCGCGGTCGAGCGCCGTCAGGATCGAGCCGGTGCCGGCATGCGCCACCATCAGCCGCGCGTCGCCGATGGCCCGGGCGTAGGCCTCGCCGTCGAGCGTGCGCACGCAGCGCAGGTGCGCATAGTCGGTGCGGCCCGCGCCGACCTGCGCCAGCACCTCGGGCCGCGCCGATTGTCGACCGGCCCACGCATCGACGGCCCCGACGAGGCGCTCGAACGGCAGCTGGGTACCGACCGTGACGAATATCACAGCAGCGAGCCGTGGTAGTGCGGACCATCCGGGCGCGCGAGGTGCGGCCACTGGACGAGGTACAGGTCGGCGAACGGCTTCACCAGGCGGCCGGACAGCGTCATGCGATCCACGAGCCCGAAGATGTCGAGCCAGACGCAGCGCGCGCCGACCAGCTGACCGAACAGGATGGCGAGGAAGCCCGGCGCGGCCCCCGTCGAGACGATCACCCGAGGCCGGACCTTGAGCACGAGTCGCAGCACCGCCCACGCACAGGACACGAGTCGCCACGGCGTGCGCTTGTTGGCGTCCGGGAACACGTGCAGGCGGCCGCCCGGCACGTCGATCGCGCGTCCGGGATCGGTGGTCGCGTACTCGACCGACAGCCCCTCGAAGGCGGGAAACAGCCGCGTGAGCTCGACCCAGTGTCCGCCCGGAGAACTGATCGCGAGGACGTCGCAGCGCAAGGCAGTGGACCCGAAGTGGCGCGCAGCCGCAGCGGCGGGCAGTCTAGCGGCCCCGCTGCGTCGCGGCTAGGCTAGGCGCGGGCAGGCCCACGGACCCCATGGACTTCAATCGCCAATTCGCGCGCCGACGACTCATCGTGCTGATGGACGCGGGCTCCATCGTGCTGTCGATGGTGCTCGCGGCGGCGACGCACGCGGCGCTGCGCAGCCACTTCACGGTCTTCAAGAATCCGCCGTCGGCCGAGCAGTACCTGCTGATCGCGTTCCTGACCGTACCGCTGATGCTGTCGCTGGTCGCGGTGTTCGGGCTGCACCGCCTGTTCGAGCGGCCGTTCCGCTTTTGGCAGGTGGGCTGGGACCAGCTCAAGCTGCACATCGCGACGCTGGTCGGCATCGCCCTGATCGTGTTCCTCACGCAGGTGCCGCTCAACCGCACCATCGTCGGCCTGTTCCTCGTCTACACGTTCGTGTTCATGCTGGGCTCGCGCGTGTTGCTGGATCGCTGGCGGCGCCGCTCGCATGCCGTCGGCCAGGGACGGGCCCACCTGCTGATCGTCGGCAGCGACGCGGCGCTGGTCGAGCGCGTCATCGACTCGGCGCTCACCGAGGACCTCCCGCCGCAGATCATCGGCATCCTCGAAAGCGACGGCGAGCCGGTGCGCGACCGCCTGCTCGGCGTGCCCATCCTCGGCAACCTCGACGCGCTCGAGCGCGTGCTGCACGAGGAGACGGTCGACGAGGTCGTGCTGGCGACCCATGGCCTCTCGAGCGCGCAGTTCGCCCGCGTGCTCGCGGCCTGCGACGACCTCGGCACGCCGATGCGCCAGCTGGTGCTGCCGGAGTTCCACGACGGGCGGCGCCTGGGCCTCGAGCGCCAGTACGGCCTGCCCTTCGTCACGCTGGTGCGCACCGAGCGCAGCACCGAGGCGCTCGCGATCAAGCGCGGCATCGACCTGCTGGGCTCGGCGGCGGCGCTCACGGCGCTCTCGCCGGTGATGCTGGCGATCGCCGTCGCGATCGTCGTCACCATGGGCCGGCCGGTCCTCTTCAGCCAGGACCGCATCGGCTATCACGGCCGACGGTTCCGCATGCACAAGTTCCGCTCGATGGTGAACGGCGCCGAGCAGCAGCGCGATTCGCTGACGGGCCAGAACGAGATGGGCGGCCCGGTGTTCAAGATCGCGGCCGACCCGCGCATCACGCCGCTCGGCCGCTTCATCCGCAAGTACAGCCTCGACGAGCTGCCGCAGCTGTTCAACGTGTTCAGCGGCTCGATGAGCCTCGTGGGCCCGCGCCCGCTGCCGGTGAAGGAACAGCAGCAGATCACCGGCGCACTGCGTCGACGGCTCTCGATGAAACCTGGGATCACCGGGTTGTGGCAGGTGAGCGGTCGCAGCAACCTCTCGTTCGAGGAGTGGATGCGCATGGACCTCGAGTACCTCGACAACTGGTCGAACGTCGAGGACCTGCGCCTGCTGCTGAAAACCGTGCCGGCGGTGGTCGCGGGGCGCGGCGCGAAATAGCGCGGAAGCGCAGGCGTCAGGCCGACGCGCCTTCGGCCAGAAACGATTCGAGACTCATGCGCTGGAAAATCTCCAGCTTTCCCCCGACAGTCGCATTGGCCACGAGTCGGCCATCCGATTCGAACGCCTCGCGAGCCAGCAGATAGTGGATCTCACTCTGCAGCAGGTCCGGTAATTGCCACTGCACGCCGTTCGCGAAGTAGCGCGGGTCGAAGTGGCTCTCGTCCTTCTCGCCCGCCTTCACCGCGAGGTTCGCGGGCCCCTGCTGCGCGAAGTTGTGATCGCAGCCGACCAGCGCCACGCGACGGAACCCCAGGTGGTAGGCGAGCTGCAGCGCGACGAAGGTCACGGTGTAGCCCTGGCTGATGCTGACGCTGACGTCCTTGGCGAACCGCCGGATGTTCGCAGAGTGCAGGAAGGTGACGTTCTCGCGGGAGCGCACGTGCCGCGTACCGACGGTGTCGAGGAACAGCGGGATGTCGGTCTCGTTGTAGAAGTCCCGGTTCTGCTCGATGACGTAGGGATTCACGGCCGCGATGGCCTGCGGACGCAGCGGCGTCTTGTCGAACAGCAGGTTGATCTTGTTGAGACCGATGACGTAGGCGCCCGAGCGCTGCACGAGGTCGAAATCGGTCTTCAGCAGACTCGGGCCGTTGCAGAGGATGACCGCGGTGCCGCCGGCCTGCGTGTCGCGCAGCTTCACCAGCTTCGCGCGGGAACGCCGGGCTTCCGGGCGAAACTCCCAGAGCAGCCGCTTCGCGACCAGCGCGGCCGAGATCGAGTAGGGGTTGATCGTTTCCGTCAAGACGAGGACTCCGCCAGAAGCCGTGGGGCCGTCATGGGCTCACCGCAACGGCCAGCCCAGGGTGGCGGCCGAGCAGGCGAGCAGCACCGCCAGCGCCGGCAGCATCACCGTGCGCTCGAACGCCGCGAACCGCACGCCCATCTCCGCGTACGAGAGCCGCGTGCAGTATCCAACATACAGCGTCCAGCAAGATACCAGCAGCGCGACCGGCACGGCCGGCAGCCCGAGCCACGGCAGGAGCAGCAGCGCACAGGCTAGGAAGCCGGCGAAATACCGGATCGCCGCGAGGTGCCACACGATGCGGTTGGTCGTGCTGTAGAGCTGCAGGTGCATCGCCCCGTAGCGTTCGCCGAACATCGCGATGCCGAGGATCGCCCAGATCAGCGGCGACGCCGGCGCCACCGAACTGCCGATGGCGCGCAGCGCGGGCTGGGCACCGAACGCGACCACCACGAAGCCGGCGACGAAGACCCAGTGCGAGGCGCGCATAGCCGACGCAGCGAGCCGGTGCTTCCCCGCCGCCTCGCCCTCGGCATGCAGCCGCGAAAGCTCGGGGATGCGGCTGTAGAACGGCGCCTGGGCGAACTGGCTGATCGCCTGCACGAGGCGGAGACTGAACAGGTAGGCGGCCGACGCGGCCCGGTCCGGAATCTGCGCGACCAGGAAGTTGCTCGCCTGCAGCGCGCCGGCGGTCAGGAGTGTCGACACGCCGCTGCGCCACGCCCCGGACCAGATCCAGGCGCGCCACCCTGCATCGCCCGCACGGCACTGCGAGTACACGCAACCCTCGACCGCGCGATCGGCCTGCCTCGACAGCCAGAACGTGCCCACCGCGGTCCACGCCTGCTGGGCCACGATCACGGCGAAGATGCTGGCACCGGCCATCAGGATCAGGAAGCCGGTGACGATGGCCGCGCCGCCCGTCCACGCAAGCGTGCGCTGCACCGCGGCGACCCGACCGCTGCCGCTCAGGAACGCTGCGTACTGGTTGCCCAGCACGGCGACGGCCATGCCGGCCAGCACGCTGGCCGCGGCCAGCCACGCCGCTGCACGGGTGTCGATGGCGGCGATCGGGCCGGCCAGCGCCGGCAGTCCCGCCACCAGCGCCCCTGCGAGTGTGAGCAGCGCGGCCTTCCGGTACATGGACCGCATCGTGCCGACCAGCATCGGCAGGCCGCCCTCGAGCGGCATCGCGACGGCCGCGACCGCGGGCGACGAGCGCGCCGTCGCGAACGACACGGCCCGAGTGCAGGTCGGCAGCAGCCCGAAGTCCGCAATCGCGGCATAGGTCGCGGCGTTGCCGAGCAGCAGCCACACCACGACCTCGGCGGGCGTCGACTGCGCCATGACCAGCGGCAGCAGGAGCAGCAGCCCCAGCGACCGGACCAGCAGGTTGGCCCAGGTCGACACGGTGGCCGAAGTCAGGGTCTCGCGCATGCGCCGGTCACCCGTCCATCACCGGGCTGCAACGCCGCGCCCTGGCCGGCGGCGATTCAGGCACGGACCTGGCCGAAGCGGGCCGGTGCGAGGTCCGCGCTGTCGGTGTTCATGTCCCGGTAGCGACCGGCGTAGCGGGTCGCGTTCCGGCGCATCCGCTGCTTCAGCCGCCAGACCTCGCGGACGAACCGCAGCGGCCGCAGGTGGTGGATCGCCGACAGGAGCCGTCCCGTCTCCGCGGCGAGGTCGGGAATCTCGGCGGCGTGCGCGATGTGTTCGGCCTCGTAGCGGCCGCGGTTCCGCACGGTGGGCGGCAGCATCGGTTCGAGCCGGTCGGTCGGGTCGCGCACCAGGACGTTCACGCCGTTCCACCAGCCTTGCCGCGCGCGTGCGTGCTCGTCGGCGGCCATGTTGCCGGGATGACAGCGCGTGTAGGCCTCGAACAGGAGCTTGAACTCCGGATGGGTCACCAGGAAATCGCTGTTGGCCTGGCGCACGTGCGCATAATTGGAGTCGTCGATCACCACGACCGCCTCCGCGTGCAGGTGCGGCAGTGCCATCTCCAGGCACATCAGCTGGCTGCGGTAGTCGTGCGGCCCGTCGATGAAATACACCGCCACCTTGCGGGGCCCGAGCGTTCCGGCCAGGGCCTGCAGCGCGTCCTCGTAATCGGCGTTCACCAGCGTGGCGTTCGTGGCGCCCAGCGCGGTTCGACGCGACTCGACGATGCGGAGGTTCCTGCGGTCCGGGTCGAAGAACGCGAAGTTGTCGATGCCGTAGCACGCGACCGCGGGCACGGCGCCTGCAACGGAGAGTAGGGTCAGGCCCTGGAAGACGCCCACCTCGAGGTAGCAGGCGCCGGGGTCGCCGGCAAACTCCGCCGTGAGGCGCTGCAGGGCGGCGATCAGCTTCGTGCCCGAATAGCCGGACAACACGCTGCGGTCGAACTCCTGCAGCAGTTCGCCCCGCTCCGCCGTGCGCACGCACTCGAAGAGCCGGGCCAGACGATCCGTCGCAGTGGCGCGAGTATCCATGGGGTCCTGGTTCAAGGGGTGGAGGGTGGCCCGTCGGTCGCCGTCACGCCGCGCGCGCCTCAGTCCGGATCGTGAAGGCGGGCGGACACGCCGCCGTCGAGTTGCAGCACGGCACCGTTGGCGAACGCAGAGCGAGCGGACAGGCACTGGCGCACCCAGTCCGCGACCTGCGCGGGCGAACCGATCGCACCCGACGGGTGGGCTTCGTCCAGGCGGGCGCGTGCCTGCGGGCGGCCCGCGAAGCCGGCCTCCAGCATGGGCGTGCTGACGGCGGCCAGTTCCAGGGTCACGACGCGGACCTGGCGGCCCCACTCGACGGCCAGCGCCCTCGACAGCCCGGACAGCGCGGCCTTGGACGTGGAGTAGGCGCAGAACCCGGACTTGGTCAGGCGCGCGTGCACGCTGCTGACGTTGACGATCGCCCCGCCAGCCGCAGCCAGTTGCGCGTGCAGCAACTGCGACAACACGAGCGGCGCGAGCACGTTCACGTCGAGCGAGCGGCGGAATTCCTCGACGCCGAGTTCGAGGGCCGGCCTGACCACCTGCTCCGCCGCGTTGTTCACGAGGCCGATCGTCGGCCCGGCCCCGAGTTCGGCATGCGCCCGGGCCAGATCCGCTTCGAGACGCGTCCGCACGGAGGGGTCGGTCGCGAGCGCGGCGAGGTCGCAGGCGACGTGCCGGTAGCCGGGAGCCGGGTCGCGCACCTGGCGGTCGATGCCGACGACGGCCAGGCCGTCGCCGACGAGCCGTTCGACGATGGCCGAACCGATGCCACCGGTCGAACCCGTCACCACCACCACCTCAGCGGCCATCGCCCACCCCCAGGAATTCGAACATGTGCCGCATCGCCTGCTCGCTGGCGCGGATCACCGCGTCCTCCGTGTTCGAGCCATTGTGCGAACCGAACACGCAGCGCGGGAAGCCGCGCAGCGGCGAGTCCGCCGGCAGCGGCTCGACCTCGAAGACGTCGAGCGCCGCGCTGTGCACGTGGCCCGTGCGCAGCGCCTCGACGAGCGCGGCCTCGTCGATCACCGGACCGCGCGACACGTTGACGATGCGCACGCTCGGGCGCATGGCGGCCAGGGCCCGGGCATCGATCATGTGGCGGCTCGACGGGGTCAGCGCGCAGGTGACGATCACGAAGTCGGCCTCGGCACAGCGCTCGGGCCACACGGCATTCGCAACGCCGTCCAACTCGGGGGCCGCGCTGGTAGGGTCGTACACGATCACCCGCAAGCCGAACGCCCGCAGCCTCGCCAGCACGTGGCGCCCGATGTCGCCGTGGCCGATCAGTGCCGCGCAGCGACCCGCGAGCGAGATGCCGCGGGGCTTGGGCCAACCCCCCTCGCGCACGCCGCGGTCGATGAGGAAGGTCTCGCGGGCGAGCGCGATCACGTAGCCGACCGCCACGTCCGCGACCTCCGCGCCGAACATGCCGGGCGTGTTGGTCACGCGGATGCCCAGATCCCGGCAAGCCGCGAAGTCCACGTTGTCGACGCCGACGCCCCACTTCACCGCCGCCTTAAGGCGTCCGGCAGCCCCCGCTGCCAGCACCTGCCGGTTGGCCGGGTCGTCGCCGATGATCCAGCCGTCATGGTCGGATACCAGCGGGAGCAGCGCCTCGACGCCCAGCGTCTGCGTCACCTCCGGGCAGGTCAGCTCGATGCCGCGGGCCTCGAACGTGCCGCGGAACGCATCAATCATGCGCAGCATCGGCGGACAGGTGACCAGCACCTTCATGCGGCGCCCCCGGTCGTCCGCGACTCGAGCCACTGCGCCGCGAGCAGGGCGAGATCCCAGTCGGCCTGCTCGTCGATGTCGAGCGACTCGATGCGCGGCGTCTCGAAGACCAGCGGCCGCGAGCCGATGCGCGCCGCCGTGCGCGCGAAGCTGTCGCGGCTGAACAGGTAAAGGTTCGAGTTCTCCTCGAACCAGGGCTCGAGGTCCTGAGTGCGCACGAGGTTGGCCGGGTCATGGTTCACCGGCGAGCCGTTCTGTCGGTAAAAACGAGTCTGCACCCGGTCGACCGAAAACAGGCTGTCGTGGGTGCCGGCCTTGAGCGCGGTGCGATAGGCCGCCAGGGCCTTGCGGATGGTGTCGACCGACAGCAGCGGGTTGGTGACGTGCGTCATCAGGTAGAGGTCGGCCGGTACCGCCGCGATGTCGTCCTCGAGGATGCGGTTCATGCTGACGAAGTCGCCGCAGAGATCGGGCTTGCGGTCGCGGATTCGCACCCGTCCGGTCTCCACGAGCCCGTGACTCGCCAGAATCTCGCGCGCGTCCGTGTTGATCACGACTGCGTCAATTTCCTCGACGGCCAGCAGCCGATCGAGCACCCAGCGGAACAGCGGCTTGCCGTTGAAGTCGCGGAAATTCTTGCCGCGGACCCGCTCGCTGTGGGCCTTCATGGGCAGCAGTGCCACGATGCTCTCTTTGCCCGCCACGTCACTCACCTCGGGTAGAAATACCGGTCCTTCATCGCCTGCGAGAGGCGCCGATGCTCGTTGTTGCCGCGGTAGCTGCCCCAGAACTGCATCGTGCGGAACGCGACGATGGGAAAAGCCTCGGCAAGCAGCCGCCCCTCCTGCAGCGCGGCGCCGAAGTCGAGCAGCACGGCGCTGGTCACGTAGCGGGCGAAGTCGCCAAATGTGACGTGCACCTGCGGCATGATGCCCTGCAGGGCGATGGCCTCGCGCTCGAAGCGGTTGCGGATCGTGCGCCAGGATTCGTCATGCAGGTGGTAGACAGGGGCCTCCGCCACGTAGCCGATGGCACCACCGCGCGCGACGATCGCCTTGGCCATCGCCATGTCCTCGAGACCCGTGAGTTCCTCGTCGAACGGCAGTTGCGCCCAGGAGCTTCGTAACAGCGCCGCATTCGCATTGTTGCAGAAGAAGCCCTCCTGCGGCACCGCGCTGTACTCGGGGAAATAGCGCCGAAAGTGCTGTCCCTCACTGAATTTCGTGGTCGAGCCAGCCACTTGTCGGCCGTAGGTGTAATGCACCCGTCCCGCTCGCAGTGGCGCGACGAGGTGCCGCAGCCAATGCGCGTCGACCGGAATGCAGTGCCCGCTCACGAACACGAGGTACTCGCCGCGGGCGGCGGCACAGCCGAGATTGAGTGAGCGGCCGAAGCTGAAGCGGCTCTTTTCGATGTGGACGACCCGACACTCCATCGCGTCGGCGATGGCCAGCGTACGGTCCGTGGACCCGGAATCGACCAGGACCACCTCGACCTCGAGGTCCGCACTCTGCCCGCGAATGGACTCCAGCAGTTCGCCGAGGTGGCGTTCCTCGTTGAACGTGCGGATGACGACGCTGATCATTCGCTGGCCCAGGCCATGTCGGCCGACGGCAGGTCGAGCCGGAATGGCGGCGATTGCCGGCGGTACACGACCTCGATCTCTTCCGGGTAGACGCAGTTCGGCGCGAACATGTCGAAGTGCATGGGCACCAGTCGCTTGGCACCCAGTTCGGTCGCGAGACCGAAGGCTTCACGGATCGACATGTTGCCGACGATGCCCTGGCGGTCCCGAAAGAAGTTGCACTCGTTGACCGGCAGCAGAGCCGTATCGATCGGACCGTGGCGGCGCACGGCGGCGATGACGTCCTCGTGCACGCTACCGTCGCCCGCGTGATAGAGCCGCGAGCCCGCATGCTCGATCACGAAGCCCAGAAATCGGGGGCGTCCCTGCGCATCGCGCTCGAGCGACCTATGCGCGGCCGGCACGGGATGCACGACGCTGCCGCCGGGCAGGTCCACGCTGCCCTCGCCGGCCACCAGGATGCGTGAGACCTCGACGCCCACCGATATGGCCAGCACCTCCGCGGCCTCGTAGGAGGCGAGGAACCGGCAGCCAGGATTGTTGCGTGCCACGACGCTCAGAGTGTCCGGGTCGCAGTGATCCAGGTGCGCGTGCGAAACCAGCACCAGGTCGGCATCCAGAACGGCTTGGGGCTGCACAGGCGTCGGCCGCAGGCGTCGCAGTTCGGAGCCATGGAGCCGCTCGACGCAGTCGGACAGGTACGGATCGACGTACACGACGGTCGCACCGAGCTGCATGCGGAATCCAGACTGTCCCAGATGTGAGAGCGACATCCGCGTGAGCTTTACACGTAAATCGGCAGGCCGGTGTGAGCGAAGTCGCGCAGATGCTACGCGTGGCGGTCCGCGGGCGAAAGTGGTCCGGCGTTCCGGTTGCCTGTCGGAAACAGTACGATGGGCGATGGGTTCGACTTCGAGCACCGCCGCAGCGACAGACGGCCGCCCCCGCATCAGTATCGTTACGGTCTGCCTGAACGACTTGCGTGGACTGCAGTCCACTTTCGAGTCCGTGCGCGCCCAGACGCTGCCGCCACACCAGTGGATCGTGGCCGACGGCCAGTCGACGGACGGGACCCAGGCCTGGCTCGGGACGCTGGCCTGGCCACTGCTGCGCTGGTCCTCGGGCCGCGACGGCGGCATCTACCAGGGCATGAACAAGGGCCTGCGCGAGGTCGAGGCCGAGTACGTCCTGTTCCTCAATTCCGGCGACGTCCTGTGTGATGCGGACGTGCTGAAGGACGTCGCGGCCGCCCTGGCCCGCAGCGCCTCGCCGCCTTCGCTGCTCTACGGCGACAGCTACGAGGTCGACACGCAGGGTCGTGCGTTCCTGCGCCGGGCGCGGCCGGCGTGGTGGGCCTGGCTCGGGATGCCGACGACGCACCAGGCCATGTACTTCCGCCGCGACGTCCTGCCCGACGGCTTCGACACACACTACCGCTGGTCCGGCGATTACGCCGCGGTCACCCGGCTCTACCTCGCCCACCGCGGCGCGGACATCGCGCACCTGCCGCGGCCGCTGTGCCGCTTCCACCTCGGCGGCCGCAGCGACCAGAATCGCCGCAGCTTCCTGCGCGAGAACCTCGAGATTCGTCGACGGGTTCTCGGAATGAGCGCGCCACCGGCCTACATGCTGCACGCCGCACACCACGTGCAGGGCTGGATCAAGAAGTACGTGCCTGCCGTGCACCGCGCGTTCCGCTACGGTTGATCCATGACGAATTCCACGCCGACCGCCCGCCCGACCCTGCTGCCGCGCATGCCGTGGTGGGTGGTGCCCGTGCTGCTGGTGGTCGCCGGGTGGTTCCTCACCACGCACTACCTGCACGTCTACAGCGAGCTGATCAACTGGGACGAGTTCGCCATCCTCGAGCGCGCCGAGCGCACGCTGCGCTTCGGCAAGGTGATCGGCGACGGCCGGCCCGGCCTGATCACCATCGTGCTGATGCCGTTCGTGAAGGGCTGCATCGACGCGACGCGCAGCGTCGTCGAGGCCCGGTTGCTGTGGCAGGTCTTCACCGTGGTCTACCTGGCCGGCGTCTACGCGCTGGTCCGCCGCTGGTTCGCGCACGCGAACCGGCCGCAGGAGGGACACGCCCAGGGCCTGCTGGCAGTCGCACTGCTGGTCTTCCTGCCGTCGTTCGTGGTCTGGTCCGTGCAGGTGCGCACCGACCAGGCCGCGCTGGCGGCAACGGTGTGGGCCGGCGTGCTGCTGCTGTCGACGGGTTATGCCCGGGCGGCGCTCGCCGGCACGCTCATCGCGGTCGGCCTGCTCTGCACGCAGAAGGGCATCTACACGGTCGCGCTCGTGGGCCTGCTGTACGTCACGGCGACCGCTGCACGCGCCTGGCCGCAGCACGCGGGCTCGCGCGCGGAAATCGTGGGCGCGCTCAAGCGCCTGGGCATCGTTGCCGCAGCGGCCGCCGCCGTCATTGCGATCTATTACCTGCTGGTGCCGGACGTGAAGCGGCTGGCGAGTGGCGACATGGTGATGTCCTCGCTAGAGACCATGCGCTTCTCGCGCCAGTCACAGGGCTATCGCATCTACACCGTGCACATGACCCGGCTGGTCGTGCACTGGGTGCTGTTCGCGGTGCTGCTGGTGTGGACGGGGCGCGCGTTCTGGAATCGCGAGCGGCAGGCATTGCCGCTGCTCGCCGCGTGCTGGCTGACGCTCGCGCTCGGCCTCGCGGTGATCATGGTGCACGGCTCGGCGTTTCCGTACTTCATCATGACCGCGGGCCTGTTCCCGGCACTCGCGCTGTCGATGGCCGCGGGCGGGCCGCTCGCCGCCACCGGCCGGTCGGCGTGGCCCATCCTCACCGCACTGATCGCCATGTGCGCGCTGCAGAGCGCGAACGAGGCGCTGGAGATGCTGGAGGACACGCAGAAGGAGCAGCGCGACACCCTGCGCCTCGTCTACGACTCGCCGCTCAAGGACCGACGCGGCTACCAGGTCGAAGGCGCACTGCTGTGCATGCGCGATCCGGACCCGCTGCCGACGATGTTCAGCCCGGGCATCTACCAGCGCTTCTACAAGTCACCGAAGGCGGCGCAGAACATCCAGGACTGGATCGACCAGTTCCGCTCGCGCCCGGTCGCGTACATCGTGCACTCGCACCGGCTGACGCAGTTTCCGGCGCCGATCCGCGACTTCTGGGGCGAGCATTACGTGTGGTACGCGCGCTCGCTCTACGTCACGGGCTACAACCTGGAGGCCAGCCAGGGCGTCCGCGACATCGACGTGATCGCGGCGGGCCGTTATCGCTGGGACGCGGATCCTTCGAGTCCGACGGCGGCCCTGCGGATCGACGGCAAAGACGTGTCGCCCGGCGGCATCGTCACTCTGGCGGTGGGAACCCACCGCGTGGAATGGCCGGTGTCTCCGGCGATGGGCCAGCTGATCCTCGCGGACCTGCCGCCGCCCACCCGCGACCTCTATCCTGCTTTCTACCACCAGCGCCAGTTGAGCCAGCTGGGCGGCTACCGCTAGCGCGTCGGGTCGGTTGTCGACCTCATGCGCCGGGCGGCGGTTCGTCGGGCTTCTTTCCCCGCTTCTGTCGCTCGACGAGGAAGTTTGTCCACTCCTCTTCGATGCGCGGCCAGTCGTTCGGCGTGATGTCGGCCGGTTTGTGCAACTCGCCACGATAGTGCGTCGTGAAGGCGTCCCAGAGTCGCTGTCCTTCCGGATCGTCCGCGCCCGGTCGCTGCATCAGCAACCGCCCGTAGTTGCGCGAGAAATCGAACAGCAGGTACTGGTGAGCGTACGGACCGGCCGGAATCGCGGCGAGCAGGCGCTGCCCGGCGAATGCCGCTCGCTCTTTGTAGGCCTTGGCGAGCGGCGCGAAATCCGCCCGGATGTGCATGCGCGCCGTCTTCGGGTCGACCGTGAAGAACTTCGAGTTCTGCCGGGCCGTCGCATCTTCGTCGACGCCGCCGCCGGGCGCCGGCAGCACGGCGAGGTCGGTTTCCGTGTAGCGGATGCGCAGGCGATCGGCATCACTCAGCGGCGCCGTGGACGCAAGGTATGGCAGCAGCGACTGTCCGGTTGCCTTCAGGGGGTCGCCCGGGATGCCGACGTAGTCGAGCAGGGTCGGGGCGATGTCCTCCACGGTCGCGGGGAAGTCGAGCGTGCGGCCGCCGGGACCAACCGGCCGGGCCGGTCCGAAGGTGCGGAAGGAGAGCAGCACGTGGTACTGCGACTTCGACAGCACGCTCTGGCCGTGACCATAGTCGTTCATCTTCAATGGCGCGTGCAAACCCTCGACGGTGAACGTCGTGTCGAAAAATGAATCCAGCGGCAGGCTGAGGGCCTCCCCGTGGTCGGACAGCACGATCACCAGCGCGTTCTTCAGCGCGCCCTTGCGCTCCAGCACGGCGACCATCTCGCCGAACATGCGATCGGCGGTCCGCAGGCCCAGCCGATACAGCGGCCGCTCGTTATCGGGTGTGGGCTCGGAGACTCCGAAGGGGATGTCGCCCGTGTAGTAGGGCCAATGTGCCGCGGTGAGGTGGCAGATGAAGAGCGTCGGCCCGTCGAACTCGACTTCACGATCGATGCGCTCCGGGAAGGTCTCCGGCAGGAACATCGTCGCCGCGCCGCGGTTGGAATAGGAGAACGGAAACAGCAGCCGCCCGAGGCGGGTATTGATGACCAGCGACGCGAGCGGCAGCTCGTTGTACGTGCCGATGAGGAAGTCGGACGCGCCGATACGCGGCGTCACGACCTGATCGAAGCCATAGGTCTCGTCGATGTTGGCGAACCGCACCTCGTCGGTCGAATAGACGGTGCGATAGCCCGCCTGGCGCAGCACGTCGCCGAAGGTCGGATTGATGGCCACCGACGAGCGTTCCGCGAGGTTGAAACGCGCGCCGGTCACCGTGGGTGCCCGGCCCGAGAGGATGGCCGACCACGAGGGGAAGGTGCGTGCCACGGGGGTCGTCGCATCGGCGAACACGTCGGCGTTCGCGAGAAAGCGGTCGAGGTTCGGCGTCACGCCGGTGCCACCGTTGCGCTTCAGCTGCTCGAGGCGCAGCGAGTCGATGCCGAGCAGGATGATGTTGGGCTGCTTCTGCGGTGCGGCGGCCGCTGAACTGGTCCGGAGGCCCGGCAGCAGCACCGCGGCCAGCAGCGCGACCGTGATCGCACCACCGGCCCAGGCAGCGCGACTGCGGGTGCGCGTGCCCGCCGCACGCCAGAGCTTCCACAGGCCCAGCACCAGGACCAGGCCGCACAAGGCGAAGGCGGCGTGGTAGATCCACTGGCCGACCGGCCAGGGTCCGAGCATGCGCGCCATGGCTGCGTGGTAGTAAGCGCCGATCAGCGTGCGCGGGAACCAGAGCGCGTTGAAGGCGAGCGTGCCGCCCGCGAGCACCGAGAACCAGCCGACGACCATGCGGCCGAACTTGCGGCGCAATTCGCTCGACAGCACGGTCGCGCACAATGCCAGCACCCACGTCAGGACCGCGAACGCCAGATGCAGCAGCACCTGCACAGCGAGGAAGGTACCGATCTCCAGGGCGATTCGCCCGCTCCAAGCCACGCCCGAGGCGGCCTTCATCACGTCGTTCTCGGTGACCCGGCTCAGCAGGGTTGCCGCCACCGCGTAGGCGGTCACGACCATGAAGAACAGCCAGAGTGCAACGGCGATCCAGGCGCCGCGCCGCATGCGTCCAGATTCAGGGAGCAGGCTCTCAAGTGATTGCACGCAAACTCCTGCGCAAGTCACGGGTTCGTGAAGGGCGGCGGCAATTCTGCCCGTCCTCGTGCGCAAACGCCTTGGATTCCATCAAGCTTCCATGCGCGACGCCGTTACACGAGCCGACCGCCCGGACTGGCAACCTCGTCCGGGGACACTGCCGCGGTGACAATCCTTGTCAGGGAGTGACACGCGCTGTCACTCGCGTCGCCCGATGGTCTGTCAGCGATGTCGGCCCCGGGCGCGTATCCGCTGCAAAATCAATCCATTACGGCAGGATCCAGACTTGGCACAGGTCTTGCTTGTAGGGATTGCAGGCATTACGCCGCGGAACTCGAGTCCATCCCAAAGGGAGCATTGAACATGATGAAGTCTGTACAGAAGGGTTTCACCCTGATCGAACTGATGATCGTCGTCGCGATCATCGGCATCCTGGCCGCCATCGCCATCCCGGCGTATCAGGACTACCTGATCCGCTCGCAGGTGTCGGAAGGCCTGAACATGGCTGCCGCCGCGAAGGCCAGCGTGTCTGAGTACTACGCCAACCACGGCACGTGGCCGTCGGGCAACACGGCGGCCGGCCTCGGCACCGCTGCGTCGATCAACGGCAAGTACGTGCAGGGCGTGACGATCGGCAGCGGTGGCATCACCGTGGGCTTCGGACATGAAGCCAATGCGACGCACCTCGTCGGCAAGTCGATCGGCCTCACCCCGGGCGCCAGCGCCAATGGCGACGTGATCTGGAAGTGCGGCAACTCGCCGAACCCGTCGGCCTGGACCAGCGCCAGCGCCACGCCGGGCTCGACGACGGTGGATGGCAAGTACCTGCCGTCGACCTGCCGTTAACCGGTAGACGGCTCCAGGCCCCCGCCTGGAGGACCGAATCGAACCCCCGCCTCGGCGGGGGTTCTTTTTTTGGGGTCCCAGCGTCTCCGCCGCCGGCCGCTGGAGCCGCTTCCCGAGACCGTGACGCGCTTCGCCATCGGCAGACCCTGATTCAGGGAGAATCCGGTTGACTTAAGGTTTGAAGGCTTATGTCTTCTCAGGTAACTTGCATCCCTTGCTGGCCAGGGACTGGACGACGCACCTAAGTACATGAACGATTTCGCGATTTCGACGCAGTTCATCCCCAAGTCGGGGCTCCAGGGCCTGCCGCAGCGGCTGGTCGCGGACGGGCTCGTCAGCGACACGCAGATGGTCGAGGCGCTGAACGCCGCCAAGGAACGGCGCGTCAACATCGTCCCCTACCTCGTCGAGTACAACCTCGCCGATCCGCGCGAGATCGCGATCGCCGCCTCGCAGGAGTTCGGCGCGCCGCTGCTCGACCTCGACGCGATCCAGGCCGACCTCGACACCGTCCGCATCGTCAGCGAGAAGGTGCTGCGCAAGCACCGCGTGATGCCGCTGGTGAAGCGCGGCAAGAAGCTCTTCGTCGCGATCTCCGATCCCACCAACCTGCACGCCCTCGACGAAGTGAAGTTCGCGACGGGCCTGTCGGTCGAGGCCGTGGTCGTCGAGGAGGACAAGCTCGACCGGATGCTGTCGCAGTCCCTCGAGCAAGTCGACACCTCGATGCCGGAGCTGGCCGGCGAAGACTTCGAGATGGACAGCCTCGAGGTGTCCGGCGGCGACGACGAGGGTCCGAACGCCGAGGAGCGCTCCGACGCCGTCGACGACGCTCCGATCGTGCGCTTCATCAACAAGGTGATGGTCGACGCGATCAAGCGCGGCGCGTCGGACATCCACTTCGAGCCGTACGAGCGCTCGTACCGCATCCGTTTCCGCCTCGACGGCGTGCTGAAGGAAGTGGCCACTCCGCCCGTGCAGCTGGCCGTGAAGCTCGCGGCCCGCCTCAAGGTCATGTCGCGGCTCGACATCGCCGAGCGGCGCGTCCCCCAGGACGGCCGCATCAAGATGAAGATCTCGAAGAACCGCGCCATCGACTTCCGCCTGAGCACGTGCCCCACGCTGTTCGGCGAGAAGATCGTGCTGCGTATCCTCGACCCGTCGAGCGCGATGCTGGGCATCGACGCGCTCGGCTACGAGCCGTTCCAGAAGCAGCATTACATGGACACGCTCGCCCGCCCCCACGGCATGATCCTGGTGACGGGCCCGACCGGCAGCGGCAAGACGGTGTCGCTGTACACCGGCCTCAACATCCTCAACAAGGAAGACACCAACATCTCGACGGCCGAAGACCCCGTCGAAATCATGCTGCCGGGCGTCAACCAGGTGAACATCAACCCGAAGGTGGGCCTCACCTTCGCGGGCGCGCTGCGCGCCTTCCTGCGCCAGGACCCGGACGTGATCATGGTCGGCGAAATCCGCGACCTCGAGACCGCCGAGATCGCCATCAAGGCGGCACAGACGGGCCACCTCGTGCTCTCGACCCTGCACACCAACGACGCGCCCAAGACCCTGACGCGCATGGTCGACATGGGCGTGAAGCCCTACGCGATCGCCACCTCGGTGAGCCTGATCATCGCCCAGCGCCTCGCGCGCCGCCTGTGCAAGAACTGCAAGGCGCCGGCCAAGATCCCGCCGGAGGCGCTCCTGAAGGAGGGCTTCACCGAGCAGGATATCGCGAACGGTGTCGAGATTTTCACGCCGGTCGGTTGCCCGCAGTGCACGGACGGGTATAAGGGCCGTACGGGCATCTACGAGGTGATGCCGATCAGCGAGGAGATCGGCCGCATCATCATGCGCGGAGGCGACGTCCTCGAGATCAAGGCCCAGGCCGTGCGCGAGGGCGTGTGGGGCCTGCGCCAGTCGGGCCTCAACAAGGTCCGCCTGGGCATCACCAGCCTCGATGAACTGAACAGCGTCACCGTCGACTAGTCGACCAAGGGCAGGCACCAACGATGGCCGAAGTCATCAGCGAACAGTTTCCTTTCCTGTGGGAAGGCAAGGACAAGAAGGGCAACAAGATCAAGGGTCGCGGTCTCGCGCGCAACGAGGCCGAGATGCGTGCCGACCTGCGCCGGCAGGGCATCGCGGCGAGCCGGGTCAAGAAAGAAAGCCAGCTGTTCACGCCGGGCGGCAAGGTCAAGGCGGAGGACATCGCGATCTTCGCCCGCCAGCTCGCCACCATGCTCACCGCCGGCATCCCGATGGTGCAGGCGTTCGAGATCATCGGCGTCGGCCACGACAAGCCGGCCATGCAGAAGCTGGTGCTGACGATCAAGCAGGACATCGAGACCGGCAACTCGCTCAACCAGGCGCTCGCCAAGCATCCGCTCCACTTCGACGACCTGTTCGTCAACCTCGTCGAGGCCGGCGAACATGCGGGCGCGCTCGAAGCCGTGCTCGACAAGGTCGCCACCTACAAGGAAAAGACCGAGGCCCTGAAGAAGAAGATCAAGAAGGCGCTCTTCTACCCGGCCGCGGTGCTCGCGGTGGCCATCATCGTGACGGTGGTGCTGCTGCTGTTCGTGATCCCGCAGTTCGAGAAACTGTTCATGGGCTTCGGCGCCGACCTGCCCGCGTTCACGCGCATGGTCATCAACATGTCGAAGTTCATGCAGTCGAAGGGCTGGGTGCTGCTGATCTTCGTGGTCGTCGGCGCCTTCACGTTCGGCTACTTCTACAAGCGGTCACGGCCGTTGCGGCAGTTCATCGACAAGATGTCGCTGCAGATCCCGGTCATCGGCCCGATCCTGCGCAAGGCCTCGATCGCCCGTTTCGCGCGCACGCTCGCGACGATGTTCGCGGCCGGCGTGCCGCTGGTCGAAGCCATGAAGTCCGTCGCCGGCGCCACCGGCAACATCGTCTACCAGGACGCCGTGCTCACGATGCGCGACGAGATCGCCACCGGCATGCGCATGCAGCGCGCCATGGAGAACACCGGACTCTTCCCGAACATGGTCGTGCAGATGATCGCCGTCGGCGAGGAATCCGGCTCGCTCGACGAGATGGCCACCAAGGTCGCCGACTTCTACGAGGACGACGTGGACGCGGCGGTCGACAGCCTGAGCTCGCTGCTCGAGCCGCTGATCATGGTCATCCTCGGCGTGCTGGTCGGTGGCCTCGTCATCGCCATGTACCTGCCGATCTTCAAGCTGGGTTCGGTGGTGTAAGCTCCACCTCCGCCCGCCCGCACCGAGAACGCCGCGCGCTGCGCGGCGTTTTCACATCGAGGGAGCGCGAGACACGATGGCCCTGGCCGAGACCCTGCAATCCACGCCCTGGCTGCTGACGGCCTGCGTGTTCGTGCTGAGCCTCCTGGTCGGCAGCTTCCTGAACGTCGTGATCCACCGCCTGCCGATCATGCTCGACCGCCAGTGGCGCGAGCACGCGCGCGAGATGCTCGCCGACGGCGCGGCGCCAGCCGCCGCCGAACCCGCCGAGCGCTACAACCTGGTCGTGCCGCGTTCGCGCTGCCCGCACTGCAACGCCCCGATCACCGCCCTGCAGAACATCCCGGTGGTCAGCTGGCTGGCCCTCGGTGGCAAGTGCGCAGCCTGCCGCGCGCCGATCTCACCCCGCTACCCGATCGTCGAACTCGCAACGGCCGTGCTCTCGGCCGTCGTCGCCTTTCACTTCGGCTGGGGCTGGCAGACGGTCGCGGCGCTGCTGTTCACGTGGGCGCTGGTCGCGCTCACGGTGATCGACCTCGACCACCAGCTGTTGCCCGACGTGCTCACGCTGCCCCTGCTCTGGCTCGGCCTGCTGATGGCCGTGGCGTGGCACCCGGGCCTCAGGCCGCCGGCACCGGTCGACCCGGTGTCCGCCATCGTGGGCGCGGCCGCGGGGTACCTGAGCCTGTGGCTGGTCTACTGGACCTTCAAGCTGCTCACGGGCAAGGAGGGCATGGGCTACGGCGACTTCAAGCTGTTCGCCGCGTTCGGTGCCTGGATGGGCTGGCAGATGCTGCCCCTGGTCATCCTGCTGTCGGCGTTCACGGGGGCCGTGGTCGGCATCGCGCTGATCGTGGCGCGCGGGCGCGACCGCAACATCCCCATTCCCTTCGGGCCGTACCTGGCGGCGGCCGGCTGGATCGCGCTGCTCTGGGGCCCGCAGATCGTCGGGCGCTACCTGTCGGTGACGGGGCTGGACCGATGAGCCACGGCGCGACGCAGCGGCCGTTGCGCGTCGTGCTGACGGGCGGCATCGCGAGCGGCAAGTCGACGGTCGCGCAACTTTTCGCGACGCGGGGCGTGCCGGTCATCGACACCGACGTCATCGCCCGCGAGGTCGTCGAGCCGGGCACGCCGGGCCTCGCGGCGGTCGTGGAGGCCTTTGGTCCGGACATGCTCGGCGCGGACGGTCGCCTGGACCGCCGGCGGCTGCGCGAGCGGATTTTCACCGACCGGACGGCCAAGGGTCGCCTCGAGGCGATCCTGCATCCGGCGATCCGGGCCGAGATGGAGCGCCAGTCCCGCGCCGCGCCCGGCCCCTACCAGTTGCTGGTAATCCCGCTGTACGCCGAGGGTGGCCGGCGCGACCACGTGGACCGCGTGCTCGTCGTCGACGTCCCCGAAGAGGTGCAGGTCGCGCGCCTGATGCAGCGCGACGGCGTCAGCCGCGAACAGGCCCTGGCGTCCCTGGCCGCGCAGGCGAGCCGGACCCAGCGCCTCGCCCTGGCCGACGACGTGGTGCACAACACGGGGGCGGTCGCCGACCTCGAGCCCCAGGTGGCCCGGCTGCACGAGACCTACCTCACACTCTCGGCCGGGTTGTGCCGGGAAACCCCCGTAACGCACAATAACGGGTCATGAGTGCCAACGAGGCCGCAGTGCCGACGGCAGACGCGGCGAGTCGCGTCATTGCCTACGAGCAGCCGCTCAACGAGCGGATGCGCAATTTCCTGCGCCTCGACTTCCTGTACCAGCAGGCCGTCCATCACCACACCAAGCCCGACCCGTGGTCGACGCGCGCGGCGGTGTCCTCGCTGCTCGAGATCCTCGCGATCACGCAGCGCGGCGACATCCGCGGCGAGGTGCTGAAGGAACTCGAGCGCCAGATGGCGCAGCTCTCCACCTACAACTCGCGCCCCGGCGTGGACGCGCAGCGGCTGCGGGTGCTGATGACGAAGCTGCACCGCATGCGCGAGGAACTGAGCTCGGTCGGCGCACTGTTCATGCAGAAGCTGCGCGACTCCGAGTTCCTCAATGCGATCAAGCACCGCAGCACGATCCCCGGCGGCACCTGCGAGTTCGACCTGCCGGACTACACGCACTGGCTCAACCAGCCGGACGAAGTGCGCGGTGCGGACTTCGCGCACTGGCTCGCGATCATCCGCCCGCTCGGCGACTCGGTGTCCGAGCTGCTGTGGATGACGCGCGAGCAGGGGCGCTCGCGGCCCGAGGTCGCCAACGGCGGCATCTTCCACCTGACGCTCGATCGCGACGTGCCCGTGCAGCTCATCCGCATCACGCTGCCGCACGGCACCGACACGTATCCCGAGATCAGCGGCAGCCACTACCGCGTCAGCATCCGCTTCCTCGTCTGGCAGGACGCGGAGACCCATCCGCTGCAGACCACCGAAGACGTGCCGTTCACGCTCTCGCTCTGCACCTGAGACCTCGATGGCGACCGTCGCCTGCCCCACCTGCCAGCGGCCCGTGGAGTGGTCCGACGCTTCACCGTGGCGGCCGTTCTGCAGCGAGCGCTGCAAGCTGCTCGACCTCGGCGCGTGGATGAGCGAGCAGCGCGCGATTCCCGGCGAGGAAGTGCCGACGCCCTCCGACGACGACAGCAATCCGACTCCGCCCCGCCACTGAACCGAAGACTTGCGGTCGCGGCCCGGGCGCCGGGTCAGTGCGCGTCGGGACCGAAGTAGAAGGCGTATTCGGTGGCGAGCGCGTGCAGCGCGGGATCCTGCGCGGCCTTGGCGACGAACTCGTCTGCCGTCGACAGCGCCCACTCGAGGCCGTCCTGGCCGAGCCCGTACGTCGTGTCGTTCTGGTTGGCCCAGATGTTCACCGCGCGCGTGAAACTGCGCTGGAAGTCGTAGCGTGCCACTTCCTTGCCGTTGACGCGCACCTCGTAGGTGAGCACGAGGTTGTTGTTGGTCACGACCGGCAGCAGGCCCAGCGTGCTGCCCGCCCAGATCGCCGAGAGCAGGCCCGTCGCCATGCCTCCCGAGGTCGGCATCAGGCTGTGGGTGACGCGCAGCTGGATCGGGCTGCCCACCAGTTCCTTCTCCGCACGCGAGAACGTGCTGGATGCCTTGATCTTGCCGAACAGCTCGTTGCCCGCGATGGAGGCATAGAAATTCATCGGCGGCAGCGCATCGGCCGGCACGGGGGCCGCGGCAGGCGCGGGGCTCGGGACGGGCGGCGGCACCACGGGCGCCGGGGACGTCGCGGGCACCTGGATCACGGGGCCGGCCGGATCGGCCGGCCAGGCCGCGGGCACGGCCGCCAGCACGAGCAGCAGCGCAGGTATCGTCTTGCGTGTCATCGCCGGGCGCCTCACTGGTAGCAACTCAGCTGGACGACGGCGCCGAGCGCCGCATCGTTCGCCTGCTGCATCGAGCCGTTCGCGCGCGGCGCGACCTCGGTGAACGCCACGTTCTCGTGGCGCAGGAACGCCGCCGCGTACTTCGCGTCGAGCGCGAAGTTCACGTTCTGCGGCAGCAGGCCCTGGTTCACCAGCGCCGCGATGTTGAGCGTGCTCACGGTGACGCCGAGCAGCTCGCCGCCGTCGGAGACCACCGGCCCGCCGCTCGATCCCGGCTGGATCGGCGCGGAGAACTGGAACAGCCCGACCGAGCCCTTGAGGCCGGCGCGCGCACTCACGTTGCCACGCGTCAGGTTCGGCGAGTTCGCGAGCAGTCCCGACAACGGGAAGCCGACGTTGGTGACGGCCTCGCCGAGCACCAGCGTCTGGCCGGTGCGCAGCGGCAGCGCGGCATTGCTCTCGCGACCCGAGTCGACCACCGCGAGGTCGAGCAGGCTGCTCTCCGCACGGCGCGTGACAGGGAAGGTGACGCCGTCCTTCTGCGCCTCGACCACCACGCAATCGCGCACCACGTGCGCCGCGGTGAGCATCTGGCCCGTGCGGTTGATGAAAAAGCCCGTGCCCGTGCTGACCGGCTCGTCGCGGCGCACCAGGATCGCCGGCGGGATCTTGGCGACCTCGCCGGTCGCCGGGTACTTCGCGGCGGACGGCGCGAGCTCGCGCAGCAGGTCGACGAGCACCATCTGCATGGCCTTGTAGGTGACGGCGCGGATCGCTGCCGTGTTGGCCGAGATGCCGGCCGTCTGCACCTGCGAGCTGTTGCGCAGCTCCTTGCCCGCCGGGTCGTACACCCGGTACTTCATCTCGAGGCGCAGCACGCCTCCGTTGACGCTCCACACCGGGTGCGCTGCGATCAGCAGTCCGTACTGGCCGGTGCCGCCGACCGTCGCCGCGATCGTCTGCGGGAACAGCTTCACCGCGACTTCGCTGCGCGACTCCTGGAGCGCGCGACCAGGCTCGACCCAGAGCCCGAGCGACTGCACGTAGCTGCGCGAGTCGAGTTCGTTGGGCGGGAAATAGATGGCCAGCGCCGTGTCGTTCGGCACGGCCACGTCCTTGGGCAGGGTGACGCCGCGCGGCAGCAGCGGTTCCTGGCGCGTCGAGGCCACGGCACCGTCGAGTGCCAGGCAGCAGAGCGCAAGGGCGAGCCAGGCGCGTCGCGGCGCCGGATGCGTGATCGGTTCCAGAGTCGTGCCCCCGTCAGTCCTGTCCGGCGATGCTATGCGATGCGTCGCGGTCGCGGCAAACGGGCCGCGGCCCCCTCATGGCGACGGCGGCGGACGCTGCGCCAGTGCGGCGACGATCGGCTGGTCCGCCTCGAGGATGTCCTCGTCGTGCAACCGGCCCGGCTCCACCCAGCGCAGGGCCTGGTCGTCGAGCCCGCGCGGCTCGCCCTGCCAGCTCGAGACGATCCACATGTCCAGCCAGATCGTGCGACCGGGGTACTCGACCGGGTAGCGCATCAACGGCTCGGCCTGCAGGACGTCGACGCCGAGCTCTTCGCGCAGTTCGCGCACCAGGGCCGCGTAGGCGGTCTCCCCCTCGTGGCGCTTGCCGCCCGGGAATTCCCAGCGCCCGGCCAGGGCCTTGCCCGCGGGACGCTGCGCGATGAGGATGCGCCCGGACGCGTCGTACAACGCGCCCGCGACGACCTCGACGGTCGCAGCCTCGCTCAACCGTTTTCGAGCCGGCCGTGGCAGTGCTTGTACTTGCGGCCGGAACCGCAGGGACACAGCTCGTTGCGGCCGACCTTGCGAGTGTCGCGCACGACCGGCACCAGCTGCTCTGGACCGCTCGCGGTTCCCATGAGCGGCGCCCCGCCCGCCGGCGCCGCGGCGGCGTCGGGTGCCGCGTCGGCCGTCGAGATGGCCGACTGCGGCGCCGCGTGCTGCATCTGCAGCCGGCGCGCCATCGCGGCCTCGCGCTCACGCTGCTGCGCGTCGATCTCCGCCTCGGTGCGCACCTGCAGCCGCGAGAGCAGCGACACGGTGTCGGTCTTGATGCGGTCGAGCAGCGCCTCGAACAGTTCGAACGCCTCGCGCTTGTACTCCTGCTTCGGGTTCTTCTGCGCGTAGGCGCGCAGGTGGATGCCCTGGCGCAGGTAGTCCATGGCGGCGAGGTGCTCGCGCCAGTGCTTGTCGAGTTCCTGCAGCATCACGGCCTTCTCGAGGTGGCGCATGACCGGCGCGCCGACCGACTCGACCTTGGCCTGGTAGTCCTTCTCGATCGCCGCGACCACGCGGTCGCGCAGCCCGGACTCGGCCAGGCCGTGGTCGGCCTCGAGCCATGCCTTGGGCTGGATCTCGACGTTGTAGTCGCGGCCGACGGCCTCGGCGAGACCCGCGAGGTCCCACTCCTCTTCCGGGCTCTCGCGCGGCACGAACTGGTCGATCAGGTTGTTCACGACTTCGGCGCGGATGCCGACCACGGAGTCGGCGATGTCCTCGGCCGCCATCAGCTCGGTGCGCTGCTGGTAGATGACCTTGCGCTGGTCGTTGGCGACGTCGTCGTACTCGAGCAGGTTCTTGCGCAGGTCGAAGTTGTAGGCCTCGACCTTGCGCTGGGCGCGCTCGATCTGGCGCGAGAGCATGCGGCTCTCGATCACCTCGCCTTCCTTCATGCCGGCCGTCGTGAGCCAGCGCTTGGTGCGCTCCGGGTCGCCGAAGATGCGCATCAGGTTGTCTTCGAGCGAGAGGTAGAAGCGGCTCGAACCCGGGTCGCCCTGGCGGCCCGACCGGCCGCGCAGCTGGTTGTCGATGCGGCGGGACTCGTGGCGCTCGGTGCCGATGATGTGCAGGCCGCCGGCCGCGACCACTTCCTCGTGGCGCTTCTTCCAGTCCGCCTCGACGGCCGCGCGCGTCGCCGCGTCGGCGTCGCCGAGCTGCTCGAGCTCCACCTTCAGGCTGCCGCCGAGCACGATGTCGGTGCCGCGGCCGGCCATGTTGGTCGCGATGGTGATCGAACCGGGGCGACCCGCCTGGGCGACGATGAGCGCCTCGCGCTCGTGCTGCTTGGCGTTCAGCACCTCGTGCGCGATGCCCTGCTTCTTCAGCAGGCCCGAGAGGAACTCCGAGGTCTCGACCGACGTCGTGCCGACCAGCGCCGGCTGGCGCCGCGTCGAGCAGTCGCGGATGTCCTCGATGATCGCCTCGTACTTGTCCTTCTGCGTGAGGTAGACGAGGTCGGACTCGTCCTTGCGCACCATCGGCCGGTGGGTCGGGATGACCACGACCTCGAGCCCGTAGATCTGCTGGAACTCGAAGGCCTCGGTGTCCGCCGTGCCGGTCATGCCCGAGAGCTTGCCGTACATGCGGAAATAGTTCTGGAACGTGATCGAGGCGACCGTCTGGTTTTCCTCGCGCACGCGCACGCCTTCCTTGGCCTCGACCGCCTGGTGCAGGCCGTCGGACCAGCGCCGGCCCGGCATGGTGCGGCCGGTGAACTCGTCGACGATGATGACCTCGCCGTTCCTGACGATGTACTCGACGTCGCGGCTGTAGAGCGCGTGCGCGCGCAGCGCCGCGTTCAGGTGGTGCATCAGGCGGATGTTCGACGGGTCGTACAGGCTCTGCCCTTCCTGCAGCAGGCCCGCCTGCAGGAACAGCTCCTCGACGTGCTCGTGGCCTTCGTCGGACAGGTGGACCTGCTTGCCCTTCTCGTCGGCCCAGTAGTCGCCCGCGCCCTCTTCCTCGGTCTGGCGCTTCAGGCGCGGCACCAGCTCGTTGATCTTCAGGTAGAGCTCGGTGCTCTCCTCGGCCGGGCCCGAGATGATCAGCGGCGTGCGCGCCTCGTCGATCAGGATCGAGTCGACTTCGTCGACGATCGCGTACGCCAGCTCGCGCTGCATGCGATCCTCGATGCGGAAAGCGAGGTTGTCGCGCAGGTAGTCGAAGCCGAACTCGTTGTTGGTGCCGTAGGTGATGTCGGCGCCATAGGCCGCGCGCTTCTCGTCGGAGGTCTGGCCGGACTTCACCACGCCCACGGTCATGCCGAGGAAGCGGTAGATGGGGCCCATCCAGTCGGCGTCGCGCTGCGCGAGGTACTCGTTGACCGTCACGACGTGCGTGCCCTTGCCGGGCAGCGCGTTCAGGTAGACGGCGAGCGTGGCGACCAGCGTCTTGCCTTCGCCGGTGCGCATCTCGGCGATCTTGCCCGCGTTGAGGACCATGCCGCCGATGAGCTGCACGTCGAAGTGCCGCAGCCCGAGCGTGCGCTTGGAGGCCTCGCGGACGACCGCGAAGGCTTCGGGCAGGACGTCGTCGAGGGTCTTGCCGGCCGCGAGCTGCGCGCGGAACTCGACGGTCTTGGCGGCGAGCGCGTCATCCGACAGCGCCTGGATCGCGGGCTCCAGTGCGTTGATCCTGCGGACGACTGCGTTGTACTGGGCGACCAGCCGCTGGTTGCGGCTGCCGAAAATGCTGGTAAGCCAATTGGCCACGGGGGCTCCGGGTCGGGGGCCTGGGTGAAAGGCGGGGATTTTACAGGAAGCGGGCGGGTCGCTGAGGCTTGCGGATGGACAAGGCGGGTACGCCCGGGTTCCTGGGACCCGTCCACCATGGGTGCGGTCCCGCGTACTTCAAGGGCGGGCCGGCCGGCCCGCGGCGTCCACGGCGCCGGCTCAGGGCCCCTGCAGGTAGCGCATCGGGTTCAGCACCTTGCCGTCCTTCTCCACCTCGAAGTGCACGTGCGTGCCGGTGGAGCGACCGGTGCTGCCGATGATCGCGATCGCCTGGTTGCGCTCGACGCTCTGGCCCGCGCGCACGAGGTTGCGCGAGTTGTGACCGTAGCGGGTGAGGTAGCCGGTCGAGTGCTGGATCTCGACGACGTTGCCGTAGCCGTTCTTGTAGCCGGAGAACACGACCACGCCCGGCCCGACCGCCAGGACCTTGCTGCCCGGCACGCCGGCGAAGTCGACGCCTGCGTGGAAGGCACCGCGACCCGTGAACGGATCGCTGCGATAGCCGAAGTGCGAGGAGATCCACCCGCCGATCAGCGGCAGGCCGCCCGGCAGCATGCGCTGGCCGAGCTGGCGCGAGGCGAGCAGGCTCTCGAGCGCCATCAACTGCCGCTCGCGGTCGTCGACCTGGGCCTGCAGCGAGGACAGGGCCTGTTCGAGCTCCGGGACCTGGGCCGAGCCCGCCGCCGTCTCGACGCTTTCTTCCGGACCGCCGGTGGGCGGCGGCTTGTCGAAATCGAACTCGCCCCGATCGAGGCCGGCGAGATCGGTGAGCCGCTTGCCGAGCGCATCGAGGCGGATGAGCTGCGCATTCAGCGCGCCCACGCGCGAGGCGAGCGCATCGACCTTGCCGTCGATCTGGCCGCGCGCCGACTGGATTTCCTGCCGCTGTTCCTCGAGCGCGCGGGCGTATTCACGGTTCTGCGCCGAACCCGCCAGCAGGAAGCGACCGAGCACCACGCCGAGCACGAACACGGCCGCCACGAGCAGCAGCACGCCGCCGCCATATACGAGCAGCGTCCGCGGCTTCGACAGGTCGAGGTGACGGGCGCGAGCACCGCGGCCCGATACGATCTGGAACTGCATCTCGACTACTTCCCTCTTGGCAGCCGGCGGACCATCCACGCCGCACGCGCTCCCGTGGGGAGCACTGTGTCACGAGGCCGATCGCTCTAGCGGGGCTTCTTGTTCAGAGTGGGCCCTACTCGCGCCGGGACTGCAAAGCTCAGTCGCCTTGACGACCCGGCGCTGGACCCGCCCGGCCATCGGTCGGCAGACTATGGACGAAACCCCCGGGGGTGGCAACGAAAAGCCGCCTTTATAAACCAAGGCTTGATAATGTCCGACCCGCTCAAACCGCTCTTCGGCGGGCTCTCGCCGGGCCTCGATGCCCTGGCGCGCAAGGCCGCCGCCGCCCGTTCGCTGACCGAGCGCGTGCGCGCGGAATTGCCCGAGGCGTTGCGGCCGCACGTCCTCTCGGCCACGCGGCGCGAGGCCGACCTCGTGGTGATCGTGGACTCGGCGGCGTGGTCGGCCCGGGTGCGCTACGCCGGACGGCGCCTCAAGGCGCAACTCGAGGCCGCCGGCGAGCCGGTGATCGGGAAGATCCGCGTGAAGGTGCGTGGCGCCGCGACGAGCGGCTGAGCCGCGATTCAGGCCGTGGCAGCCGCTGCGGCGAGGTACGAAATCGGCGCGTTTTCCGGCGTGTCGAAGGTCACTTCCTCCCACGCGCTGCGGTCGTCGATGAGCGCGCGCAGCACGCGGTTGTTGAGGCCGTGGCCCGACTTGTAGCCGCTGTACTCGCCGATCAGGCTGTGCCCGAGCAGGTACAGGTCGCCGATCGCGTCGAGGATCTTGTGCTTCACGAACTCGTCCTCGTAGCGCAGGCCATCCTCGTTGAGGATGCGGTAGTCGTCGAGGACGATCGCGTTGTCGAGGTTGCCGCCGAGCCCGAGGTTGCGCGAGCGCATGTACTCGAGGTCGCGCATGAAGCCGAAGGTGCGCGCGCGGCTGATCTCGCGCAGGAACGCCGACGTGGAGAACTCCATCGTGGCGGTCTGCGAGCGCCGCTTGAACACCGGATGGTCGAACTCGATTTCAAAGTTCACCTTGAAACCGTCGTACGGCACGAAGCGCGCCCACTTGTCGCCGTCGCGCACTTCGACCGGCTTCTTCACGCGCACGAATTTCTTCGGCGCGTTCTGCTCCTCGATCCCGGCCGACTGCAGCAGGAAGACGAACGGGCCGGCACTGCCGTCCATGATCGGCACTTCGCCGGCGCTCAGCTCGACCACGAGGTTGTCGATGCCGAGGCCCGCCAGTGCGGACATCAGGTGCTCCACGGTCGAGACGCGGGCATTGCCGTAGACCAGCGAGGTGCCGAGCGTGGTCTCGCCGACGTGGTGCGCCTGGGCCGGGATGTCGACCGGCTCGTCGAGGTCGGTGCGGCGGAACACGATCCCTGAGTTGACCGGCGCGGGACGCAGCACCATCAGGACCTTGCGGCCCGTGTGCAGGCCGACACCCGTGGCCCGGATCGTGTTCTTGAGCGTACGTTGCTGCAACATGCCTTCCCGCCCCGACACTGGGCCGCGCAGTTTACCACAGGCGGCCGATCAGCCCTAAGTCTCTGTTTTTACGATCAAATGACGCGTTCTGGAATCACTCCGGAACGCGTCCGGCGAGGATCTTGCGCGCCAGGCTGTCGCGGTGGACCTCGCTCGGGCCGTCGTAGATCCGGAAGCCGCGGATGTCCTTGTAGATGCGGCAGACCACCGATTCGTCGGTGACGCCCTGCCCGCCGAGCACCTGCACGCAGCGGTCGACCACGCGGCAGACCGCCTCCGAGACGATCACCTTCGCGCGGCTCGACTCGAAGTTGCCCTTGCTGCCCTGGTCCAGCACCCAGGCGCAGTGGCGCACCACCAGCCGGGCCATGTGCAGGTCCATCTCGTTGTCGGCCAGCATGAAGCCGACGCCCTGGTGCTCGCCGAGCGCCTTGCCGAAGGATCGGCGCGTGCGCGCGTACTCGACGGCGACGTCGTGCGCCCGGCGCGCCTGTCCCAGCCAGCGCATGCAGTGCGTCAGCCGCGCCGGCGCGAGCCGCACCTGCGCGTAGCGGAATCCCTTGCCGGTCTCGCCCAGCACGTCCGTCGCGGGGACGCGCAGGTTCTCGAAGGCGACCACGCCGTGGCCACCGGTGAAGCAGGCGTCCATCGAATCCATCAGCCGCACGAGGCGCAGGCCCGGCCGGTCCACGTCCGACAGGAACAGGGTCGCGGTGCCGTCCTCCATGCGCGCCATGATGATGGCGAACGCCGCATGCTCGGCCCCGGTGATGAACCACTTGGTGCCGCTGATGACGTAGTCGTCGCCGTCGCGGACGGCGGTCGTGTTGAGCAGCGACGGGTCGGCGCCGGCGCCCGGCGGCGGCTCCGTCATGCAGAAGATGGAGCGGGTGCGCCCGGCCACCAGCGGCGCGAGCCAGCGCGCCTTCTGCGCGGGCGAGGCCACCACTTCCATCAGGTGGATGTTGCCCTCGTCCGGCGCGTGGATGTTCAGCGCGACGGGACCGAGGTGCGAATAGCCGGCCTCCTCGAACACCACGGCCTTCGCGACGTGCGAGAGGCCGAGGCCGCCGAGCTCGGTCGAAGCATGCGGCGTGAGGAGTCCGGCGCGGCGCGCGTGCTCGACGAGCTCGGCGCGCAACGCTTCGGTGGGACCGTGCGGCGTCTGCCGCGGGTCCCTTTCATAGGGCAGGATGCACTCGGCGATGAAGCGGCGCGTGCGCTGCTGCAGCTCGAGGGTCGTCGGATCGAGGGCGAAGTCCATGGCGGGCGGACCGCAGGGGAACCCGGTGCCGGAGCGGGCACCGGGTTCCCGACGGGTCACGGTCTCCTCGGTCTCAGTCGGCCTGGCGGCGCAGGAACGCCGGGATGTCGAGGTAGTCGGCCGAGTCGGAGCGCACGTCGTCACCGACCGCCACGGCACGGCGACGCATGTGGGCCGGCGTCTCGAAGTCCGAGTACACGCCCGTGTCCACCGCACGGCGGCGCGTATTGTTGGCCACGACCTCCACCTTCGGCTGACCGCTGGTCGGCACGGCACGCACCGCCTGCTGGCGGCCGATGCCGGTGGCGACCACGGTGACGCGGATCTGGTCGGTCATCTCCGGGTCGATCACGTAGCCGACGACGATGGTCGCGTCCTCGGAGGCGTACTGCTTGACGGTGTCGCCCACCACGTGGAACTCGCTGGTGCGCAGGTCCATGCCGGCGGTGACGTTGATCAGCAGGCCGTGCGCGCCCGAGAGGTTCACGTCCTCGAGCAGCGGGCTCGAGATGGCCGCCTCGGCCGCCGCGCGCGCGCGGTTCTCGCCGGTCGCCGCGCCGGAGCCCATCATCGCCATGCCGGTCTCCGCCATCACGGTGCGCACGTCGGCGAAGTCGACGTTGATCAGGCCGGGCCGCGTGATGAGTTCGGCGATGCCCTGCACCGCGCCCTGCAGCACGTGGTTGGCCGACTTGAACGCATCGAGCAGCGTCGTGTCGCCGCCGAGCACGGTCAGCAGCTTCTGGTTCGGGATGGTGATCAGCGAGTCGACGTGCTTGCCGAGCTCGTGGATGCCCTGGTCCGCGAACGTCAGGCGCTTGTTGCCCTCCATCTCGAACGGCTTGGTGACGACGGCGACCGTGAGGATGCCGAGTTCCTTCGCGACCTGCGCCACGACCGGCGCCGCGCCGGTGCCGGTGCCGCCGCCCATGCCCGCGGTGATGAAGATCATGTCCGAGCCGTCGATCAGCTCGACGATGCGGTCGCGATCCTCCATCGCGGCCTGGCGGCCGACCTCCGGATCCGCGCCTGCGCCGAGGCCCTTGGTGATGTTCTGGCCGATCTGCAGGCTCATCTTCACCTTGGAGTTCTTGAGCGCCTGCGCGTCGGTGTTGATGCAGATGAAGTCGACGCCTTCGATGCCGGAGTTGACCATGTGGGTGACTGCGTTGCCACCACCGCCGCCGACGCCGACGACCTTGATGACCGCCCCCTGATTCTCCGAGTCTGCGAGTACGAACATTGTTGCTGCTCCGATGGAATGTGTGAGAAGACCAGTGACCGTTGCGAAATGAAGACCCTGACCCTGCGTCCTGCTGCCCCGCGGTACGCTAGAAATTGCCCTTGAACCAATCCTTCATGCGATCGAGCACGCCCCGTGCGCTGCTGGTGACCGGCGAGGAACGCCCGCTGCGCAGGTAGTTCTCGCGACCGAACAGCAGCAGGCCCACGCCCGTCGCGTGGATCGGGTTGCGCACGACGTCGACCAGCCCGGTGACGCCTTGCGGAATGCCGAGCCGCACCGGGGCGTGGAACACCTCCTCGGCGAGCTCGATGACCCCTTCCATCTTGGCGCTGCCGCCGGTGAGCACGACGCCGGCGGCGATGTGCTGCTCGAAGCCGGCGCGACGCAGTTCCTCGCGCACCAGCGCGAAGAGTTCCTCGTAGCGCGGCTCCACGACCTCGGCGAGCGTCTGGCGCGCGAGCCGGCGCGGCGGCCGGTCGCCGACGCTCGGCACCTCGATCGTCTCGTCCGGGTTCGCGAGCTGCGACAGCGCGCAGGCGTACTTGACCTTGACCAGCTCGGCGTCGTGCGTCGGCGTGCGCAGGCTCACCGCGATGTCGTTGGTGACCTGGTCGCCGGCGATCGGGATCACGGCCGTGTGCCGGATCGCGCCGCCCGAGAACACCGCGATGTCGGTGGTGCCGCCGCCGATGTCGACGAGGCATACGCCGAGTTCCTTCTCGTCGTCGACCAGCGTGGCGTAGCTGGAGGCGAGCTGCTCGAGCACGATGTCCTCGACCTCGAGCCCGCAGCGCTGCACGCACTTGACGATGTTCTGCGCCGCGCTCTCCGCGCCGGTGACGATGTGCACCTTGGCCTCGAGCCGCACGCCCGACATGCCGATCGGCTCGCGGATGCCTTCCTGCGAGTCGATGATGAATTCCTGCGGCAGGATGTGCAGGATCTTCTGGTCGGCCGGGATCGCGACGGCCCGCGCCGCGTCGATGACGCGATCGACGTCGCCCGCCGCCACCTCGCGGTCGCGGATGGCGACGATGCCGTGCGAGTTGAGGCTGCGCACGTGGCTGCCGGCGATGCCGGCGAACACCGAATGGATCTCGCAGCCGGCCATCAGCTCGGCTTCCTCGACCGCGCGCTGGATCGACTGCACGGTCGAGTCGATGTTCACCACCACGCCTTTCTTCAGGCCGTGCGATGCCTGCGAACCCAGGCCGACGACCTCGATGGCGCCGGCGGGGGTCAGCTCGCCGACGATCGCCACCACCTTCGAGGTGCCGATGTCGAGGCCGACGATCAGGTTTCTGTCTGGTTTCCTAGGCATCGGGGGTCGCGTTCTCCTGCGGGGCGACGGCCAGGGCCGAACTCTTGTTCCAGCCCACGCTGAATCCATTGGTGTAGCGCATGTCCACGTAGCGGATGTCGGCAGCCCGCTTCGCCACCATCGGGCTCGCGAGGCGGATGAAGCGGTCGAGCCGCTCGGTGACTGCCGCGCGGCCGAGCCGCACGATGAGACCGTTGCCGAGCTGCAGCTCCCACGCGCCGCGCTCGTCGAGGCGCACGCCCGAGAGGCGCAGCCCGGCCTCGACCAGGCGCCCCTGCGCCTCGAGGTAGAGCTGCGCCACCGCGGACTCGCTGCCGTCCGGGCCCTGCAGCAGCGGCAGTTCGGGCGGCACGAAGCGCGCATTGCGGATGAAGAGCTCGCCGCGCGCGTTCAGCAGGCCGGTGTCGTTCCAGCGCGCGGCCGCGACCTGCTCGACCACCACGACGCGGACCGTGTCGGGCCATTGGCGGCTGACGACCGCCTGGTCGACCCAGTCGATCTGCTCGACCCGCTCGCGGATGCGGTCGAGATCCACCGAGGCGAGGCCGCCGCGCACGACTTCGGTCACCGCGCTCTCGATCTCCGGCGGCGAGACGCGCTGGAAGGCGCCTTCCACGCGTACGTGCCGGACGGGGCGGTCGAGCGCCTCGTGCACCAGCGCGGCCATCACCAGCAGGCCGGCGACCGTGCCGACGCGCATCGCGGCCTTGCGCACGTCGATGGGCGCCGACGACTTCGAGTCCGCGGCCGGGCCCGCGGTCGAGCCCGCGGCCGTGCGACGACGGTTGCGCTTGCGCCAGGGGATGAGGCTCGCCAGGTCCATCAGCGCCCCCGCCCCTGCAAGCTCGTCTCGAGCACGCGCCAGACGAGTTCGTCGAATTCGATGCCGCGCTGGCGCGCCGCCTTCGGCACCAGCGAGTGGCTGGTCATGCCGGGCGCGGTGTTGACCTCGAGCAGCCACGGCTTGCCGGCGCGGTCGCGCATGAAGTCCACGCGACCCCAGCCGCTGCAGTCGACGGCCACGAACGACTCGACCGCGAGGGTCGCGAGTTCCTGCTCGGCGGCGCCGCTCAGCCCCGGGCAGAGGTACTGCGTGTCCTCCGCGACGTACTTCGCGTGGTAGTCGTAGTACTCGCCGGCCGGCACGATGCGAATCGACGGCAGCGCCTCGAGCCCGAGCACGCCGACCGTGTACTCTTCGCCCTGGATCAGCTTCTCCACCAGCAGCGGGCCTTCGTAGCGCGCGGCGAGTTCGACCGCGGCCGCGAGGTCGGCGTCCTTGAAGCAGCGGCTCACGCCGACGCTCGACCCTTCGCACGCGGGCTTCACGATCACCGGCAGACCGATCTTGCGGGCCGCGGCGATCACGTCCTCGCCCCGGTCGAGCCGCACGAAGGCCGGCGTCGGCAGGCCGACCGAGAGCCACACCTGCTTGGTGCGGATCTTGTCCATCGACAGCGCCGAGCCGAGCACGCCCGAGCCGGTGTACGGCACGCCGAGCGATTCGAGCAGGCCCTGCAGCACGCCGTCCTCGCCGCCGCCGTGGCTGCCGTGCAGGATGTTGAAGACGCGGTCGAAGCGGCGGCCGCCCGGCGCCGTCAGCGCGGCGAGCAGCGCGGGAATGCCGTCGACGGCCGTCGCGTTCACGCCGCGGCGCTGCAGGGCCTCGAGCACGTTGCGCCCGGAGTCGAGCGACACCTCGCGCTCGGACGACGTCCCGCCGAGCAGCACGGCCACGCGACCGAACTCGGCGGCGTCGGTGATCGCATGCGGGCGGGTCATGGGCGTTCTCCAGGCGCCGCGCTCGCAGGCAGCGTGCGCGGCAGGTCGTGGGCGGCCGCGCCGATGCTGCCGGCCCCCATGGTCAGCACGACGTCGCCGTCGCGCACGATGCCGGCCAGCGCAGCCGGCAGTTCTTCGATGCCTTTCAGCAGCACGGGCTCCACGCGGCCGCGCGAGCGGATCGCGCGGCAGAGCGCCTTGCCGTCGGCCCCGGGAATCGGCGCTTCGCCGGCTGCATACACTTCGGCCACCACGAGCGCATCCGCCTGCGACAGCACCTGCGCGAACTCATCGAGCAGGTCGCGCGTGCGCGTGTAGCGATGCGGCTGGAACGCCAGCACGATGCGCCGGCCGGGCCAGCCCTGGCGCGCGGCCTCCATGGTCGCGGCCAGCTCGGTCGGGTGGTGGCCGTAGTCGTCGACGATCGCGACGCGGCCGCCGGCGACCGGCACCTCGCCGAGGAACTGCAGCCGTCGCTCGATGCCCTGGAAGCCGGCGAGCGCGCGCTGGATCGCGGCGTCGTCGATGCCGAGCTCGGTCGCCACGGCGATGGCGGCCAGCGCGTTCAGCACGTTGTGGCGGCCGGGCAGGTTCAGCGACACGTGCAGCGGCGCCGCGGCCTGCGGACGCAGCACGTCGAATTCCGAGCGCGGCCCGTCGCGCACCACGTTGACCGCGCGGATGTCGGCGCCGTCGTCGAAGCCGTAGGTGAGGTAGGGGCGCGCCAGCTGCGGGATCAGGCCGCGCGCTTCCGCGTCGTCGTGGCAGATCACCGCGAGGCCGTAGAACGGCAGGTTGTGCAGGAACTCGACGAACGAGAGCTTCAGCTTGCCGAAATCGCCGCCGTGCGTGCCGAGGTGGTCGGCGTCGACGTTGGTGACGATCGCGATCATCGGCTGCAGGTGCATGAACGACGCGTCGCTCTCGTCCGCCTCCGCGACGAGGTAGCGACCCGCGCCGAGCCGCGCATTGCTCGCGGCACTCTTCAGGCGCCCGCCGATCACGAAGGTCGGGTCGAGGCCACCCTCGGCGAGCAGGCTCGACACGAGGCTGGTGGTCGTGGTCTTGCCGTGCGTGCCGGCCACGGCGATCGAATAACGGAAGCGCATCAGCTCGCCGAGCATCTCGGCGCGCTTCACGACCGGGACGCGCTGCGCGAGCGCCTGCGCAACCTCGGGGTTGTCAGGATTGATGGCACTCGACACGACCACCACGTCGGCGCCCGCGACGTTTTCCGCGCGGTGCCCGATCATCACGCGCGCGCCGAGCTGGCGCAGCCGCGCGGCGGCCTCGCCCTCGCGCAGGTCCGAGCCCTGCACGCTGTAGCCGAGGTTGAGCAGTACCTCGGCGATGCCGCTCATGCCACTGCCGCCGATGCCGACGAAGTGGATGGTGTGGATGCGGCGCATGCGATCGGTCACGCCGCCTCCTTCGCCACCGCGATGCAGGCGTCCGCCAGCCGCTGGTCGGCATCGGTGATCGCCGTGCCGCGCGCGGCCCGGGCCATGCGCTCGAGGCGCGGACGCCCGGCCTCGAGCAATTCGCGCAGCGTGGCGGCGAGCGACAGGGGCGTCAGCGCGCTCTCGGGCAGCAGCACGGCCGCGCCCTGCTCGACGACGTACTGCGCATTGCGCGTCTGGTGGTCGTCGACCGCGGCGGGGAACGGCACCAGCACGGCCGGCACGCCGGCCGCGGCGAGTTCGGCGATGGTCAGCGCTCCGGAGCGGCACACCGCGAGGTCGGCCCAGCCGTAGGCACTCGCCATGTCGTCGATGAACGGGCGCACGTCGGCTTCGATGCCGCGCGACTCGTAGGCCTTGACCGTGTCGTCGAGACCCTTGGCGCCGGTCTGGTGCAGCACCTCCGGGCGCAGGTCCGCGGGCAGTTCGGCGAGCGCGGCCGGCACGACGGCGTTGAGGCGCTGCGAGCCCTGGCTGCCGCCGAACACGAGCAGGCGCGCGCGACCTTCGCGACCTGCGTACCGCCGCTCCGGCGGCGCGATCGCGACGATCTCCGGGCGCACCGGGTTGCCGACGCGCTCGGCGCGCACGCTGCGGCCGAAGCTGCCGGGGAAGCCTTCGAGCACGCGACGCGCCAGCCGCGCCAGCACGCGATTGGTGAGTCCCGCGACGGCGTTCTGCTCGTGCACCACCAGCGGCCGGCCGAGCAGCCACGCGGCCACGCCGCCCGGTCCCGACGCGAAACCGCCGGCGCCGAGCACGACCTGCGGCGCATGCTTGCGCACCGCGCGGATCGCCTGCACGAGCGCCAGCGCGAGACGGAACGGCGCCGCCGCGAGCGTCAGCAGGCCCTTGCCGCGCAGGCCACTCACGCTGAGCCACTCGACCGGGATGCCCTGCGCCGGCACCAGGCGCGCCTCGATGCCGCGCTGCGTGCCGAGCCAGACGATGCTCCAGCCGCGCTCGCGCAGCACGCGCGCGGTCGCGAGCGCCGGGAACACGTGGCCCCCGGTGCCGCCCGCCATGATCATGGCGACCTTGCCGCTCATGCGCGTCGCCCTTCGCGCGGGACGGCACCACCGCGGCCGGCCGACTGCGTCTCGTGGTGGATGCGCATGAGCACGCCGAGCCAGCCGAGCGTGACGATCATGCTGCTGCCGCCGTAGCTGAGCAGCGGCAGCGTCAGGCCCTTGGTGGGCAGCAGGCCCATGTTCACGCCGATGTTCACGAACGACTGCAGGCCGATCCAGATGCCGATCGCCGCGGCGAGGTAGGACTGGAACAGCAGGCCGGCGGCGCCGGCCTCGCGCGCAATCTTGAGCGCCCGCGTCACCAGCAGGCCGAACAGGCCGACCACGGCGAGCACGCCGACGAACCCGAACTCCTCGGCGATCACGGCGAAGACGAAGTCGGTGTGGGCTTCCGGCAGGTAGAACAGCTTCTGCACGCTCGCGCCGAGCCCGACGCCGAAGATCTCGCCACGACCGATCGCGATCAACGACTGCACCAGCTGGAACCCGCTGTTGAATGGATCGGCCCAGGGATTGAGGAAGGCGATGAGTCGGCGTAGCCGGTACGGCGAGGAAATCGCCAGCAACCCGAGCCCCGCGGCCGCCGCCGCCACGGGCACCAGCAGGTAGAGGATGCGCACGCCGGCGATGAACAGCAGTGCGAAGCCGGTCGCCATCAGCACGGTCGCGGCGCCGAAGTCCGGCTCGCACAGCAGCAGGACCGCGGCGGCGGCGAGCACGCCGACCGGCTTCAGGAAGCCCTTGAAGTCGCCGCGCAATTCCTCCGCGCGCCGCACCGCGAAGCTGGCCACGTACGTGAGCAGCATCACGCGCGCGATCTCGGAGACCTGGAAATTCATGAACCCAAAGCGGACCCAGCGCCGGGCGCCGTTGACGATGTGGCCGATGCCGGGGACCAGCACCAGCACCAGCAGCACGAACGCCGCGATCATCAGGTAGAGCGAATACTTCTCCCACACCCGCGTCGGCACGGCGAGCGCGGCAGTCGCGGCGACCAGGCCGATCGACACGAACATGATCTGGCGCACGAAGTAGGAGAACGCATGCCCGGTCTCCTTCTCGGACACGCCGATGGAGGCCGAGGCGACCATCACGAGGCCGATCAGCAGCAGCGCGGCCACGGTGCCGACGAGCCAGCCGTCGAGCACGAGGCGCCGCGGCTGGCCGCTCGAGCGCGCGTAGGAGAGCGAAGCCGTGGTGGCGCTCATGCGGCGAGACTCCGGACGGCGGCGGCGAACTCGTCGCCGCGGTGCGCGTAATCGCGGAACATGTCGAGGCTCGCGCACGCCGGCGACAGCAGCACGGTGTGTCCCGGGCGCGCGACGCGACGGGCGGCGCGTACGGCACCGGCCATGTCGGCGGCGCGCTCGATCGCGCAGACCCCGGCGAGCGCGGCTTCGATCGCGGGCGCGTCGCGCCCGATCAGCACCACGTGGCTGACCTTGCCGCGGAACGCCTCGCGCAGTTCGGCGAAGTCCTGGCCCTTGCCGTCGCCGCCCGCGATCACCACCAGGGGACCGGTCATGCCGGCGACCGCCGCCAGCGTCGCCCCGACGTTGGTGCCCTTCGAGTCGTTCACGAAGTGCACGCCGCCGACCTCGCCGACCCACTGCGAGCGGTGCGGCAGGCCAGGAAACGCGGCCAGCGCTTCGAGCGCCGGGCCGCTCGGCACGTCGAGCGCCTCGCACATCGCGAGCGCGGCCATCGCGTTCGCGGCGTTGTGCAGGCCCTGCAGGCGCAGGGCCGCGAGCGGCAGCACGGGCTCGCCGTGATGCACGATCATCGGGGCCGGCTCGCGGCGCAGCGCGTAGTCCGCGTGCTCCGACTCGAGCGAGAAGGACACCACCGACTGGCCAGGGCGCGGCATCTCGCGCACCCACGCGTCGTCGGCGTTGACCACGGCAACCTCGCAGCCGTCGAAGATCCGCGCCTTGGCGGCGGCGTAGCCGGCCAGCGAGTCGTAACGGTCCATGTGGTCCGGCGTGACGTTGAGCACGACCGACGTGCGCGTGCGCAGCGAATACGTGGTCTCGAGCTGGAAGCTCGACAGCTCGAGCACGTACAGCTCGGGCACCCCGCGCTCGAGCAGGTCGAGCGCCGGCTCGCCGAGGTTGCCGCCAGCCACGGCGCGACGGCCCGCGGCATTGGCGAGCTCGGCGACCAGCGTCGTGACCGTGCTCTTGCCGTTGGTTCCGGTCACGGCCGCCACCGGTGCCTGGGCCTCGCGCGCGAACAGTTCGATGTCCCCGACCACCGGCAGGCCGCGACGCCGCGCCTCGACGGCGACCGGCTCGCGCACCGACAGTCCGGGCGAGATCACCACCTGGGCCACGCCATCGAGCAGCGCCGGCTCGAACGCGCCGGTGCGCAGCTCGGCCTCCGGCAGATTCGCGCGCAGGGCGTCGCTGCCGGGCGGCGTCGGGCGCGTGTCCGCGACGCGCACCTCGAGACCCTTGCGGCGCAGGTAGCGCGCGCAGGACAGCCCGGTGCGGCCGAGCCCGAGCACCAGGGCGCGGGTGCCGGCCTCGAGCGGGGCGAGGTTGTGTGCGGCGTCGTTCATCGCAGCTTGATCGTCGCGAGGCCCATGAGCACCAGCACGACGGTGATGATCCAGAAGCGGACGATCACCTTCGGTTCGGCCCAGCCCTTCAGCTCGAAGTGGTGGTGGATGGGCGCCATGCGGAAGATGCGCTTGCCGCGCAGCTTGAACGAGGCGACCTGCAGGATCACCGACACCGTCTCCATCACGAAGACGCCGCCCATGATGAACAGCACGATTTCCTGGCGGACGATCACGGCGATCACGCCGAGCGCGGCGCCGAGCGCGAGCGCGCCGATGTCGCCCATGAACACCTGCGCCGGGTAGGTGTTGAACCACAGGAAGCCGAGGCCCGCGCCGAACATCGCGGCGCAGATGACGAGGATCTCGCCCGCGCCGGCGATGTACGGCAGGCCGAGGTAGTTGGAGAACACCACGTTGCCCGAGGCGTAGGCGAAGACGCCGAGCGCGCCCGCCACCAGCACCGACGGCATGATCGCGAGCCCGTCGAGGCCGTCCGTGAGGTTCACGGCGTTGCTCGAGCCGACGATCACGAGGTAGGTGAGCGGCACGAACAGCACGCCGAGCGGGATCAGCACGTGCTTGAAGAACGGCACGTACAGCGTCGTCTCGGCCGGCGAGTGCGCGGTGAAGTAGAGGATCAGCGCCGCGCCGAGCCCCGCCACCGACTGCCAGAAGTACTTGTAGCGTGCGATCAGGCCGCGCGAATTGCCGACCACCAGCTTCAGGTAGTCGTCCCAGAAGCCGATCAGCCCGAACGCGATCGTCACGCCGAGCACGACCCACACGAAGCGGTTGGCGAGGTCGCCCCACAGCAGCGCCGAGGCGACGATCGCGACGAGGATCAGCAGGCCGCCCATGGTCGGCGTGCCGGCCTTGGTCAGGTGCGACTGCGGGCCGTCCGAGCGCACGCGCTGGCCGACCTGGTGCTCCGCGAGCTTGCGGATCATGGTCGGGCCGACCAGCAGCGAGATCGACAGGGCCGTGAGCGCGGCGAGGATCGAGCGCAGCGTGAGGTAGTTGAAGACGCGGAACGCGGGCAGGAACTCGGCGAGCCACTCGGCGACGTAGCGCAGCATCTCAGTGCACCCCCGCCGCGCCCTGGCCGGGCTCGACCAGCGCCGAGGTGACCCGCTCGAGCCGGTTCACGCGCGATCCCTTCACCAGCACGGTCAGTCCGCCGTGCAGTTCCGGCTTGACCGCCGCCACCAGCTCGTCGGCACTCGCGAACCACGTGGCCCCGGCACCGAAGGCCTCGACCGCGTGGCGCGCCTCGGCGCCGATGGCGTACAGCCGTGCGACGCCGCACTCGCGCGCAAACGCGCCGATCTCAGCGTGCAGGCGCGAGGCGTCCGGCCCGAGTTCGGCCATCTCGCCGAGGATCAGCCAGCGCTCCCCGGCGATCTCCGACAGCGCGCGCAGGCCGGCCCGCATCGAGCCCGGGTTGGCGTTGTAGGAATCGTCGATCAGGCGCGCGCCCCGCAGTGCGCGCTTGGTTTCCAGCCGGCCGGCGACCGGACGCATCGACTGCAACCCCTGCTGGACGGTCGCGAAGTCCGCGCCCGCCGCCATCGCGGCCGCCGTCGCCGCGAGCGCGTTCATCACGTTGTGCTCGCCGGCGAGCGGCAGCACGACATGGCAGCTGCCCGCGGCCGTGTGCAGGTCGAACTCGGTCGTGAAGCCGCCGCTCACCGCGCGCGACGTGACGCCCGTGGCGCTCACGTCGGCCCGCTCGCGCATGCCGAAGGTGACCACCATGCCCGCGGCGCGGGCGAGCGAGTGCCACAGCGCGGCGAAGCGATCGTCCGCGTTGATGACCGCCGTGCCGGACGTGTCGAGGGCCGCGAACATCTCGCCCTTGCCCTGCGCCACGCCGTCGATGCCGCCGAAGCCCTCGAGGTGCGCCGGCCCGGCGTTGATCACGAGCCCGACGTCGGGCTCGGCGATCGCCGCGAGGTGGGCGATCTCCTGCCGATGGTTGGCGCCCATCTCGATCACGGCGTACAGGTGCTGCTCCTCGAGCCGGCACAGCGTGAGCGGCACGCCGATGTGGTTGTTCAGGTTGCCCTGCGTGACGAGGCAGGGACCCAGGCGCGACAGGATTGCGCCCAGCATTTCCTTGACCGTGGTCTTGCCGTTGCTGCCGGTGACGCCGACGACGCGCGCCCCGCTGTCGCGTCGCCAGGCCCGTGCAAACGCCGACAGCCCTTCGAGCGTGTCGGAGACGATCACCTGGGGAACGGCGGCGGACACCGGCCGGCCGACGAGCGCGGCGACCGCGCCACGCCCCGCGGCGTCCGCCACGAACTCATGGCCGTCGAACCGCTCGCCGCGCAACGCGACGAACAGGGCGCCCGGCTCGATCGTGCGCGTGTCGGTCTGCACCGCGCCGAACTCGACGTTGCCGCCCTGCACCACGCCGCCCGCGGCCCGCGCGAGGCTTGCGAGATCGCGCTGCATCAGGCGGTCTCCCCGAGCGCGCGCCGCACGGTGTCGCGGTCGCTGAAGGGCAACACGTCGCGACCGACGATCTGGTAGTCCTCGTGGCCCTTGCCCGCGATCACCACGACGTCGCCCGGATCGGCTTCCGCCAGCGCGTGCTGGATCGCCTCGGCGCGATCCGCGATCACGAGGACGTTCTCGCGATAGGTCATGCCGCCGACGATCTGCTGCAGGATGTCGGCCGAGGCCTCGGTGCGAGGGTTGTCGTCGGTGACGATCACGACGTCCGCATGCGCCTCGGCGATCGCGCCCATCATCGGGCGCTTGCCCGGGTCGCGGTCGCCGCCGCAGCCGAACACGCAGAACAGCCGGCCGCGGGTGTGGGCGCGGGCCGCTTCGAGCACTTTCGCGAGCGCATCCGGCGAATGCGCGTAATCGACGATCGCAAGCGGCAGCGGGCCGCCGCCGAACGATTCCATGCGCCCGGGCGGAGCGTCGCAGGCGGCGAGCGCGACCAGCGCGGTCTGCAGCGGGACGTTCCAGCCGAGCAGCACTCCGAGCACGGCGAGCAGGTTCTCGGCATTGAACTCGCCGACCAGCCGCGAGCGCAGCGTGCCCGCGCCCCAGCGGCTCTCGACCTGCAGCGTGAGGCCCGTCGGCCCGGCGCGCAGCTCCGACACGCGGATCCAGCCGTCCGCCCGCTCGGCCCAGATTTCGTTGGCCGTGGTGAACAGGACCTTCTCGATCGACGGGTCGAGGCGCGGCGCGAGGTCGCGGCCGAACGGGTCGCGCACGTTGATCACGGCGCAGCGCAGGTCGGGCGTGTGGAACAGCCGGGTCTTGGCGGCGCCGTACGCTTCCAGCGTGCCGTGGTAGTCGAGATGGTCGCGCGTGAGGTTGGTGAACACGGCCGTGTCGAAGCGCACCGCGCCGACCCGGTCCTGGTCGAGCGCGTGCGAGGACACTTCCATCGCGAGCGTGGCGGCACCCGCATCGCGCGCCTGCGCGAGGCGGCGGTGCACGCTCACGGCGTCGGGCGTGGTGAGCCCGGCATCCGCGAGCGCGCGGGCGCGGCCGAAGCCGAGCGTGCCGAGGTACGCGCTGCGCCGGCCCACGAGGTCGCTGGCCTGGGCGAGCAGGTACGCGCAGGTCGTCTTGCCGTTGGTGCCGGTGATGCCGGCGACGCGCAGGTCCGCCGAGGGCTGGCGGAAGAAGCGATCGGCGATCTCGCCGACGCGCCGGCCGAGGTTCGGCACCGCGACCGTCGCGACGTTCGCGGGCACCACGGGCGCGGCAACCTCGCCGTCCGGCTCCCACAACACGGCGGCGGCCCCGCGCTCGAGCGCGCCGGCCAGGTGCGCGAGACCGTGCGTCGTGCGGCCGCGGCAGGCGATGAAGGCGCCGCCGCGCTCGACCGTGCGGCTGTCCTGCGAGAGGTCGGTGATCGCGGCGTCCGGCGCCACGACGTCGAAACCGTCGAGCAGTTGCGCGAGGGTGCTGCGGTACGGACGGGAGGCGGTGCCTTTCACGATGGCGTTCATCGGGGTCACCACGGGTCGTCCGCGCGCACGAGGGTCGTGGCCGGGACGCTGCTCAGGTCGTCGGGAGGCACGGCGAGCAGGCGCAGCGCGCCCGACATCACCGCGGAGAACACCGGTGCCGAGACGTCGCCGCCGTAGTACAGGCCGGCGCTCGGCTGGTCGATGATGACGACGCAGGCGAGACGCGGCCGGCTGGCCGGCACCACGCCGCCGAACACCGCCATGTACTTGGTGGGGTCGTAGCCGCCGGTGTCGGACGCCTTCCACGCGGTGCCCGTCTTGCCCGAGACGCGGTAACCCATCATGGCGGCGCGGCGCGCGGTGCCTTCGTCGCTCACCACGCGCTCCAGCATCTTGACCAGCTCGCGCGCCACCGGCTCGGAGACGATGCGCTCCCCGGCCGGCGGCGTGTCGACGCGGCGCAGCGTGACGGGCCGGCGGATGCCGCCGGCGCCGAGCGTGGCGTACGCCTGCGCGAGCTGCAGCGGCGTCACCGACAGTCCGTAGCCGTAGGCGGTGGTGGCCTGGCCGACCTGGCGCCAGTGCTCGTAGCCGGTGAGGATGCCGGCCGACTCGCCGGGGAAGCCCGAGCCCGTCACGCGCCCGAAGCCGAGCGCATCGAGCTCGCGCCACATCTGCTGCGCCTTCATCATCATCGCGATCTTCACCATGCCGACGTTGCTCGACTTGGCGAGCACCGTGGTCACGTCGATCACGCCGAGGTTGCTGTGGTCGCGCACGATCTTGGTGCCGACCCGCACGTACCCCGGGTTGGTATCGATCAGCGTATCGCCGTGGATCAGACCGGCTTCCATGGCGCTCGCGACCACGAACGGCTTGATGCTCGAGCCCGGCTCGAAGAAGTCGTTGGTGGCGCGATTGCGGTAGCGCGACGGCTGGTACTGCTCGCGGTCGTTCGGGTTGAACGACGGCTGGTTGACCATCGCCAGCACTTCGCCCGTGTTGATGTCGATCACCACGATCGACCCGCCCTGCGCCTTGTTGGCCTGCACGGCGGCCTTCAGCTCGCGGTACGCGAGGTACTGCAGGCGCAGGTCGATGCTGAGGCGCACGTCCTCGCCCGGGCGCGCCTCGCGGATGCGCTCGATGTCCTCGATGGTGCGGCCGAGGCTGTCGCGCATCACGCGCTTGGCGCCCGTGGCGCCGCTCAGCCACTGGTCGAAGGCGAGCTCGATGCCCTCCTGGCCGAGGTCGTCGACATTCGTGAAGCCGAGCAGGTGACCGGTCACCTCGCCCGCCGGGTAGTAGCGGCGGTACTCGCGCAGCGTGTCCACGCCGGGGATGTTGAGCGCGCGTACCTTGGCCGCGTCGGCGGGCGGCATGTGCCGCGCGATGTAGACGAACTCGCGGTCGCCGCTGCTCGTGACGCGGCGCGCCAGCGCCTGCGGGTCGCGATCGACGAGTTCCGCGAGCTGGCGATAGACGACCGGACCCGCGCCCTGCAGCTTTTTCGGGTCGGCCCACACCGTGTCGACCGGCGTGCTGACCGCGAGCGGCTCGCCGTTGCGGTCGAGGATCATGCCGCGATTCGCCGAGATCTTGGTCACGCGCAGGATGCGCGCGTCGCCCTGCCGCTCGAGGAAGTCCTGGAAGATGAACTGCAGGTAGACGGCGCGCGCGAGCAGCGCCACGGCGCCGAGCGACAGCAGGCCGGCGACGAACCAGTGGCGCCAGGGCTGGTGCTCGGCGGCGGGCTCGCGTCGCTTCCTCTCGCGGATCATGGCTGCACGATGCGCAGGTCGGCCGCCTGCGGGGTCTTCATGTGGAGGTTGTCGCGCGCCACCTGCTCGACGCGCGCGTGCGTGGCCCACGAGCTCTGCTCGAGCAGCAGCTGGCTCCACTCGATGTCGAGGTCGTCGCGATTCTTGGTCAGGCGCTGCAGCTCGTTGAAGCGGTTGCGCGCCTCCTGCTTGGCGTAGATCACGCCGAGCGCGGAGACCATCACGCCCAGCGCCAGCACCACCACCGCGAACTGCACGTGGCGCGTGGTCATGCGGCGAGCCTCTCGGCGACGCGCAGCACCGCGCTGCGGGCACGCGGGTTGCGCGCGACCTCGGCGTCCGAGGCGACGACCTTCGACCCCACGCGGCGCAGGCGCGGCCGCGCCTCCGGCGGCACCACCGGCAGCCCGGCGTACACCGGATCGCCCTGGCACTCGCGCTGGATGTAGCGCTTCACCGCGCGGTCCTCGAGGGAGTGGAAGCTGATGACGCACAGGCGGCCGCCGGGCGCGAGCAGGCGCACGGCCTGCGGCAGCACCTCACCCAGCACGTCGAGCTCGCCGTTCACGTGGATGCGGATCGCCTGGAACGTCCGCGTGGCGGGATGCTTGCCGGGCTCGCGAGTGGGAACGGCCTCGGCGACGAGAGCGGCGAGCTGCGACGTGCGGGAGATCGGTTCGAGGGCGCGGGCGGCGACGATGCGGCGCGCGATGCGGCGCGCGAAACGCTCTTCACCGAGGTGATGCAGGACGTCGGCGATCTCGCGCTCGCTGGCTTTCGCCAGCCACTGCGCCGCGCTCTGTCCGGACTCGTTGTCCATCCGCATGTCGAGCGGCCCGTCCTGCATGAAGCTGAAGCCCCGCCTCGCTTCGTCGAGTTGCGGCGAGGAGACCCCGAGGTCCAGCAACACGCCCTGCAATTGCCCTTCCAGTCCAGCCGCGCGGACGAGCTCCTCGAGCCGTCCGAACGACCCCCGAATCAGCGTGAGACGTGGTTCTGCTCCGAAGCGCGCGCGACCGGCGGCCATCGCCTCCGGGTCGCGGTCGATCGCGTACACGCGACCGGCCGGGCCGAGCGCAGCGAGGATCGCGGCGGTGTGCCCGCCCCGGCCGAACGTCGCGTCGCAGTAGCGGCCGTCGGGCCGCACTTCGAGACCGGCCAGCACTTCGTCGAGAAGTACCGGCGTGTGCTCCGCCACGTCCGCGCCTACAGCGAGAGCTGCTCGAGCTCGGCGGGCAGGTCGCCCGTCTCCTCGCCCGCCTGCAGCCACGCCTCGCGACGCTCGTTCCAGTGCTGCTCGTCCCAGAGCTCGAAACGGCTGCCCTGCCCGATCAGCATCGCCTGACGCGACAGGCTCGCGTACTCGCGCAGCTTCGGCGGGACCAGGACCCGCCCATGTGCATCGAGTTCGAGATCGGTCGCGTGCCCCACCATCAACCGCTGCAGTCGCCGCGCCTGAGGATTCAGGGTGGGCAGCCGCATGAGCTTGCGCTCGATCTCCTCCCAGTCCGGGAGGGGGTAGATGAGGAGGCACTTGTCGCTGCGGTCCACGGTCGCCACGAGACGCCCCTGACTGCGCTCCACCAGGGTGTCCCGGTAGCGCGCAGGCATGGCCATGCGGCCTTTGGCATCGAGGGTGACTTTGTTGGCTCCGCGAAACATGTCAGCTGGCTGATGGGCCTGCGGCCCATTTCATCCCACTTTTTCCCACTCGCCGCCACTATAGGTGCGCCCGGCGCCGGACGTCAACGGTTAAACATAAAATTTTCCTAGGGACGACAGGAACTTAGCCCCCGGGGGCGGGACCCCTCCGGGGGGCATGCCCGGTCATTGCCAACCTAATCAATTGGTTAGCCTGTCTTCCTGAGCTTCGGGTGAGATTCGCGCGGCTGTGGGAATTCGCCCCCGGCCGCCAGACCGGGGATCGCGCCGGGTGTCAGGGATCCCGCCTGGGGCTGCGGGTGCGGGGGATTCGGTGGGACGCCAGCCCGGGCGGGGCCTGGCCGGTCGGCCCGGAGTGGGCCCGGATCCGGTGGGATTTTGTGGGACGGACCGGAAAGAAGTGGGAGTCGGCCGATAAGCCGGGTTCTGTCGAGAGCAACCATCCATCTGGGACGCACGTCGCCGTGCGCCTCGAGCAGCCTACCCGGAAGCCCCTGCGGGCCGCAGGAACGAGCCCGAAAGCTCGCGCGCTTCCCTATTTGGCCTTGCTCCAGGTGGGGTTTGCCGTGCCGCCGAATGTTGCCACCGGCGCGGTGCGCTCTTACCGCACCGTTTCACCCTTGCCGTCCGCAACCCGACGAATCGAGCCACGTCTTGGGCGGTTTGCTTTCTGTTGCACTTTCCGTGGGCTCGCGCCCCCCAGGCGTTACCTGGCACCTTGCCCTTTGGAGCCCGGACTTTCCTCCGCAATTTCTGCAGCGGTTGCCTGGCCGACTCCCGCGCGCATTGTACCGCGTGCGCGTCAGTCGCGTGGCTTTGCGAGCGTGAGCGCGAATTCGTACAACTCGCTGCGGCCGCGACCGGTGATGCGCGCGGCGAGCTTCGCGGCCTGCGAGACCGGCATTTCCTCGAGCAGCACGCGCAGCAGGTCCTGCGCGGCGCGCGCAGCGTCGTCCTCGCTCGCCGCTTCCCCGGCACCGCGCACGACGATCACGATCTCGCCGCGCGCCATGTCGGCCTCGTTCGCTGCGCGCGCAGCCAGTTGCTCGAGCGTGCCGCGATACACACTCTCGAATTTCTTGGTGATCTCGCGCGCGATGACCGCGTCGCGCTGCGCACCGAGCCCTTGCGCGAGATCATCGAGGCACTCGTGGAGGCGATGCGGCGCCTCGTAGAACACGAGCGTGCGCGTCTCGCGCGCGAGCGCCTCGAGCGCGCGCCTGCGCGCCGACGGCTTCGCCGGCAGGAAGCCTTCGAAGGTGAAGCGCCCGGTCGGCAGGCCCGCGATCGACAGCGCGGCGATCGCGGCGCACGGCCCGGGCACCGCCACGACCGTCACGCCCGCGGCGGCGGCCGCCGCGACGAGCAGCGACCCGGGATCGCTGACGAGCGGCGTGCCTGCATCGCTCACCAGCGCGACGCTCGCGCCCCGCACGAGGCGATCGACGGCGCCGGCCGCGCGGTCGCGCTCGTTGTGCTCGTGCAGCGACTCGACGGTACCGGCCGGCCGCGCGATGCCGCAGGCCTGGAGCAGTTGCTGGGTGTGGCGCGTGTCCTCCGCGAGCAACAGGTCGACGTCGCGCAGCACCTCGGCCGCCCGCGGGCTCAGATCGCGCAGATTTCCGATCGGAGTCGCCACCACGAACAGTGTGCCGGCCGCCGGCCTGCCTATAGAATCTGCCGCATCTCGGGTCACGCGCGCCTCCTCAGGACCACCGCATGCTGCACGTTCCCCTTTACGCCCGGCAAGCGCGCCCGCTGCTCGCGGCGCTCGTGCTCGGCGCGGCGCTGCTCGCCCTGCCGGCGGGCGCACCCCGGGCCCAGTCCGCCGCCGCCGACCAGGCCGCCGTCCTCGCACGCGGCGGACAGCACGCCGAGGCGGCCCGGCTGTACGAGCAGTCGGCGAAGCGCGGCTTCTTCAGCTGGGATGCGCGACTCGCGCTGCTCGCCGCGCAGGAATACGCGGCCGCCGGCCGCTACGATGACGCGGAGCGACTGCTCGGCAAGGCCGAAGGACGCGCGCGGGGCGACGACGCGGTCCTGCTCGCCTCGATCGAAGCGCGCATCGCGCTCGCGAAGAACGATCCGGAGCGCGCGCTGTCCGCGTTGCGCACGATCCCCGAGCCGTGGCCGGCGCCGCTGGCCGCCGAACTCCTGCAGATGCGCGGCGACGCGGAGATCGCGACGGGCCGGTCGCTCGAAGGCGTGCGCTCGTTCACCGAGCGCGGTCGCCTGCTCGGTGCCACGGATGCCCGCGCGGCCAACGATCGGCAACTCGCCGACGCGCTGACGCGTCACCCGCCCACGGGCGCCGTCGCCGCGACGGCGAGCGATACCGAGCGCGCGTGGCTCGAACTCGGCGCACTGGCCGCGGCCGCGGTGGGCGCGGACCCGGTTGCGGTGGCACAGCGCTCGGCCGAGTGGCGGCAGCGTCATCCCGGCCATCCCGGCACGCCGTTCCTGCCGCAGGCCAGTCCGGGCGCAGGCGGCGCGACCCCTTCCGTCGCGGCGGGCCCGCCCGGCGCGATCGTGGCCCTGCTGCTGCCTCTGAGCGGCAAGCAGGCGGCCGCGGGCTCGGCCGTGCGCGACGGCATCCTCGCCGCCTGGTACGACGCGCCGCCCGCCGCGCGGCCGACGATCCGCGTGTACGACACGGCGAATGGCGCAGCCGACGCCTACCGACGCGCCGTCGGCGAGGGCGCCGCGGTGGTGATCGGGCCGCTCACGAAGGAAGACGTGACCGCGGTAGCGGCGCAGCCGCTGGCCGTGCCGACGCTGGCGCTGAACTCGTCGACGTCGACCGCTCCCGTACCGTTCCTCTTCCAGTTCACGCTCGACCCGGAACTGGAAGCGCGCGCGGTCGCCCGGCGCATCGCCGCGGACGGACTCGTGCGCGGCATCGCCCTGTTCCCGAACACGCCGTGGGGCCAGCGCCTCGAGGCCGCCTTCAAGTCGGAGCTGCAGTCGCTTGGCTCGATCACGCTCATGGCTTCGCAGTACTACGAGCCCGGCGCGCGTGACTTCTCGGATGCGCTGCGCGCCGCGCTCGGCCGCTACGGCGGCGCGGGCGACCGTTCGTCGGACAAGAGCAAGCCGGCGCCGCGCCGCGACGGGGCCGCCGAGGCCGCCAGCGGCCCGCAGTTCGCCTTCGTCGCCGCGACACCCGCCGCGGCGCGCGCGCTGCGACCACAGCTGCGATTCCAGATGACGTACGACCTGCCGCTCTACTCGACCTCGGATGCCTGGGACGCGAGCGTCCACGCGGCGTCCGACATGGACGGGCTCGTGTATCCGGAGATGCCGTGGGTGCTGTTCAACGGCCAGGGCGCGCCGGCACTGTGGGACGCGGTGAACACCTCGTGGTCGCGCAGCGCGCGCGGCCGGCTGCGGCTGTACGCGTTCGGCTACGACGCCTATCGCATCGCGGCGCAGCTGCGCGAGAACGTGCGCACGATCGGGCTGGACGGCCTGACGGGCGAGATCGAGATCGGCCAGGACGGCAAGGTGCAGAGGGAACTGCAGTTCGCGCACATCGAAGGCGGGCGGCCGCAGCCGCTCGGCGCGAGCACTCCGCCCCTGCCTGCGCCGCAGGCGGGCGGCGGTGTGCCCTGAGGATCGCACCACCACGGCCCTCGGCCGGCGCGGCGAGGATCGCGCACTGGCGCACCTCGAGGGGCACGGTCTCGCGCTCGTCGAGCGCAACTATCGCTGCCGCGCGGGCGAGATCGACCTGGTCCTGATGGACGGCGACCTGCTCGTACTCGTCGAGGTGCGCTCGCGTTCGCGCCGCGACTTCGGTGGCGCAGCCGCTTCCGTCGGGCGCGGCAAGCAGCGGCGCTTCGTGCTCGCCGCGAAGCACCTGATGCTGACCCGGCCTCAATACCGTCGGCTGCGCGTTCGCATCGACGTCGTGGCGATCGACCCGCCCGCCGAGCCGGGCGATGCGCCCGTGATCACGTGGATCCGCAATGCGTTCGAGGCGGGCTAGCGCGCTGGTGCACCTGCGACGCGTCTGCTCCGAGGCACGTCAGGCGAGGGAAGTCGTCGAGGGAGACGCGCAGGCCGGCCGCAGCTTTCCGGGCCCGCTCCCGAAAACGCCTTAAACCCGTCCTTGGGGGCGCCGGGCGCCGCGTCCTTGGGGCGCACGGTTTCGGAAGCGTGCCCGGAAGCGGCGGCCGCACGGAGGTTC
>JBGAHO010000032.1:0-49280 GCA_044226195.1 Steroidobacteraceae bacterium
GGTTCCGTGTCGCGCGTCACGCGGACGCGCCCGTATTCGGTGAATTGTGCGGGGACGGGTGGCGTAGGTTAACCCGGGCGAGTTCCGTGCTTAGGTACAAATCCGTAGTGGTATGACCGGGTGCCGCTAGCTGCGCCGCGGTCGGATCATGCGCGCACGGTGCTGCCTGTACCCGGAGCGCATTTACCATGTTGAGCATTCGTTCGCGAGCCCTGGCCCTCGGTTCCAGCCTGCTCGTTGCCTTGTCCCTCGCCCTGCCCATGACACTGCGCGCGGAAGAGGACGCGGCGAAGCCGCCGGCGATCCCCAGCGCGAAGTGCACGGACGGCTGCCACGAGGACGTCAAGTTCCAGTCACCCGCGCACACGGACACGCAGTGCGCCGAGTGCCACACCAACATCACGCTCGCGAACCTCAAGGATCACGAGCATCTCACGGACGAGCAGAAGCTCAAGGGCGACGACATCTGCGCGGGCTGCCACGGCATGGCGCAGAAGCAGCTCAAGAAGAGCGTGCACGCCAAGAAATCGTGCAAGACCTGCCACGGCAAGCCGCACGAGATCGGTGTCGCCGACGAGACCGGTTCGCGCCTGTCCTCGACCGGCCAGCTCGAGACCTGCGGCAAGTGCCACGACGACGTGCTCGACGGCTTCAAGACCAGCGTGCACGGCGAGGGCCTGCTGAAGTCCGGCCTGACCAAGGCGGCGCCGAGCTGCAGCAACTGCCACGGCACGCACGGCATCCAGAAGCACGACAACGAAAAGTCGAAGATGAGCCACGCCAACGCGCCCGACACCTGCGGCGTGTGCCACGAGACCGTGCTCAAGGAGTGGAAGGACCAGAGCGCGCACGGCCTGGCCTGGCAGGCGGGCAAGAAGGGCCCGGTCTGCACCGACTGTCACATGGACTCGCACTCCATCAAGGACCCGATGTCCCCGGCGGTGCGCCAGCACATGCCGAACGAGTGCGGCGGCTGCCACAAGGAGGTCATCGAGACCTACCGTGACAGCTTCCACGGCAAGGCGTCGGAACTCGGCTGGACGCAGGTTGCGGTCTGCTCCGACTGCCACACGCCGCACCAGAACCTCAAGGCGAGCGACCCGAATTCCAGCGTGAATCCGGCCAACCTCGAGGCGACCTGCGGCAAGTGCCACGAGGCCGAGGTCAAGAACGCGGGCTTCCTCACGTTCGACCCGCACGTGCAGCCGACCAACCCGAACACGCGGCCGGTGCTGCGCATCATCTTCTACTTCATGACCGCGCTGCTGCTCGGCGTGTTCGCGTTCTTCTTCATCCACGACTTCCTGTGGCTGCAGCGCGCGCTGGTCGGCAAGGCCCGCGGCGAGTTCAAGGCGGGTCACGGCGGCTCCGGCCCGTACGTGAAGCGCTTCTCGAACCCGCAGATCTGGCTGCACGTCAGCATCGTGCTGAGCTTCCTGCTGCTGTCGATCACGGGCCTGCCGCTCAAGTTCGCGGCTGCGCCGTGGGCGGGCAAGATGATGTCGCTGCTCGGCGGACCGCACGCCGCCGGCCTGCTGCACCGCTTCGCCGCGATCGTCACCTTCGGCTACTTCGCGGTGCACCTGTTCATGGTGCTGTGGGGCAGCCTCGTGAAGGGCGAGAAGGGCTTCTTCTGGGGCTGGCGCTCGATGGTGCCGCAGCTCAAGGACGTGCAGGACTTCATGGGCAACATGAAGTACTTCCTGTACCTCGGGCCGAAGCCGAAGATCGATCGCTGGGCCTACTGGGAGAAGTTCGACTACCTGGCGGTGTTCTGGGGCGTCGCGATGATCGGCTTCTCCGGCCTCATGCTCTGGCAGCCGGGCTTCTTCACGAAGTTCGTGCCGGGCTGGGTGCTGAACGCGGCCTACATCATCCACAGCGATGAAGCGCTGCTCGCCACCGGCTTCATCTTCATCTTCCACTTCTTCCACACGCACCTGCGGCCGGAGTCCTTCCCGATGGATCCGGTGATCTTCACGGGCTCCATGCCGCTCGAGAAGTTCAAGGAAGAGCGGCCGCTCGAGTACGAGCGCCTGGTCGAGACGAAGCAGCTCGAGAAGTACCTCGTGCCGGCGCCCGAGCAGGCCAACCTCAAGGTCGCCTACGTCTTCGGCTTCTTCGCCGTGGCGGTGGGCCTGGCCTGCGCGGTCGGCATCTTCGTCGCGCTGTGGCAGCAACTGGCCCGTTGACGGCCTGAGTCCCCGGGGGCGGCGGTTCCGGCCGCCGCCCCCGCCCATTTCGGAAAACCGCAATCCTGCACCGCGCCCCCCGGGGGCGCGCTATGCTCCGTCGCGCTCGAAACCCTGGAGGCAATCCAAGATGCTCAAGAGCTATTTCACGCTCGTCACCCGCAACCTGCTGAGCCTGGCCGGGACGGCCATCGCGACCGTGGCGGCGCTGCTGTTCGTCACGCTGTTCGGCATGCAGCTGGCGGGGTTCGAGGGTGGACCCTACCTCGGCATCATGACCTACCTGATCATCCCGATGTTCTTCGTGCTCGGCCTCGTGCTGATACCGCTGGGCATCTGGTGGCACCGCCGGCAGGAGCGCCGCGCGGCCGCCCGGGGCGACTCGCCGAAGCCTGAACTGCCGGTCATCGACCTCAACGACCCCGAGAAGCGCAAGGTCGTCGCGGTCTTCGGCATCGGCTCGCTGATCGCCGCGGTGATCCTGGCCGTCTCGACGTACAAGGGCGTGGAGACGATGGAATCGGTCGAGTTCTGCGGCCAGGCCTGCCACACCGTGATGCAGCCGGAGGCGACGGCCCATGCCCGCTCGCCGCACGCGCGCGTCGCCTGCGCGGACTGCCACATCGGCGCGGGCGCGGACTGGTTCGTGAAGTCGAAGCTCTCCGGCAGCTGGCAGCTGATCGCCGTGACCTTCAACCTCTACCCGACCCCGATCCCCACGCCGGTGCACAACCTGCGCCCGGCGCGCGAGACCTGCGAGCAGTGCCACTGGCCGCAGAAGACGGTCGGCGACCGCGTGAAGATCCGCGTCCACTACGACGAGGACGAGGTCAACACCGAGAAGCACACGGTCCTGCTCGTGAAGGTCGGCGGCCAGCACGGTCGCGATTCGTCGGGCATCCACTGGCACGTGGACCCGGGCGTGCGCATCCGCTACCTGACGGACGACAGCCGCGAGAAGATCTACGACGTCGAGATGAAGACGGCGGACGGCAAGGTCCAGCTCTTCAAGGCGGCCGACGCCGCGCCGGCCGGCGCGCAGTGGCGCACGATGGACTGCGTCGACTGCCACAACCGCCCGGCGCACACGTATCGCCCGGCGGCCTGGGAGGTCGACGGCGCGATGAGCCAGGGCACGATCGACAAGACACTGCCCTTCATCAAGCGCGAAGGCCTGCGTGCGGTGCAGGTGTCCTATCCGTCGCACGAGGCGGCGCGCGCGGGCATCGCGGCCGATATCGAGGCCTTCTACAAGAAGAACTATCCGGACGTCGCCACGAGCAAGGCGGAGGCGGTCCGCCAGGCCGGCAAGGCGCTCGGCGACATCTACACGTGGAACGTGTTCCCGGCCATGAAGGTGAACTGGGACACCTACCCGAACCACCTCGGCCACAAGCAGTCGCCGGGCTGCTTCCGCTGCCACGACAAGAAGCACAAGACGGCGGACGGCGAGAAGATCAAGAAGGACTGCGACATGTGCCACACGGTGCTGGCGGACGACGAAGTCGACCCGGCCATCCTGCACCAGCTGAACGGCGAGGAGCCGGTGGCAGCGGCCACCGAGGCTGCCGACGCGGGCAAGTGATCGTTCGCAGCCATTGTTGAGAACGACGGGCCGGCGCAAGCCGGCCCGTTCGTTTCAGGGCCGCGAATCCGGCCGGGCGCCGGGCTTGGCCGCGTGTGTTTCGCAGCCGTGGCAGTGACTGCCGCCGCCGGCCGCCTGGGCGAGGCGCTGGGCGAGGCGGGCGGACCACGTCGTGGACTCGGGGCCGCCGGTCGCCATCACCAGGCGCTGCGCAATGGCGCGCCGCGTGCCCGCGGGCACCAATGCCCATGCGGCGTAGAGGAAGGCGGCGGCCACGATGGCCGCGACGAGCAGTCGTTCCAGCAGCGCCAGCATGCAGGCCTCCCTAGCCGAGCAGCCAGGTCGCCACGTGATAGGTCAGGAAGGCGGCGACGTAGGCGAGCGCAAACAGGTACCCGGCCATCAGCAGCGGGTACCGCCAGGAATTCGTCTCGCGCTTCACCACCACCAGGGTCGAGAGGCACTGCGGCGCGAACACGTACCACGCGAGCAGGGACAGGGCGGTGGCGAGACTCCAGGTGCGCGCGATCATCGGCACCAGCGCCGTCGACACGTCCGCGTTGGTGTTGCTGAGCGAATAGACGGTGCCGAGCGCGCCGACGGCGACCTCGCGCGCCGCGAGACCGGGCACCAGCGCGAGCGAGATCTGCCAGTTGAAGCCGAGCGGCGCGAACACGTACTCGAGCGCGTGGCCGAGCATGCCCGCGAAGCTGTAGACGATCGCCGGTCCCGTCGCGCCCGGCGGCGGGGCGGGGTAGCTCGAGAGGAACCACAGCACGATCATCATCGCGAGGATGATGGTGCCGACGCGCTGCACGAACACCTTGGTGCGTTCCCACAGGCCGATCGCGAGGTTGTTGAGGTGCGGCCAGTGGTACTCCGGCAGCTCGAGCAGCAGCGGGTGATAGCTCGAGCGCAGCGCCGTGCGCTTCAGCAGCCACGCGACCGCCATCGCCGACACGATCCCGGACACGTACAGCGCGAACAGCACCAGGCCCTGCAGGTTGAACAGCCCGACCGCGCGGTTCGGGATGAAGGCCGCGATCACGAGTGCGTAGACCGGCAGGCGCGCCGAGCAGGTCATCAGCGGCGCGATCATGATCGTCGCCATGCGGTCGCGCAGGTTCGGGATGGTGCGCGTCGCCATGATGCCCGGCACCGCGCACGCGAAGCTCGACAGCAGCGGGATGAAGGCGCGGCCCGAGAGTCCGACGCTGCCCATCAGGCGGTCGAGCAGGTACGCCGCGCGCGGCAGGTAGCCGCTGTCCTCGAGCGCGAGGATGAACAGGAACAGGATCAGGATCTGCGGCAGGAACACCAGCACGCTGCCGGCGCCGGCGATCACGCCGTCCACCAGCAGGCTGCTGAGCAGGCCGCCCGGCAGGGTCTCGCGCAGGTAGGTGCCGAGACCGGAGATCGCCGTGTCGATCAGGGTCATCGGCACCGCGGCCCAGCTGAACACGGCCTGGAAGATGAAGAACAGCAGCACTGCCAGGATCGCCGGACCGGATACCGGGTGCAGCACGATCTCGTCGAGCCGGGTGAGCGCGCGCTTGCGCATCGGCTCGCGGTAACCGGCCACCTGCAGGATGCGCCGCACCTCGCGCTGCGTGTCCTGGATCGCCTCGAAGCTTGGCTCGCGCCACGCGACCGGCTGGCGTGCGCCCGGATGCGGCAGGCTCTCGAGCTTCGCCACCAGCGGCTGGTGGCCGGTGTGCGTCACGGCGATCGTCTCGACCACGGGCACGCGCAGTTCCTGCTCGAGGCGCGCGCGATCGAGGTAATAGCCGCGGCTCGCCGCGAGGTCGCTCATGTTGAGCGCCACGACCATCGGCACGCCGAGGTCGCGCAGCTCGAGCACGAGCCGCAGGTTCAGGCGCAGGTTGGTGGCGTCGACCACGCACACGACGAATTCCGGCGCCGGTTCGTTCGCGAGGCGGCCGAGCAGGAAGTCGCGCGTGATCGCTTCGTCGAGCGTGGTGGGCGTCAGGCTGTAGGCGCCGGGCAGGTCGAGCACGCGGTACACGCGCTGGCGCTCGGGCCCGACGAAGCTGCCTTCCTTGCGCTCGACGGTCACGCCGGCGTAGTTCGCCACCTTCTGGCGGCTGCCGGTCAGTCGGTTGAACAGCGCCGTCTTGCCGCAATTGGGCACGCCGACCAGCGCAATGCGCATGGGATCGAGCGAGGACGCGTGGGCGGTCATGGACTCAGCGGGCGTCGGCGTCGATCAGCACGGCTCCGGCTTCGCGGCGACGCAGGGCAAAGGTCGTGTTGCCGACGCGGACCGCCATCGGGTCGCCGCCGGGCCAGATCTCCTCGATCACCTCGATCGCCTCGCCCGGCACGAAGCCGAGCTCGAGCAGGCGCCGGCTGACGGTGGACTGCGCCTCGTCGCCGAGGCTCTGGGCGTCGTCGTGTACGCGGACGACGATGCCGCGGGCACCTTTGCGTAACGCAGCCAGACTGACGGGGGGCATGGGAATCACTGGACCTGAGTCTTTCCTGAGTCCACAGTCTGGGGATAATGAGAGTCGTTCGCAACACGGTTAACGCCTAATGGTCTATGCATTCACCGGCGCAGGGAGCCGGGGGCGCGTCGATCGATAACCTCTATCGTCTGTATAGGTTAGACCTATACAAACCCTATACATAGGGGATTATACTTATCGCGTCCCCCCGACCCGTGCAGCCGTCCGACTGAATTCCGAGCGAGGTGACTGCCATGACCGAATCCGTCCTCTCCCGCGTGGCCCAGGGCGACCAGCGAGCGGTGCGCCAGTGCATCGACGAGTTCGGCGGCCTGGTGTGGGCCATTGCCCGCCGCATGACGCGCAGCCGCGCCGACGCCGAAGATGCCGTGCAGGAGATCTTCGTCGACGTCTGGAAGTGCGCGGGCCGTTACGACCCCTCCCAGGGCTCCGAGAAAGTCTTCGTGACCACGATCGCGCGACGTCGACTGATCGACCGCATCCGCCGCGGTCGCATGAACTCGATGATGGACGGCGAGGAAGCGCTCGAGGACCCGCGCTTCGCCGAGGCGGGCAACGAAGGGGAAGTGCGGGTCGACGCGGAGAAGGCGGCCTCGGTGGTCGCGCGCCTGCGGCCGGACCAGCGCAAGGTGCTGCGCATGGGACTGCTCGAGGGCATGACGCACTCCGAGATCGCCCGCGCCACCGGCATGCCGCTCGGCACCGTGAAGACGCAGATGCGCCGCGGCCTGATCCAGGTGCGCCAGTGGATGGGCCTCGCCGCGCCGCGTTTGGAGCCCGCGCCGACCTGAGTAGAATCGGCCGATGCCTGTCGCGCTCGGCCGAATTCCTGCAACTCCGGTGGCCACGTCGGCCGCGCAGGCCGTGCTCATGGTGCGGCCCGCGCGGTTCGGCTGGAATCCCGAGACGCAGGCCAGCAATGCCTTCCAGCGCGACGCCGCGGAGCTTGCGCCGGCGGCGGATGATCGGGCCCGCGCCGAGTTCGATGCCGTCGTCGACGCTCTGCGCGCCGCGGGTGTGCGGGTGCAGGTGGTCGAGGATCGCGAGTCCCCGGCCTGTCCCGACGCGGTCTTCCCGAACAACTGGCTGAGCCTGCACGAGGACGGCACCGCCGTGCTCTATCCCATGCTGGCGCCGAACCGACGGCTCGAGCGCCGTCACGACGTGCTCGATCGTCTGCGCGCCGCCGGATACGAACTGCGCCGCGTGATCGACCTGAGTCCGCACGAGGCCCGCGGGGAATTCCTCGAGGGCACCGGCAGCCTGGTGCTCGACCACGCCGCGCGGATCGCCTATGCGTGTCGCTCGCCCCGCACGCACGCCGCGCCGCTCGACGCATTCTGCGCGGCGCTCGGTTACTCACCGTGCCTGTTCGACGCGGCCGATGCGGGCGGCCGCCCGATCTACCACACCAACGTGATCCTGTCGGTCGGGCCCTCGCTGGCCGTCGTGGCGTCAGACGGCATCACGGCGGCCGACTGCGAGCGCGTGCTCGCAAGCCTCGCCCGTCCGGGGCGCGCGGTGGTCCGCATAGATCGCGGCCAGGTGACGCAGTTCGCGGGCAATGTGCTGGAATTGCAGGCGGCCGACGGCGCGCGCGTGCTGGCACTGTCGCGCGCGGCAGCGCAGGCGCTGGACGTCACGGCCGCTGCGACGCTGCGCAGTGCGATCGACCGCTGCGTCTCCGTCCCCATCCCGACGATCGAAACGCTCGGCGGGGGCTCCGTCCGTTGCATGCTGGCTGAGAACTTTCTGCCGCGCAGGAGTGACGCATGACCCGACCCCCGTCTCCCACCGGCGCGGACCTTGCCCGCGCCCTCATCGGCGCCTGGCGCCTCGTGAGCTGGCGCATCGAGTATCCGGCGACCCGCCGCGTCACGGAGCCGTTCGGTCCGGCGCCCGAAGGACTCATCCTGTACACCGCCGACGGCTGCATGTCGGCGGCGATGCAGCGGCCGGCGCGTCCGCGGCTCGCGCGTGAGAACCTCGCGCTGGTCAGCGAGGCGGACAAGTCCGCGGCCTTCACTTCCTACCTGCAGTACAGCGGTCGCTGGCACGTGGACGGCGGCGACGTGCATCACGTCATCGAACTCGCGATGAATCCGAACCTGCTCGGCACGCGGCAGGTGCGCTCGGCACTCCTGCACGGCGACGAACTCGAGCTCGGTGCGGTCGAGCCGCTCGAGGGCAGCAGCGGCGTGCGCCGGCATCGCATCCTGTGGCGGCGGGCCCGACCTCACCCGACGGGAGCGGACCCGCGGGCCTGAGTCGGGCGCGGTGCTAGAATCGCGCGCCTTTTCCCCGGGAGGGAGTCCGTGCTCGAACTCGGCGTCAAGACACTGCTCGCCTACCTGCTCGGCTCCGTGCTCGGCAGCCTCCTCATGGGCCGGCTGCGCGGCGTCGACATCCGCGAGCAGGGCAGCGGCAATGCGGGCGGCACCAATGCGCTGCGGACCCAGGGCTGGCGATTCGCGCTTGGCGTCATCGTCGTGGACGTGGGCAAGGCCCTGCTCGCGGTCGGCTGGCTGCCGGCCGCCGACCTGCCGTGGGTCGGCATCGATCCGGCACTCGATCGCGACTGGCTGACCGTGAGTTGCGCTGCGGCGGCGGTCATCGGGCACGTCTATCCGGTGTGGTACGAGTTCCGTGGCGGCAAGGGCGCGGCGACGCTGATCGGCGCCGTCGGCATGGTCGCGCCGCTGGCGCTCGTGCCCGTCCTGCTCGTGTGGATCGGCGTCGTGATGCTGACGGGTTACGTCGGTCTCGGCACCATGCTCGGCGCCGCCTCGGTGCCCGTGTACTTCGCGTTGCAGGACCCGAGCGTGCTGCCGCACGTCGTGTTCGGACTCGTGATGGCGCTGTTCATCGTCTACACGCACCGCTCGAACATCGTGCGCATGCGCGCGGGCAACGAGAACCGCGCGCGACGGCTGTGGCTGCTGCGCCCGCGATGATCCCGAAGCGACAGCGCCTGCTGGCCCTGCTCGCGGACGGCGCGCTGCACTCCGGCGGTCAGCTGGCGACGAGCCTCGGCGTGACGCGGGCCGCAGTGTGGAAGCTGGTCGCGGAATTGCGCGAGCGCGGCATCGAGGTGCGCAGCCACGACCGCCGTGGGTACGACCTGCCGGCGCCCGTCGAACTCGTCGACGGCGAGCGCATGCGCGCGGCGGCGCGCGAGTCGGGCTGGCCACTCCCGGTGCAGCCCGAAGTCCTGTTCGAGATCGGATCGACCAACGAATACCTGTATGCCGCGCCGGCGCCGCCCCCGGGATCGCCGCGTGTCGTGTTTGCCGAACTGCAGAGTGCCGGACGCGGCCGTCGCGGCCGGAGCTGGCTCGCGCCGTTCGGCTCGGGACTGACGTTCTCGATCGGCTGGACCTTCGCCGACATGCCGGCCGACCTCTCGGCGCTGAGTCTCGCCGTCGGCGTGCAGGTGGCGCGCGGTCTGCACCGGCTCGGCGCGACCGACGTCCGACTGAAGTGGCCGAACGACCTGGTGGTGGGGCGCCGCAAGCTCGGCGGACTGCTCACGCAGTTGCGCTCGGAGGCGGGCGGCCCGGCCTGCGTCGTGATCGGTCTCGGCCTCAACCTCGACCTCGGCGACGCGGCCCGTTCGCAGATCCGCGGCCCCGACGCCGCGCCGGTGTGCGACCTGCGCGAGGTGATGGGCGATCGCGCGCCGGCCCGCAATCGCGTGGCGGCCAGCGTGGTCTCGACGATGCTCGAGGGCCTCGCGGAGTTCGCGCAGGCGGGGTTCGCCCCGTTCGCCGCGGCGTGGCAGTCGCTCGACTCGCTGCACGGCGAACCCGTGCGCATCGTGCAGGGCAACGGCGTGACCGAAGGCGTGGCGCGCGGCGTGGACGGCGACGGCGCCCTGCGCATCGAGCGCAACGGGCGCATCGAGCGCTACGTGTCCGGTGACGTGAGCCTGCGGGCCGCAGGGTCCGCCGCATGATGCTGTTCGTCGACATCGGTAATTCGCGCGTGAAGTGGGCGGAGTGGCGCGACGGCCGGCTGTCGACGCAGCGCGCGGCGGAACACGTGGGCTGGACACCGGATCAGTGGCGGCACGAACTGCTGTCGTCGCCGGGCCTCACGCAGGTCGTCGCCGCCTCGGTCGCCGGCGGTGGGCCGGTCGAGTCGCTGCAGGCGGCGGCGCACGCAGCCGGTTGTGCGTTCCGGCGCGTCGCCACCTCGGCGGCGGCGGCCGGCGTGCGCAATGCCTACCCCGATCCGCGCCTGCTCGGCGTCGACCGCTGGCTCGCCGTCATCGCGGCGCATGCCCTCGTCGACGCGCCGTGCTGCGTGTTCGACGTCGGCACGGCCGCGACCATCGACACGGTGCGCGCCGACGGCCAGCACCTCGGCGGTTTCATCGTTCCCGGGCCACGGCTGATGGCCGGGTCGCTGCTCAAGGGCACCCGGGACCTGGCGGCCCACCACGCGGCGAGCGGTGACGCCGATCCTGCCTTTTTCGCGGACAACACCCGGGACGCGATCGAGCGGGGCGCGCGCGTCGCGCTGGCGGCGCTGGCCGACCGCGCCGTGGACGAACTCGCGCGCCTGGCCGGGGCTCGGGCCGTGCTCCTCGTCACCGGGGGCGCGGCCGCGGAGGTCGCGCCGTACCTGCGGACCCCCGCGCGCTTCGAGCCGGACCTCGTCCTGCAGGGCCTCGCCCGGGTCGCGCTGACCGCTCCCTGAGCCGCCCGACGACGCGGTCAACCGGGCGGCCGGACGCGCGTTATGTCCCCTGGAGCGCAGTCCGTACAGGGTCTGTGCAGGGCGATGGCCCCGGGGGTCCGTTTCGGAATGTCCGACGTGCACTCGCGTGGCGGGCCGCTATCATTGCGCCGAGCTAGAAGGGGTCCGACCGGGCCCCGGCACCGGTAGGACGGAGGTCAAGATGAAACTGTCTCGCATGATCGTCATGAGCTCGGCCGTGATGGCCCTCGCCAGCTGGGGTCTCCCGGCCCACGCCGACGCGGCGGCCGCGAAGAAGATGTTCGCGGACGTGTGCTCGGAGTGCCACGAAGTGGGCGACTACGAGGGCGAGAGCGTGGCCGACCTGAGCGCAGCGATGAAGAACATCGTCGCGGGCGGCAAGATGAAGAACGGCAAGCCGCACAAGAAGGCCCTGAAGCTGTCGGACGCGGAAATCGCGGACATGGCGGCCTACCTGGCGGCCGGCAAGTAACGCTGCAGCCGGACCCACGACAGGGCCCGCTCCGCAAGGGGCGGGCCTTTGTCTTTGGATTTGGCTAACATGCGCGACGACGCCACTGCCGGTGCCTGACGTTGCGCGCCCTGTTCCTGCTGCTGCTGCTCGCGAACCTGCTGTTCCTCGCGTGGGCCACGTGGATCTCGCCGCCGGTGTCGCTGGCCGGGCAGGCCACGCCGAGCGCACCGGATCGCAAGGCCATCCGCCTGTTGCGCGAGGCACCCGCTGCGGCAACCAAGTCACCGGCCGCAGAGGCAGGCGGCGCGACCCTGCCGATGGCCGAATGCGTCAGCGCCGGCCCCTTCCTCGAGCGCGCCCAGGCCGACGTGGCCACCAGCGAACTGCAGCGCCGCGGCTTCACGTCGCGCCTGCGCACGGCGAACGAAGCCGTGCGGGTCGGCCAGTGGGTGCGCGTGCCGAACCTCGCAACGGCCGAGGACGCGGCCAACGCGCTCGCGGCCGTCAAGGCGGCCGGTATCCCGGATGCGGAGATCGTCAACGAGGACGGCAACACGAACACCGTCTCGCTCGGCGTGTTCGGCGAACCGGGCCGCGCGGACCAGGTGGCCGCAGTCGCGCGCAAGGCCGGATTCACACCCGAAGTGAGCGACCGCACCCGTCCCACCGACGTCTTCTGGCTCGACGTCGACCGCCAGCAGAACGGCAGCCTCCCGGCGCTCGACGCCTTCGGCCCCGCCCCGGTGGCCCCTGCACCGCCGCTGGAATTGCGGGCCTGTCCGGCGGCAGCGACCCCGGCCGGGTAGAATCGCGACCGGGCCGGCTTAGCTCAGCTGGTAGAGCAGCGGTTTTGTAAACCGCTGGTCGGGGGTTCGAGTCCCTCAGCCGGCACCACCTCGAGGGAACCGCGGGTGAACCGCGCGGTCTGTCCACCCTGCATGTTCAAAAGAATCCTGTACGCCGGGCTGCTGATGCTGCTCGGCGCCGCGACGGTCGTGTGCGCGGCGACTCCGTCCAGCCCGACGCCCGGTCGGCCTGCGGCGCACGCTCCGAACATCATCCTGATCCTCACCGACGACGAGGACTGGAAGGCGCACGAGTTCCTGCCGCAGGTGCGTCGGCTGCTCGAGGAGCGCGGTGCGACCTTCAGCAACTACTTCGTCGGCTATTCGCTGTGCTGCCCCAGCCGCTCGAGCATCCTGCGCGGCCAGTACGCGCACAACACCGGCGTGCTCGGCAATCATCCGCCCGAAGGGGGCTTCGAGCGCTTCTATCGCCAGGGTCTCGAGGCGTCCACGGTCGCCACCTGGCTGCAGCAGCGCGGCTACTACACGGCGCTGGCGGGCAAGTACCTCAATGGGTACGGCTCGACCAGTCTCGCCGGCGGGCCGCGCCACGTGCCGGCGGGCTGGACCGACTGGTTCGGCCTGGTCGATCCCAGCCAGTACTTCGATTACAAGGTGAGTGACGACGGCCGCCCGCTGCGCTTCGGGCATGCGGACGAGGACTACCTCACCGACGTCCTGCGCCGGCACGCGATCGCCGTGATCCGCGCCGCGCGCGCCGCGCACCGGCCGCTGTTCCTGTACCTCGCGCCCAAGGCACCGCACCTGCCCGCCGAGCCGGCCCCGCGCCACCGCGACCTGTTCGATCACGCCGAGCTGCCGCGCGGCGCCGCGTTCGACGAGGACGACGTCAGCGACAAGCCTGCGCCGGTGCGCGAACGCTCGCACCTCGGCGAACTCGAGGTGCTGCGCCTCGAGAAGATTTACCGCAACCGGCTGCGCTCGCTGCAGGCCGTCGACGAGATGGTCGCCGCGATCGTCGACGAACTGCGTGCGGACGGCTCACTCGACGACACCTACCTGATCTACACGTCCGACAACGGCTGGCACATGGGCGAGCACCGCCTCGGCGCCGGCAAGAACACGCCCTACGAAGAGGACATCCGCGTGCCGCTGGTGATCCGCGGGCCCGGCATCGCGCCAGGCACCGTGATCCCGCAGCTGGCGCTCAACTCGGACCTCGCGCCGACCATCGCCGAACTGGCCGGCGCAACCCTCCCGGACTTCGTCGACGGCCGGTCGCTGGTGCCCCTGTGGCGCGGCCCGGTCCCCGCCTGGCGCCAGTGCCTGCTGGTGCAGCGCGGCGCCAACAGCGCCGGCCAGCAGGACGAGGGCGACGAGGTGCACTCGCCGTGGGGGTTCCATGCGCTGCGTACCGCGCAGTACCTGTACGCGGCCTGGTCGAACGGCGATCGCGAGCTCTACGACCTGCTGGCCGACCCGGCCGAGCTGCGCAACCTCGCGGCCACGGGCGATCCCGTGCTGGTGGGCCAGCTCGCGGGCCGCCTCGACGCGCTCGCCACCTGTCGTGGGGCAGAGTGCCGGCGCCTCGAGGACGCGCCGCTCGTCACGCCGTGACTCCGCCGCATTGACACCCCGGCACCGGGCTGTGTCAGGATCGAACCCCTGCCGCATCGACCGACCCGTTGGAGGAGCGCGCCATGGCTCTCTGGAAAGACCCCGTCAAAGATTCCCCCACGTCCACAGGTGCCCCCATGAACACCACCCCCGAGACTGCTGTCCGTCCCGCCATTGCACCCGTGCCGAGTCCGGAGCCCGCTCGCCGCGCGCCCGCGCCGGCCGGCAACGCGAAGGAATCACTGATTGCGGCTGACGTCACCATCGAAGGCAAGATCGAAGGCGCGGGCCACGTCCGCATCGCCGGGCGCTTCAAGGGCGACGTGAACGTCGAGGGCAACTGCACCATCGAGCAGGGCGCGCACGTCACCGGGCAGGTGGCGGCGTCCACGGTGGTGGTCAGCGGGGAAGTGCACGGCAACATCAATGCCAGCCAGAAGGTCGAACTGCTCGAAACCGGCGTGATCAACGGCGACGTCAAGGCCGCGGTGCTGACGGTCGCGGCCGGGTCGCGCATGCGCGGCAATGCGGACTTCGGCTGGACCGACAAGCACCCGAAGTAACGGCCCGCCGGAGCCCTTGCCATGCTGCCGGGGCGGGCCACCTCCGCGAACGTGGGGCGCACGCGCACGTGTCCCCACTGCAAGGCCACGATCCTCGAAAGCTCCGCGATCTGCCCGCAGTGCCGCCATCACCTCAAATTCGGCGCGGCGGCGGCGCCCGGCGTGCAGGCACGCAAGGGCGAGACCGCGTTTCGCATGGAAGGCACGCTGCAGCACACCGCGGGCGCCGGCGACTGGGAGTATTCGGTCGTGCTCACGCTGCGCAATGAGAAGGGCGAGGAGATTGCGCGCCAGGTCGTCGGCGTCGGCGCGCTGCGTCCCACCGAGGCACGCACCTTCACGCTCTCGGTGGACGTGGTGAAGCCGCCCGGCGGGGGGCGCTCGTGATCGGCTCGCTGGTGCGGCGCTTCGCGGCGGGGCTCAGGTTCCCGACGCTCTTTACGCTCTGCGCGGTGCTGTTCGTGGCCGACCTGTTCCTGCCCGACCTGATCCCTTTCGCCGACGAGATCTTTCTCGCGCTGCTGACGGTCGCCGTCGGGGCTTTCCGCAAGCGGGGTCAGGCATCTCCGACAGCCGAGCCCCCCGCCCCACGTTGAGTTGCGGCCCGCCGGGGGGCACACTCGGGGCAATTACCTATTTGTTGCGTGTGCAAGGTTTGCGAGCCTGCCGCGCATTCCGCGGATCCCGCCGCGGGGGAGATCGAACCGATGTGCCTGGCGGTGCCGATGAGGATCAAGTCCGTCGATGGGTTCGCCGCGGTCTGCGAGGCGAAGGGCATCGAGCGGGAGATCAGCCTGTTCATGCTGCAGGGCGAGGACATCCAGCCGGGTGACCACGTGCTGGTGCACGTCGGCTACGCCATCCAGAAGGTGAGCGAGGAGGAAGCCCGCCTCTCCTGGGAGTTGTTCGACGAGGTCCTGGAGCATGCATGAACTCGCCATCTGCCAGGCGCTGATCGAGCAGGTCGAGCGCGTCGCGCGCGACCACGAGGCGCGGCGGGTGGTGCAGGTGGTGATCTCGGTCGGGCCGCTGTCGGGCATCGAGCCCAAGCTGCTCGAGCATGCGTATCCGCTCGCTGCCGCGGGCACGCTCGCCGAGTCTGCGGCGCTGGTCGTGGAGACCGAGCCGGTGCGCGTGCGCTGCCGCAGCTGCGGTGCGGAGACCGACGCGCTGCCGAACCGCGTGCTGTGCGGGGCGTGCAGCGACTGGCAGGTGGACGTGGTGTCGGGCGAGCAGATGCTGTTGAAGCGCGTCGAGATCGAGCGCGCCGAGACGCCCGTGCACTGAGCGGGCGAGGAGACGACCATGTGCCGTGATTGTGGATGTTCGCTCGGGCCCGCGGCCAATCGCGCGCCGCTGGCTGCGCAGGCGCATTCGCATGCCCATGCGCGCGCGCCGGGCGGCCACGTCGAGTCGATCGAGGTCATCACCCGCATCCTCGACGAGAACGATCGCGTCGCAGCCCACAACCGCACGCATTTCGACGAGCACGGCGTGCTCGCGATCAACCTGATGTCCTCGCCGGGCTCGGGCAAGACTGCGCTGCTCGAGGCGACGATCAAGGCGCTCGACGGCCGGCTGAAGCTGGCGGTGATCGAGGGCGACCTGGCGACGGAGAACGACGCGGAGCGCATCCGTGCTTGCGGCGTGCCGGCAGTGCAGATCACCACGGGTAATGCGTGCCACCTCGACGCGCAGATGGTCCACGACGCGCTGCACGACCTGCCGCTTGCCGGCCTCGACGTGCTGGTGGTCGAGAACGTCGGCAACCTCGTCTGCCCGGCGAGCTTCGACCTCGGCGTGCACCGCAACATCACGCTGCTGTCCGTGACCGAGGGCGACGACAAGCCGGCGAAATACCCGGTGATGTTCCGCGCCGCCGACCTCACGCTCATCACCAAGATCGACCTGCTGCCGCACATCGAGGAGTTCCGGACCGATCGCGCGCGCGACTCGCTGCGCCAGGTCGGCTACGGCGGCCGCGTGATCGAGCTCACGAAGCGCGGCGGCGAGGGTTTCGAAGCGTGGCTCGCGTGGCTGCGCGCGGAGGTCGCCGCGCGGCGCGCGCAAGCCGTCGGGGGGTGAATCCATGACGACTGGTGCCGAATGGCTGGAGCGCATCCGTGCGCTGCCGCTGCCCGACAACATCAAGGTGATGAACGTCTGTGGCGGCCACGAGCGGTCGATCACGACCGCCGGGCTGCGCAAGGCGATTCCGTCGAACATCGAGCTGGTGCCCGGGCCCGGCTGCCCGGTCTGCATCTGTCCCGAGGAGGACATCTACGAGGCGATCCAGCTCGCGCTGCGCGAGCAGGTGATCCTCGTGGCGTACGGCGACATGCTGCGGGTCCCGGTCAACGCGCCGAAGAGTGAGCCGCGCTCGCTCGAGCAGGCGAAGGCCGCCGGCGCGGACGTGCGCCCGATCGCGAGTCCGCTCGAAGCGGCGAGCATCGCGCAGGCGAATCCGCAGCGCACCGTCGTGTTCCTCGCCGCGGGTTTCGAGACCACCACGGCGCCGGCCGCCGCGCTGCTCGCGCAGGGCGCGCCCGCGAACCTGATGTTCCTCATGTCGGGCCGCCGCACGTGGCCGGCGGTGAAGATGCTGCTCGACTCCGGGCAACCGGGCTTCGAGGCGCTGATCGCCCCGGGTCACGTCGCCACGGTGATGGGACCGGAGGAGTGGGAGTTCGTGCCGCGCGACCACGCACTGCCGACGGCGGTCGCGGGCTTCGCCCCCGATTCGCTGCTCGCCGCGCTGTATTCGGTGCTGCGCCAGAAGATCGAGGGGCGCTGCTTCCTCGACAACTGCTACCCGTCCGTCGTGCGCCCGGGCGGCAACCCGGTGGCGCAGCGCTACATCGACGCGACCATGGACATCGTCGACGGCAACTGGCGCGGCATCGGGCCGATCCCGGCGTCCGGGTATTCGCTGAAGGCGCAGTACGCGGCGCACGATTCGCGCGTGCAGTTGCCTTCGTACACCGAGATGGCACGCAAGCGCGCGGGCGAGATGCCCCCGGGCTGCGACTGCGCGCGCGTCGTACTCGGCCGCATCTATCCGAACCAGTGCCGGCTCTATGGCGAAGCCTGCACGCCGCGTCACCCGATCGGCCCGTGCATGGTGTCCGACGAGGGGGCCTGCCGCATCTGGTGGGCGGACGGCGTGCGCGAAAACGCCTGGTCCGGTCGCAAGGCCGCAGGCGCCCCCTGAACGCGCGGCGTCTCGTCCTGACCGGCCGCGTGCAGGGGGTCGGGTTCCGGCCTTTCGTGTATCGGCTCGCGCACGAACTGCGGCTCGCGGGCCACGTGCGCAACCTGCGCGGCGACGTCGAAGTGGTCATCGCGGGGGACGCGGCGGCGCTCGACGCGTTCGCCCGGCAGGTGATCGAGCGCGCACCGCCGCTGGCCCGGCCGGCGCTGCGCAGCAGTGAGTCCTGCGCCCCGCCCGAATCCGTCGACTTCGTCATCGCGCCCAGCAGCGCGGCACAGCAGCCGCGAGTCTCGGTGCCGCCCGATTTCTTCGCCTGCCCCGACTGCCTCGCCGAGCTCGCCGATCCGCGGGATCGCCGCCATCGCTACCCGTTCATCAACTGCACGCAGTGCGGGCCCCGCTACACGCTGATCGAGGCGCTGCCGTACGACCGGCCGAACACCAGCATGAAGGCGTTCCCGCTGTGCGAGGCCTGCCGGCGCGAATACGAGGATCCGCTCGATCGGCGTTTCCACGCCGAGCCCGTCGCCTGTCCCGTTTGCGGTCCGCACCTCACCTACGTCGAGCCGGGCAGCCGGACGATCAAGGGAGACGAAGCGGCGCTGGCGGCGGCGACGGCTGCGTTGCAGGCCGGGCGGGTCGTGGCGGTGCGCGGCATCGGTGGCTATCACCTGCTGTGCGACGCGCGCAGCGAGACGGCCGTGGCGCGACTGCGCGAGCGCAAGCGCCGCCCCGACAAGCCGCTCGCGGTCATGTTTCCGTGGCGTGGCGCGGATGGCCTCGATGCGGTGCGCGCAGTGGCGCAGCCGGGCGCCGTCGAGTGCGACGCGCTCGTGGATCCCGCGCGGCCGATCGTGCTGGTGCCGTTGCGGGCCAGTCACGCGCTCGCGCCGGGCATCGCGCCGGGACTCGCGGAGGTCGGGGCGTTCCTGCCGTACAGCCCGCTGCACCAGTTGCTGCTCGAGGCGCTGCACGGCCCGGTGGTCGCGACGTCGGGCAACGTCAGCGGCGAACCCGTGCTCACCGAACCCGCGCAGACGGAGGCCCGCCTCGCCCAGGTCGCGGACGCGTTCCTGCACCACGACCGGCCCATCGTGCGGCCCGCCGACGATTCGGTCGTCCGCGTCATCGCCGGTCGTGCGCGGCCGATCCGCCTCGGGCGCGGTGTCGCGCCGCTCGAGCTGGAATTGCCGCAGGCGCTGGCGGAGCCGGTGCTGGCCGTCGGCGGGCACCTCAAGGCGACGGTGGCGCTCGCGTGGGACCGTCGCGTCGTCGTCTCACCGCACATCGGCGACATGGGCACGCTGCGCAGCGAGCAGGTCTTCGCCCAGGTCGCGGACGACCTGCAGCGGCTCTACGACGTGCGCGCGCGGCGCGTGCTGCACGACACGCATCCGGGCTACGCGACCACGCGCTGGGCGCAGTCGAGCGGCCTGCCGACGACGGCCGTGCTGCATCACCACGCGCACGCCTCGGGCCTCGTGCAGGAATGGGGAATCACCGGGCCGGCGATCGTCTTCGCGTGGGATGGCGTCGGCCTCGGCGGCGACGGCACGCTGTGGGGCGGCGAGACCTTCGTCGGTCGGGCAGGCGCCTGGGAGCGACGCGCGAGCCTGCGTCCGTTCCGGTTGCCGGGCGGCGACAAGGCAGGACGTTCGCCGTGGCGCAGCGCCGCCGCGGTGTGCTGGGAGGCGGGCCGCTCCCTGCCGTTCCTCGTGCCCGATCCGATCGTGCGCGAGGCCTGGGAACGCGGGCTCAACGCGCCGCAGTCGAGTGCAGCGGGGCGGTTGTTCGACGCCGCGGCCGCGCTGGTGCTCGGCATCACCGAGACGAGTTTCGAGGGCCAGGGTCCGATGTGCCTCGAGGCGATCGCGGCGGCCGACGCACCGTTTCCCGACCTGCCGATCGCGCTGGACGAGGCGGGCGTCGCGCGCATCGACTGGGCGCCGCTGCTCGACTGGTCGCTCGATGGGCGGCGCAGCGCGCCCGAGCGGGCCGGGGCCGTGCACGGCGCGCTGGTCGACGCGATCCTGCGGATTGCCCGCGTCGAGCGCGAGCGCATCCGCAGCAACCACGTGGGACTGACGGGCGGAGTGTTCCAGAATCGACGCCTCGGCGAGCTGGCGCAGGCCGCGCTGGTCGCCGACGGCTTCGAGGTCCTGTTGCCGGGGCGCATTCCCTGCAACGACGGGGGCCTCAGCTACGGCCAGGTGGCCGATTTTCTCGGCCGAAACGTCTAGACTGCCACGATGCTCTGGTTCGAACGACCTTTCCTCGCCCTGTTGCGCCACGAGTACTCGGCGGCGATGCGCTTCACCGAGGACGAGGCCGGTGACGCCATGCCGGCCGCGCCCGCCGGCGCGTGCCAGCTCTACGTGCACATCCCGTTCTGCGAGGTGCTGTGCCCGTTCTGCTCGTTCCACCGCGTGAAGTACAACGCGGGCAAGACCCAGCGCTACTTCCAGGCACTGCGGCGCGAGATCCAGCTGTACCACGACCTCGGCTTCCGCTTCGGCGACGTCTACGTAGGCGGCGGCACGCCGACCGTGAACGCCGATGAGATGCTCGCGACGCTCGACCTCGTGCGCCGGCTCTGGCCGGTCAAGGCGATGTCGATCGAGACCAACCCGAACCACCTCGACCGCGACACGCTGCAGCGCTACCGCGACGTGGGTGTCACCCGCCTGTCGGTCGGCGTGCAGAGCTTCGACGACGGCCTGCTGCGCGGCATGGACCGGCTCGAGAAGTACGGCAACGGCGAGCTGATCCGCGAGCGCCTCGCGGCGATGCGCGGCGTGTTCCCGACGCTCAACGTCGACATGATCTTCAACCTGCCGGGCCAGAGCCTCGCCATGCTCGACACGGACCTCGACACGCTGCTCGCGCTCGAAGTCGACCAGGTCTCGTTCTATCCGCTGATGACCGCCCCGACGGCGCGGCACAAGATGGAGAAGAGCATGGGCCACAGCGATCCGTCGCTGCGCCATGCGATGTACGAACGCGTGCTCGACCGGCTCGCCGGCCACTACCACCCGAACTCGGCGTGGTGCTTCTCGCGCGACCACGGCATGTTCGACGAGTACATCATCGACGAGAGCGACTATGTCGGCGTCGGCAGCGGGGCGTTCAGCTACGTCGGCAGCCACATGTACTCGACGACGTTCTCGCTCAACCACTACTGCCGGCGCGTCGAAGGCGGGCAGAGCGGCATCACGCAGCGGCGCACGCTCGGGCTCAAGGAGCGCATGCGCTACGACTTCCTGGTGCGCCTGTTCGGCGGCGAGCTGCGCCACGACTACATCGCGAAGCGCTACGGCAGGGCCTTCGGGTTGCGCATGGCGCCGGAGCTGCTGGCGATGCGCCTGGTCGGCGCGACGCGCCACGACGCCGACGCGATCCGCCTCACGCGCCGCGGCATGTACTGCTGGGTGCTGATGATGGCCGAGTTCTTCAATGCCGTGAACGACGTGCGCGAGCAGATGCGCGAACACATCCGCGCCGAGCTCGATGCCTGGAACGAGGAGGCGACGGTGCCCCTCGCCGCGATCCGGCGCGCTTCACAGGGGGCCGGTTCCTGATGGAAGACAGTCACGTTTCGCTGGCGCATGGCAACGGCGGGCGCTTCATGCGCGAGTTGATCGCCGAAATCTTCGCGCGCCACCTGGCCAACCCGTACCTGCGGACGGACATCGACGCGGCGGTCCTGCCCTGGGACGCCCGCGACGGGGAACTCGCGTTCACCACCGACAGCTTCACGGTGCAGCCGATCGAGTTCCCGGGCGGCAACATTGGCTCGCTCGCGGTGCACGGCACGACCAACGATCTCGCGGTGGCCGGCGCCCTGCCGAAGTACCTGAGTCTCGGCGTGCTGCTGGAGGAAGGCCTCGAGTTCGCGGTGCTCGAGCGCGTCGTCGCGGGCATCGCGGCGGCGGCGAAGGAGGCGGGTGTGGTGGTCGCCGCGGGCGACACCAAGGTCGTCCGGCGCGGCGAGGGCGGCGGGATCTACCTCAACACGACCGGCATCGGCGTGAAGAACCCGGCGCTGCGGCTCGGGCTCGAGCACGTGCGGCCGGGCGATGCGGTGCTGGTCAGTGGCCCGGTCGGCGACCACGGCATCGCGGTGATGCTGGCGCGCGAGCAGTTCGGGCTGCGGGGCGACCTGCAGTCGGACGCCGCGAGCGTGCTGCCGCTGACCCTGGCCCTCGCGCAGGTGCCGGGCCTGCGCTTCATGCGCGACCCGACGCGCGGCGGACTGGCGACGGTGGCGCACGAGGTCGTGCATGGCACGGGCTTCGGCGTGCGCTTCGCCGAGGCGCGGGTGCCGGTGCGCGATTCGGTGCGCTCGGTGTGCGAGATGCTCGGCTACGACCCGTACTTCCTCGCCTGCGAAGGGCGCGTGGTTGCGATCGTGGCACCTGAAAAGGCGGAGCAGGCACTGGCTTGCTGGCAGGCCCTGCCGTCGGGACGCGATGCGTCGATCATCGGCCAGGTCATCGAGGGCCCGGCCCGGCTGGTGCTGCAGACCGCCATCGGCGGCGAGCGGGTGATCGAGGAACTCGAGGACGACCCGCTGCCCCGCATCTGCTAGGGAGCCGGGGACGGGAAAATGGCGAGTGTCCCCTATCCGGCGAACAGGGGATTCACGTCCATGTAGATCTGGTAGCGGCCGATCTTGCCGTCCCGGAAATGGAATACGTCCACGAAGGGCAGCGTGATCGTGCTGCCGTCGAGTCGCGTGTAGGTCACCGTCCCTTCGCCCACCGCGCTCTCCGGGCCGTCCCAGGTGGCGGTCAGGCGGTGCCGGCAACTCCCGATCGCCGCAAAGAATCCCGACACCGCCGCGCCGACCGCCGCGTGACCCACGGCCGCCGGTGCATTGCCGAAGATGAACTCGCCGTCGGGCGTGAGGTACGACACGAACTTCGCGGTGTCCTTGGCGTCGATCGACGCCAGCAGTTCGTTCCACCAGTGCAGGTCGGGCATGCGTGCGGGCTCCTCTTGTGGGCACGGGTCGCGTCGGCGGCGCATGTTGCCACGCACTCGCGGCGCTTGCCGATGCATTCGTTGCATGTGCAGCGATCGTTGCGCGGATGCGCAGCATTCAATGCGCGTTTACCGAGGGCGAATCATCGACCAAATGCGAACCGCTTGCAGCAACTCGATCGCACCTGACTAATGCGAAAGGAAAAGGTTCCGGAACTTCGGATATCCGAGGTTATGACTGTTGCACTGCACTCCTACCATGCACTCCGAGTTTTTCTGAGGCGGTTCTCCACAGAAACCAAGTCGACAGACTCGATTTCGGCCGCATTGCTTAGGGAGTCAAACATGAGATTGTCATCGATCACGCGCATCGCGAAGGTGGCAGTGCCACTTGCTGCGTTGCTCGCCCTCGGCGCCGGCATGGCCGGCTGTTCGGGCGACGACGGCAAGAACGGCGCGACCGGCGCAACGGGTGCCACCGGCGCAACCGGTGCCACGGGCGCTACGGGCGCTACGGGCGCCACCGGTCCGGGCCTCGACCCGATCGCCAACACCAAGCCTGAATCCTGCTCCGTCTGCCACAAGGACGCGGGCCAGGAACACCAGGACGTCTATGCCGACTACGTCGACGGCGCCAACAAGAACCTGAAGCTGGATCTCACGGGCATGTCCGTGTCCGGCACCGGTCCTTACGCGCTGACGCTGAACTTCACGATCAAGAACAAGGACGGCACGCCCGTTGTCGACGGCAACACGCTGCCGTCGTTCACCGCTCCGACCGGCGTCCCGGGCGGCCAGCGCACGTTCTACATCGTGGCGTACGACTCCGTCGCCAAGAAGTTCGACAAGTCGCAGTCCTTCGGCGCCAGCCCCTCGGCCGGCACCTGCACGTCGAACTGCTCGACGGGAGTGATCGACGATGGCGCGGGCAGCTACCACATCACCCTGTCGAAGGTGAGCTGGAACCCGCTGGCTCCGCCGGCCCCGTACACGGGCACGCTGGCCTACGGCTACGTGGCGAAGAACTCCGCGCTGCTCGTCAGCAAGAGCAACTATCGCCTCTACAATGATTTCGCCAGCGACGGCCTCGTGCTGTTCGGCGACGTCAACACGAGCCCGTACGTCTCGACGGCCAACGTGGCGGCCTGCGAAAGCTGCCATGGCGCGCCGTACCAGAAGCACGGTTATCGCGAAGCGAAGGTGGCGAACCTGCCTGACTTCGTGGCCTGCAAGGCCTGCCACTACGACAGCCGCAACGGCAGCGACAAGGTCTGGCAGCAGATGCTGGACAACCCGTACAACTGGGCGACGGGCGTTGCGATCGGTGCGACCGAGTACGTGTACACGGCCAACGTGATGAACGACACGCACATGTCGCACGCGATGGAGTTCCCGTATCCGCAGTCGATGGCGAACTGCAATACGTGCCACGAAGGCAAGCTCAATCGCATCCTCGACGACGCGCACTTCACGGCAACGACGTGCAAGAGCTGCCACGCGGTGGACGGCGTCGACGCATGGGCCGGCCAGAAGTACGACGAGACGAAGCGGGCCCCCGCGCTGAAGGAACTGTGGACGAACGCCAACGTGGGCTTCCACGAGATCACCGACGACTGCACCGTCTGCCACAAGTCGGGCGGCGTGGCCGGCCAGTTCACGGCCTACCACAAGGGCTATGACACGATGATCTACGACGCGGCCAACGGGAATGCCCGGTACTCGGCCGAGTACACCGCGTCGATCGACAGCGCGACGTTCAATGCCACCACGAAGGTGCTGAACATCAAGTACAGCGCCAACAACGCCAGCATCAAGCCGACGGTGACGGTGTCCTTCTACGGTTACGACACGAAGGACTTCTACATCAGCGGTCACAATGCCGACGGTCACGTGGGCACCGACGCCACGACGGGCTGCTACAGCTCGCGCAGCGGCGCCTGGGGCGGTTGCACGATGGAGTACACCGCCGGTTCCAACCTTGACGACACGGCCGACCCGGTCACGACCCGCAACAACAACCTGTTGTTCACGGAAGTCGCCACGGGTACCGCGGGTCACTGGGAAGTGAACCTCGACCTCAGCAAGTACGTCCAGCCGAACGGCACCAAGTCCCCGACGACGAGTTCCGCCAAGATCGCGGACATCCCGACCCTGATCACGAACAACGTGACCAAGAAAGTCGAGATCGCGGTCCTGCCGAGCCTGACGATCGGCGGCGAGGTGAAGGCGCTGAATGCGGTGTCGAAGACGTTTGACCTGAAGGGCAATGCCTTCGTGTCGAACTACTTCCAGGGCACCGCGGCAATCACGGACGTTGCCAAGTGCAACGACTGCCATGACGCGCTCGGCACCACGTTCCACAATGGCGCCTACGGCGGCAGCGTGGTCGTGTGCCGCACGTGCCACCAGGTCACGAATGGCGGTTCGCATCTCGAGATGCAGTCGCGTTCGATCGACTCCTACGCTCACGCGATCCACGCGTTCCAGTATTTCGATACGAACTCCGTGGACTTCGCCGAGCCGGTGGCCAAGGCGCGCTATGAGCGTCACATCGAGCATACCTTCCCGAACTTCACGATCCTGAGCTGCCAGGGCTGCCACAACAGCGGCAAGTTCAACGTTCCGGATCAGTCGAAGTCGATGCCGAGCCTGCTCTCCGCGTCCTACACGCTGAAGAACACGGATCGCGCGATCGGGACGGTTCCTGCGTACGTGACCGGCGCCGCCGGCCGCGCCTGCGCGGGCTGCCACCGGGCCGAGATGATCAACGAAGACGCGGCTGGCGATCTCGCCTCGCTCAACTCTCACGTTGACCAGAACGGCTTCCTGCTCGACAACACGGCGCCGAACAGCTACCTGTACGGCGTGCTCGACAAGATCATGGGTTACTTCAAGTAAACCCCTGCGCGGGGCGGGCCACGCGGCCCGTCTCCCGCCCTCGCCGCAAAGGCAACGAGGGGCGGACCTTCCGGGTCCGCCCCTTTTTCATGCCCGGCGGAAACGCAGCATCAAAGGCTCGGTCGCCGATTCTGGTTGGTCACCGGCGCGGGTTGCGGCAAAACTCGGACGTTCGGCGAGGTCCGAATTCGGCAGTCGACTCACGCCGGTCGCCCGATTGATGAGATTTGCTTGACGTTTCCGCGGAAACGTCGCGCGCGGCCCGTCCGTAGTCGCGCAACGCCTTGACGCGGGTAGACGCCAGCAGCCTCGCCAGGCTGATCCGGTCACCCCGCCAAAAGAAAAGGCCGGGCTTGCGCCCGGCCTTCGCATCTCCGGCGGTCCGCGCGGGACCGCGCATGAGCGAGATCAGGGTGTCGGCGTCTCGACCTTCACCTCGGCGCCCTCGAGGATCACCGGGTACTGGTAGCCCATCCCGAAATCCTTGTTGAGCGTCACCGGGCCGGTCACGGTCACGATGTCGCCGAGCTTCGGCAGCGGCTTCGAGGTCGTGGTCACGGTCAGGTCGTTGGTGCCGTCGGCGCCCGACCCGTCGCGCACGTGCAGCCAGTCCTTGTCCATGATGCCGGTGTTCAGCTTCACGACCTTGCCACGCACGATGACCGACTTGCCGCCGAGCGTGTCCTTCTGGGCGAACACTTCCGCGACCGTCAGGCCGCCCTCGGGCTTCACGATGCCGGCCAGGTCGACCTGCGCGCTCGGCTTGGCCGCCGGATGGTTGGCACCCGGGGCCGGCATGGCGTCGGCACTCGTCGCGGGCTGGGCGGCCGGGGTTTGCGCGCTCTTGTCGTGATCGCTGCAGGCCGCCAGGGCGGCGAGGATGGAAACGGCCAGCAGGCTGCGGATGGGTGCCTTCGACACGGAATTCTCCAGGTGCGGTGGAATGGGGGCGGGCCCCGATGAGCCGCGCAGTCTACGGGACTCGGTCCGGGGAGGCACGCGCATCGGCCGCAGGCACATACGGAGTTGCGCGGCCGCGACTGCGCCGCGCCGAACCGGGGCGCAGAGGGCCGAGGGCGCACACGAGCGCCATCGCTGTCAAGCGCGCCGAATGTTGTACAAAAGCAGTGCAAACGAAACCGGTTTCGGTTTGTTCCTATACGAGCGGTCTGGACGCGGTCCTACCATCGACCCGCATTGAAAGGGCCGCTGGCGGCGGTCGCCTGTGAAAAACCTCCGAGGGAGTCACCCCATGAGATTCTTGAGCGCGCGTGGCAGCAAGATTTCCCGCGTGGCAGCAATTGCGATGCTGGCCGTGGCGGCCGTCGGCGCGGTGGGTTGCACGGGCGACCAGGGCAAGCAGGGCGACGTCGGTCCGCCGGGACCCACGGGTCCCACCGGTCCTACGGGCCCCACGGGTCCGACCGGCCCCACGGGGATCGAGCAGGGCGCCAACGTCTCGCTCGGCAACGGCAGCGGGCTCACCGACGAGCAGATCAAGCAGATCGGTACGCTGGTCGCGAAGATCGACACGGTGTCGGTGACCACGGCGACGGCGGTCCGCAACCCCGTCATCGAGTTCACGCTCAAGACGCCGTACGGTGGTGCGGTCACGGACCTCGCCCCGAGCGTGCTGAGCGTCACCATCGCGAAGCTCATTCCCGCCTCGGGCAACAAGCCCGCGCACTGGCAGAGCTACGTCAACCGCAACCAGAACGCGACGGCCGGTCCCAAGCCGATCGCGAAGGCGATCCAGGCCAACACCGAAGGTGGGGCCACCGGCGTGCTCGAGCAGCTCGCGACCCCGGGCAAGTATCGCTACACGTACAAGGTCGACCTCGCCGCGGTGACGACCCCGCTCGCGGTGTCCTACGAGCCCTCGCTCACGCATCGCGTCGGCCTCGAAATCCGCATGTCGGGCGCCGCCGAGGAACTCGCGCCGGACAACCCGGTCCTGGATTTCGTGCCGGACGGCGGCGCCGGTTCGGGCGAGAAGCTGGTCGCGGACACCGCGAACTGCAACAAGTGCCACGAGCGCTTCGATCTGCACGGCGGTCCGCGCCGTACGGTCGAGTACTGCGTCACCTGCCACAACCCCGGCACGGTGGACCCGGACAGCGGCGAGTCGGTCGACATGGCCTACCTCGCGCACTCGATCCACAGCGGTGAGGACCGCGGCACGCCCTACGTGATCTACGGCTTCGGCGGCGCCACGAGCTTCGCCGAGGTGACCTACCCGCAGTCGCGACTCTTCTGCGAGAGCTGCCACACCAATTCCGCGGCGTCGCCGGATGGCGATGCGTGGAAGACCCAGGTGGCCTCGTCGCAGTGCGCCGGCTGCCACGATGCGGGCCTGGTCAAGACCTACGACTACGCCACGGGCCTCTACACCAACACGTACAAGCACTCGACCTTCGCGTTCACGGCGAACGACGGTGAGTGCCTCGACTGTCACACGGCCTCGGGCGTGGCGGGTGCGACGCTGGACAACCACGATTCCGGCCCGCGCCTCGCGAAGGAGCTCGGCGCGCAGTTCAAGTACACGATCGTGTCGGTGACCAACGTCGGCGTCGGCAAGACGCCGGTCATCAAGTTCAAGGTCACGAAGCCGGACGGCACGCCGTACGTCATCTCGACCGACCCGGCGTTCCAGGGCTCGAGCGCCAGCCTCAACCTGTACTTCGGCTTCGGCAACGGCGACATCACCAACGCCGACGCGGCCACCGGCAAGACGCCGGCGGGCAATCGCGGCACGCCGTATCGCATGCGCATCGCCGACCTCAAGGCGAACGCGGTGCTCGGCGGCGACGGCGTGTACACGACCGACCTGAAGATCAGCGGCACGCCGGTGGTCCTGACGGTCAGCCCGACCACGGCGATGGCGATGCTCGACGGCCACCCGGTCGTCACGGTCGGCGCCACGACGGTGCAGGCGCGCGCGAACATGGCCGTCGGCTACTTCGGCACGGCGCGCGAGCGGCTGGTGTCGCAGGCCAAGTGCGAGAACTGCCACGCGCAGCTCTCGCTGCACGGCGGCAACCGCAGCGGCGACCCGCAGGGCTGCACCGTGTGCCACAACGCGAGCGCGGGCTACAGCGACAGCGCCAACATCGCCGGCCCGATCGCGATGGGTGCGTTCGTGCACAACATCCACCTCGGCAAGGTGCCGGCGGTGGGCGCGATCACCTACCCGCAGAGCCTCAAGAACTGCGAGGCCTGCCACAACGCCGGCACGTTCTACACCGCGCGTTCCGGTGCGATCCGCATCAGCACCGGCCCGGGCGCCGACCAGACGCTGTACACGGACGACACCTGGGATTCCGCGTCGGCCGGGACCTGCGGGACCTGCCACGACAGCGGCGACGCCCAGTCGCACATGACCCAGAACGGCGGCTCGTTCGCGGTCACGGGCGGCAAGACGCTCAACGCGTCGACCACGCAGGAGTCCTGCTCCGTCTGCCACGGTTCGGGACGCATCGCCGACACCGCGGCGGCGCACGCGGAGTGATGCAGCCGCGCCGCCGTCCGAGGCACGCCGCCTCCCGTCCCGGGCAACCGGGGCGGGACGGCGACTCCCGGCGGCCGGGTCTGGCACCATCCATCCTTCGACGCACGGTTCGATCGGAGACCGAGTCATGACATCGCTCAAAGCCCACGGGCTGGTTCGTAGCACGCGGCCTTGGCTGCTCGTCGCGGCGTGCTTCGCGCTGGGACTGGCCGCCTGCACCGGCGGCACCGGCAAGGACGGCGGATCAGGCCCCAACGGCCCGCCGGGACCTCCGGGGGAACCGCCCACCGGCACGAACCCGGTCGGCAGCGCGAAGATCATCGTCGCGTCGATCACCAACGTGACCGTGCCGGACGACGGCCGCCCGGTCGTCGAGGTGCGCCTCACGAATGACAAGGGCACGCCGCTCAGCGGCCTGCCCGCCGGCAACATCCGCTTCGTGCTCGCCCGTCTCGAGCCGGGCCTGCTCGGCAAGTCGAGCACCTGGCACGCGATCACGCGCAAGACCGAGGCCTTCCCCGGCACGCCCGCGCCGACGCCCGCCGAGTTCGTCACCGGCACGAAACCGGTGAACCAGGCGACCGCGGAGACGGCGACGGCCGGCACCTGGACGTACGGCAGCAATGACAACGGCGTCTACAGCTACAAGTTCAAGCAGAGCCTCAAGGGCATCGACGACATCCCCTACGACCCGAACCTCGTGCACCGGGTCGGCCTCGAGATCCGCACCTCGCCGAACATCTCGGCGACCAACATCCCGGCCAACAACGCGACCTACACCTGGGTTCCGTCCACGGGCTTCCAGGTCGAGTCGGGCCGCGAGATCGTCGACAACGACACCTGCAACCGGTGCCACGACAACCTGTCGGCGCACGGCGAGGCGCGTTTCGACCTGAAGTACTGCGCGATGTGCCACGAGTCGTACTCGTTCGACGCGCAGTCCGGCAACTCCATCGACCTGAAGGTGATGATCCACAAGATCCACTCGGGCGAGACGCTGCCGAGCGTCGAGGCCGGCGGCTTCTACGGCATCTTCGGCTTCAACAACGCGTTCACGAATTTCAGCGACGTCGTCTATCCGCAGGACAAGCGCAACTGCCAGACCTGCCACGAGGAGAGCGACGAGGACACGCCGCAGGCGAGCAACTGGCGCAAGACCGTCAACACGGCCGTGTGCAGCGCCTGCCACGACGACGTCAACTGGTCGACCGGCCAGAACCACGGCGGCGTCGCCGCGACCGACGAGCAGTGCGAGACCTGCCACGGCCCGAACTCGACCATCGAGTCCGGCAACCTGCGCCCGCAGGTCGCGCACCTGATCCCGGAGAACGAGGCGGCCAAGAACTACAAGTTCGAGGTCGTGCGCATCCAGGGCATCAAGGCGGACGGCTCGCCGGGCGCGACCTCGTGCACCGTCGGCACGGCCGGCTGCAAGGTCAATCCGGGTGAATTCCCGCTGGTGACGATCAAGGTCAGCAACCCGGTGACGGGCACGACCTATCGCCTCGACGACCCGGCGTTCACCAACGTGATCCCGTGCACGCCGGTGCCGCCGGCGACCACGTGCTCGCCGACCACGGCTCGGCTGCGCGCTCGTGTCGCGTACACGACGCAGAACTTCACCAGCCCGGGCAGCGGCAGCACGCCGGGACAGCCGATCCAGATCGACTTCCTGGCGACCGCGGCGGCCCCGACCGGTGCTCCGCCGCAGGCCGGTGGCGCCGCGACGCTCAACGCCGACGGCACCTACACCAAGGCGGGCGGCAAGCCGATCCCGAGCGGGCTCATCGGTGGCTCGGGTGAGACCTTCCTCGAGGGCCGCACCATCGTCGACATCGACGCGAGTTCCGCGACCGAATTCGCCGAGGCCGGCGTGACCTCCTCGAAGGGCGTGGTGTTCCCGATCACGGACGCGACCGCGGTCGCGCGCCGCGCGATCGTCGACATCGACAAGTGCGACGACTGCCACCAGAAGCTGTCGTTCCACGGCGACAACCGCAACGACAACACCGAGTTGTGCGCGACCTGCCACAACCCGGAGAACGCGAGCGGCGCCACCGCGGACGTCGGCCGGCCCTTCGACTTCAAGCTCATGATCCACGCGATCCACTCGGGCACCTACAACTTCGGCGGCCTGTCGTTCGCGGACGTGGTGTACCCGGGCAAGCTCAACAACTGCGAGGGCTGCCACAAGCCCGACACGTACTACCCGGTGGATCCGTCGAAGGTGTTCGCCACCTCGATCGCGCGCGGCGCGAGCGCCTCGACGCCGAGTGACGACGTCGCCTGGTCGCCGAACGTCGCGGTGTGCTCGGGCTGTCACGTCGGCGCGCAGGCCCAGCTGCACATGCAGCAGAACGGCGGCACGTTCACCGCGACCAAGAACGCCGACGGCACCAGCAACGAGTCGCAGGCCGAGACCTGCGCGACCTGCCACGGTGCCGGCCGCGCGGCCGACGTGAAGGTCGAGCACAAGGTCGGCGAGTTCCAGTACAACTGATGCCGGCAACACACAGCAACGGACGACAGCCATGATGCATCCGAACCACGTGCTGCAACGCCTCGCTCTAGCGGCAGCCTTCCTGCTGCCCCTCGGAGCGTGGGCGGACGTCCCCGCGAGCGCCCCGAACGCCGGCGCGTCGTACTCGGCCAAGGGCGCGGACACGTGCCTCAGCTGCCACGACGAGGAGAAGATCAACGGGCTGTTCCACACGCGCCACGGCAACCCGGCCGACGCGCGCAGCCCGTTCGGCAAGGGCAGCCTGCAGTGCGAGGCGTGCCACGGGCCCGGCGGCAACCACACGAAGAAGGTCAAGAAGGGCGAGAAGCGCTCGCCGATGATCCGCTTCGGCCGCGACTCCGAGACGCCGGTGGTGGCGCAGAACGCGATGTGCCTCGGCTGCCACGAGAAGTCGGTCGGCTCGGCCTGGCACGCGGGCGCGCACGAGGCGAACGACGTGCCCTGCGCGGCTTGCCACTCGCTGCACACGACCCGCGACGCGGTGCTCGCGCGCAGCACGCAGCCCGAGGTGTGCTACACCTGCCACGTCAGCGAGCGCAGCCAGTTCACCAGGCCGTATTCGCACCCGGTGTCGGTGGGCAAGGTGGCCTGCAGCGACTGCCACACGCCGCACGGCACCACCGCCGAGAAGCAGCTCGTGCGCAACACCGTCAACGATACGTGCTACGAGTGCCACGCCGAGAAGCGCGGCCCGTTCCTGTGGGAGCATGCGCCCGTCGCCGAGAACTGCGACAACTGCCATGCGCCGCACGGCGCGGCCAACCCGGGCATGGTGAAGATGCGCGGCCCGATCCTCTGCCAGTCCTGTCACTCGCAGCAGAACCACCCGAGCTATCCGTACGGGCCGTCCAACCTGCCCGGCGGCGGTGGCCCGCCCGTCACGACGCTGGCGGTCGGCAACTGCATGAACTGTCACTCGCAGGTGCATGGTTCGAACCATCCCTCGGGCTCGACGCTGACCCGGTGAACGCCATGACCAACCGCAGCACGACCCTCTCGCTCGCGATCGCCTCGATCCTGTTCGCGGGCGCGGTGCAGGCCCAGGAAGCGGCGGCCCCCGCCGCCCCGGACACCAGCACCTGGACCTGCAAGAAGTGTCCGTTCCCCTCGGGCTATGACGGCTCGGCCGAACTCGGTGCGGGCTACCTGAGCGACGACTCCGCCGCGTTCGGCGACGGCACCGGCCTCGACCAGAAGGGCGGCTACGTGGTCGCCGGCGCCGAGGGCAAGGCCGTCAAGGAATCCGGCTACACGCTGTCCTACGACCTGCGCAACCTCGGCCTCGACTCGCGCTCGGCGAGCATCGCCGGTGGCAAGCAGGGGGCCTACGATTTCGGCCTGTTCTACGACCGCGTCCCGCGCCGCATCACCGACACGGCGCAGACGATCTACTCGGGCAACGGCGGGTCGAACCTCACGTTGCCGGGCGGCTGGACGACCGGCGGCAATACGCAGCTCCTGCCCGATCTCGCGGACTCGCTGCATCGCGTGGACGTCGGCTTCGACCGTGATCGCTACGGCGCGTCGGCCGATTTCTGGACGGGCAAGAACTTCGCGTTCAACGTCGACTACAAGCACGACGAGCGCGACGGCACGCGCCCGGTGCTCGGCTCGTTCGGCAGCGTCGCGGTGCAGATGCTGCGTCCGGTCAGCGACTCGACCGACCGGCTGAATGCCTCCGCCCGCTACGAGGCCTCGCGCTGGTTCGCGCAGGTGGGCTACTACGCGTCGATCTACAGCAACGACGCATCGAAGCTGCGCTTCGAGAATCCCTACAATGCCTTCGTGCCGGGCGGCGACGTCGGGCAGATGGCGCTCGAGCCCGACAACGAGTACCAGGAACTCGCGTTCTCGGCCGGCATCCACGGCCTGCCGGGGAACACGGTGATCGGCATCTCGGCGGCGACGGGCGAGGGGACGCAGGACGCGAAGTACCTTCCCTACACGATCAACCCGAATCTCGCGCTCGACGCGCTGCCGGCCTCGAACCTCGACGGCAAGGTCAAGGTCAACCGGGCCGACCTGACGGTCAGCTCGCGTCCGCTCGACCGCCTGCGCCTGCGCGGTGCGCTGGCGTGGGACGAGCGCAAGAACGACACGAACCAGCGGCTCTACACGTCGATCGTGCACACCGACCTGTTCCCGGTGGCGGACGACCGCCTCAACCCGGTCTACGGCTACGACCGCCTGCGCCTCACGGGCAGCGCGGACTTCGACGTGTTCCGCGTGCTCTCCGTCGGACTCGGCGGCGAGTACAAGACGCTCGACCGCAAGGGGACGAAACAGGAAGTCTCGAGCGAGACGACGCAGGACGGCTACGGCAGGATCCAGTACCGGCCGAACGGCTACCTCGGCATCGTCGCCAAGGGCGGCGTCGAGGAACGCGACCCGGACAAGTACGACGCGTCGATCGGCGTGGCGCTCGGCCAGAACCCGCTGATGCGCAAGTACTCGCTCGCGTACCGCTACCGCTCTTACGGCGAACTGCTGGCCAACCTCGCGCTCGGCCCGCTGCCGCTCACGCTGAGTGCCAACGCGTTCTACGCTGACGACAGCTACCTGCAGTCCGACCTCGGCCTCGTCTCCGGCCTCGACCGTCGCTACGGCCTCGACCTCACCTGGGCCATCAACGACAAGGTCTCGGCGTACGCGTCGGGCGGCAAGGAAAAGATCGCGTCGAAGACCCGCGGCAGTTCCACGTTCTCGAGTGCCGACTGGCGCGGTCGCATGAGCGACGACTACGAGACCTGGGGCGCCGGCGTGCACGCTCGCGTCGCCGACAAGCTGAACCTCAGCCTCGACTACAGCTACGGCAAGGGTGATTCGAACACGGCCATCGACGGCGTGTCGGCGGGCGCGTTCCCGGCGGTGACGAGCAAGCTCGACACGCTGCGGGCCGATGCCACGTGGACGCTGACCAAGCGCACCGACCTGGTGTTCTCGTGGTGGCACGAGAAGCTCAAGACCAGCGACTGGGCGATCCAGGGCATCGAGCCCTCGACGCTGCCGACGGTGCTCGCGCTCGGCTACGACCCGTACAACTACAACGTCGACTACGTGACCGCGTCGGTCCGCTACTACTTCAAGCCGCGCGGCGGCGACGAGTGACCCGACGCGAGGGCTGACGCGCGCCGCTGGATGGCGCGCGTCATGCCCTTGAACAGGAACAGGTGCGCCGGCACGAGCGCGTACCAGTAGAGCAGGCCCGCCGCGCCCGCCGGGTGCCAGTACGCCGTCGAATCCACCGTCGAGCCTTGGCCGCCCGGGCCCGGCTTCACCGTGAATTCCAGCATGCCCGCGCCGGGCGCCTTCATCTCCATGCGCAGCGTCAGGCGGCGTCCCGGCTCGAGCGCGATCACCCGCCACGAGTCGAGCACGTCGCCGACGCGCAGTTCGGTCGGATGGCGGCGCGTGCGCCGGATGCTCGGGCCGCCGAGCAGCCAGTCGATGCCGCGGCGGATGTTCCACAGCAGGTCGGCGAAGTACCAGCCCTGCTCGCCGCCGATGGCGCACACCACGTCGAACACCGCCTCGGGCGGGGCTTCGCCGGCGGCGACCGCGCCGGCCCGCTTGGCGTACCAGGCGTACTCGGGCTGGAAGTTCCGGCACGCGATCGCGCCTTCGACCCAGCGCGCCACCACCGTGTGGCCGCGGTCCGCCTCGATCGCGGCCTGGATGGCCGCCTCGAGGCCCAGCAGGCGCCGCGGCACGAGGGCCCGCAACTCCCGGTCGTCGGCGATGAAGTCGTGCTCCAGGCCCTCCACGAGCGCCCGGGCGATGCCGGTCGGCACCGAGGTGATGAGCTGCAGCCAGTAAGCGGAGAGGCGCGGCGTCAGCACGGGCACGGCGAGGATGCGGGTCGCGCGGCCGGAAAGCCGTCCGTAGCAGCGCATGATCTGCTCGTAGGTCACGACTTCCGGTCCGCCGGTGTCGAACGTCCGGCCCGCCGCGGCGGGCAACTCGGCCACGGCAATGAGATCGTCGAGCAGGTCCGTGAGCGCCACCGGGGTGGAGCGCGACTGCACCCACTTCGGCGTCACCATCAGCGGCAGGTGGTTCACGAGGTCGCGGATGACCTCGTAGGCGGCGGACCCGGGCCCGATGATCATTCCTGCGCGCAGCTCCGTGACCGGCACGCCGCTGCGGCGGAGCACGTCGCCGGTCTCCTCGCGCGAGCGCAGGTGCTCCGACTTCGCGCGATGGGGGATCAGGCCGCCGAGGTAGACGATGCGCTGCACGCCCGCAGCGGCGGCCGCGCGACCGAAGTTCTCCGCCGCCTGCCGGTCGAGCGCGGCGAAGCCGCGGCCGGACGCCATCGAGTGCACGAGGTAATACGCGGTGTGCACGCCCTCGAGCGCGCGAGCGAGCGTCGCGGGATCGAGCGCGTCGGCGGCGACGAGTTCGGCGCCCTGCCAGCCGCGGCCCTCGAGGACCTCTGGATTGCGCGCCGAGGCGCGCACTCGCCGGCCGGAGGCCAGCAGCTTCGGCACGAGGTTCGTGCCGACGTAGCCGCTGGCGCCGAAGACGAGTTGGAGCGGGGCGGTCCCGGTCATCCGTCCGTCAGCGCGCGAACAGCGCGCCGACGAACAGCAGGATCGAGCCGATCGTCTGCAGGCCGATCGTCATCTCGATGCTCTTGGTGAGCACCGCGCGATCGACGTTCTCGCCGATGCCGGCTGCCGCCTTGAACCCGCCCGCCATCACGGCCAGGCCGCCGACCGCCACCCACCACGGCAGCGTGCCGCGCAGGACCAGCACGACGATCGCCGCGTAGGCGAGCACGTGCAGCAGGCGATAGCCGTGGCGCGCGCCGTCGAGGCCGAGGCGCACGACCAGGGTGCGCTTGCCGCTGGCCGCGTCCGCGCGGCGGTCGGGCACCTCGTTGATCCACAGGATCAGCATCACCCAGATGCCGAGCGGCAGCGCCATCAGCACGGTGACGACGTCGAACACGCCGCTCTGCAGCCACGCCGCGCCGCCGGCCGGCAGCAGGCCGAACGCGATCATCAGGAAGAACTCGCCGACGCCCTTGCCGCTCAGCTGCAGCGACGGCGCGGAATAGGCCCAGGCGATCGCGATCCCGGCGAGGCCGAGCGCGATGACCGTCGGCCCCTTCAGCAGCGCGAGCACCAGCCCGAGCACGCTCGCGATCGCGATCAGGGTCCAGCCCCAGCGGTGCATCTCGCCCGCGGTCATGATCTGGTTCTGGATGAAGCGCGAGCCGCCCGTGTACGGGTAGATGCGCTCGATGTTGGTCCGGTCGGTGCCGGTCACGTCGTCGCCGACGTCGTTGATGACGTTGCTGGCCGCGTGCACCAGCGCGGTCGCGAGCAGGGCCAGCACCGCGGCGAGCGCGTCGAACCGGCCCGCGAGCGTGGCGCCCCACGCCGTGCCGACGATCACCGGCAGGACGGACGCGGTCAGGAACTTGGGCCGGGTGGCGAGGAACAGGCGGCGCGCCTTGCGCCCAGGGGCATCGCCCGCCAGGTCCTCGAACCGCGGTTCGAGCGGTGAAGTCGCTTGCTTGATCATCCGGGTCCTCCCAAGGCTGGCTCGGAAGCTAGCGACCCCCGGGGCCGGCGGTCAAGTCCGCGCTTTACGCGGAGCCCGCGGTGCCCGGCCGGGCGGCGTTGCGCACCCGCACGGCTTCCTCCTGGTCGACCGCGTCGAGCTGTTCCTCGACGAAGTGCAGCGACGCGTCGATCTCCGGCAACAGCACGTTCTCGAGCGCCCGGGCGCGCCTCTCGGTCCGCACGTACTCGCGCACCAGGCGGCGCAGGTTGCCGGCCAGGGCGGCCAGGACGGCGTGGTCGGCCACCAGCCGGCGGAACGCGGCGGCGCAGTCGCGCAGTTCGGGGGACGGCCAGGGCGGGGAGGGCGCCGCGGGAGCGCCGGCGTCGTCGAGTTGCGCTTCGACCAGCTCGAGGCCGAGGAAGCTGCGCTGCTGGCGGCGCAGCAGGGCCTCGTCGAGGGGCGCGTGCGGCGCCGTGGTCAGGTCGTCGAAGCCGTGCACCCCGAGCGCGGCCTCGAACGCCGCGCGCGCCGCGGCCTCGTCGGCGTGCAGGCGTTCGGTCCGGGAGGCGTGGGCGCGCAGCTGGCGCAGGATCTCGGTTGCCAGCATCACGCGCTTCTCGTCGAGCAGTTCGTAGCCTTCCTGCACGAGCCGGCGCTCGTCGCGCAACTCGAGCAGCGCGACGCGGGTCGCGACGACCGGGCTGCCCGCCTCAGGCATGCGCGGGCTCCTCGAGGTGGCGGTGGATCTGCGCGTTCGAGAGCCGCGTGAGCTCGGTCGCCGGCAGGCCGCGCAGCGCGGACCAGCCGGCCGACATGCTCTCCTCCAGCGTGCGGGCCGCCACCTGGTGCACGAACTCCTGCTCGAAGCGCTGGCCGAACGCGAGGAAGCGCCGGTCTGCCTCGGGTAGTCCCTGCTCACCCATCACGCTCGCCAGCAAGCGCATGCGGATCGCGCGCGCGTAGGCTGCGAACAGCTGGTGGGCCAGTGCCGGGTGGTCCGGGTCGGTGAAGCCCTCGCCCGTGCCGGCATCCATCAGCCGCGACAGGCTTGGCAGCACGCGCACCGGCGGATACAGGCCGCGCCGGTCGAGTTCGCGGTCGAGCACGATCTGGCCCTCGGTGATGTAGCCGGTGAGGTCGGGGATCGGGTGGCCGATGTCGTCGCCGGGCATGGTCAGGATCGGCAGTTGCGTCAGCGTCCCGGGCCGGCCGCGGATGCAGCCCGCGCGCTCGTAGAGCGACGCGAGGTCCGAGTACATGTAGCCGGGGTAGCCCTTGCGGCCGGGGATCTCGCCGTGGCTCGCCGACACCTCGCGCAGAGCCTCGCAGTAGTTGGTCATGTCGGTGAGGATGACGAGCACGTGCCGGCCCTCGACGAAGGCGAGGTATTCGGCCGCTGTCAGCGCATAGCGCGGCGTGAGCAACCGCTGCATGCCCGGCTCGTCGGCGAGGTTCAGGAACAGCGCGGTGTGGCCGAGCGCGCCGCTCGCTTCCATGGCGCGGCGGAACTGCTCCGCCGTCTCGTGCGGCACGCCGATGCCGGCGAACACCACCGCGAAGGTCTGCGACTGGTCGCCGCGCAAGCGCGCGCGCTGTGCGATCTCCGCGGCGAGGCGGTCGTGCGGCAGGCCGCCCGCGGAGAAGATCGGCAGCTTCTGGCCGCGCACGAGCGAGTTCATCACGTCGATGGTCGACACGCCGGTCTCGATGAAATCGCGCGGCAGGGCACGCCAGGCCGGATTGATCGCGAGTCCCTCGATGCGCATGCGTGCCCGCGCGGACACCGGCGGGCCGCCGTCGATCGGGCGGCCGACGCTGTCGAACACGCGACCGAGCAGGTTCGGTCCCACGCCGAAGAGCAGCGGCTCGGGCCGCAGGCGGACGCGCGTGCCCGCGAGCCCGAGACCGGCCGTCGACTGCAGCACCTCGATCACCATCGAGTCGTCGTCGAGCGCGGCGACGCGGCCGAGGCGCGCGCCACCGTCCTGGCCGAGGACCTCGACCGCGGCATTGAGGCCGACGCGCGCCGCGCGCCTCGCGAACAGCAGCGGTCCCTCGATCCGCGTGACGGCCCCTTCGAGCAGGAGGTCAGCCCACATGCGCGCCCTCCGGTTGCAGCGAGTCGTATTCGAAGTCGATCTGGCGCGGCAGCAGCTTGAGCTTGCGCAGGTCGGCCTCGGCGAATTCCTCGCCGAGCCGCTGCAGCTGGCGCAGGCACGGCAGGGCGGCGAGTCGCGCGGGCGCGATGCCGGCTTCGACCGCCGCTTCGGCCCGGTCCATGAAGTGCAGCAGCACGACCAGCATCGCCACCTGCCGCGCCGGCGAGCAGTAGCGGTCGACCTTCGAGAACGACGACTGGCGCAGGAATCCCTCATTGAAGAGGTCGGCGCACAGCAACTTCACCTGCTGGCCCGCGGGCAGCGCGTCGCGGCCGACGATGCGGGCCATGCGCTCGAGGTGGGCCTGCGTCTCGAGCAGCGCGAGCACGCGCTGCCGCTGCGCGATCCAGTCGGGATTGCCGCTGCGCTTCCACCACCCGGCGAGTTCGTCCGCGTCGGCGCCGTACGACTGCAGCGGGTGGATCGCCGGATAGAAGCGCGCCTGCGCCCGCTGCCGGTCGAGCGCCCAGAAGCATTTCACGTAGCGCTTGGTGTGCAGCGTCACCGGCTCCGAGAAGTCGCCGGAGGGCGGGCTGATCGCGCCGATGATGGTCACGGACCCCTCGCGGCCATCGAGCGTGGTGACGCGGGCCGCGCGCTCGTAGAACTCGGCGAGCCGCGAGCTCAGGTACGCGGGGTAGCCGGCCTCGCCGGGCAACTCGCCCAGCCGGCCCGAGACTTCGCGCAGCGCCTCCGCCCAGCGACTGGTCGAATCGGCCATCAACGCGACGTTGAGGCCCTGGTCGCGGAAGTATTCCGCGACCGTGATGGCGGTGTAGATGCTGGCTTCGCGCGCCGCCACCGGCATGTTCGAAGTGTTGGCGATGATCACCGTGCGCTCGGCGAGCGGCCGGCCGGTGCGCGGGTCCTCGAGCTTCGGGAACTCGTCGAGCACCTCGGCCATCTCGTTGCCGCGCTCGCCGCAGCCGACGTAGACGATGACGTCCGCGTCGCACCACTTGGCGAGGGCTTCCTGCAGCACGGTCTTGCCGGTGCCGAAGCCGCCCGGCAGCGCGGCGCGCCCGCCACGCGGCACCGGGAACAGCGTGTCGATGATGCGCTGGCCGGTGATCATCGGGGCGTTGGCGCCGAGGCGCTCACGCACCGGCCGTGCGCGCCGCACGGGCCAGGCGTGGTGCAGCGACAGCTCGTGCCGCCGGCCGTCGTCGCCGATCACGACGGCAATCACGGCGTCGTCCTGGTAGTCGCCCGGCGCGGCCACCCATTGCACGCGTCCGCTCACGTCGGGCGGCACCAGCACGCGTTGCGGCAGGGGCGCGGTCACCTCCGCGAGCGTGCTTCCGGCATCCACGCGGGCGCCCGCCACGGCGGCGGGAGTCACTTTGAAGACCGCCGGGCTCCGTGCCGCGAGGCCCGCGTGGATGCGGAAGTCGTCCGTGCCGGTGAGCGGACGCAGCAGTCCGTCGAAGATGCCGCCGAGCAGGCCCGGCCCGAGCGGCACGGACAGCGACAGGCCCGTGCCGACGACTTCGTCGCCCGGCTCGAGGCCGGTCGTGTCCTCGTACACCTGCGCGACGATCTCCTGGCCGCGCAGCTGGATGATCTCGCCGAGCAGGCGACGAGGGCCGACGGCCACGGCCTCGTAGACACGGAAGTCGCCGTCGGTGCGGGCGCGCAGCACCGGACCGCCGATCCAGGTGATGCGTGCGGTGCTCATGCGTCGCTCCCCGGTCGCGCGGCCGCCGCGAGATGGTCGAACTCGGCGAGCAGTTCCGCCTCGACGCGCTCGCGCGAGGCCAGCAGGCCGCCCACCGTCGCGTCGACCACGGCCACGTCGGCGCGGATGCGCAGGCCCACGCCGAGCCCCTCGACGGCGCGATACCCAGCGCAATCCAATCCGGCGGCCCGGAGTTGCGCGACCGCCGCCTCGCCGTGCGCATCGGCATCCCGCGGCGCGACTTCGACGCGGCAAGAGGCACCCGCGTGCAGGCTGCGTACTGCGCAGGCACAGGCGGCCGCGATCCATTCCTCGCGGGTCGTGTCTTCGTCCCACAGTCCGGCGACGGCGTCGGGCAATCGCTGCCACGCCTGCTCGAGCAGCGCCCGGAACGCCGCCTGCTCGGCGCGTCGCGCGACCGTGTCGAGCGCGGCACGCTTGTTACCCACGGCCCGCTCGAACTGCCGGCGTTCCTCCGCCACGGCCTGCTGCAGCCGCGCCCGTGCTTCCTGGCGCGCGCGCACGACGATGGCATGGGCCTGCTCCTCGGCCGCCGAGCGGATGGCGAGGAGACGCGACTCGCGTTCGCGCGCGACGCGGCGCAACAGGTTCTCGGTCTGGGCCTGCAGCAGGGTGACGGTGTCGTTCATGCCTCGATCCCCAGGGCACCGCGCACTTCGTGCGCGAGGTCGGGTGCGCCGTCGCGGCCGAAGGCATCGGCTGCGATCGTCACGAGCGGTCGTTCGCCGCAGAGCGCCGCGTCGAGGACGGGCTCGCCCAGGCGCGCGGCCACCCGCGCAGAGAGCAGGATGAGTTCGGCGCCATCCGCCACTGCCCGCTGCAGCGCGCCCGCGTCGTCGTCCGCGGGCGGCACGATCGCGCGCACGCCGGCGAGCCGGTACGCCGCGGCACTCGCCTCGTCGCCGAGATAGACGACCAGGGCCATCTCAGCCGAGCCGGTTGAGGATCAGGATCGAGACGATCAGGCCGTAGATGGCGATGCCCTCGGCGAGGCCGACGAGCACCAGCACGCGACCGAACAGTTCCGGTTTCTCCGCCAGCGCGCCGAGGGCGGCGGTGCCGACCTGGGCGACCGCGTAGCCCGCGCCGAGTGCGGCGAGGCCGGCCGACACGGCGGCCGAGGCGAAGCCCCAGCGCAGCACGCCCGGGTCGAGCGGAGCGAGAGCGGCGGCCTCCGGCGCGGCGAGCGCCGGTGCGGCGAGCACGAGCGCGACGGTGGCAGTCGTCACGGTGGCGGCCGCGAACAGGAACAGCGTGATCATCCAGCGTTGGGCGGGTTTCATGTCGGGGGTCCCGGCGGAGTGGAAGACGGGCCCGCGTGTGGCGGCAGCGGTTCGAACGGCCGGCCGCGCGCGGTGAGGAAGCGGATGAAGAACTCGAAGAGGATGAGGCGCGTGGTCTGGATGCCGACCACGAGGCCCTCGAGCGCGATGATCGCCACGTTGCCGACGATCAGCACGGGCCAGTAGCCGGGCCCGGCCGCCTCGGCCATGCCGACCACGGCGGTGGACAGGCCCGCGTGCGCGAGCGCGAATGCGCCGACGCGCACGAACGAGATGGTGTTCACCGCGAGCTGCAGCACGTGCTCGAGCGTGTCGCCCGCGGCCTGGCCGAAGGCGAGGGCGCGGTCGCCGCGCGCGATCAGCGCGGCACCGCCGAGGGCCCACGCGGCGCCGACGGGCAGCAGCCACAGCGCACGGCCATCGAGCAGCGCGCCGATCACGCCGAGGTAGGCGAGCAGCACGCCCGCGGGCGAGGCGAGCCAGCGCCGGAATTCGCCGCGCCAGGCGTGCTGCAGGGCGTCGAGGCACTGGCCGAGCGTGATGACGATCGCGCCGAACGCCAGCGCCGTGCCGAGCACGACCAGCGGCGACTCGAGCGGGCGTACCCACAGCGGCGCGATCAGGTCCTCGCGCGCGAACACGCTGCCGAATGCGAAGCCGAAGCACACTGCGACGAGACCACCGGGGACGAGGATGCGCAGCATCGGCAGGCGCCGGGCGAGCAGCCACCCGCCGAGCGCGACGATGCCGCCCTGCACGACGTCGCCGAACATGTAGCCGAACATCAGCGGCGCGAGCACGGCGACGACCATGCTCGGGTCGGCCTCGCCGCGCGCCGGCACGCCCATCAGGCGCGTGAACACCTCGAACGGTCGCGCCCAGCGTGGGTTGCGCAGCACGGACGGCGGGATCTCGCCCTCGGGCGCCGGCGCGAAGCGCAGCAGGTAATGCAGGCCGCGGGCGTCGAGCGCGCTGCGCAGGTTGGCGTCGTCGCCGTCGGCGCACCAGCCCGTGATCCAGGCGAAGTGCTCGGTCACCGGCAGCTCTGGCACGTGCGCGACGACCCACGCCGCGAGCGAGATCTCGCCGAGCGCATCGGCGACGCCGTGCTTGTCGGCGAGTTGCGCGAGGGCCGTGCGCGCCGACTGCTCGCGCCCGTCGAGCTGGCGTCGCCGCCCGGCGAGCTGCCCGCCGAGCGCCGCCGACTCCTGCGGCAGGTCGCCCGGCAGCGCGATCAGCCGCGCCTTGCGGGCCGCCAGGGCCTGGTCGAGTTCGCCCATGTCGTCGCTCGGGCCGACCGCGATCAGGAACAGCTCGTCGTTGGCCGCGAGCCGCTGGGTGATCACGCCCGGCGGCAACGACAGCGCCTGGCCGCCGGCCGGCATCACGTACACGCGGCTCGCGAGCACGGGACCCGCAGCGGCGATGCGGTCGAGCCGCGGCAGCACGCCGCCACCGGCGACCTGCAGGCGCCCGAGCAGCGCCGCCGCGTCGCGGTCCTGGCCGATCGCCTCGAGTTCGGCGACCACCGGCTCGGCGTCCTGTGCCCAGGCACGCAGCCGGTCGAGCGCGAGTTGCGGCGCCTCGGTCAGGTGGCGTGCCGGGTCCGGCGCATGCAGTCGCGCCGCCGGCCACCAGTGCGCGTACCGGCGCGCGAGCGCCTCGTAGGCATCGAGCACGTGGCGCAGGTCGGGCAGCGCGAGGCGCGACTCGGAGCGGCTGTAGGCCTGCAGCTGCACGCGTCCGGTGCGGGCGAGGCAATCGAGTGCGGCGCCGAGTTCCTCGCGCGAGGTCAGCACCTCGAACCACTGCGCCACGCGCGGCTGCAGGCTCATGCGGCGACTCCCGGTGCGGCCTGCAGCGCGCGCACCGCCACGCTGCCGCGCAACTGCAGCAGGTCGAGGGCGACGAGCGCGAGCCAGGCGACCGTGGTCACGGGCGACAGCGGGTGACGGCGCAGGCGCGACACGACGCGCTTTTCCAGACGCGCGATTGGCGCCTGGGAGCGTGTGCCGGCCGCCGAGCGGTCGAGTTCGAGGCGGGCCGCACGCACCTGTCGCACCACGTCTTCGAGCCCGGCCGCCGCGCGACGGTCCGCAGGCCACAGCTGACGCCAGTGCGCGAGCCAGGCATCGCCCACGCCGGGCGGCGTGGAGAACCCTGCGGCCAACGGTGCGAACTCGAGTTGCCGCACGCGCGCCGCACGCTGGCGCGGTTCCGCGGCGACCAGCGGCCCGAGCACGCCGTCGGCACGCATCCACTCGGGCGGGACGCCGCCGCGCGCCAGCTTCTCGAGTGCGGGCAGGTCGGGCAGCCAGCGCAGCCACGCGATGGACGCGCGCCAGGGCGGCCGGTTGCCACGCGGCGGCTTCGTCGACGCTCGCGCGCCTGCTGGCGCAGGCGTGCCTCGAGCGTGCACGGGCAGGTGCGGAGCGAGATCGCGGGTCCAGGGCGCGAGCGGCGTGGCGGCGGCCAGTTGCAGCAGGGCGGCGAGTTCGCGCGTGCCGTTCAACCGCTGCCAGTCCGCGGCGGTGACGCGCGCGCCGAGGCGGGCCTGCACCCGGGCCTGCGCATAGCCGAAGGCGCAGTCAGGGTGACTCATGATCGGTGGCGATCAGGCGGCGCGCGAGTTGCTCGATGGCGCGCGCCGCGATGGTGTCGGGGGATTCGCCGGATCCGCCGGGCGAACCCGACGCAGCTTCGAGGCGGGCCAGCGTCTCGGTGAGTTGCGCCTGTGCGCGCACGTGCAGGCGCGAGGCGCGGTCGCGGGCCCGGTCGAGGATGCGCCGCCGCGTCTCGCGCGCGACGCGCAGCAGGGTCTCGGCCTCGGCCTGCGCGTCGCGGATGGCATCGGCGGCTTCCCGCTCGACGTCGAGCACGCGATTCATCGCGTCAGCGACCGGAATGTCTTGTTGCGGGTTCGCCATGGCGACGGGCGTCGCGCGGCGTACCTGGTTCGTGAATTGCGTGCGCGCGCGGCGCGGCTCCAGGGTCACCTTACGAGGCGACCGGCGCACCCGAATCCGCAGAAGCCCTTATCGGGCCGGAAGTTACCGCCGATCTGGCGGTTCCCGGCTCAGCCGGCGTGGTTCTCCATCATCAGCCCCGTGCCGCCGCGCGAAACGTGCGCCACGACCGCGGTGCGGCGATGGATCTTGGTCACGGTGCCGAGGGTGATCGCGAAGGCGAGTTCGACCGTCTGGCCCTTGCGCAGGCCCATGTCGCCGGTCTCGACGAACACGCCGGTGGCGCTGAGGTTGCGCGCGCGGCACAGGCGCCGGCGATTCCCGGGCAGCAGCACGTACACGGACGTGCGGGCACGGTGGCGGGTTGTGAGTCTGCGTTCCAAGGCGTTGTTGTAGTCGTTGTCCGGCGCCGCGGGTACGCCCGCAATTATGCACGGACTGCATCCAGAGTGAAGGGGTTCGGAGCACCGCGCGTTATGTCGCCTGTGCTTGCGGTATGCTGCCGGCGATCCGCGGCCGCCCACCGACGACATGCATTCTCAATCTGACTCGCCAGCGCGTGCGCCCATCGGCGTGTTCGATTCGGGCGTCGGCGGCCTCACCGTGCTGCGCGCGCTGCTGCGCACGCTGCCGACCGAGAGCTTCATCTATCTCGGCGACACGGCGCGCCTGCCCTACGGCACCAAGAGTCCGGACTCGATCCGGCGCTATGCGCTGCAGGCGGCGCGGCTGCTGGTCGCGCGCGGCGTGAAGTGCCTCGTGGTCGCGTGCAACACGGCCTCGGCGGTCGCGCTCGATGTGCTGGCCGACGAGTTCGCGCCGCTGCCGGTGATCGGTGTGCTCGAGCCCGGTGCGGCCGCGGCCTGCCGCGCGACGCGCGACGGGCGCATCGCGGTGCTGGCCACCGAGAGCACCGTGCGCGGCGGCGCCTACCAGCGCGCGATCGCCCGCCGGCTCGCCGGTGCGACCGTCACGGCGCGCCCCTGCCCGTTGTTTGTCGCACTGGCCGAGGAGGGCTGGACCGAGGGGCCGGTGGTCGAAGCGATCGCACACCGCTACCTCGACGACCTGTTCGCGAACGCCGGCGACGCGCCCGACACGCTGGTGCTCGGCTGCACGCATTTCCCGGTGCTGGCACCGGCGCTGCGGGCGGTGGTCGGGCCGCGGGTGGCGATCGTGGATTCGGCCGAGACGACGGCAGCCGCGCTTGCCGCCACGTTGCAGGATCAAGGCTTGCGGGCCCCGCCGGGCGGCGTGCAGCACGTCGCGCTGCTGGCGACGGACGGGGCCGAGCGCTTCGCGCGCGTCGGCAGCACGTTCCTCGGCCGCGCGCTCGATCCGGCCGACGTCGAAGTCGTGGACCTGGCCGGCCCCGCCGCCTGACGGCGGGCGGCTCAGCCCGCGGGCGTGCCGGTGCGGCCGAAACGCCGCGCCGCGATCGACACCAGGATCGACACGGCCAGCACCGCCCCGATGATCGAGAGCGACCACGAGATCGGGAACTTGCCGCCGAAGGCGGCGTTGAGCCACACCATCTTCAGGCCGACGAACACCAGCACCACGCCGAGGCCGTACTTGAGGTAGGCGAACGCCTGCACCATGCCCGCCAGCAGGAAGTACATCGCACGCAGGCCGAGGATCGCGAAGATGTTCGAGGTGAACACCACCAGCGGCTCGTTGGTGAGCGCGAAGATGGCCGGCACCGAGTCGATGGCGAAGATGATGTCGGACAGCTCGATGAAGGCGAGCGCCACGAACAGCGGCGTGGCGTAGACGATGCCCTCGTGGCGGATCCAGAACCGGTCGCCCTCGTGCTTCGGCCACACGGGCAGCACGCGCTTCAGCAGCCGGATCGCGGGATTGCGCTCCGGGTCGATCGGCTTCTCGGGCAGGAACAGGATCTTGAGGCCGGTGAGGATCAGGAACGCGCCGAAGATCATCACGACCCACTCGTAGCGCATCAGCACCGAGCCGAGCGAGATGAACACCGCGCGGAACACCAGCGCGCCGAGGATGCCGTAGAACAGCACGCGGTGCTGGTAGCGCGTGGGCACGGCGAAGTACGAGAACACCGCGACGAACACGAAGATGTTGTCGATCGCGAGCGCCTTCTCGACCACGTAGCCGGCGAGGAACTCGAGCGACACGTCGCGCGCGAGCTGGGCGTGGTCGAGCCCGGCCAGCGCGGACACCTGCGGCAGCCGCCAGTTCGCGTAGTGATAGAAGCCGTAATTGAAGGCGAGGGCGAGCGCGATCCACACCACGCTCCAGGTCGCGGCCTCGCGCACCGAGACCTCGTGGGCCTCGCGATGGAACACGCCGAGGTCGAGCGCCAGCATGGCGAGCACGAATGCGGTGAAGGCGGCGTAGAACCACCAGTACTGGTCGAAGGGGAACAGCAGCAGGTCGGCCATGGCGCAGTCGACTCCATCACGGGGCGGCCCGCCGGGCGGGGCCGCCCGGCGACCGCCATCATACACGAAAAATAATTCGTGCTACGAAATTCCGGTCATCAGGTGCTGCGGTCCAGGGTCGCGAGCGAGGCGGCGTTGTAGCGCGCGCCGGCGGTGCTGCCCGGCGCGAACACCTGGTCCAGCAGGAACTGGTCGCAGGCGGCGAGCCGCAGGGTCGCGGCCCCGAGGTTCTCGAGCAGGCGCGCCCGGCGCGTGGTGCCGAAGATCGGCACGATGTCGGCACCCTGGGCGAGCAGCCAGGCCAGTGCGACCTGAGCCGGCGTGCCGCCGAGGCGCGCCGCCAGTTCGTCCACCTTCGCCATCCGCTGCCGGTTGGAGTCGAAGTTCTCGCCCTGGATGCGGGGCTGGGCGCGGCGGAAGTCCCCCTCGGGCAATTCCTCCGCCCGGGTCTGGTTGCCGGCCAGGAAGCCGCGGCCGAGGGGGGAATAGGGCACCAGGCCGACGCCCAGTTCGCGGCAGGCGGGCAGGACCTCGCGCTCCACGTTGCGCTCCCACAGCGAATACTCGGACTGCAGGGCGCTGATCGGGTGCACCGCGTGGGCCCGGCGCAGGGTTGCCACGCTGGCCTCGGAGAGGCCGAGGTAGCGCACCTTGCCTTGCCGGACCAACTCGCCCATGGCCCCCACGACCTCCTCGATGGGCACTTTGGGGTCCACCCGGTGCTGGTACAGCAGGTCGATCCGGTCGGTCTGCAGGCGTTGCAGGGACTGCTCGACCACGGCCCGGATGTGCTCGGGCCGGCTGTCGAGCGCCCAGGCGGTGCCGGGCTTCATGTTCTCGATGTCGAAGCCGAACTTGGTGGCGAGACAGACCCGGTCCCGGCGCCCCCCGGCCAGCGCCCGGCCGACCAGCCTTTCGTTCTCGTAGGGACCGTACACCTCGGCGGTGTCGATCAGGGTGACCCCGCGGTCCACGGCCTCCTGCAGGGTCGCGAGGCACTCGGCCTCGTCGGCCCCGCCCTTGTAGGCGAAGCTCATGCCCATGCAGCCGAGGCCCAGCGCCGAGACTTCGAGGCCCTGCCGGCCGAGCTTGCGTGCGTCCACGGGGAAATCCTCCTCATCCATACATTGACACCGCCCGGGCAGCCGACGAGAATACGCGGCTCTCTGTCCGGGAGGGGTACCCAAGCGGCCAACGGGAGCAGACTGTAAATCTGCCGGCTTATGCCTTCGTAGGTTCGAATCCTACCCCCTCCACCACGCCCGATGGCGTGTCGGGGCAGAGGAGTCGCCCGGGGCGGGAGTCGCGGCAGGACAGGTCGGGCCGGTGAACGCTGCGGGTGTAGTTCAATGGTAGAACCTCAGCCTTCCAAGCTGTTGACGTGGGTTCGATTCCCATCACCCGCTCCACTCCGGCGGCATGGGGACGGTTGAGCGGTAAAGAATTGAAGTGCCCACGTAGCTCAGTCGGTAGAGCACGTCCTTGGTAAGGACGAGGTCAGCGGTTCGATCCCGCTCGTGGGCTCCAGAGTCCAGGCACAAAGTACTCAGAGGTATCGGTCGTGGCTAAGGAAAAATTTGCGCGTACGAAGCCGCACGTGAACGTGGGCACGATTGGACACGTGGATCATGGCAAGACGACGCTGACGGCGGCGTTGACGAAGGTGATGGCGGAGACGCACGGCGGCACCTTCATG
>JBGAHO010000033.1:0-45883 GCA_044226195.1 Steroidobacteraceae bacterium
GTACCCGGCCGTGACCGTGCGCGACAGCATCAGTTATGCGCTGATGAAGGAGCGCGCGCGCGTGCTCACGACGCCGCCCGGCGCGAGCGCGCTCGATTTCTACGTCGACGTGCGGATGGACGATCCCAACGCCTCGGTCGGGCAGATCTACGGCCGCGGGCTCGCCGAGCTGCAGGCCGGGCACGCGGACGCCGCAGTGAAGATCTTCGAGCACCTGCGCACCGCCTATCCGGAGGTGCTGCAGTTCCACACGGCCCTCGGCCAGGCGCAGCAGTCGGCCGGCAACATGCGCGCGGCCCTCGACACGCTCGAGCACGCGCGCGAACTCGCGCCGCGCAACGTGCCGGTGACGGTACGTTACGGCGAGGCCCTGATGCAGGCGGGCCGCCCGAAGAAGGCGCACGAGGTGCTGCTCGACCTGTTCAACAACGTGACGCCGACGCCCGAGCAGATCCGCCTGACGGCGCTCGCCGCCAACGCCGCCGGCGACGTGGCCGACGCCTACTCGTACATGGCCGAATACCACCTGATGTTTGGCGACCTCCCGCTCGCCATCAACCAGCTCGAGCTGGCGCTCTCCGTGCCGGCCATCACGGACGTGCAGCGTGCCCGCTACGTCGCCCGGCTGAAGGAAATCCGCGAGGCGATGCCCAGGCAGAAGCGCACGCCGCCGTCCGACGACCAGGGATCCGACGGCCGCCGGGGACCGAATTCCTAGCGTCCCGGGTTAGAATCCGCGCCGCCGGGGCCGCGCGTCCCGGCGCCTGGGCGGAAACCGAGCCAACCCGATGTCGAAACTGAAACTGGCCGCGCTGGCGGTGACCCTGCTGATGCTGGGCGGCTGCGCGTCCACCCCCGGACCGCGCGCGAAGTCGGACCCCTGGGAGCCGATGAACCGCGGCGTCTACAAGTTCAACGATGCCGTCGACCGCGCGGTGCTCAAGCCCACTGCCAAGGCCTACGTGAAAGTGACGCCGCAGCCCGTGCGCACCGGCGTGGCCAACTTCTTCCAGAACCTGTCGACGCCCACCACGATCGTGAACTCGCTGCTGCAGGGCAAGTTCGCCGGCGCGGGCCAGGACACCCTGCGCTTCCTGATCAATACCACGCTCGGCTGGGGTGGCGTGTTCGACGTTGCCTCGGGCGCCAGCCTGCCGATCCACAACGAGGACTCCGGACAGACGCTCGGCCGCTGGGGTGTCCCGGCGGGGCCCTATCTCGTGTTGCCGCTGCTCGGGCCGGCGTCGCTGCGCGATGCGCCCGCCCGCATCGCGGACGACTTCACGCGCCCGCTGCACTGGTACCACCAGGATGCCGCGCGCTGGGGATCGGTGGCGTTGAATGCCCTCGACACCCGTGCCCGTTTCCTGCCGCTCGAGGACACGCTGGCGCAGACGTACGACCCGTATGCGTTCATCCGCGACGCCTATCTCGAGCAGCGCCGCTTCCAGGTCTACGACGGCAATCCGCCCGAGGAGCCGATCGAGGACGAGAGCGGCGAGGACGATGCCGGGGCGTCGCCCTGACGACGGTCAGGCGGGCGCCAGCAGGTCGTCCACGTCGGAGATGCGCGCGATCGCGATGATCTGCGACGGGACGCGCTCGTAGCGCAACGCGATGCCCCGCTCTCGCGCGCGGGCCAGCCACTCGATCAGCACCGCGAGGCCCGCACTGTCGCCGTGCAGCACGCCCGACAGGTCGATCGTGCAATCCCCGCCGTCGAACAACTGCAGGCCCGCGCGCAGCGCGTCCGCAGCCGTCTCGAAGCTGAGCTCGCCACGCGCCACCAGCCGACCCGGGGCACTGCGCTCGATCGCGAACGTCGCCACCGTCAGGGCGCCTTGGCCCCGGCGCTCACCGCGCTGTCGGGCTTGCCGCTCGCGTTCTGATCCTCGAGCCGCTGGATCACGGCGTCGAGTCCCTTCTGCTGGATCTCCGCGCCGAAATCGGTCTTGTAGCGCTTCACGTAGGACACGCCCTCGATCACCACGTCCCACGCCAGCCAGCCTTTCGGCGTGGCGTGCAGGCTGTAGTTGACCGCGACGGGTGCGCCGCTGTCGCGCTTGATCAGCGTCTTCACGGTGGCGCTGGTCGACCCCGGCTCGCCCTTGTACGGCAGGATGGTGAGGCGATCGGCGGTGAAGTCGATCATCGAATTGCCGTAGTTGCGCATCATCGACTGGTAGAAAGCGTCGACGAAGCGCTTCTTCTGCGCCTCGCTCGCCGTGCGCCAGTTCGTGCCGAGCACGAGCCGGGCCGAGTACTCGACGTCGAAGGACGGCAGCAGGTGCTTGTCCACGAGCTCGCGCAGCTTCTTCGGGTCCTTGCGATACGCCTCGCGATTCGCCGAAAGGTCGTTCAGCAGGCTGTTCGACACCTGCTGGATCAGTTCCTGCGGGCCCGGGCCCGGCACCACCAGCGGCGCGGAGGCCGACGCGGCATCCGCCGCGGTGGCGTGAGACACCGGCCAGGCCGCGAGGGCGACACCCGCCAGCAGGGTCGTCAGGATCAGGGCACGCATGTCGTCACTCCTTGGCAGCAGGCGGCGCCGGCACGGCGGCCGACGCCTCGCCGGCGGGTTTCTTCTCCGCCTGGCTGAACAGGAACTTGCTGATCAGCGACTCGAGCACGATCGCGTCCTGCACGAACTCGATGCGGTCGCCGTTCTTGTAGACCTGGTCCGATCCGCCCGGCGAAATGCCGATGTACTGGCCGCCGAGCAGGCCCGAGGTGAGGATGCTCGCGTCGCTGTCGTTCGGAATCTTGTTGTATTCGCCATCGATGCGCAGCGTCACGACCGCCTTGAACTGGTTCATGTCGTACTTGATCCGTTCGACGCGCCCGATGTTCACGCCGGCCATCGTGACCGGGGCGCCCGGCTTGAGGCCGCCCACGTTCTCGAACTGCGCCTTGAGGCGGTACGAGTCGGAATTGAACGACACCTCCTTGCTGGTGATCTGCGTCACCAGGAAGGCGATGCTCGCCATGCCCAGCAGCACGAAGAGGCCGGTCGAGATGTCGATGGCGCGGGATGGCCGCATGATGGCTCCGTCAGATCATCAAGGCAGTGAGGATGTAGTCGAGGATCAGCGTCGTCACGGCGGAGATGACCACCGTGCGCGTCGTCGCCTGGCCGACACCCTCGGCCGTCGGCAGTGAATTGTAACCTTCGAACACGGCGATCAGGCTGCAGGCGACGCCGAAGACGAGGCCCTTCACGACGCCTTCGCGCACGTCGTCGAGCTCGACCGCGCCACGCATCTGCGACCAGAACTGGCCCTGGTCGACGTGGAAGAACTGCACGCCGATCAGCTGCACGCCGAAGATGCCGATGGTGATGAAGACGGCCGTCAGCAGCGGCATGGCGACCACGCCCCCGAGGAAGCGCGGGAGGACGACGCGGCGCATGGGGTCGACCGCCATGATCTCCATCGCCGACAGCTGGTCGGTGGCCCGCATCAGGCCGATCTCCGACGCGAGGGCCGTGCCCGCGCGGCCGGCGAACAGCAGCGCGGTGACGACCGGCCCGAGTTCGCGCAGCAACGCCAGCGCGGCACCGACGCCGAGCGAGTCCTCGGAGCCGATGCGCGCCAGCAGGTCGTAGCCCTGCAGACCCATGACCATGCCGACGAACAGCCCGCAGGTCATGATGATGACCAGCGAGCGGGCGCCGGCGTTGTAGACCTGCTCGACCAGCAGCCGGAAGCGCAGCAGTCCGGCGGGCGTGAGCAGCAGCAGCCGGCCGAGGAACCGCGTCAGCGCACCGACGCGCTCGAGCGAGTAGCCGAGGCTGCCGACGAGTTCGCGGATGACCGTCATGCCCGGCGCTCCTGGCCGATGAGCTGCTCGCGATAGTCGGGCGCCGGATAGTGGAACGGCACCGGCCCGTCGGCCGCGCCTTCCATGAACTGCTTGACCACCGGCGACGGGTGGTCGCGCAGTTCGGCGGGCGTGCCGCTCGCCACGACCTGCCCTTCCGACAGGATGTAACTGGCGTCGGCGATCTGCGAGATCTCGCGCACGTCGTGCGTGACGACGATGCTGCTGATGCCGAGGGCATCGTTCAGCGAGCGGATCAGCCGCATCACGACGCCCATCGAGATCGGGTCCAGGCCGGCGAAGGGCTCGTCGTAGATCAGGATGTCGGGGTCCGTGACGATCGCGCGCGCCAGCGCGACGCGGCGGCCCATGCCGCCCGAGAGCTGCTGCGGCATGAGCCTTGCCGCGCCTCGCAGCCCCACCGCGTGCAGCTTGGTGAGCACCAGCGTGCGGATCAGGCGCTCCGGCAGGTGCGTGTGCTCACGCAGGGGGAAGGCCACGTTCTCGAACACGTCGAGGTCCGTCAGCAGCGCGCCGTTCTGGAACAGCATGCCCATGCGCCGGCGCAGCGCGTACAGCTCGTTGCGGCGCAGTTGCGCGACGTTGCGGCCGTCGACCACCACCTCACCCTGCTCGGCCTGGACCTGGCCCGTGATCAGGCGCAGCAGCGTGGTCTTGCCGGTGCCGCTCGGACCCATGATCGCCGTCACGTGCCCGCGCGCGATCGCGAGGTCGAGTCCCCGGAAGATGGGCTTGTCGTCGACGGAATACTGCACGCCGCGCAGCAAGGCGACGTGGGTCCGGACTGCATCGGTCGAGGCGCCGTCCACGGGCGCGGAAGTCGTGTTCACGATGGGCGGGCTCTCGGTCTCAGGCGGGCAGGCGATGCCGTCGCGCGGCCAGGCCCCGCCGGGTCGTGCCGGAAAACTGCGAACGGATCATGGTCATCCTGCGACTCCGAAACTCGGGACCGTTGCCAGGCAACGGATTCGACCGGCGAAAGTCTAACAGGTTCAGGGGCCTGCCCCGGCTCCGCCTCCGCTTGGCAGGGCCGGCCTATAGGACTAAAATGGTCCCAATTCCAGGATACCTCCATGCTCCGCATCAGCAAGCTCACGGACTACGGCACCGTGATCCTCGCGTCCCTCGCGGCCGCCCCGGATCGGCGCCACACGGCCAGCGAAGTCGCCGAACGCACGCGACTCGGCGTGCCGACGGTCAGCAAGCTGCTCAAGTCGTTCCACCGTGCCGGGCTGGTGACCTCGGAGCGAGGCACGCGAGGCGGCTACCAGCTCGCGCGGCCCGCCGGCCGCATCACGGCGGCCTCGATCATCGATGCCATCGAGGGCCCCGTGGCCATCACCGAGTGCAGCGGCGATCACAGCGCGTGCGACCTCGAGACGACCTGCCGCACGGGCGGTGCCTGGCAGCGCATCAACGGCGCGATCCGGCGCTCGCTCGACGAGATCACGCTCGCCCAGCTCTCCGGGCAGGAGCAGGTCGCCGTCTGGCGGCCCGACCTTTCCTCCACCGCCCGGCCGGGAGCCGGCCGCGGCGCCCCGCGCGCCTGAGACCGCCATGTCGACCAAGCCACAGGATCTCGACGCCCTCGTCGCCCAGAAGTACCGCCACGGCTTCGTGACGGACATCGAGTCCGACACGCTGCCGCCGGGCATCGACGAGGACGTGATCACCTTCATCTCGCGCAAGAAGGGCGAGCCGCAGTTCATGCTCGACTGGCGCCTGAAGGCGTTCCGTCACTGGACGACCCTGCGCGAGCCCGACTGGGCGCACCTGCGCATCGCCCCGATGGACTACCAGGCGATCTCGTACTACTCGGCGCCGAAGCCCCGGGCGGATGCGCCGAAGAGCCTGTCCGAGGTCGACCCGAAGCTGCTGCAGACCTACGAGAAGCTCGGCGTCCCGCTGCATGAGCGGGCACGCCTCGCCGGCGTCGCGGTGGACGCGGTCTTCGACAGCGTCTCGGTGGCGACCACGTTCAAGGAGAAGCTGGCGAAGGCCGGCGTCGTCTTCTGCCCGTTCTCCGAGGCGGTGCTGAACCACCCGGCGCTCGTCGAGCGGTATCTCGGCAGCGTGGTCCCGTACACGGACAACTTCTTCGCGACGCTCAACTCGGCGGTGTTCACCGACGGCTCGTTCGTCTACGTGCCGAAGGGCGTGCGCTGCCCGATGGAACTCTCGACGTACTTCCGCATCAACGCGGCCAAGACCGGGCAGTTCGAGCGCACGCTCATCATCGCCGACGAAGGCAGCCACGTGAGCTACCTCGAAGGCTGCACCGCGCCGATGCGCGACGAGAACCAGCTGCACGCGGCGGTGGTCGAACTCGTCGCCGAGGCCGACGCCAACATCAAGTACTCCACGGTGCAGAACTGGTACCCGGGCGACGAGAACGGCGTCGGCGGCATCTACAACTTCGTGACCAAACGGGGCGAATGCCGCGGCGCGAACTCCCGCATCAGCTGGACGCAGGTCGAGACCGGGTCGGCGATCACCTGGAAATACCCGAGCTGCGTGCTGACCGGCGACCACTCGGTCGGCGAGTTCTACTCGGTCGCGCTCGCCAACCACTACCAGCAGGCCGACACCGGCACGAAGATGATCCACATCGGGCGCAACACGCGCAGCACGATCGTCTCGAAGGGCATCTCGGCCGGCCGCGGACAGAACACCTACCGTGGCCTCGTGAAGGTGCTGCCCTCCGCCGAGGGAGCGCGCAACTACACGCAGTGCGATTCGCTGCTGATGGGCGACCGCTGCGGCGCGCACACCTTCCCGTACATGGAGATCAAGCACCCGTCGGCCGTGGTCGAACACGAGGCGACGACCTCGAAGATCGCGGACGACCAGCTCTTCTACTGCCGCAGCCGCGGCATCTCCGAGGAAGACGCCGTCAACATGATCGTCAATGGCTTCTGCAAGGCAGTGTTCAAGGAACTGCCGATGGAGTTCGCCGTGGAAGCCCAGAACCTGCTCGCCGTCAGCCTGGAAGGCTCGGTCGGCTGACCCAGACCGGACACCCTCATGCTCAGCATCCGCGACCTGCACGCCCAGATCGGCGCCCGCAAGATCCTCAAGGGCCTCAACCTCGAGGTCCATGCCGGCGAAGTCCACGCCATCATGGGCCCGAACGGCTCCGGCAAGAGCACGCTCGCCAGCGTCCTCGCCGGCCGCGAGGGCTACGAGGTCACGCAGGGCACGGTCGACTACCTCGGCCACGACCTGCTCGAGCTCGCCCCCGAGGAGCGTGCCCGCGCAGGCGTGTTCCTGGCGTTCCAGTACCCGGTCGAGATCCCCGGCGTGAACAACGCCTACCTGCTGAAGGCGGCGCTCAACGCGGTCCGCAAGCAGCGCGGCCTCGCCGAGCTCGACGCCTACGAGTTCCTGGCGCTCGTGCGCGAGAAGATGCAGCTCATGCAGATGGACGAGAGCTTCCTCAATCGCGGCGTCAACGAGGGTTTCTCCGGCGGCGAGAAGAAACGCAACGAGATCCTGCAGATGGCGCTGCTCGAGCCGAGGCTGGCGCTGCTCGACGAGACCGACTCCGGCCTCGACATCGATGCCCTGCGCATCGTCTCGGGCGGCGTCAACAGCCTGCGCTCGCCGGAGCGGGCGATCGTCCTCGTCACGCACTACCAGCGCCTGCTCGACTACATCGAGCCCGACTTCGTGCACGTGCTCTCCGACGGCCGCATCCTCAAGAGCGGCGACAAGTCGCTGGCCCTCGTCCTCGAGGAACGCGGGTACGACTGGGTGCGCCAGGAGGCGAACGCCGCATGAGCGAGCCGGTTCGCCCCAGCGCCACCGAACCGTACCGGGCGGCCTTCGAGACCGTGCGACCGGACCTGCGCGGGCTGCCCGAGCAGCGCCGCGCCGCGTTCGCGCGCTTCGCCGAACTCGGGTTCCCGGGGCCACGCGAGGAGGCCTGGAAGTACACCAGCCTGCGACGGCTCGAGAGCCGCCGTTTCGCCCCGAGCCTGCGCGACTCCGCCGCAGCGGCATCGGTCGTGCTGCCGGAGTCGCTCGGCGCGACCCGTCTCGTGCTCGTCAACGGCCACCTGCGAGCCGACCTCTCGACGCTCGCGGCCATGCCGGCCGACGTGCGTCTGACCGCGCCCGGCGCGAACCAGGACGAGCCCGGTGTGACCGCCGCTGTGCTCGGCTGGACGCAGGGTGGCGGCACCGAGCGCTTCGCGGCCCTCAATGCCGCGATGTGTCCGGATCCGTTGCTGGTCGAGGCCGGCCTCGGCGCGGATGGGCAGTCGGTCCTGCACGTGATCGCCGTGGCGACCGGCGCGTCGCCGTCCATGTCCTTCCCGCGGCTCGTGCTGCGCGTTGCCTCCGGCGCCCGGCTGCGCGTCGTCCTGCAGCACGTCGGCGACGACGCCGTGGAGCATTTCGTCGCGTCGTGCGTGGATGCGTCGGTCGCGGACGGCGGTGAACTGCACCTCTACCGGTTGCAGGCGTGCGGGTCGAAGACGTTTCACATCGAGCGCTGCGACGGCACCGTCGGTGCGGGTGGCCGATTCCACCTGCGCGATGCGCAACTGGGCGGCTCCCTCGGGCGGGTCGACCTCAACGTCGCGCTGACCGGCAGGGCGTCGGAAGCCGAGCTCACCGGCCTGTACCTCGCCGACGGCAGCCGCCACCTCGACACCCACGTGCGGATCGACCACCGTGCGATCGATACGCGCAGCCTGCAGGACTTCCGCGGCATTGCCGCGAATCGGGGCCGCGCCGTGTTCAACGGCAAGACCGTCGTGCACGCAGGCGCCCAGAAATCGAATGCCCGGCAATCGAGCCGCAATCTGCTGCTCACGCCCGGGGCCGAGATCGACACCAAGCCCGAACTCGAGATCTATGCGGACGACGTGCAGTGCAGCCACGGCGCCACCACGGGACAGCTCGATCCCGCCGCCCTGTTCTACCTGCGTTCGCGCGGCCTGTCCGAATCGGAAGCGCGCAGCGCGCTGACGCGCGCCTTCGCGGGCGCGGTCCTCTCACGCATCGACCACGCGGCCCTGGCGGCCCTGGTGCACGACGAGCTCGACCGACGCCTTACGCGCCTGCTGGAGCAGCCCGCATGAGCGCCCTGCCACGCCCCGCTGCGCCCTTCGACGTCGAGGCGATCCGCCGCGACTTCCCGGTACTGGCCCAGACCGTGCGCGGCAAGCCGCTCACGTACCTCGACAATGCCGCCTCCAGCCAGCGTCCGCGCGCGGTGATCGACGCGATCTCGCATTACTACGAGACCGACCATGCCAACGTGCACCGCGGTGTCCACACGCTCAGCCAGCGTGCGACGGACCGGTACGAGGGCGCCCGGGAGCGCACGCGCCGGTTCCTCAATGCCCGCTCGACGCGCGAGATCGTGTTCGTGCGCGGCACGACCGAGGCGATCAACCTCGTCGCGCAGAGCTACGCGCGTCCGCGCCTCGGCCCCGGCGACGAGATCCTGATCTCGCACCTCGAGCACCACGCCAACATCGTGCCCTGGCAGATGGTGTGCGAGCAGACCGGCGCGACCCTGAAGGTCATCCCGATCACGCCGACGGGCGAGGTCGACGAGGCGGCGTTCCTGCCATTGCTGTCGGCGCGCACGCGCCTGCTCGCGCTCGCGCACGTGTCGAACGCGCTCGGCACGGTGGTGCCGGTCGAGCGGTACATCCGCGCGGCGCGGGCCCGCGGCATTCCCGTGCTCCTCGACGGGGCCCAGGCCGTGCCGCACATGAAGGTGGACCTGCAGGCCCTCGACTGCGATTTTTACGCCTTCTCCGGCCACAAGATGTGCGGCCCGACCGGGATCGGCGTGCTGTACGGTCGCGAGGCACTGCTGCGCGAGATGCCGCCGTGGCAGGGTGGCGGCGACATGATCCTCGCCGTCAGCTTCACCCGGACGATCTACAACGAGCTGCCCTACAAGTTCGAGGCCGGCACACCGCACATCGCCGGCGCGATCGGCCTCGCGGCGGCGATGGACTACCTCGACGGCATCGGGCTCGAGCGCATCGCGGCCGTGGAGCACGACCTGCTCGACTACGCCACGCGCCAGCTCACCACCCTCCCCGGCCTGCGACTGGTCGGCACGGCGCCCGAGAAGGCCGCCGTGGCCTCGTTCACCGTCGACGGCGTGCACCCGCACGACCTCGGCACGATCCTCGATCACGAGGGCGTGGCGATCCGCACGGGCCACCACTGCGCCATGCCGGTGATGGAGTACTTCGGCGTGCCCGCCACGGCCCGGGCGTCCTTCGCCTTCTACAACACCCGCGACGAGATCGACCGCCTCGTCGCCGCGCTGCAGGTCGCCAGAGAGATGCTGGGCTGATGGACCTCAAGGACCTGTACCGCGACATCATCGTGGACCACAACCGCAACCCGCGGAACTTCCGCGAGATGCCGGACGCCGACCGCCACGCCGACGGGTTCAACCCGCTGTGTGGCGACAAGCTCACGGTCTTCGTGAAGCTCGAGGGCGACCGCATCCGCGACGTCTCCTTCCACGGCAGCGGCTGCGCGATCTCCGTCGCCTCGGCCTCCCTGCTGACGGAGAGCGTGAAGGGCAAGACCGTCCCGGAGGCCGAGCAGCTGTTCGGGCGCATGCACGACCTGCTGACGCGCGACGACGCGCCGGTCGACGTCGCCGCGCTCGGCAAGCTCGGGGCGCTGTCCGGCGTGCGCGAGTTCCCGGCGCGGGTGAAGTGCGCGAGCCTGTGCTGGCACACGCTCGAGGCCGCCCTGCACCAGCAGAGCGAGCCCGTGAAGACCGAATGACCGCAGCCCATCGGGTGACGACGTGTATCGAGCCGACAACGAACCAGTGACCTTCACCCGCGACGTGGACGCGATCATCGTCCCGGCGGGTGTGAACGTGAAGTTGCGCGAGGGCCAGGCGGGCTACATCACCCAGGCGCTCGGCGGCAGCTTCACCGTGTACGTCGAAGGCAACCTCTTCCGCATCGCCGGCAAGGACGCGGACGCCCTCGGCAAGCAGCCGACCGAGACGCCCGACCTGCCGCCCGATGCCACCGACGAGGACGTGCGCAACCTGGCGTGGCAGCAGATGAAGGGCTGCTACGACCCGGAGATCCCGATCAACGTCGTGGACCTCGGCCTGATCTACGAATGCTCGGTCAAGGCCGAGGCCGACGGTCGCGTGCTCGACATCAAGATGACGCTCACCGCGCCCGGCTGCGGCATGGGCGACGTCCTGGTGCAGGACGTGAAGGAGAAGGTCGAGATCATCCCCACCGTGAAGCGCGCCGACGTCGAACTGGTCTTCGATCCGCCGTGGGACCAGTCGATGATGTCGGAGGCCGCGCGCCTGCAGACGGGGATGATGTGACGGCCTGGCTGCGCGTCGCGCCGGCGGCGGACATCGCGCCCGGCGACTACGCCTCGATCGAGGTCGACGGCGCCTTCGTCGCGGTCTACAACATCGGCGGCGAATTCTTCGCCATCGACGACGTCTGCACGCACGACGGCGGCGGGCTCGCCGGCGGCGAGATCGTCGATCACCAGGTCATCTGCCCGCGCCACGGCGCGCGCTTCTGCCTGCGTACCGGCCAGGCACTCACCCCGCCCGCCTACGAACCCGTGCGCAGTCACGCAACGCGCGTGAACGATGGCATCGTGGAGGTCGCCGCCCCATGAGTCTCGGCAAGCTGAGCAAGAGCAAGGTGCAGGCGCTCGAGGCGAGCCGCAAGGCCACCGCCGGACTGAAGCGCCTCACCGTCGTGCGGCACGCGAAGTCGGACTGGTCGCTGCCGGGCCAGGAGGACTGGGACCGCGTGCTCAACAAGCGCGGCCAGCAGGACGCCCCCGAAATGGCCCGTCGCCTGCGCGCGCGCAAGCTCAAGCCCGACCTGATCCTCAGCAGCCCCGCCGTGCGCGCACTCACCACCGCGAGCATCATGGCCCGGGAACTGAAGGTGCCGGCGGAACTCATCGCGCAGGACGAGCGGCTGTACCTGGCCGAACCGGCGCAGATGCTGGAGGTCGTGCGGGAGCTCGGCGGCCACGCGCAGCACGTGATGGTCTTCGGCCACAACCCGGGCATCACCGAGTTCGCGAACCGGCTGTCGGCCGGTGAACGCATCGACAACATGCCGACCTGCGCCGTGTTCTCGGCGCTGTTCGCGGTGGACGACTGGAGCACCCTCGACTGGGGCGGCGGCCAGGAAGCCGAGTTCGATTACCCGCGCAACCTCGCCTGATGGCGCGATTCAGCCGCGACCGAAGACCGGAACCGCCGCGCCAGTGATGGCGCCCGCCGCATCCGACGCCAGGAAGGCGATGACGTCGGCGATGGCGGCCGGGGTGACCCAGCGCGTGAAGTCGGCATCCGGCATGTCGAGCCGGTTGCGCGGCGTGTCGATCGTCCCGGGCAGGATCGCGTTGACAGTGATGCCGCGGTCCTTGAGTTCCTCGGACAACGCTTCCGTCAGGCGCTGCACGCCCGCCTTCGAAGCGGTGTAGGCGCCCATGCCGGCCCGCGCCTTCGCGGCGGCGCCGGCACCGATGTTGACGATGCGGCCCCGGCCCCGTTCGAGCAGCGCCGGCAGCGCGGCCTTGCTCGCGATGACCGCCGTGCGCAGGTTCATCGAGTACAGCTGGTCCCAGGTCTCGATGTCGCCGTCCTCGACCTTCTCCCAGCGGAAGCCGCCGGCGACGTTGACCAGCACGTCGATGCCACCGAAGCGCATCGCGATCGCCGCCATGGCCTTGCGGGTCGCATCGAAGTCCGCGAGGTCGACGCCGCCGAGCAGCAGGTGCTGAGATCCGAACTCCTGCGCGAGTTCCGCGGTCGGCTGCGGGGCGACGTCCACCAGCGCGACGCGTGCCTGGTCGGCGGCGAACCGGCGCACCACCGCCGAGCCGAGTGCGCCGAACGCCCCGGTCACGACCACCACCCTGCCCTCGAAAGCCTTGCTCATCGCCCGCCTCCGGCCGTCAGCATTCCGGCACGTTCACCGCCAGCCCGCCCTGGCTCGTTTCCTTGTAGATCGACGACATGTCCTGCCCCGTCTGGCGCATGGTGGCGATCACCTGGTCCAGCGTGACCTTGTGGCTGCCGTCGCCGCGGATCGACAGGCGAGCCGCATTGATCGCCTTCACCGCGCCCATCGCATTGCGCTCGATGCAGGGAATCTGCACGAGGCCGGCGATCGGATCGCAGGTGAGCCCGAGGTTGTGCTCCATGCCGATCTCGGCGGCGTTCTCGATCTGCTCGTTGGTGCCGTTCAACGCGGCGACCAGGCCGGCCGCCGCCATGGAACACGCCACGCCGACCTCGCCCTGGCAGCCCATCTCGGCCCCCGAGATCGACGCATTGCGCTTGTAGAGCATGCCCATCGCGCCCGCGACCAACAGGAAGCGGATCACGCCTTCGTCACTCGCGCCCGGCTCGAAGCGCCGGTAGTAGGCGATCACCGCGGGCACGATGCCGGCCGCGCCGTTGGTCGGTGCCGTGACGACCTTGCCGCCCGCGGCGTTCTCCTCGTTGACGGCCAGGGCGTACGCGTTCACCCAGTCCATCGCATCGAGCGGCCGCTGCTCCGCGGACTCGACCAGCACGCGACGCAGGCGGGCCGCACGCCGGCGGACCTTGAGGACGCCCGGCAGCACGCCCGACCCCGCGAAGCCGCGCTCGATGCACTCGCTCATGACCGACCAGACCCGCAGCAGCGCCGCCCGCGTCTCGGCGTCCGTCCGGAAGCTGCGCTCGTTCTCGACCATGAGTTCGTACAGGTCGAGACCGGCCTCGCGCGACGCGCGCAACAGGTCCGCCGCCGATGAGAACGGGTGCTTCACCTGCACGGCGGCGGTCCCCGTCGGTTCGCGGCCGAAGTCCGCGCCGCGCACGATGAAGCCGCCGCCGGTCGAGTAGATCTCGTCCTGGTGCAGCACCGTGCCCGTCGCATCGAGCGCGCTGAAGCGCATGCCGTTCGGGTGGCGCGGCAGCAGCTGGTCGCGGTGGAACAGCAGGTCCATCGGCTCGTCGAACGCGATCTCGTGGCGACCGCCGAGCCTGAGCCGGCCCTGCGAACGGATCCGCTCGAGCGCCGGCTCCATGCCGGCCGGATCGATCGTGTCGGGGCGATTGCCCTCGAGCCCGAGCAGGATCGCCCGGTCGGTGCAGTGGCCGTGCCCGGTGAGGGCCAGCGAACCGTAGACCTGCGCGACCAGCTTGGCCGTGCGCTCGAGCAGCCCGCGCTGCACCAGATCATCGACGAACGCGGCGGCCGCATTCATCGGCCCCATCGTGTGAGAACTCGACGGGCCGACGCCGATCTTGAAGATGTCGAGGACGCTGAGGTTCATTCCATCGCCCGCAACGACGCGTTGCCGCCCACCGCCGAAGTGTTGATGGTCACGGTGCGCTCGCGCGCGTAGCGGCGCAAGTACCGCGGTCCACCGGCCTTCGGACCCGCGCCCCAGAGGCCGCAGCGACCGGACGGCTGCGCGCCGACCACCGCGCCGATAAAGCCGGGGGCGAACCGCCGCCCGAGGGTGAAGCCATGAAGCCGCGCTCCTGGTAACGAAGCACGGATTCTAGCGACAAACGCGGACCCGGGGTCACCCCCGGGTCCGTTGGCGCAGTGCGGGATTACTTGGTCTCGTACTGCAGGCCGAGCGTGGTGAGCGTGTCGGTCTTCTTGGTGCCCGGCAACACGTCCGTGTTGTGCCGCACCTGGTAGCCGACGCGCAGCGCCAGCGTGCCCGTCATCGCGACCTCGAGGCCGAGGTCATTCTGCAGGAACGTGTTGTCGGACCCGGCTTCCACCAGGAACCGCTCGACCACCTTGGTGGACGCGGTCAGCTGCTGGTCGTAGCCGAGGTCGCCACGGAAGATCACGCCGTCGACGGTGTCGCCGGAAAAAGCCTCCTCGGCGTAGCGGTAGCCGACGCCGCCCTGGACCCAGAACTTGGTCTTGTCGGTGTCGATGATCTTGTAGCCGAGGCCGGTCGACAGCGAGGACTGGAAGTCGTACGTGCTGAAACGGTCGTCCTCGTAGCGTGCCGCGCCGAACCAGTAGGCCTTCTTGGTGAAGTCGTACTGCGTCTGGCCGCGGAATTCCCAGCGCTGTGCCGTGGTGGCGTTGCCGTCGTTGCCATAGTTGCCGGCCAGGCCGAAGGTGTGCGTCCACTGGCCGACCACGTCCTTGAGTTCGAGGGCCGCGCTGGCCGCCTGGTTCTCGCTGTTGCCGGTGGCGAACGACGCGCCGACGTTGCCCTTGCCGCTCCAATCGGCGTGGGCAGGCACGGCGGCAGCGAGCAGGGCCGCGGCCGCGGCGAGGCTGGTGTGCAGTTTCATGTAAGCGTCTCCTTGACGCAGGGTGGGGGGTGAGCAAAATTCGGCGCGCGAGTATAGAGAAATCGGCGGTGGTCGCCACTCGTGTATGTTCGGCGCAACGTCGCCGCGCACGAGCGCGAACTACCCCAGCCGCGGAGAACGCCATGGCGGAATCGCCGTACAAGATCACTGCCACGCTCGAAAATTTCATGCCGGACGTCGTCGAGGCTTCGGCCACGACGCCGGTACTGGTCGATTTCTGGGCGCCGTGGTGTGGACCTTGCCGCTCGGTGATGCCGATGCTGGAGCGCCTCGCCGACGAGTACGCCGGCCGGTTCATCCTGGCCAAGGTCAACACCGACGAGCAGCAGCAGATCGCCCAGCACTTCGGCATCCGCAGCATCCCGACCCTGATGCTCATCAAGGACCGCGAGGTGGTCGAGCAACTCGTCGGCGCCCAGCCTGAGCAGACCGTGCGCGCGCTGCTCGAGAAGCACGCGCCCGCCGCCGCGACACCGCCGCCGCAGGCGGAGCTGGACCTCTCGCGTCCCGAGCATCGGGCGGCCGAGCGGATCGCCGCGCGCGACGTGGCGGGCGCCTCCGCCGCCGTCGAGGCGCTGGCCGCCGACCAGCCGGAGCATCCGCAGCTCGCCTCGCTGCGCGCGCAACTGGCGTTCCTGGAGGCCGCCGTGGCGCATCCAGACGTGCCCGCGTTGCGCGCGGCGCTCGAGGCCGACGCGGCGGATGCGGCCGCCCGGCACGCACTGGCCGCGCACCACGCGCTCGCGGGCGACTACGGCACGGCACTTGCACAGTGGCTGGAGATGCTGCGCCGGAACCGGCGCTACGGTGACGACCTCGCGCGGCGCAGCCTGCTGATGGCCTTCGACGTGCTCGGGCCGGCGGACGAACTGGTCGCCGCGTACCGGCGCCGGATGGCGGCGCTCCTGAACTGAGCGCCCTCGCCGCCCGCTTCGGGACCGTGTCGGCAACCCGGTCTTGTCGGACTCCGTGACCCGAAGTATAAACGCCGCGAACGAGGGATCGCGGATCGGGGTCAGCCGCAGGTCGTTCGATGAGCGAGAAGCCGGAATCCGAAGAATTCGAGGACGAAGAGAGTGAGGACGTCAGCAGCGACGAGGAGTCGCTCGACGTCGATCGCCTCATGCAGGATCTCGACAAGCGCAAGCGCGGTGCGCCGAAAGGCGTCGAACCCGCGTGGCGCAAGCTCGAGCGCATGCTCGAGCAGAAGCGCACCTCCGAACTGCTGAGCGACTTCGACGACTACGACGTCGGCGACCGGCCGCGACCGCGCAAGGGCTGAGCGGCTCAGTGGAAGTCGCGCGACGCCGTGGCGAGCCGGCCCAGCCAGCGGCTCAGGTCGGCGATCCGGTGCACGATCACGTGCATCACCTCGCCCTGCACCTGCAACTCGCCCGCCACCGCCATCAGGCGTGAGCCGATCAGCGCCTGGCGCTGGCGCTCGGCGACGTCGCGCCACACGATCAAGTTCGACTGCCCGGTCTCGTCCTCGAGCGTGACGAAGGTGACGCCCTGCGCGCTGCCCGGCCGCTGGCGCGTGATCACCAGCCCCGCCGTGCGCACGTGCGCGCCGTGGACCATGGCGCGCAGTTGCGCCGCCGAGAGCAGGCCGCGCGCCTCCAGCTTCGGTCGCAGCAGGGCGACCGGGTGGCGGCGCAGCGTGAGGCCGGTGTGCGCGTAGTCGGCGACGATGTCCTCGCCCTCGCGCGGCGCCCGCAGCAGCGGGATGCCCTCGGCGATGCGCACCTGCGGCAGGATCGCGAACGAGGGCTCGACGCCCGCCACCTGCCACGCCGCACGATGACGGTGCCCCGCGACCCTCGCGAGCGCCCCCGCGGCGGCGAGGCAACCGAGTTCGCGGCGATCGAGCTGCGCGCGCTCCGCGAGCTCCTGCGCGCTGGCGAACGGCTGCTTCACGCGGGCCGCCATCAGGCGCCGGGCCGCTGCCTCGGGAAATCCCTTGGCGAGGCGCAGGCCGAGGCGCAGCGCGGGCTCGCCGTCCGCTGCGGGCTCGAGGGTGCAATCCCAGTCGCTCGTCGTGGCATCGATCGGGCGCACCTCGACGCCGTGGCGCCGCGCGTCCTGCACGAGTTGCGAAGGCGCGTAGAACCCCATCGGCTGGCTGTTGATGAGCGCCGCCGTGAATGCCGCGGGTTCGTGCTTCTTGAGCCAGGCCGAGACGTACACCAGCAGCGCGAAGCTGGCCGCGTGCGACTCGGGGAAGCCGTATTCGCCGAAGCCGAGGATCTGGCGGAAGATCTGCCGCGCGAACTCCTCTTCGTAGCCGCGCGCCCGCATGCCGGTGATGAGCCGCTCCTCGAAGTGGCCGAGGCCGCCCTTGCGCTTCCACGCGGCCATCGCGCGGCGCAACTGGTCGGACTCGCCGGGCGTGAAGCCGGCGGCGACGATGGCGAGCTGCATCACCTGCTCCTGGAAGATGGGCACGCCGAGCGTGCGCTGCAGGACGCCCTCCACTTCCGGGCTCGGGTAGGTCACCGGTTCGATCCCGTCGCGCCGGCGCAGGTACGGGTGCACCATGTCGCCCTGGATCGGGCCGGGCCGGATGATCGCCACCTCGATCACGAGGTCGTAGAACGAACGCGGCCGCAGCCGCGGCAGCATCGCCATCTGCGCGCGCGACTCGATCTGGAACACGCCCACGGTGTCGGCATGGCCGATCATGTCGTAGACGGCCGGGTCCTCGGCCGGCACGGTCGCGAGCGTCCAGCGCTGCCCGCGAGAGCCGTCGATGAGATCGAACGCGCGGCGGATCGCGGCCAGCATGCCGAGCCCGAGCACGTCGACCTTGAGCAGGCCGAGCGCGTCGAGATCGTCCTTGTCCCACTGGATGACGGTGCGCTCGGGCATCGCGGCGTTCTCGACCGGCACGAGGTCCTCGAGCCGGTCGCGCGCGATCACGAAGCCGCCGACGTGCTGCGAGAGATGGCGCGGGAAGCCGAGCAGCGCGCGGGCGAGCGCGAGCACCCTCGCGAGCACGGGGCTCTCCGGGTCGAGCCCGGCCTCGCGCACGCGGTTCTCGTCGATCTTCGAGCCGTCCCACCACTGCATCGAGCGGGCCAGGGCGTTCACCTGCAGCGCATCGAGCCCCAGGGCCCGGGCCACGTCGCGCAGCGCGCTGCGCGGCCGGTAGCAGATCACCGTGGCCGTGAGCGCTGCGCGGTGCCGGCCGTACTTCGCGTAGAGGTACTGGATGACCTCCTCGCGTCGTTCGTGCTCGAAGTCGACGTCGATGTCGGGCGGTTCGTTGCGCTCGCGCGAGATGAAGCGCTCGAACAGCAGCGACATGCGCGCCGGATCCACCTCGGTGATGCCGAGGCAGAAGCACACCGCGGAATTGGCCGCCGAGCCGCGCCCCTGGCACAGGATGTCGCGCGAGCGGGCGAAGCCGACGATGTCGTGCACGGTGAGGAAATACGCCTCGTAGCGCAGTTCCTCGATCAGGTCGAGCTCGTGCGCGACCATGCGCTCGACGGTATCGGGCGCACCTTCGGGCCAGCGCCGGCGCTTGCCCTCCTCCGTGAGCAACCGCAGCCAGCTCGACGGCGTGTGTCCCTCGGGCACGATCTCGCGCGGGTATTCGTAGCGCAGTTCCTCCAGCGAGAAGCTGCAGCGCGCGGCGATCTCGAGCGTGGCGGCGAGCAGTTCGGGCGGATACAGCTCGGCGAGGCGCGCGAGGGGGCGCAGGCTGCGCTCGCCGTTCGGGAACAGCGCGTAGCCGGCGCGATCGACGGGCACGCCGATGCGCGTGGCGGTGAGCACATCCTGCAGCGCGCGGCGGCTGCGCGCGTGCATGTGCACGTCGCCGGCCGCGACGAGGGGCAGGCCCAGGTCGGCGCCGAGGGCCTGCAGCGCGGCAAGCCGCGCGCGATCGCGCCCCGTGGTGAGTAGTTCGACGGCGATCCACAGCCGGCCGGGAAACACGCCGGCCAGCCAGCGCGCCTCGTCGGCCTCGGGGCGCGCGGCCGGCAGCCACAGGCACAGGCAATCGTCGAGCGGCTGACCCTCGCCTGGCGCGTCCGGCCGCGCGAAGTCCGCCCGCACCAGCCGGTAGTCGCCCTTCTCGGCCGCGCGCCGGCCGCGCGTGATGAGCCGGCAGAGCTGCGCGTAGCCGCGACGGCTGGTGGCGAGCAGCACGCAGCGCAGGCCGTCCGCGAGCACGAGTTCGGTGCCGACGATGAGCTTGAAGCCGTGCTGTCGCGCGGCGACGTGCGCGCGCACCGCGCCCGCCACCGAGCATTCGTCGGTGATGGCGAGCGCGGCATGGCCCAGTTGCTGGGCGCGCTCGACCAGCTCCTCCGGGTGCGAGGCACCGCGCAGGAAGCTGAAATTGCTGAGGCAATGCAGCTCGGCGTAGCTCATGGCCGCGCCGGCTCAGCCGAAGATGCCGTGCAGGAACCAGCCGCCGGCCGCGCGTCCCCGCCGCGGGCGCTCGCGATAGACCCACAGGCGCACGCCGGACGGATTGCGCGCGAGGTAGTAGTCGCGCGCGACGTCCCGGCCGTCCCACCAGCCGGACTCGATGCGCTCGGGGCCGTCTTCGAGTTCGAGCGTGCCCTGGTAGCGCGGCGGCGACCCATCGAGCGGCTGCGGTTCGGGGAGCAGCCACAGCGGGCGCAGCGACGCGCCCGGCGCATCGGCCACGGCCGGACGACGACCGGCGCCGGGCGTGCAGTGGTAATCGACGCGCCACGCCGATTCGGGCCGATGCTCGGGCACGAGGCACAGACCGTGTACGGCATCGACGCCGAGCCGCGCCCGCAGCCGCTCGACCAGCTGCGGTACGGCCGCGCCGGACTCGCGGCGGTCGGTGGGGAACAGCGCGCGCGCCGCTTCGGGCAACTCGACCAGGGGTCCGCTCGCGAGACGCACGGAGCGCGCGGGCTCGGGCAGCTCGAGTCGCGCGAGTCGTTCGTGGAAGACGTGGGCGATGCGCCTGCCCTCGGCGACGGGCTCGGCGAAGCGCAGGCGCAGGCGGGTAACGGGCGACTGGCGGTGCTCGAAGCGCCACTCCAGCGCCTGCACGGCACGCCCGCGCCGGCGCAGGAACAGGCAGAACTCCTCGAGCAGCGGCTGGCAGGCACGTTCGAGCCGCGCCGTCTCGGCCAGCTCGGGTTCGAGGTCGCGGCGCGCGGCGAACCGCTCGCGGGCCCGGAACGCCGGGCGCGGATCGGGCAACCGGCCGCTCGCGCGATCGAGCATGGCGAGCAGCCGCGGCTCGAAGCGGCGCGCAAATCCGTCCCGCGGCAGGCGCTGGCAGTCGCCGAGGTTGCGCACGCCCAGGGTGACGAGGGTCTCGAGGCTGCGTTCGGGCCAGCGCGTGACCGCGAGCGGCAGCGGTGCCAGCCGGCCGGCGAGCTGGTCGACGCGCCGCAGGGCGACCGCCTGCCCCGCCCGCGCGAACCACAGCGAAGCGAGCGGCGTGGGCGTGAGCGCGAGCGCAGCCGTGACGTGCGCGGCCTGCAGTCGCGCGCCGAACTGCTCGCACAGCGCGCGTGCGCCGCCGAAGAGCTTGAGGCTGCCACGCACCTCGAGCAGCACCGCATCGGGCGGCTCGAGGCTCACGCGCGGCGTGTAGCCGAGACCGAGGTCGGCGACGGCTTCGAGCATGGCCTGCTCGCGCGTCGCATCGCGCGGCACCGTCTGCAGGTCGGGCAGCAGGGCCAGTGCGGAGTTGAGCGCCATGCCCGGCCGCACCCCCGCCGCCGCGGCCGCGGCATCGCAGGCGCAGACGATGCGTCCGTCCTGCTCGAGATCGACGGCCGCGACACCGGCGGCCCGCGGCAACGCCGCGATGGAGAGGTGCAGGGCATCGAGGACCAGGTTCGGCAGGTGCAGTGCCAGCCACAGCTCGCGGCCGGCCGCGGCGGCGAGCGTGCGTCGCGCGACGGGCGCACCCGCCTCGTTCGCGGCCGGCGGCAGACGGAGTGCGGGCGGGACCCGGCGCTTCGGTAACCCGGCCATGACTCAGTGCGCGGCTTGCGTGCGCGGCGACGGTGATTGCCAGGGCGCGCCGAGCTGTCCGAGCGCCACGGTGACGGGGCGCCCGCCACGGCTCTTCACGACGCGCACCTGCAGCCCGGTGGCGTCGCCCTCGAGTCCGAGGCGCAGCACGGCCGGCGAGGGCTGACGAGCGGCGCGCGTGGGCCGGAACAGCACGGCGAGGCAGCGCGCCTGCTCGGCGGCGAGCTGCAGGCGGCGCAGCGCGGTGGCATCGCGCGGATCGGACCAGCCGAGCACGGCGCTGCAGGCCTCCGAGCGCAGCGCCTGCTCCATCGCCCACTCGGCGGGTGACGGCCCGCGCACGACGAGCACGCGCTGCACGTCGATGCCGGCCGCGGCCAGCGCGGGAGCATAGGGCTGGTAGGGAGGCGCGACCCAGGCGAGCCAGCCGCCGCCACGCGCGTCCTGCCCGCGGCAGAGCGTGGCGAGTGCCGGCATCAGCAGGCTCAGCTCGCCGATGCCGTGGCGGTCGGTGAGGATCTCGACCAGCCCCTGCGCTGGCCAGCCCCCGCCCGGCAGGCTGCGATCGAGTGCCGCAAAGCCCGTGGGCAGGCCCGGCGGCGAGGAGCTGCGCTCGCCCGATTCCTGCGCTCGCCACAGCGCGGGATGCTCACGCAGGAGATCTTCGACGGACATGGGCGGCAACGTGGGGCGATGAAAATTGGGGGACGACGACGCATCCGGCACAGTGACCAGCGGTTAGCGGACAGCGGGAGGCAGCTGCGGAGTGTGAGTGGGACGGAGACTGACCACCCCACTGTCCGCTAGCCGCTGGTCACTGCGAGGGAATCACGCCCGGCCCTCCTGGCGCAGCACGCCGACCACGACGCCCTCGATGGTCATCGCCTCTTCCTTGAGGTCGACGCGGATGGGCTCGAAGTCCTCGTTCTCGGGCAGCAGCCAGGCGATCGAGCCGTCCTGCCGGTAGCGCTTCACCGTGACTTCGTTCTCGAGGCGCGCGACGACGATCTGGCGGTTGCGCACCTCGGGTGTGCGATGGACCGCGACGAGGTCGCCGTCGAGGATGCCGGCGTTGCGCATGCTCATGCCGCGCACCTTGAGCAGGTAATGCGGGCGCGGCTGGAACAGGTCGGGATCGATCTGGTAGCGCGCCTCGATGTTCTCCTCGGCGAGGATGGGACGACCGGCGGCGACGCGACCGATGAGCGGCAGGCCGAACTGCTCGCGCAGCGAGTCCTTGAGCTGGATGCCGCGCGAGGCGCCCGGCAGCAGGTCGAGCACGCCCTTGCGCTGCAGGGCGCGCAGGTGTTCCTCGGCGGCGTTGGCCGACTTGAAGCCGAGCGCATCGGCGATCTCGGCGCGGGTGGGCGGCAGGCCGTGCGCATCCAGGCTGTCCTGGATGAAGCGCAGGACCTGGCGTTGGCGGGGGGTGAGGTCGTCCATGGCGGCTCCTGTATTTACGTACAGTGACTGTTCTTATATACAGGATCCCGGGTCGATGCAAGCCCCTTCGATCCGTCGGGATTCGACGTCGCCCCGGCACGCGACGGTGGAAACCTACGGAGCCGATTGCGGCTCGTCCGACTTGCGCGCAGAAAAATCAAGCCTTTTACGACAAATTGGGATCGGTTAGGATCCGAAAGCGTTTTGGCCGCCCCATGCCGGCTTTCGTCCCCCGGCCGGTCGCAGCCAGACACTCGCTTGCATGACTCCCAACCATCGAGGATCCGCAACAATGAAGACCGCGATCGTGAAGACGCTGACCGTCGCTACTGCCGCCGTCCTGCTGGCCGCCGCTTCGGGCTGCACGGACAAGGAAACCCTGGCCAAGATCGACGCCGCTGCGGCTGCCGCCAAGAGCGCAGCTGCCGACGCCGCTGCTGCCAAGTCGGCTGCCGACGCTGCTGCTGCCGCGGCTTCGAGCGCCAGCAACGCCGCGAGCGCTGCGCAGAGCACCGCCAACCAGGCGCTGCAGGCTGCCCAGGCTTCGCAGGCCTGCTGCGACGCGACCAACGAGAAGATCGATCGCGCGTTCAAGAAGTCGATGGGCAAGTAATCGATCTCACGATCGATCGCCCGTTCGACAGCGAACGTGGGAAGACGCCGCGGACCTCCGCGGCGTTTTCTTTTGGGGCGAATGTTGCGGAATATCCGCTATCGAGGCGGCCTGGAACGCTGTATCCCTGCTCTCTCCGGGGCCAGCACGCACGGCAAGGACGCTGCATCATGAGCAAGGACGACAAACTCGTGTCCCTGAGCGGGGCGCCGATCTACCTGCACGATGAGCCGGCGACGTGGTCCGCGCCCCGGGGCGAGGAATGCCTCGAGCAGATCTCGGACCACATCGAGGCCCACCTCGGACCCGTGGCGTGGGTCCTGCACGAGATCGCGTCGGATACCGTGCACATCGACGTGCACGTCGTGCTGCCCACGGCGCAGTCTCCCTGCATCCGCCTCGTCACCTCCGGCATGAGCGACCTGCCCATGACCGTGCCGCCGGACGTCGACGCGCCACGCCACCTCGAGTTGCTGATGACGCTGCCCGCCGACTGGAAGCTCGATGAGGCCTCCTTCACCGACGAGAACTGGTACTGGCCGGTACGCCTGCTGAAGACACTGGCGAGGCTTCCCCACAAGCACGCCACCTGGCTCGGCTGGGGTCACACGATGCCGAACGGCGACCCGGCCGAGCCCTATGCGTCCGACACCCCGTTCACGGGCGCGATCCTGTTGCCGCCCTTGTCCGTCCCGGAAGCGTTCCAGAGACTGCGCATCGACGAGCACAAGGAGATCGCGTTCTACGCGGTCGTCCCGCTGCACGATGACGAGATGGACCTGAAATTGCGCCGCGGCGCCCGCGAACTGCTGCAGCGCTTCGACGCCGCCGATCTGGATGACCGGGTCGATCCTGCCCGCCCCAGCGTCGTCGGCTCGCCCTAGCGGCGGCGAGGATCGCCCAGCGAATGCCCATGTTCGACATCGGACTGACGAATCGACTGCATGCGTCCACCGACGGCCTGCCCTGCTACGCCGGCACGCTGGTCCTCGGCGACGACGTCGAGCGCCTCGCGTGCACCGCGGGGACCTGGACGGCACGGGACTACCGTCGGCAGTGGCTCGCAGCCGCCCGGCAACTCGCCACCGGCCCACGCGCGCGATCGGCCTTCGTCATTGCCGTCGGTCGGGCCCACCGGGTGATCGAGTGGTGGCCCGCGTACCGCGACGGCCGACGCGTCGTCTTCCAAAACCAGTTGCCGCTCGACCTGCATCTGCCGCGGGTCCGCGTTGACGCGGCTGCGCCGCAGCAGCGCGCCGGCGCGTGGCGAGGCTCTCCGGGAGTGAGCGAGTGGGTCGTGCCCTACTCGACCATCGAGCAGTGGGCGCGCAGCAGCCGCGCGCGTCCCGCGTCGTGGACGATCGCGCGAGGTCGCTGAGACGCTACGGCGCGGCGACGGCGGCGGGACTCGTGCCCGCGGCCGGTCGCGCGAGGACCAGGCGACCGATCGGCGTCGGCACGCTCACCGCCTGCTGGTAGGCACGCTTCGCGGCGTCCCAGTCGACGTCCGCCTGGCGGTTGGCCGTGGCCGCGTTGACGATGCGGGTCATCTCCGCCGGATCCATGTCGACCGGGTTGTCGGTGCCCTCGAGCGGCGCCTGGCGTTCGATGAACAGTGTGCCGCGGTACCAGCCGACCTTCGTGGTCTGGTCGATGAGGTTCACCTGCGTGTTCACCGGAATCATCGGGAAGAAATCGGCGATGTCTTCCGGGTACATGCGGATGCAGCCGTGCGTGACCTGCATGCCGACGCCGGCGGGCCGGTTGGTGCCGTGGATCAGGTACGCGCCGCCCGGGATGCCGAGGCGCATCGCGTACTCACCGAGCGGATTGTCGGGGCCCGGCGGAATGAACGGCGGCAGCGGATCACCCTTCGCTTCATGCTCGAGGCGGACGGACTGTGGCGGGTACCAGTTCGGGCGTTCCTGCTTCGAGACCACCTTCGTCACGCCGAGCGGCGTCTTCCAGTCCATCTTGCCGGTGCTGATGGGATAGGTGCGCACCACGCGCGGCTCGCCTGGCTTCGCCGGCGGGTAGTAGTACAGGCGATGCTCGGGGAGGTTGACGACGATGCCCTCGCGCGGTGCATCGGGCAGGATGAAACGCGACGGGATGAGGATCTCGGTCCCCGCGCCCGGCAGCCAGGGATCCACGCCGGGATTCGCGGCGATGATCTCTTCGTAGCCGACGCCGAACCGACGACCGATGTCGAGCAGCGTGTCCTCGTGCTCGGCGATCGTGGTGGTGACCGAGCCGACGACGTTGTCGCCGTTCGTGGGCAGGACATATTCCGCGCCGCCGGCGTGCGCGAGGTCCGCGCCGACCACCAGCAGCACCAGGGCCAGCCCTCGGCCGATCCAGTGACGTGTGCGCACCATGCAACCCTTCCTCCCGCAAACGCATCTCATTGTAGCGAGGCCGGCCTGCGACTGTCCGTGCATCCTTTGCGACCCGGCGGGTTTGACCGGGGGTAGGGACGCCTTTAGCCTTGCCGGCGCAAGGGAGCCGTATGCCATACAAACTGACGATCACGCTGTCCGAACGGGACCTGCGCCTGTTTCGCAGCCAGCTGCTGAAGGCCCGCGAATCGGTCGAGATCGCCGAGGACGACGAGATCCTCGCGGCGGCGCGCGAACTCGTGTCGGCCATGCGCGTCACGGACCTGCCGGACTTCGTCGCGGAGCGGCTCGAGAAGCTCGAGAACGCCATCGCCCTGCTGACCGACCCGGACTGGGCGCTCACGCCCGCCGAGCGCGGCCCGATGCTGGGCGCCCTCGCCTATCTGTGCGATCCGGAGGACATCATTCCCGACGATATCCCGGGCATCGGGCTGCTGGACGACGCGGTGATGATCGAACTCGCCTTCCACGAACTGGAGCACGAGATCGCCGCCTACGCCGACTACCTGGCGTTCGCGAAGTCGCTGCTGAAGGGCCGGCGCAAGGGTCCGCCCTCTGCGGAGATCGCCGCCCGGCTCGCGAAGCGCCGCCAGCAGCTCATGGCGCGCATGCGCCGCCGCAAGAAGAAATAGGGGACATTCCTCTTTTTCTGAGCGGAATCGGGCGGATCGAAAAAAAGAGGAATGTCCCCTATTTTTCGATGACCTTCGCGAGCAGGTCGCCGATCTGCGCCGGCACGCCGTTGCGCGCCTCGGTGAGCGCGACGCGCACCGCGTTCGCGAAGGACACGCGATCGGCGCCGCCGTGGCTCTTGATGACCACGCCGTTGAGCCCGACCATGCTCGCCCCGTTGTAGCCCCGCGGATCGAGCCGCGTCTTGAGCGCATTCAGCGCGGGCGTCGCGGCCGCCGCGCCGAGCTTGCGCAACGGTGAGCGCGTGAACTCTTCCTTCATCGCGCCGCCGATGAATCGCGCGAGCCCTTCCATGGTCTTCAGCGCGACGTTTCCGGTGAAGCCGTCGGTGACGACCACGTCGACCTCGCCGCTGAAGATGTCGTCGCCCTCGACGAAGCCGACGTAATTGAGCGGGCGACCGGTGAGGCGCTTGTGCGCTTCCTTGATCTCCTCGGTGCCCTTGATGTCTTCCTCGCCGATGTTGAGCAGTCCCACCCGCGGCTGCCGGATGCCGTGCAGGTCGGAGGCGATCACCGCGCCCATCACCGCGAACTGCACGAGCTGGTCCGCGGTGCAGTCCGGATTGGCGCCGAGATCCAGCATCACGGTGTGACCGTGCGTCGACGGCACCGCCGACACGATCGCGGGCCGGTCGATGCCGGGAATCATGCCGAGCACGAATCGCGCGGTGGCGAGCAGCGCGCCCGTGTTCCCGGCCGACACGCACGCCGCGGCCTCGCCCTTCTCGACGAGGTTGATCGCGACGCGCATCGAGGAATCCTTCTTCCGGCGCAGCGCGTCCTGCGGACGCTCGTCCATGCCGACGACCTCGGACGCCTCGACCAGCGTGCACCGCTCGAGGTGCGCACCGCGGCCGAGCAACGGGCGCACGATTTCGCCGCGGCCGGTGATGACCAGCCGCAGGTCGGGATTCGCTGCGAGGACGTCGAGGGCGGCAGGAACCGCCGCCTCGGCACCGTGGTCGCCACTCATGGCGTCCACGGCGATGGTGAGCCCGCCACTCATGGTCGGGCGATGCCGGGAGCGGTTATTCCTGGCCTTCGTCGGCCGCCGGCTTCTCGATCACCTTCTTGCCGCGGTAGAAGCCGTCCGGCGTGATGCGGTGGCGCAGGTGCGTCTCGCCGCTGGTGCGATCGACCGAGAGCGCGGGGCCCTTCAGGAAATCGTGCGAACGGTGCATGCCGCGCTTCGACGGGGACTTGCGGCTCTTCTGGACTGCCATGGTCTGTTCTCCAATGTCGCGGTTCAGTGCTCGTCCTTGCCGAGCAAGTCCCGCAGATTCGCAAAAGGTCTCTGCACGTCGTCGCGCACCGCCTCGGCTTCCACCTTGGCGACACGCTTGCCGCTCGCCGACTTGCGGCATTCGGCCTCGTCGTCGTGCATCGGCACGAGCGGCAGCGCGAGCAGCACCTGCTCCTCGATCAGCGCCGCGAGCGAGAGGCTCTCGGCGTCGCCGACGAACGGTTCGTACCCGCCCGCCACCTCGTCGGTGTCGGCCGCCACCACGATCACCTGCTCCGTCTCGCTGAGCGAGCATTCGCAAGGCTTCAGGCAGCGCTGGCACGCGAGGACGACGACGCCCTCGAGTGCGATGTCCACTGTCGTCCGGCCCTCGAAGAACCCGAACTGCAGGTGCGCCTGCACGCGGGTTCCCTTCTGGCCTCCCGCGTCGGCAATGCGCGTGAGCTGGCGCAGTTCCAGGCTGCGCTCGATCGCGGCAGCTCGGCCCGCCAGGTCCTTTGCGTTGACGAGATCCGCCGGGGCGGGCGACATGGGGCGCGTATAATAGTGACGCCCCCTCCCCGTGTCAAAGCGTTTTCGAGCTTAAACCTTTGTTTTTCAAGGGCCTGATCCTCGCGTCCACCTCGCCCTACCGGCGCGCCCTGCTCGAGCGCCTCGGGCTGCCCTTCGAGTGCGTCGCGCCGCGGGTCGACGAGACCCCTTCAGCGGGGGAGTCGGGCGCGGAAATGTCCCTGCGCCTGGCCCGCCTCAAGGCCGAAGCCGTGGCCGCGCAGTTCCCCGACAGCGTCGTGATCGGGTCGGACCAGGTGGCCCTGCGCGACACCGAGAAACTCGGCAAGCCCGGCTCCGTGGAGGCCTGTCGTGCCCAGTTGCTGCAATCGTCGGGGCGTGAGGTGCAGTTCCTGACGGCCGTGCATCTCGTCGACGGGCCCCGCCGTCGCACCGAATCGCACGTGGATCGCACGCTGGTGCGGTTCCGGACGCTGCAACCCGCCGAGATCGACCGCTACATCGCGGCGGACCATCCGCTCGACTGCGCGGGCGGTTTCAAGGCGGAGTCGCTCGGCATCGCGCTCTTCGAGCGCATCGAGTCCGAAGACCCGACCGGCCTCACCGGCCTCCCGCTGATCTGGGTCGCCGCCGCGCTGCGGCGGGCCGGGCTTTCGGCGCCCTAGCGAGGTTCTCGAGCACCCGGTGCAGGTCGGCATCGAGCGGTGCACTCACGTTCAGCGGCTCGAGCGAGCCCGGCCGACGCACCTCGATCGCCGCGGCGTGCAGGAACATCCGGTGGAGCCCGTAGGCTTCGAGCGCCGCGTTCTGCTCGCGGTCCCCGTACTTGTCGTCGCCCGCCACCGGGTGGCCCGCGTAGGCCGCGTGCACGCGGATCTGGTGCGTCTTGCCGGTGTCGATGAGGACTTCCATCAGGGTCGCGACGTTGCTGAAGAACTGCACCGGCTTGAACGTGCTCACCGCCATCTTGCCGTGCGCGCGCACCGCCACGTGCCGCTCGCCGCTGCGACGCTCACCGGTGTCGAGCGCGAGTTCGATGCGCTTGGTGCCGAGGTTCCACTTGCCGCACACGAGCGCGAGGTAGCGCTTGGCGGTCGTGCCCTCGCGCAGTTGGGCGTGCAGGTCGCGCAGCGCCGAACGCTTCTTGGCGACGATCAGGCAGCCGCTGGTCTCGCGGTCCAGGCGATGCACCAGGTCGAGTTCCGGGGTATCCGGCCGGGCGCTGCGCAGCGCCTCGATGATCCCGTGCGACATGCCGCTGCCGCCGTGCACCGCGACACCGGCCGGCTTGTTGACCACCAGCAGGTCGGCGTCCTCGTAGACGATCGCATCCGTGATCAGCTTTTGCAGCGAGGCGCTCGCCGGCCGCGGGCCACCGGCCGGGGCCTCGGGCAGGCGCAGGGGCGGCAGACGGATACGGTCGCCGGCCTCGAGTCGCTGGTCCGGCTTGGCACGCTTGCTGTTGACCCGGACCTCGCCCTTGCGCAGCAGCCGATAGACGTGCGTGCGCGGCACGCCCTTCAGGACGCGCACCAGGAAATTGTCGAGTCGCTGCCCGGCATCGCCGTCGCCGGCCTCCACGTAACGCACGCCACCGGCACGCGGGGCGTCCGATTTCGTGTTTTCGGCGTCGGGATTCTCGTAAGCCATTGATTTGCCGGCCTTCGCTTGTTACAGTCGGCCCCGTGCGTTGCCCGGAGGCCACAGTGGCATCCGGCGATACGCAAAACGAGCGCTGCGAGTTCGACACCCGAAGGGGTCGGGCCGCGCGCATCTTAGTTGGTTCTGAGATTTCAGACCATCGAACTGCCGTGGACACGTGCAGGTGCCGCACCCGGGCGGGAGGCGGGCCTGGCGCGCAACGCGGCGGGCGATGCCCGATAGCACCAGGATCCGGTCGGGCTCGGCGCAGCCGCAAGGCGCGCGGAGCCGCACAATCAGCAGCATGAATCCAATCCAAGCCGCTGCAAGACCTCTCCGCAAGGCCACGGCACCACCCGTCCGGTCGTTCACGGCCATTACCTCCACAAGTGAGAGGGCCGATGAAGAGAATGCTCGTCAACGCGACTCAGGAAGAGGAGTTGCGCGTAGCGCTGGTGGACGGCCAGCGGATCTATGACCTAGACATCGAGATCCCGTCCCGCGAGTCGAAGAAAGCCAACGTCTACAAGGGTCGCATCACCCGCGTAGAGCCCAGCCTCGAAGCCTGCTTCGTCGACTACGGCGCCGAGCGCCACGGCTTCCTGCCGCTCAAGGAAATCACCAAGGCGTATTTCAAGGAAAAGCAGCCGGGCCAGGACGGCCGCGCCATCCGCGACCTCGTGGAGGAAGGCCAGGAAGTCATCGTCCAGGTCGAGAAGGAGGAGCGCGGCAACAAGGGCGCCGCCCTCACCACCTTCATCAGCCTCGCGGGCCGCTTCCTGGTCCTGATGCCGAACAACCCGCGCGCCGGCGGCGTCTCCCGCCGCGTCGAGGGCGATGACCGCGACGCACTGCGCGAAGCGATGGACTCCCTGCAGATCCCCGACGGCATGGGCGCGATCGTGCGCACGGCGGGCGTCGGCCGCTCGCCGGAAGAACTGCAGTGGGACGTCAACAACCTCGTCGACGTCTGGAACGCCATCCAGCAGGCCTCGGACAGCCGCCCCGCCCCGTTCCTGGTCTACCAGGAGAGCAAGGCGATCCTGCGGGCGCTGCGCGACTACCTCGCCGACGACATCGGCGAGATCCTGATCGACAAGCGGGAGGTCTTCGAGGAAGCGCAGGAATACATGCAGCGCTTCATGCCGACCAACCTGCGCAAGCTCAAGTTCTACGACGACCACGTACCGCTCTTCACGCGCTACCAGATCGAGAGCCAGATCGAATCGGCGTACTCGCACAAGGTGACGCTGCCCTCGGGCGGCAGCATCGTGATCGACCACACCGAGGCGCTGGTGTCGATCGACATCAACTCGGCCCGCAGCACCCGCGGCTCGGACATCGAGACGACCGCCTGCAACACCAACCTCGAGGCGGCCGAGGAAATCGCCCGCCAGCTGCGCCTGCGTGACGTCGGCGGCCTGATCGTCATCGACTTCATCGACATGGAGTCGACCAAGAACCAGCGCGCCGTCGAGGACCGACTGCGCGACGCCGTGAAGCAGGACCGCGCGCGCATCCAGCTCGGCAAGATCTCGCGCTTCGGCCTGCTCGAGATGTCGCGCCAGCGCCTGCGCCCGTCCATCAGCGAGTCGACCAACATCGTCTGCCCGCGCTGCAACGGCATGGGCGTGATCCGCAGCGTCGAGTCCATGGCGCTCGCGGTGCTGCGACTCATCGGCGAGGAGGCCCGCAAGGACCGCACCGCCAAGGTGATCGCCCAGCTGCCGGTCTCGGTCGCGACCTATCTCATGAACGAGAAGCGCGACATGCTGGCCGACATCGAGCGCCGCGGCCGGGTCGACATCGTGCTGGTGCCGAACAAGTACCTCGAGACGCCGGCCTACGAAATCCGCCGCGTGCGCGACGACGAGACCGACCTGCCCGAGAATTCGGTCATCAGTCACCAGATGGCCGTCGAGCCGAAGGTCGACCTCGAGGCGATCGCGACCGAGGAGGAGACCAAGGCTCCGCCGCCGCCGCAGCCGGCCGTGACGACCATCGTGCCGAGCACGCCGGCCCCGCCGCCCGCGCCGGAACCGGTGGCCGCGCCGGCTCCCGCCCCGCAGCAGGTCGTGATGATCCAGCCGTACGGCCCGCGCGACGGCATCTTCGTGCGCATCTGGCACTGGCTGTTCGGCGACAAGCGCGCACCGCTGCCGGAAGCCGCTCCCGCGAAGCACGAGCACCGCAAGGACATCCATGAACGCGACCGGCACCGCCGGGATCGCGAGCGTGAACGGGGGGACGGGCGTCGCGATGAGCGCCGCGAAGGCCGCGACCGGGACCGCGATCGTGGTCGCGACCGGGACGCCCGCCGGGACGGACGCCGCGATGAAGGACGCCGCGACGAAAAGCGCGAGCCGGGTCGCCGTGACGAGTCGCCGGCGACTCAGCAGCCGCAGCAGCAGCAACAGCGTGGCCCGCGCGATGAGCGCGGCCGGCGCGACGGCCAGCCGCAGAACCGCGGCGAGCGTCGACCGGACGGCCCGCCGAAGCAACAGCAGCTGGCACAGGCGGGCCAGGGCGGCCAGCCTCAGCCGCAGCGCGAGTCCGCGCCGCGTGAACAGGCGCCGCGCGCCGATCTGGGCGGCGGCCAGTCCGCACCCACCGGTGCCCCGCGCAACGAAAGCGCCCCGGGTGCCGACGGCGTGCGTCCCGAGCGCGCGGAGGGCGAGCGCGGGCCACGGCGTTCGCGCCGTGGTGGACGTCGTCGTCGTCGCGACGGCGGCGAAGGCTTCGCCCCCGCCGGCGAAGCCGGTGGCGAACCGCGTGCCGAGAGCGGCCCGTCGGAGGCCGGTGACTTCCACCCCAGCGCGAGTCGCGCTCGTTCGACTTCGACCGCCCGGCGGCGGAACGCCCGAGTGCGCCGCCCGCGGATCGACCGCAGGGGCCGCCGGATGAGGCCGCCCGCCGATGATTCGCCCGTCGTACGAGGTGCAGGCGGCCCCGGCGCCTGCCCCGGTGCGACAGTTCTCGCTGCCGCCGGAACCGGCGCCGGAGCGCGAGGCGTCCCCGCCTCCGCCGGCACCCGCGCCGACGCCCGCGCCCCGGCAGGAATGGACGCCCAGTCCGCCGACCGACGCGATCGCGCGACGCACCGCGCAACGAACCCTGATCGAGGGTTCGCTCCAGTCGGGGCGAGGACGCAAGTCCTCGCCCCGTTTCTTTTGCGTGCTAGGACGCTGCGGCGGAATCGCGATCGTGTGCCGGTCGCGCCGCACGAGGCTCGCCAGCACGGCGATCCCGGTCACCACCAGGATCAACTGCAGGCCGATGTTCGCACCCGGCGCCCACGATCGCGGGAAGGCACCAGCGAGAAAGGTCGAGATGTCCCAGACGCCGTGCGCCACCATGGCCGGCCAGATCGCACCCGAGCAGCGCCGGAACACGTACAGCGTGACACCGGTCAGCGCGGCGATCGGGAGCTGCAGCAGGCCGACCGCCCCCATGCCCATGAACACGTTCGGCAGGTGAAAGAGGCCGAAGGCGACGGCCGTCCAGATCGCCGCAGTCGACTCTGCGCGGCCGCCCTCGCGCATGGCGCGCAGGAATACCCCGCGGAACAGTGTCTCCTCGGCGAATCCCACGAGCACGCCCGATGCCACGATCGCCAGCAACTGGTCGGTCGGGACGTCGCTCCAGCGCACGCCGGCGAAGTGCAGTGCGATGCCCGCGAGGAACAGCAGCAGGCTGGCCTTCATGAGCGGCGTGCACGACAACCGCACGGGGTCCCGCCACAGGTGATCCCAGCGCGTCATCGCGACGTACGCGATCAGGAACGCGCTGCCGACGGCGAGAGACAGCACGCCGATGCGCCAGGCATTGGCCGCGGTCTTGAACCAGTCGGTGTAGGGCACGCCGGCGCTCGCCTGCACTGCGTTCACCAGTACCGTGTAGAGCCCCCACGCGAGCAGCGCCGCCCCGATCGACGGCGACCGCGTCCGACGCGGGTTTGGCAGCGAATCGTTCATGTTTGGATCCCCCTGCGCGCGAATCGTGTCGTTCGTTTGCCCAGCCACCCTGGACGTTACATTACAGCGGACCGCGGCCGGTGCGTCCTGATTCGCGACGCATTCTGGACAGCGTGTGGTGCCGCGACACGCCATGCGGCACTATCCCAGTTCCCACTGGCATCCGAGGGCAGGTACGCTCCCATGAGAAAGGTGTTCTTTGGCATGGCCATCGCGGCGCTCGTCGCCGGTCCCCTGGCGCAGCTCGCTCACGCCGATACCGTCGACGCCACCTGCGAAGTGCGCAAGGACGGCGACAAGCAGAATGGCAAGTCGGGCCCGTGCACGTTCAGCCANAGGACGCAAGTCCTCGCCCCGTTTCTTTGTGCGCGCTAGGGACGCTGCGGCGGAATCGCGATCGTGCCGGTCGCGCCGCACGAGCTCGCCAGCACGGCGATCCCGGTCACCACCAGGATCAACTGCAGGCCGATGTTCGCACCCGGCGCCCACACGATCGCGGGAGGCCGGCGAGAAGGTCGAGATGTCCCAGAGGCCGTGCGCGACCATGGCCGGCCAGATCGAACCGGAGCAGCGCCGGAACACGTACAGCATGACACCGGTCAGCGCGGCGATCGGGACTTGCAGCAGGCCGACCGGGCCCATGCCCATGAACACGTTGGGCAGGTGAAACAGGCCGAAGCAGCAGACGGCCGTCCAGATCGCCGCAGTCGACTCCGCGCGGCCGCCCTCGCGCATCGCGCGCAGGAAGACGCCGCGGAAGAGCGTCTCCTCGGCGAATCCCACGAGGACGCCCGACGCCAGGATCGCCAGCAACTGGTCGGTCGGCACCTCGCTCCAGCGCACGCCGGCGAAGTGCAGCGCGATGCCGACGAGGAACAGCAGCATGCCGGCTTTCATGAGCGGCGTGCACGACATCCGCACGGGATCCCGCCACAGGTGATCCCAACGCGTCATCGCAACGAACACGAGCAGGAACGCGCTGCCGACCGCCAGCGACAGCACCCCGATACGCCAGGCGTTCGCCGCGGTCCTGAACCAGTCCGCGTACGGCACGCCGGCGCTCGCCTGCACTGCGTTCACCAGCACCGTGTAGAGCACCCACGCGAGCAGCGCCGCCGCGATCGACGGCGATTTCGCCCGAGGCGGGTGCGGCAGCGAATCGTTCATGTTTGGATCCCCCTGTGCGCGAATCATGTTGTTCGTTTGCCCAGCCGCCCTGGACGTTACATTACAGCGTCCCGCGGCCGATGCGGCCTGCTTCGCGACGCATTCTGGACAGTGTGTGGTGCCGCGCCACGCCATGCGGCACTATCCCAGTCCCCACTGGCATCCGAGGGCAGGTACGCTCCCATGAGAAAGGTGTTGTTTGGCATGGCCATCGCGGCGCTCGTCGTCGGTCCCCTCGCGCAGCTCGCACAGCGCCGATACCGTCGATGCCACCTGCGAAGTGCGCAAGGACGGCGACAAGCAGAAAAGGCAAGTCGGGCCCGTGCACGTTCAGTCAGCGGCAAGGCTATATCGACATCGATCTCAAGAACGGCGACACGCTGAGACTCAGCCCCGCCGGCGGCGGCGGCAACCAGTACCGTGACCAGAACCACAACAAGGTTCACCGGGTCAGCTCCGGCTCGCGGGTGCAGGAGTTCCGCTGGGAAGGCGGCAAGCAGGTCACCGTGACGCTGCTCAGCGACAACTACGGCAGCCGCAATTACGGCAACGGCAATGGCAACAACTACGGCTACGGCGCCGGAGCCGGTTACGCCGCAGGCAAGGAGCGCGACGACTACCAGCGCGGCTATCGCGACGGTCTCGCCGGGCGTTACGACCAGTACGACCACACGCAGGCCTACAAGGACGGCGTGCGCGCGGGCGAGAACGAGTCGCGCAACGGCGGTGGCGGTTATCGCGAGCACAACGGCAATGGCGGCGGCCACGGCGGGTACGAGGTCGTCGGCATCGGCAATGGCGACTTCGAGATCAAGTGGAACGGCACGGCCGGCTGCATCGCGGACTACGACGCGCGCGGCCGCTCGACCGGCTACACGAACTGCAGCGAGGACATGAAGCGCCGCTCCGACGAGATCGCGCGCAATCGTTCGCGCTGACCGCCACACCCTGGGCACGCGCCCGTGGAGTCATCCACCGGGCGCGCGCCTTTCCTGCAACCACCTCCGGGAGTCCGGCTTTGAGAAAAGGAATCTTCGTACTGACGCTCCTCGCCGGTGTGGCCAACCTGCCGACCACCGTGATCGCGGCCGATGGGCCGACGTTCGACTGCGCCAAGGCGCAGGGCGAAGTGGAGACGCTGATCTGCCACGATGCGTCGCTCGCGGCGCGGGACCGCAAGCTCGCCGAGGTCTACAAGGCGGCGACGGCCAGGGCCACCGGCCCGCTCGCCAACCAGGTGCGGGCGGAACAGCGCGGCTGGGTGAAGGGACGCAACGACTGCTGGAAGGCGAACGGACAGCAGACCTGGATCACTGCGACGTGGACCGTCGATACCATCAAGGCGTGTGTCGATGCCCAGTACCGGGTCCGCACGTCCGAACTGCAGGCCGTGTGGCGGCTGCTGCCGCCGAAGACGGTTTCCTATGCGTGTCAGAAGAACCCGGCCAACGAGGTCGTGGCGAACTACTTTGCGACCGATCCCGCCACGATCCGCCTGGAGCGAGGCGATCGTTCCGTGACCCTCTGGCAGGTGGGCGCCCCGGCAGCCGGCAAGTACGAAGGCCAGAATGTCAGCGCGCAGCTGAGTGGCCAGGCGCTGAAGGTCGACTGGTTGAACACGGACACGGGCGCGACCGACAATCTGCAGTGCGAGGCGCGCTGAACCCGACCTGGGACGCGGGCCCGCCCCGGGAGATCAACCGTGAACGCGAGCAGGCATGGGCATCACCGGGCGACGTGGCTGGCCGCGGTCCTCCTCGGCCCGGCCATGACGGGCACGGCGATGGCGGGAGATGCGGTCCCCGCCGCACCCGCGAAGGCCGCGCCACTCGACCTCCGGATCGGTGACATCCGCCGCTACGTGCCCAACGAGATCCTCGATACGCCGATCGAGGAACAACTCGAGGAGATCATCGTCAACGGCGAGCGGCCCGCGCCGCTGCCGGAGCAGCGGGTCGTGCCGCAAGGGCTGGGCGCCCTCTTCTACGCCGCGGCCCACCCGACGCAGGCTTGGCGCATCCTGCTGCCCGATCCGAACTACGTGGCACCCGAGCGCTCCGAGGACGATCCGCGCGAACCGCCCGGTGCCTATCGCGGCAAGATCCTGGAACCGGGCCAGATCTTCGACTGAACCGCGTCAGCGCGAACGCGCCTGGCTCAACAGGTGGGTGAGCAACCCGTGCGAGGCCTCCTCGATGAGGTCGAGCACCTGCTCGAAACCGGCCGGCCCACCGTAATAAGGATCCGGCACTTCGGACAGGTCCGGGCGCTCGGCGAATTCCATGAACAGGCGTATGCGTCCACGGAGGTGCGTCGGACAGCGTTCCCGCAATTCCGCGCGATTGTCCTGGTCCATCGCGAGGATGTAGTCGAAGCGCTCGAAGTCCGCGTCCTCGACCTGCCGTGCGCGCAGCAGGGTGAGATCGAAGCCGCGACGCCGCGCGGCCGACACCGACCGTGGGTCGGGCGCCTTGCCCACGTGGTAATCGTGGGTGCCGGCCGAATCGACGTGGAGCGGCAGATCGGGCGCGCGTTGCTGCACGATCGCCCGGAACACGCCCTCGGCCGTGGGGGACCGGCAGTAGTTGCCCATGCAGACGAACAGGATGCGGGCGACAGGTGGTGCCACGATTCTCAATTGCAGCGGACGACGGAGCGACTACAGCACCCGCGCGTCGCAGCGTCAATCGCCTGAAATCCAGGCGTCCGGCCACGGCGAAGAGTCGTCATCGCAGCTTGTCCCCGGAGTCCCGATGATCCGCTCCGCTTTCCTGGCCGCCACTGGTACCGCACTGCTCCTCGCCTCGCCCGCCCGGGCGAGCGATACCTGTCCCGCGTTCCTGAGGCACGAGTTCAAGAAACTGCACTCCGACGAAACCGTGCAGGTCTGCGACCTGGTTGCCGGCAAGCCGGTGCTGATCGTCAACACCGCAAGCCACTGCGGCTACACTCCCCAGTTCAAGGGCCTCGAGGCACTGCACCAGAAGTACGGGCCGCGGGGCCTGGTCGTGCTCGGCTTCCCGTCCGACGACTTCAAGCAGGAGGCGGACGACGAAGCCGAGACCGCCACCATCTGCTACATGAACTACGGCGTGACATTCACCATGCTCTCGCCCACGCCGGTCCAGGGCAAGGCGGCCAATCCGGTGTTCCGGGAACTGAATCGTCGCGCGGGCGCGCCCGGCTGGAACTTCAACAAGTACCTCGTGAGCGCCGACGGGCGGACCGTGCGTCATTACGACAGCGACGTCGCGCCCGACGCGGCCGAATTGAACGAGGCAATCGAAGAATTGCTGCGCTGACGCTCAGAACTCGTCGCGACCGGTGAGTTCCTGTTCCATGCGGTCGGCACTGACCGCCACGGCCTCGATCACTTCGCGCAGCGAGGCGGCATCGGTCGCCGCCGGCAACTGGGCGAGGTACACGACGAGATACCGGTCGGGCGCCTGGTTCACCTGCCAGGCACCGACGACCATGCGTGCGTTCTCGGTCAGCAGGCGACGGGCCATCTCGGGCGGCACCTGCCCCTCGCCGCGGTACGCGAGCGCCCACACGTCGCGAAATTCCAGGCTCGTCACGCGGGCCGCATTGGACGCCACCCACACGACCTGCGACCTCGAGTCCGCGAGGTTCAGCACCAGGCGGAAATCGCCGTCGTCGTTGGAGTACGCCAGCCCCGCCTGCCCGAGCGCCGTGGCCACGCGCGGATCGAGCGGCTTCTCGGGGTCGGTGGCGGGCGGTCCGTCGGCCCGCGCCGGGAGCGCAAAGGCCGCGAGTGATGCTAAGACGACTGGCGCGCGCATGATTCCTCGATCGAGCCCGGGTATGCTCGTCGTGCGCAGTGTAGTGCCAATTCGCAGGGGATGAGGATCATCATGGCGACGCGTCTGGGACGGATCTTGCGCTGGGCGGCCCTGGGGGTCGCCGTGCTGGTGGCAGCCGCCGTGGCATTCGTGTGGTTCGGCCCGATCCCGGTCGGCAACAAGCGCGTGCTGATCGACTTCATGCTCGGGCGGGGCATCGCGCCCCCGAATGCCGCCGAGATCGCCACGCTGCTCAAGGCGCCGCCGGGCTTCAAGGTCCAGGCATGGACCACGGACACGCCGCTCGCGCGCTTCATGGTGATGACGCCGGACGGTGACCTGATCGTCAGCCGCACGCGTGGCGACGAGGTCGTGCTGGTCGAGCGCGACCGCAATGGCGACGGCCGCGCGGACGGCGTGCGTGTGCTGCTGCCGAACCTCTCCCGTCCGCATGGCCTCGCGCTGCACGACGGCTATCTCTACGTGGCCGAGAGCACGGCCATCGGACGGGTCAGGTTCGATGCCGCCAACGGCAAGCTCGCCGGCCCCTACGAGCACATCGTCACGGGCTTCACGGATGACGGCCACCACTTCACGAAGTCGATCGGGTTCGGGCCGGACGGCTGGCTCTACCTCGCGCAGGGCTCGTCGTGCAACGTCTGCGAGGAAAAGGATCCGCGTCGCGCCACGATGATGCGCATGCGTGCGGACGGCTCCGGCCTCGAGACGTACGCCACGGGGCTGCGCAACAGCGTGGGGTTCGACTGGGCCCCGTGGGACCGTGCGCTGTACGCGACCGAGAACGGCCGCGATCTCCTCGGCGACGACTTTCCGCCCGACGAATTGAACCGCGTCGAACAGGGCAAGTTCTACGGCTGGCCGTACGTCAACGGCTACAACGTCCTCGACCCGGACATCGGTCCCGGACACGAGGACCAGCTCGCCAGGGCAGAGCCGCCCGTCCACGGTTTCCGCCCGCACAATGCGCCGCTCGGCATGGCGTTCCTGCGCTCGGCCCGCTGGCCGGCGCCCTACCAGCGCACGGCCATCGTCGCGCTGCACGGCTCGTGGAACCGCAGCCAGCTCGACGGGTACAAGGTCGTGGCATTGACCTGGCAGACGGACGGCACCATCGTCGAGAGCGATTTCCTGACCGGATTCCTGACCGAGTCGAAGCTGATCGGCCGGCCCGCCGGCGTGTTCGAGGGTCCGGACGGCGCGATCTACGTCTCGGACGATTACGCGGGCGTGATCTATCGCATCACCTACACCGGGTAGTACCGCCCGGTGCGCCGGATGCCGCGCAGCTTGGTCCCGCAGTGCGGACAGTAGGAGAGCGCAATGCCGCCGCCCCCGGCATCGGGCGCGATGATCACGAACCAGCCGCGCTGGCGGGGCCACCACTCATAGCGCACGTCGAAATAGCACGCGTGGGCCCGCTGCCGGAAGGCCTCGCAGCAGAAGACGTGCTTGCGCGGCAGGCTGGCGATGCCCTCCGGGCACAGGCTGCCGTCGATGTGACGCGCCTGGATCGGTTTCCGTCGGCTCATGTCGGCTGCTCCGCGCGCAGGACGAGTTCGGTCCCCGTGCCCGCACCCGCGCTCATGAAGTGTTCGATGGCTGCCCGCCGCAGCGGCCAGCGGGAATCGTCCTGACCGAACTGGGTGGCGAAGTGGTCGAGTATCTCCGCCAGCCTCCACGGCCCGAGCGACGCCATGTAATCGTCGTGCCGTTCCTGCAGGTCGCGCCAGTGCGCGACGCGCTCGCGCGAGAGCGCGACGCCATTCGCGCGCAGGTAGAGCACGTACGCCTCGGGGTCGTGCACCAGCATCAGTTCCGCCCACGTCACCTCGGGCAGCAGGAACGGGACGCCCGGCTGCGGATTCCACACCGAGTCCATCTCCACGTCGCGATCGAGGTGGCTCCAGCCCGCGGACGCGAGCGCGACGACCGCATCGAACGTCGCGGGCACAGGCGGGAAGAGCGCGATCGTGTGCTCGTACCACTCGGGCACTTTCCAATACCGCTCCGGAGGATTCACTTCGACGGGCGCATGCCGCTGCAGGGCAGACATCAGGCGCTGCGCCACGGCATCGGCTGCCGCCGAATTCGACGCGGGTGCGAAGACGCGGACGATCAGTCGCATGCTCAAGGCTCCGCGCCCGGCGACGAACCGAACGTCTCCAGGAACGCGTCGACCGCGGCCTCGTCGTCTCCGATCGGCCCCACCTCGCGACCCTCGGCGTCGAAGAGCCAGTACCAGTCGTAGCTGCCCCCGCCGAGGAAGTAGCGATGCTGACTGAGGATCAGCGCGTCGCGGTACTCGCCTCCGCGCACCACCTGCAGGTCGTTGGCTGCGGCGATGTAGCGGCAAGCCCTGCCGTCGGTCGTCACGAGCTGCACGCTGTCGGACGTCGCGACGAAACGCGACTCGAACACGATCCGTCGGCCGTCGGCGAGGAACTGCGGATGCGACAGTCCGTCCAGGCGCGGATTTTGGCCACACGCCTCGCCCGAACGCGCCAGGACGCGTTCCACGCCACCCGCGCTCGCGACGACCCGCAACTCGGTCCGCTCGGTGCCGTCCGCGCCAGACTCCGCATAGGCACGAATGAACGCGACCCGGCGGCCATCCGGGGAAGCGCTCGCGTCACGATCGAGACCGCTGTGCGTCAACGTCCGCACCGCACCATCCGGTCCCGCAATGACCACGTTGCCCTGCTCGACCCGGGCTTCCGTCGCACACGCCATCATCGGCACCATCGCACACGCCCACGCTCCCAAACGCACGACCCGACCTCCTGACCATTGCCCTGCGCCCTAGACGTCGCGGCCTGCCGAACGTCAGGGACGGTCAGAGTCAGAGCCTCCAGGTGTCCATGAACGCCGCCGTGTTCGACAGCGCATCGACGAACCCGTGCAGCAGCACCAGCGGCACCAGGCTGCGGGTCCGCGCCCAGAGCAGGCCGAACACCAGCCCCGCGACACCCTGCACCGTGATCGCATAAGCGATCGTCGAAAGCACCGGAGGCGCGACGCCCAGCCCTTCCTGCACACCGGCGCCCCGCAGGATCATGCCGGGCGCGTGCGCCAGACCAAAGATCAGCGCGCCCAGCAGCACGCCGGCCAGCGAGGAGCGCGTCCAGGCCGTGAGCCGGCTCTGCAGGTAGAACCGGAAGAAGAATTCCTCGACGAGGCCGGCTTCCACGCTCATCCACGCGAAGCAGGCCACGAAGCCGGCGACGAGGTGGCGATGGGCGTAGTCGCCGCCGAGCAGCTTGTGGAACTGGGAACCCATCAGCGCCTGGACCGCGAACGCCGCCACCGCGACGATCGCGAACGCGACCAGACGACGCGCCAGCGACGTGGTCGGATGACCGACACTTGGCCAGCCGAGGCCCTGCCGGATCACCAGAGCGGGCACGACGACGAATGCCGCAAGCTTGAGCAGCGTGTTGACCGTGTCGCGCCAGCGCGGGTCGCCGGCGGGCGGCACGAGGGAATCGAGCAACGGCCCCTTGCCGGCGAGGAACAGCGTGATCCAGGCCAGCAGGCCGAGCAGTACCCAGCCCTCACCCCGCTGCCACGGACCCGGTGGCGCTGGCATCGGCATGCGCAGGCACGCCAGCGCGCCGACGAGCGGTAGGAATCCGCCGAGGATCACGGCGGCGCCGAGCACGTCTTCCAGCGGACGACCCGTGGCCACGAGCACGCCCAACGCAATCGCGTAGATCGAGATGAACAGCCCGAGCGCCGGCCACGTCCAGGCGCGCATCACGCCTGCCCGACGACGCTTCGGGCCGACGGCACGAACCACTCCACCGTGCCACCGGGGGGTGGCAGGTCGAGCGTGCGTTCGAATTCGAGGCCGAGCTTGCGCAGCAGGCGTTGCGAAGGCGAGTTGCCCGGCGAGACGATGGCATCGACTCGGGCGAGGCCGAGCACCTCGTGGGCGTACTCGAGGACGGCCCGGGCCGACTCGAGCGCGTAACCCCGCGACCAGTGGGCGGGCAGGAAGGCGAATCCGATGTCCGCGTGCTCGAGGAAAGCGCGTTTCACGAGTCCGCACATCCCGATCGACTCGCCATCGGCACGACGCTCGACCAGGTACAGGCCATACCCATGCTCGTGGTAACTGGCGATGGGGCCCTTGGTCATGTAGGTACGGGCGTCGTCGAGCGTGCGCACGCCGCGGTCGCCGATGTTCTGCACGAACGACGGCTCGTTCACCAGTTGCAGGATGAAGGGTGCATCGGACTCGGCGAGCCAGCGCAGCCGCAATCGCTCGGTCTCCAGGACGATCATGCGCGATACCTCATGGCCGGGCCAGGTAATGCATCCACAGGATCCGGGCCGCGACGGAGCGCCAGGGCCGCCAGCATTCCGCGAGCCGCGCCTGGTGGTCGTGGTCGGGCGGCCGGTCGAATCCATGCACGTCGCGCAGCGCGGCCGCCAGTGCGAGGTCGCCGCGCGGCCAGACGTCCGGTCGACGCAGCGCCATCAGGAAATAGATGTCGACCGACCAGGGCCCGATGCCCGGGACCTCGAGGAGACGACGACGCGCCTCCGCGTCGTCGCTGCGCGCGACCGCCGCGAGGTCGAGCCGGCCGTCGAGCACGCGCTCGGCGAGCCCGTGGCAATACGCGGATTTCTGGCGCGTGATGCCGAACTCCCGCAGCGCCAGCACGCCGAAATCCGCCACCGACCGGGCGGTCACCCCGCCCAGGCGTTCGCCGAGTCGGCGGTACATCGTGCGCGCAGCCGCGATCGAGACCTGCTGCTCGAGGATGATGTGCACCAGCGTGCCGAAGCCCGGCCGACGACCCCACATTGGCGGCACGCCGTGGCGATCGACGATCCGTCGCAGCCGCCGGTCGCGCAAGGCCAGCTCGCGCGTGCCCTCGGCGAGCGCGCTGCGGCTCAGGGCCCGCGGCGGCACGCGCTCACCACTCCGTGAGGCCCTCGACTTCGTACAGGCGCTTCCAGCTAGGACGCGAGCGCACGAGGTCCGCGAGGCGCTTCAACGCCGGCCACTCCGTCGCGGGCTTCGGCATGTTGCGCGACCAGCGCATGTACATCGTCGTCAGCAGGTCGACGCCCGAGAAAGCCTCGCCCAGCATGTACGGACCCTGCGCCTTCAGGTGCTCGTTGACCGAGTTCCACGCGCCCTCGATGCGCGACTGCAGCGCCTGCCGGATCTCCGGCGAGTGCTCCGGCGAACCGAGATCCGGCGGATAGAACCAGTAGCGGTAGTTCGGCGCCAGCGAGTTCGCCATGAAGAGGACCCACTGGTACCAGTCGGGACGCAGCGCGCTGCCGACCGACGGCGCCAGCACCGATTCCGGGTGGCGTTCGGCAAGCAGCAGGAGCAGTGCCGCGGCTTCGCCGTAGGGCTTGCCGTCGACCACCAGCGTCGGCACGTGGCCCCGCGGATTGATCTGCAGGTAGGCCGGGCTGTGCTGCTCGTCCTTGTCGAAATCGACTTTCACCAGCCGATGCGGCGCGCCGATCTCGAGCAGGGCGAGATGGACGACCATGCTCGCCGTGCCGGGCGAATAGTACAGCGTATACATTCAGGAACCTCGCTGACGGGCAAACTTGAAGAGTGACAGCAATGGCGTGTGTCGCGCACCTGCGCGGACCGTGAACGCGTCGCCGGCCGCCACCGTGCCGGGCACGTCGACCGCGAGGTAGTACCCGCAGTAGCCGCTGCGCGACATGCTCCGCGCCGCGTCCTCGCTCTGCAACACCGCGTTGAGCTTGAAGCACGGGTGGCGGGGCTGCGTCACGCGCAACGTGCAGTCCGGGAAGCACAGCTCGTCGCCGACGTACAGGTCCGTCTCGAGCACGCCGGCGACGGTGAGGTTCTCGCCGAGCGCGCCGTTGCGCAGGCCCGGCGACACGCCCCACTCGGCCTGGCGCGCCTGCCAGAATGCATAGTGCTCGACCGGATAGGCATACACTGCCTTCGCGAGGCCGCCATGCACCGTGAGGTCCGCCTGCTCGTCGCCGGCGAGCCCGAGTGCACCCACCGCGACGCGCCCGGCGACTTCACGCTTGACGATGCCGCTCGCGACCTCGCCGCGTCCGGTCGCCAGCGGTCGCGCGGCACCGACCTGCACCGAGAGGACGCGTCCCGTGGTCATGCCGCCTCCCGATGCCACACCATCGAATGATCCGTGGACCGGGACGGACCGTTCATGCCGTTCGCCTCGCGACCACCACGTACCGGCGCGTGCGCGTGCCCGGCCGCTCGTTCACGCGCGCGAGCCACCGGAATCGCTCCACGCGGAAGCCGGCGAGTTCGAGCAGGTATGCGGCCGTCGCGGGCGTCTGCGTCGCCGCGAGCGGCAACACATCCACCTCCTCCGCCCAGCGGCCGGCCCAAGCGTCGCGGCCGTACGCGCCGTCGACCAGCAGCACGGCCCCGCCGGGCTTCAGCCAGTGATGCCAGAGCCGGAACGCCGTCAATGGGTCGTACAGGCCGTTACCCAGTTGCCGCGAGCAGATCGCGTCGAAATGCGCGGCGGGGAAATGCGCACGATCGTCCTCGTGATCGCAGAATCCGGTGCACGTCGTCACACCCTGCAACTCCGGCTTCGACTGCAGGCACGCGACCATGGCCGGTGCCGGCTCCAGCGCCGTGAGTCGCAGGCCGCCGATGCTCGCGAGCACGCGGGTGAACGCGCCGGTGCCGGCCCCGGCATCGAGCACGGCCTGGCCCGGCTGGAACGCGAACACTTCGGCCAGATCGGCGCGATATGCGGCGAGGTCCTCGGGCGTGAGTGCGCCGACGAGTGCCTCATACGCCTCGACCTCGGGTGCGTCGAATTTGTCGAGGTAGCGCTGGCGGCTCTGCCGTTGGGTGATGCGCCAGTTCACGTCGACCTCGCCGGCCAGAGGTGTCCCCACGCCAGCGCCGATTCGATGGCCGGCCACGGCGCCGCGAGCGCTGCGATGCGCGCGGCCCAGTGCGGGGCTTCGGCCTCAGGCGTGAACAGCCAGTAGAGGTGGTGTCCGTCGCCGACTTCCAGGCCGTGCCCCCGGTTGCCGAAGGCCACACGACCGCGCGGCAGGGAATCCCAGTGGGCAGGCAGATCGATCTGTTCGCGGAGCGGCAGAGGTTCGGCGCGACGGAAGAATCGCGCGAACCACGGGACGTGGGTGCGTAGCGGCTCGCTCCGCAGGCGCGGCGCTCCGATCGCCTGCAGTTCCGTCAGCAGGCGCTCGCGCAG
>JBGAHO010000034.1:0-43055 GCA_044226195.1 Steroidobacteraceae bacterium
CTTGCCGGATTTCTCCGGCGGAATCTCCGCGACGCGACTGGCGGTCACCCGGGCTCCTTCGCCCATGCGGGCGCGCAGGCCGCGCAGGATCTGCGCCTCGACCTCGGCGGTCAGCTCGGGCCCGGCCACCAGCAGCACTTCGAGCGAGAGGTCCTCGGCCTGGACCAGCTTGAAGGACTTCACGCCCGGCTTGTCCCGCACTTCGTAGATCAGCGCCAGCGCATGCATCTGGTTGCCGGACGGCGTGCGGATGAAATCGGTGCTGCGCCCGTGCACCTTTTCGAGCACCGGCAGGCCGCGACCGCACGCGCAACGCCCGGCGGAGCGGACCGCCATGTCGCCGGTGCGATAGCGAATGAACGGGAAATCGTCGGTCGCGAGGTGGGTGACCACGATCTCGCCGGTCTCGCCCGGCGCGACCAGCCGCCCCTCGGCGTCGATCAGCTCCACGATGACGTGCTCCGCCGTGACGTGCAGGGAGCCCTCTGGGCACTGGTGGGCGATGAAGCCGGCGTCGCGCGAGCCGTAGCCGTTCGCCACCGGCGCGCCGAACACCCGCTCGATGACCTGGCGCTGGTCGGGATACAGGGTCTCGCCGGTCGCGAAGGCCACGCGCGCGCCGATGCCGCGCATGTCGCGACCCCGGGACTCCGCGTGCGTGGCGAGAAGCGCGAGCGCGGAGGCGTAGCCGAAGAGCATCTTCGGCCGCAGCGACTCGAGCGTCGCGAGGTAGCGATCCATCTGCGCATCCGACATCTGGAAGGCCGGCAGCAGGTGGCTGCGGAACACGCGGTCGCGCAGCGCCTTGACGCGGTCCTGCTTGCCGATCTCGATGGGCGAGCCCCACAGCACGACCTCGACGTCGCCGATGTCCACGCCCCACCAGCGGGTCGCCCGCCACTTTGCCGCGACGTCGTGCGAGACGCGCCCCATGCCCATGTAGAACACGAGCGGCTCGCCGCTCGAACCGCCGGTGTTGTAACGGACCAGCTTGCCGGCGCGGGCGGACTTCAGGCGCTCGACGTTCTCGCGGATGAGCGGCTTGGTGAGGAACGGCAGCTGCGCGAGGTCCGCAAGCGATGCGACGCGCTCGGGATCGAACCCCCGCTCGCGCATCAGGTCGCGGTAATACGGCACGTCGGCCGCAGCCCGGCGCAGGAAGTCCCGCAGCCGGCGCAGCTGCTGCACCTCGAGCACCTCCGGCGCGAGCCACTGCGACGCCTCGAGTTCCCTGTGCAGCGCGACGCTGTGATGGCCCTTGAGGCGCTCGTGCAGCGGAAACAGCAGGTGACTGCAAGCCCAGGTGTACATCAGTTCGCCCGTCCCGCCGTTCGATAGGCGTGCAGCCACTGGTCGCGAACCACCGGCCACGCGCAGGCGCGTGCCCGCGCCAGTCCGCGATCGATCAATCCCTGCCGCAGCGCCGGGTCACGCAATACCTCGGCCATCGCCGCGGCCAGCCCGGCCGGCGATTCCGTCGGGGCGAGCATGGCCGTCTGGCGGTCCTGCACGAGATACGGGACGCCGCCGACGTTCGTGCTGACCACGGGCACGCCGCAGGCCAGCGCTTCAAGCACCGAATTCGGCGTGTTATCGGCGCGCACGGGATTGAGCACGAGATCGGCCGACTGGTAGAGCGCGACCATGCCCGCGACGTCGAGGCGGCCGGTGAAACGCACGCAGTCCGCAAGGCCGAGTCGGCGCGCCTGGTCCTCGAGTGCCGCACGATCGGGTCCCGAGCCGGCGATCGACGCCGTCAGCCCGGGCGCGTCGCGCTTGAGGAGCGCCAGGGCTTCGAGCCCGACGTCGATGCCGTAGATGGACTCGAGGTTGCGGGCGATCACCACGTGCGGCGCGTCCGGGCGAAATGCCCGCGGCGGGTCCGCCGGGCGGAACGTGGCGGTATCCACGACGTTCGGGATGATGTCGGCGTGCACGCCGTGGCCTGCGAACACCTCCCGCAGGAACTCCGAAGGCACGACGAGCCGCGTCCCGCGCAGCGTCGCCTTGACCGAACCCGCCGATTTCGCGAGGAATTCGCGCGCCAGTCCGCCGCGATAGTTGACGACCACAGGCCGGCCCTTCCGGCGCGCGATGCGGATGGCCGGCGCGGCGAACAGGTGCCATGCCCAGCCGGAATTCGCCATCACGTGCACGACGTCGACGGCGGCACAGTTGCGCGCGAGGTCGCGCCGATACGGCACGAGACGGAAGATCGCGCGGATGCCGCGCAGCGACTCCACCCAGGCAGGCCGGTACGGCGCGTTGGTCTGCACCAGCGAGACGCGCACGCCCTCGCCTTCCAGCAGGCGCTTCAGCTGGCGCGTCTGGTTCGCCATGCCGCCGGAGGGCGGCGGCAGCGGGCCGACCAGCAGGACGTGCGGCGCATCAGCCATGGCCGCCGGCCCGCGCGACGGCACGGGCGCGTTCGTACACCGCCGGGTAGCGCGACACGCTCGCGCGCCAGTTGCGTTCCGCCTCGACGTAGTGCCTTCCCTGCGCGCGGATCGCCGGCCACTGCTCGCGGCTGTCCAGCACGCGTCGGACGGCCTGCGCGATCGCCGCCGGGTCGTCGGGCCGGAACAGGAATCCCGTGCGTCCGTCGTCGATCAGTTCGCGGTGCCCGCCGACGTTCGATGCGATCAGCAGGCGGCCCTGCGCCATCGCCTCGAGTGGCTTGAGCGGCGTGACGGTCTCGGTGAGGCGAATCGACTTGCGCGGATACACCAGCAGGTCGACGAGGCTGTAGTAGCGTGCGACGTCGCGATGCGGCACGCGCCCGACGAAGAGCACCCGCTCGCCTAGCCCGAGGGACTGCACCTGCGCCTTGAGGCGCTCTTCCTCGAAGCCGCCGCCGACCAGCAGCAGCCGCGTGCGAGGCTCGAAGCGCAGGATCTCCGGCAGTGCGGCGACCAGCGTGTCGAGACCCTCGTAGCCGTAGAACGAGCCGAGGAAACCGAGCGTGAACGCGTCCTCGAGACCGAGCTTCGCCTGCAGTTCGGCGTCCGGCGCACCGATGAGCGGGAAGTCCTCGGTGTTCACCGCGTTCGGGATCACCGTCACGCGTGCGGACGGAATGCCGCGCACGAGGATGTCCTGGCGCAGGCCCTCGCAGATCGTGGTGATCGCATGGGCGCGCCGCAGCGTCCACGTCTCGAGTGCGCGCGACAGCCGGTAGCGCAGGCTGCCTTCGGTGGTCGTGCCGTGGTCGACGGCCGCGTCCTCCCAGGAGGCGCGCATCTCGTAGACGACGGGCAGGCCATGTCGGCGCGCCGCCCGCAGCGCCGCAATGCCGTTGAGGCAAGGCGAATGCGCGTGCAGCAGGTCCGGGCGGGTCTGTTCGATGACCTGCTCGAGTCGACGCTGGGTATCGGTGATGACCGACAGCTGGCCAAGCACGGGCAACTTGCGCAGCCCGCCATCCGGGACCCGCGTGCGATGGAAGTGCCAGCCGTCGTGGTCCTCTTCGTCGGCCGTCGCCCCGTAGTGCTTGGTCGAGGTGAGGTGCACGGTCTCCCAGCCGAGCGCGCGCTGCTCCTTCAGGATCGCCAGGGTCCGGAAGGAGTAGCCGCTGTGCAGCGGGATCGAGTGGTCGAGGACGTGGAGGATCCGGAGACTCATCCCGCCTCGCGGAGTGCCGGCCGCGGCTGGCCCGCGACCACGTTGCGCATGAACGACTCGAACATCAGCAGCGTCCACAGCGGCGCGCTGTAATCGCGCGTCCCGGCGAGGTGCGCATCGACTAGGTGCTGCAGCGTGCGGTGGTCGAAGATGCCGGTGTCGGCCAGCGTCTGCCCGAGGATGCCGTCCTGCATGCGCTGGCGCAGCGGACCGCGGAACCAGCGGGCCAGCGGCACCGCGAAACCCATCTTCGGGCGGTACATGATCTCGTGCGGCAGGTAGGGCTCCATCGCCTTCTTGAGCAGGTACTTGCCCTCCTGGCCCTGCACCTTCAGCGAGTTCGGCAGCGTGGCGAGCCACTCCACCAGCGGATGGTCCATGAGCGGCTCACGCACCTCGAGCGAGTGGGCCATGCTGGCCCGGTCGACCTTGGTGTTGATGTCGCCGACGAGGTAGGTCTTGAGGTCGAGGTACTGCACCAGCGCCAGGGCGTCGTCGGTGCCCGCCTTGGCGGCGTGACGCGCGAACACCTCGCGCGCCGAGTAGCCGCCGAGCTGCACCCGGAAGCCGGGCGCGAACAGCTGGTGGCGCATGTCCTCGCGGATGATCGAGACGCTGTGCAGGTACGCCTCGGTCGAGTTGCGCGCCAGCGATTCGAAGGTCGTCTTGGCGCGGAACACGCGCGGGGCCCAGTCCGCCTTGGGATAGACGCGGCCGAGCAGGCCGAAGATCGGCTGGCGCACGCTGAGCGGCAGCGTGGAGCGCAGGCGCTCCTCCATCATGTGCAGGCGGTAGCGACGGTAGCCGCCGAAGTTCTCGTCGCCACCGTCGCCCGACAGCGCCACGGTGACGTGCTTGCGCGCCAGCTGGCACACGCGGTACGTCGGGATGGCCGAGCTGTCCGCGTACGGCTCGTCGTAGATCGACGCGAGCTGGTCCACGAGGTCGAAGTCGTCGCTCGCGACGTGGTCGACCGAGTGCCGCGTGTGATAACGGTCGGCGACCTGCTGCGCGAAGCGCGTCTCGTCGAACGCCGGATCGTCGAAGGAGATCGAGCAGGTATTGACCGGACCCTGCGAGACGCGCGCCATGGTGGCGACCACCGCACTCGAATCGACGCCGCCCGAGAGGAACGCGCCGAGCGGCACCTCGGAGATCATGCGCAGCCGGATCGACTCGTCGAGGCGGCGGTTCAGTTCCGCGCAGGCATCCTCTAGGGAGATCGGGTTGGCCAGCGTGAAGCGCACATCCCAGTACTCGACCGGGGCGGGCACCGGCTGGCCACGCCGCACGGTCAGGCGATGCGCCGGCGGCAGCTTGTACGTGCCCTTGAAGATCGTGCGCGGCTCGGCGACGTAGCCGAGCGCGAAGTATTCCTCGACGGCCGCCGGATCGGTCTCGCGCGTGAGGCCGGGGTGCGCCAGCAGCGACTTGAGCTCCGAACCGAACAGCAGCGTGCCGTCCTTGAGCACCGAGTAGTACATCGGCTTCACGCCGAGGCGGTCGCGCGCCATGAAGAACGTGTCGCTGTTGCGGTCGTACAGCGCGAACGCGAACATGCCGCGGAAGCGCTCGACGCAGCGCTCGCCCCACGACTCCCAGGCGTGCACGATCACCTCGGTGTCGGAGCGCGTGTGGAAGACGTGCCCGAGCGCCTGCAGTTCCGGGATCAGTTCCTGGTAGTTGTAGATCTCGCCGTTGAAGGTGACGACGACCGTGCGGTCCTCGTTGTACAGCGGCTGCTGGCCGGTCGCGACGTCGATGATGGACAGGCGGCGGTGGCCGAACGCGACGCCCGGCTCGTGGTGCTCGCCGTCGCCGTCGGGGCCGCGGTGCGCATGGGCGTCGTTCATGCGCTTCAGCAGCGCGCGGTCGAAGTCGCGCTTGCCGCGGGTGTCGAACAGTCCGGTGATGCCGCACATCTCGGTCGTCCCTCGCGCCGCCCCGGGGGCGGGCGCCCAATGTCCCTACGCCCGCACCGGCCCACCCGCGGGCGCCCGGTCCAGGAGCTCGTCGTACAGGTCCAGGTAGCGCTGGACCATCGCAGTCAGGCTGAAATTCTGCACTACCCGGGCCCGTCCGGCCTCGCCATGGGCCGTCCGGAGGGCCGGATTCGTGAGATAGGCCAGAATTACCCGCTCCAGCTCGCCCGGCCCCCCGACGTCGTACAGGGCGCCCGTGGTGCCGTCCTGGACGAGTTCCGGGTTGCCCCCGGTCCTGCCGGCGATCACCGGCAGGCCGCTCGCCATGGCCTCCAGGATGGTATTGGAGATGCCTTCGTTCAGCGAGGGCAGCACGAATACGTCGAGGGCCCGCAGGATGTCCGGCGTATCGCTGCGGGCGCCGGCGAACCAGACCGCGTCCGCAACCCCGAGATCCGCCGCCGACTGCTCGAGCGATCCGCGCAACGGCCCGTCACCGGCGATCACGAGACGCAGGCCCCCGGCCAGCGCGGGCTGCTCCCGTCGCAGGGCTGCCAAGGCCTGCAGCAGCGAAATCTGGTTCTTGACCGGATCGAGCCGCCCCACCGTGCCGATCACGCGCGCATCGGCCGGAAAGAAACCCGGCTTCAGTGCCTCGCGAACCGCCGCCCGCGGATCGCTGCCGTCGCCCACCGCAACCGGCGGTGAAAAGCGCTCGGCATCGACCCCGCTGTAGAGCTGCCGGATGCGCGCCGGCTCCACGCCCACGGCACGGACCAGCCACTGCGCGATGTCCTTCGACATGGGCACGTAGCGCTGCACGAGCGGGCGACACGCGCGCCGGATGCGCAGGCTCTTCGGGTTCATGCCCTGCGGGTCCGATGCTTCCCAGCCGTGCTCGCCATGCACCCGGGCGCGAACGCCGGCCACCCACGCCACCCACTGCATGTCGACGGTGCCGAGGTTGCGCGTGTGCACGAGCGCGGGCCGCAAATCGCGCAGCACGCGCCACAGGCGCGCGTACATGCCGAGATCCTTGCCGGGCTGCTTGTCGAGCGAGATGACCGCGACGTCCTCGCGCCGGATGCGCTTGCGGAACTCCGCGCCGTATCCCGCGAGGCACACGATGGCATGGCGGTAGCGATCCGGCGGCATCCGGTTGACGAGGTTCACGAGGCCGTTCTCGAGTCCACCGACGTCGAGGCGGTAGATCACGTGCACGACCAGCGGCGGCGACGCGTTCATCGGGTGCAACCCCGCCGGTCCAGTCCCTCCGCGAAGCACGACGCGTGCGCCTCGAGGAACGCCGCGAGACGCTGCTGCTCGCCGCCGTCGATCGGCGTCGAGAGCGTGAGGATGCGTTCGCTCACGGCATCCCCGGTGAGGAACGCGCGCGCCTCGGCGAACTTCACCTGGTAAGGATCCGTGTAATCGCGCGTGCCGACCATGAACCAGTGCCAGACGAGATGGCGACCCGTCGAGTCGGCCACGGCCTGCTCGTTCACCACGAGGCGCCCCCCGGTCGGCAGGTCGAAGCTGCGCCGGGCCGCGTCCGCGAGCACCTTGCGCTCGTCCTCGAAGATGCGGTTGCCGAACGAGATCATCTCACCGCCCCCGGCGGTGCCGATCCCGTAGAGCGCGACGAAGACATCGACCTGCGCCCCGTCGCCGCCGCGATAGACGCCGCTGCGATCCGCGCGGTAGCCGGTATACAGCGGCCGCCACGCCAGCGAGCTCGCCACCGGCCCGAACCAGCCTGGCCCGGCGGCCGGCAGACTCAGGCTCTCCTCGTCCACGGCAAGCTGGGTCGCGACGCGTGCCGACACCGCGGCCACCGCGGCCGGGCCGGCCGGCAGTAGCACCAGCGCGAGGACGGTGGGCACCCAGCGCATGGCCGACGGTGCCGCACGCGTCCCGGCAAGACGAGCGAAGGCCTCCGGCGGATCGCGCCAGCGCCGCCCGATCCAGAACATCACGAACACCACGACGATGAAGAACACCTTGCCGAACAGCACGTGCTCCTCGCCGGGCCCGTAGCGCATGTCCGTCAGGTGGGCGGCGAGGATCGTCAGGTAGACGCGCAGGCCATTCGCCAGCACGGGAATCACGATGAAGGCCGCGACGCAGGCGAGCCGCTTCCGCCAGCCGGCGTACGTCAGGTACGCGTAGAGCAGCCCGAGCGCCAGGCCGGTCAGGAAGTAGTTGAGGCCGCTGCAGGCGCGGGCGACCTCGAAGTCGCCCGCCGGGATGCTGATGAACATGTTCGTGCGATGCACCGGCACGCCGGTCAGATGCAGGGCCGCGGTCGCGATGTCCGCCGTGAACTGCATCAGGGTCGGCACCAGCACGTGGCCGATGGGAATCGCGAGCAACAGGAACGCCAGCGGAAAGGCCAGCACCCGCGTCGCGGCGGGACCCATCAGCGCGAGCACCAGGCCCGGCACCAGCGCGACTACGGCAAAGTCCTCGACGCCGCGCACGCCGGCCCCACGCGCGACGACCCACAGGGCCACCAGCCCCGCGACGACGACGACACCGGCCCACGACGCCTGCCACGGCACGCAAGACAGTTCCGCCCGCTTGCGCCAGACCAGCCAGAGACAGATCGGCACGATCAGGAATCCGTGCGAGAAGCTGGCGTTGGTGTTCCAGAGCTCGACGATCGAGGCGTAAGACGCCGCGTACGCCGCGCCGGCCACGACCAGGGCCGCGAGCAGGACGATCGCCGGGGTGCGACGGGTCACGCCGGGCCTCGTCCCGTCACCGCGCCGTTACCAGCAGACTCCGTGGTAGGCCGCGCACTGGAACTCGCCGCGCGGCAGGCCCACGAGGTCCACCACGATCTGGCCGGGACGGATGCCCGCGACGATGCCAGGCAGCAGCGATTTGGTGGCGAGACCCACGATCAGCACCTCCGCATGCTCCAGCGCCGCGGCGCACTCGCCGACCATCAGGCTGCCGATGTGCGGGATGCTGTGCTCGATGTAACGCTTGTTGGCGCCGAGCAGCCGCGAGAGGTTGACCTCCGGGTCGAAGATGCGCAGGTCGAAGCCCTTGCCGATCAGCCGCTCGGCCACGGTCACCAGCGGGCTCTCGCGCAGGTCGTCGGTGCCGGCCTTGAAGCTGAGCCCGATCATGCCGATGCGGCGCTTGCCGGACGCCATGGCGAGGTCGAGCGCGTGATCGATGTGCGCGCGGTTGCTGCCCATGACGTTGCCGAGCATCGGCGTCGTCACGTCGTTCAGCTTGCCGACGTAGGTGAGCGCCCGCAGGTCCTTTGGCAGACAGGAGCCGCCGAACGCGAACCCGGGCTTCAGGTAGGCCGGCGAGATGTTGAGCCGCTTGTCCTTGCAGACGAGTTCCATGACCGCGCGCGCGTCGACGCCGACCGACTGCGAGAGGCGGCCGACCTCGTTGGCGAACGTGATCTTCACCGCGTGGAACGCATTGCACGCGTACTTGAGCATCTCGGCGACGCCGATCGACGTCGTGAGGAAATCGCACGGCAGGTGCCCGAACACCGAGCGCAGCACTTCCGCGGCGCGCGGGTCCTCGGTGCCGATGACGGTGAACGGCGGGCTGTCGTAGTCCTTGATCGAGGTGCCCTCGCGCAGGAACTCGGGCTGGAAGCACAGGCCGAAGTCCCGGTTGGCGACCTTGCCGCTGGTGAGCTCGATGCCGGCCTTCACCACCTCGTCCATGGAGCCGGGCTGGATCGTCGAGCGCATCACCACCGTGTGGTAGCCGCCCTTGTCCCTGAGCGCCGTGCCGATCTGCTCCGAGACGCGACGCACCGCGGAGAGGTCCTGGCTCCCGTTCGGGCTGGACGGCGTGCCGACGCAGATGAACGAGAGATCGGTGTCGCGGACGGCGCCGACCACGTCATTGGTGACGCGCACGCGTCCCGAGGCGACCACCTGGGCCGTGAGTTCCTGGATGCCCTCCTCCACGATCGGCGAGCGGCCGCTCTTGATCAGGTCGAGCTTGACCGGATCGAGATCGACGCCGACCAGCTCGTGGCCGTCGCGCGCGAGGCAGGCCATCGACACGGCGCCCACGTAACCCAGACCGAAAATGCTGATTTTCATGACGTACTTGCTTGCGTTGGAATCCGGTGATCAGGCCGCGGCCCGGCGCGCGAACTGCGCGGCAATGAGCGCGTCGAGGCGCTGCATCGAACTCGGCCAGCTGTGGTTCGACAACACCCGCGCGCGGCCCGCGGCCGCGAGGCGCTGGCGCAGCTCGCGCGAGTCGAGGATGCGCAGGATCTGCTCGATCAGCTGCGCGGGCGTATCGTGCACCAGGAGGTGCTCCTCGGGCACGGCATCGACGCCGCCCGACGCCTGCCGGCTGCAGACCACGGGCACGCCCATGGCCATCGACTCGAGGATCTTGTTCTGCGTGCCGCGCGCGATCTCGAGCGGGGCGATCGTGAGCGCGGCGCGCGTCACGTACGGCCGCACGTCCGGCACCGATCCGGTGACCGTCACGCCGGCGAGTTCGCCGAGCTTGCGGATCTCGGGGCTGGGGTCGGCACCCACGATCTCGAAACGCGTGCCCGGGCGCCGGCGCTGCAGCTCCGGCAGCACCTCCGCGCAGAAGCGCAGCACCGCCTGCTGGTTCGGGAAGTAGTCCATGCGCCCGATGAACGTGACGAGATCCGGCTCGTAGTCGCTGCCCGAGGGCTTGAAGAACTCGGCGTCCACGCCGTTCGGGAACCATGCCGTCGCGCCGCGCGCGCCGAGCGCCTGCAGCGACTCCATCTCGGCCCGCGTCGTGCACGTCGCCAGGTCGAAGCGGTCCGCCAGCAAGCGTTCCGTACGCTCGAGCTTGACCGCCTCCAGCCAGAAACCCGCCGACAGCGGGAAGGCGCGGTGCTGCGAATACTCGCGCCACTTCTGCGAGTCCATGTCGCCGAAGTCGATGATCTTGACGCCGGCCTGGGCGTGCGCCACGTACGGCGCCACCGACGAACAGTGCACGAAGATCAGGTCCGGCGCGCCCTTCGCGAGCTCGGCGTCGATGCGCTGCTGCAGCCGTGGCGAGTGGAAGTAGCCGAAGCTCGACGGGCGCGTCGTCGGCAGCCAGGCAACCATGCGCGGCCAGGCGAGCCGGTCGTCGACCACTTCGACCAGCCGCTGGCTGCAGTGCCGCGCGAGGCCCTCGGCCTCGTCGACCTCCGCCTGCGAGCGCGCCAGCGACGCGACCGTGACCTCGTGCCCCTGCTCGTGCAGGTGGCGGATGATGTTGAACGGACGGATCTTGCCGCCGCGCTTGGGCGGGAACGGCACGCGGTGGCAGATGAAAAGGACCTTCATGCGGCGAGGCTCTCGCGCAGGCGATCGGCCACGCCGGCGGCGCTCTCGCCGTCCAGGTACATGCGGGCCCAGATCTCGAGGTTGATCAGCGACAGCAGGTGGTCGGTGCGGTCGGCCTTCTGCTGCTCGTGCTCGCGGATCGTGCGTTCCACCGCGTCCGGGTCGAGCAGCCCCCGGCGCAGCACCGCGTCGCGCGACAGCACGTCGCGCAGCACCGGCGCCAGCTCGGCGCGCAGCCACGCGCCCATCGGCGCGCCGAAGCCGCGCTTCTCCCGGTACAGGATGCCGTCGGGCAGCACGCCCTTCAGGGCTCGCTTCATGACGTGCTTCAGCTCGCCGCCGCGCATCTTGAGCGATCCGGGCATCGTGGCCGCCAGGTCGACCAGGCGCTGGTCGAGCAGCGGCACGCGGCACTCGAGCGACACCGCCATGCTCATCTTGTCGGTCAGCAGCAGCAGGTCGTCGGGCAGCTGGGTCGCGAAGTCCACGTCCATCAGCTGGCGCAGCGGGTCGTCGGTCTGCGCCGACGCGAAGCCGCGTGCGATGCAGTCGTCGAAGGCCGCGTCGCGCTGGCGCAGCAGGGCCGCGCGCTCGTTCGCGTCGAACACCTGCATGTAGGCGCGATACCGCTCCTCGAACGGCAACGCGTCGGCCGCGATGAACGCCTTGGCGAGTCGCAGCTTGTTGAGCAGCCGGTGGTGCCGGTCGCTCGGCAGCAGCTTCGCCACCGGCGCGACCAGCCCGGTGCGCAGCACGCCCGGGACCCGGTGGTAAAGCGCGCGGTAGTGCTCGTCCTGGTAGCGCTTGTAGCCGCCGAAGAGCTCGTCGCCACCGACCCCCGAGAGGATCACGGTGACGTCCTGGCGCGCGAACTTCGACACCAGGTAGGTCGTGATGAAGGCCGCGTCGGCGATCGGCTCGTCCATGTGCCACAGCAGCTCGGGCAGCAGCGTCGCGACGTCCGGCTGCACGATGATCTCGTGGTGATCGGTCTTGAACAGCTCGGCGACCTGGCGTGCGTACGGCAGTTCGTTGTAGAGCTGCGCGCCACTCGACCCCTGGAAGCCGATGGAGTACGTCTTCACAGGCTGGCGGCTGTGCCGGCTCATGAAGGCGACCACCGCGCTCGAGTCGATGCCGCCCGAGAGGAACGCGCCGATGGGCACGTCCGACACCATCTGGTCGCGCACCGAGCGCTCGAGCTCCGCGCGCACCGCCTCGACCCACTGCTCTTCGCTGCGGTTCGCGTCGATGGCGGGCGGCAATCGGTGATAGCGCCGCCGCGTGACCTCGCCGCGCTCGACGACCAGGGCCGTGCCCGGCTCGAGCTTGTGGATGCCGGCGAAGATCGAGTTCGGCGCGCACACGTAGCCGACCGAGAGGTACTGGGCGAGCGCCGCGCCATCCAGTCGCACCGACACGCCCGGCAGCGCGAGGATCGACTTGGCCTCGGACGCGAAGATCAGTTCACCCGCGTCCTGGCGGAAATAGATCGGCTTGATGCCGAGGGCATCGCGAGCGACCAGCAGGCGGTGGCGCCGCCGGTCCCAGAGCGCGAGACCGAACATGCCCTCGAGCCGGTCGAGGAAGGCATCGCCGAACTGCTCGTACGCGTGCACGGCGACTTCCGAGTCGCTGTGCGTGGCGAAGCGATGCCCCGCCGCCTCGAGTTCGCGACGCAGTTCCCGAAAGTTGTAGATCTCGCCGTTGCAGACGACCACGACCTGGCCGTCCTCGCTGGCGATCGGCTGGTGGCCGCCGGAGACGTCGATGATCGAGAGGCGGCGCATGCCGAGCAGCAGTTCCGCGTCCGCATAGGCGCCGGAATCGTCGGGCCCGCGATGTACCATGGCATCGCCCATGAGTTTCAGGACGTCGACCGGGCGCCGGGCCGGGCCGGCGAGGCTCACGATGCCGTAGATGCCGCACATGTCCGGCTCACCCCAGGTACTTGGCCACGGGCGGGCCGATCCATTGCGTGAGCCGCAGCGGCAGCCTGCGCCACAGCTCGATCGCCTTGCCGTACTTCGGATTGGTCGGACTCAGGTTCGGCATCTCCTTCTGCCGGACGAGGAAGTACTCGTAATACAGGGGTTCGGGTTCGAAGCCCCAGTGCGTCTTGAAGTCGAACGCACCGGTGCCGCGCTTGCTGCGTCCGTAGTCGAAAAGCCGGCACCCCTTCTCCCGCGCCCGCTCCATCACGGCCCAGTACATGTAGTCGTTGCCGGCGACGGCGCGCGCCTCGTTCGTGCCGCCGCCGTAGTACGGCAGCACCTCGTCGCGGAAATAGAAATTGAGCACGCTCGCGACGGCGCGGTCGCCCTTGAGGATGGTCACGATGTCGCAGTGCTCGCCGAAGACTTCCTTGAGCACCTGCAGGTACGACCGGGCGAAGACCGGCGTGCCGAGGTTGCGCAGGCTCTCGGAGTACATGTCGTAGTGCCGGTCGACGGTCGCGTCGACCTCGGCCCGCAACTCTTCCTTGATGCCCTTGCGCACCATCGCGCGCTGCTTGCGCGGGATCGCGAGCATGTTCTTCTCGGCATCGGGATCGATGGCCCTGCGGAACGTCACGTAGAGGTCCTTGCAGGGCCACTCCGGGTGACGCCGCGCGCGATTGCGCAGTTCGAGGTAGTCGACGTTCAGGCGCCGCGCGAGGTCGCAGGCGGCCGTCTCGAGCGCCTGGAAGGCATCGGCGTCGGACGCCACGATGCCGCCATACACGCAGAATGGCGTGGACACGAGCGCATTGCCGAACAGCAGGCTCCGGACGTGCGCGAGCGGCAGCACGCCGCGCAGTCGGCCACCCGACTCGGCCAGCAGGTAATGCGACGGGTGGCCGAACGCGCGCTTGAGCACGTACTGCCACTCGGCGAGGTGGAAGAAGCTGCCCTCGGGATGCGCGCGGACGTACTCGTTCCAGGCCTGCTTGTCCTTCAGCTCGAACGCCCGCACGGACACGGGTTCGAAGACGGGCGCGACCTCGCCCAGGTTCACCTGTTGCGCCTCAGCCGACACCGAACACCTCGTCCATGCGACCCCAGCGGAAATCCCCCAGCAGGCGCTCCAGCCGGCCGTGCATCGCGTCGAGGTTCAGGTAATGACGGAAGCGCGACTTCAGGGGCGCGCCGCTCACGCGGGGCTGGCCGGGGTCGACCTCCCACGGATGGAAATAGAACAGCCCGGCCTGGCGGTCCGCGCGGTTCACGCGCCGCAGCGCCCAGCGGAACGCGCCGTACGGCAGCAGGCGGAAATACCCGCCCCCGCCGCAAGGAAGATTGCGGCCCGCGATCGACACCGTCGTGACCGGGATCTCGAGGATGCCGTCCGGCCGGAAACGGAACGGGAAACGCGGCGCTTCCGGCATCCCGTACAGGTCGTGATGGATCGGGTAGATGCTGGAGCTGTAGACGTGGCCCGTCTCCTGCAGCACGTCGAGCGCCCACAGGTTGCGGCCGTTGATCGAGTAACTCGGCGCCCGGTAGCCGCGCACGGCCACGCCGCCGAGGTCCTCGAGGATCGCCTTGGTGCGCGTCACGTCGGCCCGGAACTGCTCCGCCGTGAACTGGTGGACGCGCGTGTGGTCGTAGCCGTGGCTCGCGAGTTCGTGGCCATCGGCGACGATGCGGCGCACGAGCTGCGGGTGTTTCTCCGCCACCCAGCCGAGCACGAAGAAGGTCGCGCGGACACCGCGCGCGGCAAACAGGTCGAGCACGCGGCCGGTGCTGTATTCGACGCGGGACTCGGCGTGCGCCCAGTCCTCGCGCGCAATCGTGCGCTCGAACGCCGCGACCTGGAAATGCTCCTCGACGTCGACCGTCAGCGCATTGCGCAGGTCGTCCGGCGCGGCTTTCGGTCGTTCGACGAGGATCGGTCGCACGGCGGCATCCATTCTCGCTGTCTCCGGCTCGACACGGCCGCCCGTCAGCGGGCGCGGGTCGCCGCCCACTTGCCGCGCAGACCGACCCACCAGCCGTCGTAGTTGCTGCTGCCCGAGCGGTTGAGGAACCCAGCCTCGAGCGACGCCGTCAGCCGCGGCCCGAACTCGCGGTTCGCGCGCACGATGGCCTGCGTGTCGTAGTCGTGCGAGCTCGTGAGCGGATCGATGACCGTCGTGGACGCGTTGCGCGTGATGTCCATGTACGCCGCGGAGGCGTCGATCGAGAAGTTCGACGCCAGCTTGCGGGTGGCGCCGAGGCTCACGCCCTGCCCGTGCTCGTCCCCGAAGGCGTTGCGGATGAAGTCTCGCCTGGTGTCGTAAGCGTTGAGGGAGATCTCGGTGCGCGAGCCCTTGGCGACGATCGCGATCCGGCCGTCCTTGCTGATGTAGGGCTGCGAATTCAGCCGCCCGCCGTCGATGCCGCCGTCGGGGCCGGGCGGAATCGTGCCGGGATCGAACTCGCCGAGGCTCAGGCCGCGCGTCTGCACGCTCGGCTCCTCGCTGTAGGACATCGTCACGTCGATGAAGCGCGCGCGGTGCTCGATGCTGCCGGAATAGCTGGTGCCGAAGAACCGCTCGCCGTAGCGGGCCTCGGCCGACGTGCGCGCATCCGGCGCATAGCGCAGGCCCGCGTCCCAGTACTGGCCGTCGAGGCCGCCCTGGGTCGTGCTCTGGTCGAGCTTGCTCTCGCGGCCCACGTCGCCGATCAGGGACAGCGTGCGCGTCATCAGGAACGAGCCGTCGAAACCCGCGCGCTCGTACTGGTACGGCACCGCGCGATCGTAGTCCGACTTGTTCCACTCGTAGTAGATCCGGCCATTGAGCTTGCGACCCTCGCGCACCGTACCGAGGCTGAAGTGCGCCGCCTGGTCGACCGAGTCGTCGTAACTCAGCGCGCCGACCGTCGTGCTCTGGCTCTTGCCCGGGTTGAGGTACCAGACGCGGCCGTAGGAATAGGCCGCCTCGACCTCGAGGTTCTGGAAGCGCTTGCGCAGGATCGGCGAGACCGATGCCGTGGCCTGCTCGGCCAGGTTCTTCTGGCCGAAGATACCCATGTTGCCGTAGTTCAGGCTCTGCGCCGGATCGATGATCGTGTCGCCGTAACTCGCGTCCGCGTCGATGTAGAACAGTTCCGGCACGGCGACGACGCGACCGTTGGCGGAAAGCTGGTGGCCGAGGTCGTTGTAGTCGCTGTCGTCCCACGCGCGCGCGATCAGCGTGTAGTCGAGCGCTGCGTTCACGCGCTCGGTGTTGTACGAAGCGTAGATGCCCGGCGCGAGCTCGAGGCCGTAGGTCGCGATCTGGTCGGCCGAGTCCTCGGCCAGGTTGATGTTGCTGGCGTACTGCGTCGCCGCTTCGAGCCGCGGCTCGAGGTCGGCGCCGCGCGGCGCGTCGACCTGGCCGAAGCCGGTGCCGACGAGCGAGCGCTGCTGCGACTGGTACGGGTTGTTCGGCGCGACTTGCGCGGCCGCGAGTCCCGGCAGCAGCGCGGCTGCACAGGCGGCTGCCAATACCCCGCGCGGCACGGCGCGCAGCGCGCCCATGCCGGATCGATCGCTGTGACGGTTCATGCGTTCCCCTTCCCGCCGTCCTTGTCATCCTTGCCGTAGCGGTAACCGTAGCCGTAGTAATACTGGCCGTAGTACTTGCTGATGGCGGATGCCTCGACGCGGTTCAGGACCGCGCTCACGGGCGTCGGCTTTTCCACCAGCGCGATGGCGTCGAGCACGGCGCGCTGCTCCGTGTGGTCGGCACGCACCACCAGCAGCACCTGGCCCGCATAGCGCGAGGCCACCTGCGCCTCGTTCGTCGCCAGCAGCGGCGGCGAGTCGAAGATCACGACGCCCTGGCCCGCGCGCCGGCTGAGCTGCTCGAGCACCTGCTGCATGCGGTTGCCCGCGAAGAATTCCGGCGCCTGCTCGTGCCACTTGCCGGCCGGCACGAAGAACAGCCCCGGCACGGTGGTCTGGTAGGTGATGTCGGAGACTTCGAGCGAATCGTTGTCGAGCGCGTCGTTGAGGCCGCGGTGATCGCTCAGGCCGAGCGTCGGGGTGAGACCGGGGCGCGCCACGTCGCCATCGACCAGGATCACGCGCATCTCGCGATCCTTGGCGATGCTCATGGCGAGGTTGAGCGAGGTGAACGTCTTGCCTTCCGCGGGCAGCGCACTGGTCACCTGGATGATGTTGTTGCGGGCCGGCGTGACGCCGCCCCGCCCGGCGATGGCGGCAAGCAACGGCCACTTGATGCGACGCATCTCCTCGTCGATCTGCCGGGACACGTGTTCGAGCGGCAGGCGCCCCGCCGCCCGCAGGTCGTCGACCCGGATCTCCACCAGCGGCTTGAGGTCGCGCGCCGTCAGCGACAGGAGGTCGACTGCCGACGGGCGCTCCGGCTCGCGGCGCTCGGGATCGAAGGACAGGCCCGCCTCGACCGCCACCGGCTGCGTGACCTCGGCTGCGGGCGCCTCGTTCGGCACGACGGCGGGGGCCGCCGGCGCCGGCTGCGCCTGCGCCTTCTGCTGTGCCTTCTGCATTGCGCGTTCGACGATGCTCATGGCGGGACCTCAGCCCATCATGCCGCGCACGGCGGCACGCAATGGTTCGGACAACACGACGTTCATCAGGTACACGACCAGCAGCAGGCCCAGCGCCCCGCCCACCATCACCGACTGCTGGCGGTGCCAGGGCAGCACGACCTCCTGGACGGCCGCGGTGATCGAGCCGATGACCGGAATGCCGGTCACCTTCTGCAGGAAATCGCGCGTGGTGAAGGTCGGGTGCAGCTGCGAGAGCACCACGGCGAGGCCGATGCCGAGCCCGAGCGCCGCGAGCAGCACCATCGTGTCGAGCAGCGGGCGCAGCGGGCCCGAGGGCTTGAACGGCTGGGTGGGCGGCTGGATCACGCGGAACTTCACGCTGTCGGTGTTCTGCTCGGCGTCCTCGGAAATCTTGGCCGACTCGAGGCGCTTCAGCAGCGCCTCGTACTGGTCCTTGTTCACCTGGTAGTCGCGGTTGAGCCGGGTCAGCTCCGCCTCGACTTCCGGGATCGCGTCGACGCGGCTGCGCAGGTCCGCGATGACCGCCTGCTGCGCGGCCATCTGTCCGCGCAGTTCGGCGAGGTCGGCGTCGGCCTGGCTGAGGCTGAGGCGCAGGTTCTGGTACACCGGGTTCATGTCGAGGCTGCGGGCGACCGACTGGTCGATGGTCAGCTCCGCGCCCGGCGGGGCCACCGAGCTCGACACCTTGGCGCCGTTGCGCTTCTCCTCCTCGAGGCGCGCGATGGTCTCCTTGAGCGAGATCACCTGCGGGTGCTTTTCCGTATACGTCAGCAGCAGTTCGTCGAGCTGCGCCTTGAAGCGCGCGATCTGGCCGTCGATGGGGCTGCCGCCGCTCGGCGCCATGATGCCGAAGGTCGGTTCCTCGCCCGAGAGCTGGCGCGCCAGCTCGTTGCGGCGCTCGTTCAGCTGGCTGAACTTCTGCTGCATCTGCTGCAGCGTGCTCATCGAGGTCTCGAGGCGCTGGTAGTAGTCACCGCCCGAACCCGGCAGCACGCCGACGTTCTGCTGCTTGAACTCGGCCAGCCGCTGCTCGGCCTCCGTCAGGCGCGTCTCGTATTCCTTGATCTGGCTCTGCAGGAAGCGCTGGGCGACGCCCGAATCGGAGCGCTTCAGGCCGAGGCTGTCCTCCATGAACGTGTCGAGCAGCGTGCGCACGACGCGGTGCGCGACGGCGGCATTGTTGTCCTCGAAGGTGACCTCGAAGGTCTCCTGCGAGCTGGCCGGACCCGACGGACGGCCCAGCGTGATGCGCTTGGCGAGCGAATCGATCACCTCTTCCTGCTCGCGGCGCGTCTTCTTGTCCACCAGCAGGTCGGTCTTCTGCGCGACCTTCTCGAGGTTCGGGCGGCTGAGCATCACCGCCTGCATCATCGCCACCTGCGACATGACGTCGCGGTCGACGGCGAGGCCCGACAGCAGCGGCTTCAGCAGCGATTCCGTGTCGACGTACACCTGTGTCGAGGACTCGTACTTGTCCGGAATGGCCTGCACGCCGATCCAGCCGATGACGGCCACGATCCACGCAGTGACGACGGCGTGCCAGCGGTAGCGCCACGCGCCCCGCAGGATCACCATGATCTCGGTGAAGATTTCTTTCATGGGTCAGAACCGGCTCTCGGGAATGATGAGGACGTCGCCCGGCCGCATCGGCATGTTGGCCGAGATGTCGCCGTCGCTCAGCAGGTCACGCAGGCGCACCGGGATGCGCAGCTGCTTGCCGTTCTCGTTGCGCACGAGGATCGCGCGGTTGCCGGAGGCGAACTCGGCCAGGCCGCCGACGGCGATCATGACGTCGAGCAGCGTCATGTTGGCGCGGAACGGCAGCGACTGCGGCTTCGCCGCCTGGCCGACCACGCGGATCTGGTCGGAGTAGGCGCCGACGAAGCTCGTCACCATGACGCTGACGGTCGGGTTGCGCACGTATTCGGACAGGGCCTTCTCCAGGTCCTTGGCCAGTTCGCCCGGCGTCTTGCCCTCGGCCGGGACGCCTTCGATGAGGGGCGTCGAGATCACGCCATCGGGACGGACCGGCACGGTCACCGTCAGTTCCGGGTGGTTCCAGACGAACACCTGGAGGGTGTCCCCCGGGCCGATCTTGTATTCCGTCGGCGCCTGCTGGGGCTGCACCGGTACATCGACGACCTTCGGCTGACCGCTGCAGCCGGCCAGCCAGGCGGCGGCCAGCAACGCGCACGCAGCGATCCGTCCCTTGGAATTTCTCATAATCCTGCCCGCATTCCGCATATTGGTAACTCGACGCCCTATTTTGACAGTTGCTTGAGGAGCTTCTGAGCATCAGTTCGCACTGCTGGCGTCAGCTCGCCCGCCAGCGCCTGCCGCAGTTCGGTCAGCGCCTGCGCCCCCTGGCCCGCCGCGGCTAGCGCCGAGGCGTAATGAAACCGGATCTCGGCCGACCGCGGCTCGGCGGCCACGGCCGACTTGAGCAGGGGCAAGGCCTCGTCCGCCCGGCCGGCTTCGACGAGGATCCACGCGTAAGTGTCCGTGACGGCTCCGGATTGCGGCTTGAGCGCATGGGCCCGGCGCGCCGTCTCGAGCGCCCGCGAATCGCCCTTCGCCTGGTAGAGCACCGCCAGGTTGTTGAGCATGGCGACGTCGTCGGGATGGCCGGACAGGCCCTGTTCGTAGAGCCGGATCGCTGCGTCCTGGTTGCCGGCCGCGAGCTTCGACTGGGCCACGATCAGCACGGCCGGGGCGTCCTGGGGATGGGTCGCCACCCACTCCTCGACGCCCTTGACCGGGTCCGCGGCCCCGGACAACCGGCCCGCCTGGTACTCGGCCAGCACCAGTTCGAGGTCCTTGCCGCGCGTGCCCGCCCGCCGGTAGGCGTCGAGCGCGTCCTTGTAGCGCCTCTGCGCCATCGCCAGATCCCCGGCGAGGCGATCGGTGACCGGGGCATCCGGCGCCGCCTGCCGCAGCCGGTCGACGTACCCCCCGGCCCGATCGGGCTGCTGGCCGCGCAGCGCCACGGCCGCGGCGAGCTGCAGCGCAAGCACGTTCTTCGGATCGCCCGCGAGCAGGTCATCCAGGGTGGCGAGCGCGCCCTTCACGTCCCCGGTCACCTGACGGGCGCGCGCAAGGTTCATCACGTACTGCGGCTCGTTCGGCGCGAAGGTGGTCGCGTCCGTCATGGCACGGATCGCACCCGGGCCGTCGCCGGACGCCAGCAGCACGAGTCCGCGCAGGTTCGCGAGCGGCGCACTGCGCGGGCTCTTCTTCACCGCGGCATCGAGCACTGCCTTGGCGCGCGCCGTATCGCCGTTGCGCAGGTGGAACTGCGCGAGCGAGGCATTGGCGTCAATCGAATCGGGGTGGTCCGCGACAGCCTTCGACAGCCAGCGTTCGGTCCCGAGCTTGTCGCCGCCGGCGCCCGCCGCATTCGCGGCGCCGAGCGTCGCTGCGAGGTTCTTCGGATCGATCTCGAGGATGCGGCGGAACCGGCCATCGGCCTCGGCCGTGCGGCCCTCCGCGAGATCCAGCCGCGCGAGGTTCAGCAGCGTGGCGACGTCGTCGGGCCGCGCCTTCAGCGCGGCGAGGTACTGCTCCCGGCCGGCGTCGCGCTGTCCCGTGGCGGACAGGGCAGCGGCCACGAGGTTCTGCGCGACCGGGTCGTTCTTCGCGCGCTCGAGCAGGGCCTTGCCCTCGGCCGACGCGCCGTCCTTGTCACCCTTGCCGAGCAGCGCGCTGATCAGCAGGTACTCGCGCTGGTACCCCGCGCCGGGCCCGCTCGGCGGCAGCGCGCGCAGCAGTTCGATGGCGCGATCGTAGGCCCCGGCCGCCGCGAAGCCCGCGGCGACTTCCATCTGCACGTCCGGCGCCAGCGACACATCCGGCTTTGCCGTGGCCTGCGACAGGTAGGCCAGCGCCTGCTCGCGGTCGCCGGCCGCGAGACTCAGGCGTCCCGCCATGGCGAGCAGCGACGGGTCGGGGTTCTGCGCGAGCGCGGGCTTGAGGCCCTCGAGCGTCACCTGCGGCGACTGGACGCGCACGCGCGTTTCCGCGAGCAGCCGCTGGGCCTGCACGTTGCCGGGCTCGCTCGCCACGACGCTCGCGAAGTTCATTTCCGCCTGGCCGAAGTTGCCCTGGCGCAGGTTGACCAGGCCGAGCAGCAGGCGCGCGCGGGTGTCGTCATGCCGCGAGGACAGCACACCTTCGAGCAGCGTGCGGGCTTCCTCGAGGTCGCCGGCCGCGAGGTCGACCTGCGCACGCAGCGTCTTCAGGAACGGGTTGTTCGGACCGGCCTGCGTCAGTCGGCTCGCCGTGGCCTTGGCTTCCGTCACCCGGTTCTGGCGCACCTGGATGTCCGCGAGGTCGACGAGTGCCTGGACCCGCGCCACCGTGTCGCCGCCCGATTCGGCGGCCGTCGCCGCCGCCGCAAACGCCTTTTCAGCCTCCGGGAGGTTGCCGGCCAGCACCTCGATCTGTCCGAGCGTCTGCTGGTAGCCCGACCGCGCGTGCATGGCGGTCGGCGAGCCGTCGAGCAGCGTGCGGGCCCGGTCGAGGTCGCCGGACTGCGCCGCGACGGCCGCCATGCCGAGCCGGGCCCCGAGGTGGTCCGGGTTGGCCTGCGTCGCCGATTGGAACGCTTCGAACGCCTCCTGCCCACGCTTCTGCGTCAGCAGCATCTCGCCGCGTGCGACCAGCACGTCGGCCCGCACCGCCGGGTCGGCCTTCGCGGCCTGGCATTCGGCGAGGACCTTGTCGGTCTCGCCCCGGCCGGCCCAGAGCAGGCATTGCGTGCCGAGCAGCGAGCCGGCCGTGGCGCCGTACTCCCGCGCCTTGCCGAGTTCGATCTCGGCACCCTGCAGGTCGCCCGATTCGAGGATGGCGCGCGCCAGCAGCGCCCTCGCCTTCGCGTTGCGCGGCTCTGACTCGACCAGGTTACGCACGTCGACCAGCGCCTGCCCGAGCTTGCCCTCGGCGAGGCCCTGCTCGGCGCGCTGGTAGAGCGCATCGCCCTTCGGCGCGCAGGCCGCGGCCACGATGCAGGCCAGCATCGCGCACCACCGTCCGATGCGCAGTCCCTGCGCAGTCCTTGCAGCGATCGCGGTCACCCGGTCACTCCTCCGTGTTGCGCTCGGCCACTTCGATGTCGTTCTTCTGCATGAGGTCGTAGAGCGTCGGCCGCGTGATGCCGAGCAGGTCGGCGGCGCGCGAGAGGTTGCCCCCGCTCACGGCCAGCGCGCGCCGGATCGCCTCGCTCTCCGCACGCTGGCGGGCGATGCGCAGGTTGAGCCACGAGAGGTCGGCGCCGCCGTCGCCCGGCAGGCCGAGGTCCTCGACCGTGACGTACTTGCCCTCGCTCATGATCACCGCGCCGTTCACGCGGTTCTCGAGTTCGCGGATGTTGCCCGGCCACGGATACGCTTCGATGGCCTTGAGCGCCTCGGGCGTGAAGCCCTTCACCGGCCGGCCGTGTTCCCGCGCGCGGCGATCGAGCACGGCCTGCGCGATGACCACCGCGTCGCCGCCGCGCTCGCGCAGCGGCGGAATGCGCACCACGACCTCGCTGATGCGATAGTAGAGGTCCTCGCGGAAGGCGCCCACCTGGATGATCTGCGCGAGGTCCTTGTTGGTCGCGCACACGATGCGCACGTCGACCGCGATGCGCTCCCGCCCGCCGATGCGTTCGAGCACGCGGTCCTGCAGGAAGCGCAGCAGCTTGGCCTGCAGCGCGAGCGGCATGTCGCCGATCTCGTCGAGGAACAGCGTGCCGTGGTCGGCCTGCTCGAACTTGCCCTGGGTCTGCTTGACGGCGCCCGTGAATGCGCCCTTCTCGTAGCCGAACAGTTCGGCCTCGAGCAGCGTGTCCGGAATCGCCGCGCAGTTGATCGCGACGAAGGGGCCGGCGGACCGCGGGCTCTGCGCGTGCACGGCGCGCGCCAGCAGTTCCTTGCCGGTGCCGCTCTCGCCGAGCAGCAGTACCGAGGCATTGGTCGGCGCGACCTTCTCGATCACGCGGCAGGCCTTCACCATCTTCTCGCCGATGGCGATCACGCCCTCGAGCGGCATCGCGCCCTGCCGGTGCAGCAGCGCGCGGTTCTGTTCCTCGAGTTCCTGGATCTGGAACGCGCGCTGGACCAGCAGGCGCAGCACGTCGGTATCGACGGGCTTCTGGTAGAAGTCGTAGGCCCCCATGCCCACGGCGCGCACGGCGTTCTGCTTGTCGAGCTGGCCGGTGACGACGATCACCTTGGTGTGCGGCGCGAGCTTCTGGAGCTCGAGCAGGGTCGCGAATCCTTCCGACACGCCCTCGGCGTCCGGCGGCAGGCCGAGATCCTGCAGGACGACGCCGGGTTCGTGCCGGCGCAGGGCCGCGAGGGCGCTCGCGCGGTCCGTCGCGGCGATCACCTCATAGTCGTCGAAACACCACTTGAGCTGCTTCTGCAGCCCGGGGTCGTCCTCGACGATCAGCAACTTGGGCTTGTGGCCGGCCACCTTGTCTCCCGCGGTGCCCACCCTCCCGCCGCGGCCGGAGGGGACAGCAAACGCGGATGATACAAGGAGATAGGAGGAAAATTTGTGAAATGACGTGACGAACCGCACACCCGGCCGACGCCCCCTGTCGGGGGGCGCCGGCGGGCGGTGGGATCGGTTTACTGGACGGTGAAGGACACCGGCGAGGTCTGCGCGCTCTCGACGCCGGTGTTGTTGTAGGACGACACGGTGAAGTACCAGGTGCCGGCCGTCAGACCCTCGATCGAGGCGCCGGTGACTGCCGCGCCCGGCACGTCGAGCACTTGAGTCAGCGCCGACGGCGACGTCCCGTAGCGGACCTTGTAGCCCGACAGGTTGGTGAGCGCCGAGCCGTCGCTGTTCAGTGTCGGTGCCGACCAGGTCAGGGTCGCCGTGCCGGACACCGGCGCATTCACGGTGATGCTGAAGGCCGACAGAGTGGCGGACAGCGAACCGTCGGACACCGAGATCACGATGTTCGAGTAAGTGCCGGCGTTCGCGGACGTCGGGGTCCCCGACAACTGGCCGGTGCCGGTGTTGAACGTGGCCCACGACGGCTTGTTGGCGATGCCGAAGGCCAGCGTCTGGCCGTCCGGATCCGCAGCAGTCGGCGTGAAGCTGTAGGCGGAGCCCGAGTTCACGCTGGTCGCCGGCGTGCCCGAGATCGTCGGCGCGCGGTTGGCCGCGGTCACCGTGATGCTGAAGGCCGGCAGCGTCGTCGACAGCGAGCCGTCGGACACCGAGATCACGATGTTCGAGTAGGTGCCCGCGTTCGCCGCGCCCGGCGTGCCGGTCAGCGCACCCGTGGTCGTGCTGAACGTCGCCCACGACGGCTTGTTGGCGATGCCGAAGGCCAGCGTCTGGCCGTCGGGGTCCGACGCCGTCGGCGTGAACGCATAGGCCTGGCCCGAGATCACGCTCGTCGCCGGCGAGCCCGAGATGGTCGGCGCGCGGTTGGCGGCCGTCACCGTGATCGAGAACGCCGCGAGGCTGCTCGACAGCGAGCCGTCCGAAGCGGTGATGACGATGCCGGAATACGTGCCGGCATTGGCGGCCGTCGGCGTGCCGGACAGCTGGCCCGTCGAGGCGCTGAAGCTCGCCCACGACGGCTTGTTCGCGATGCTGAAGCTCAGCGGCTGACCTTCCGGATCGGAGGCCGACGGCGTGAACGAGTACGCCTGGCCCGAGACCACGCTGGTGGCCGGCGATCCGCTGATCGTCGGCGCGAGGTTGGCGGCGTTTACCGTGATGGAGAACGCCGGCAGGCTCGCCGTGAGCGAACCGTCCGAGGCCGTGATCACGATCGCGGCATACGTGCCGGCATTCGCCGCCGCCGGCGTGCCCGAGAGCTTGCCGGTCGACGTGCTGAAGGTCGCCCAAGACGGCTTGTTCGCGATGCTGAACGTCAGGGTCTGGCCGTCCGGGTCCGACGCGGTCGGGGTGAACGCATACGCCTGGCCCGTGGTGACGCTGGTGGCCGGCGAGCCGCTGATGGTCGGCGCGCGGTTCGGCACCACGACATTGATCGAGAACGCCGCCAGGGTCGCGGTCGCGACGCCGTCGGACACCGAGATGACGATGTTCGAGTACGTGCCCGCGTTGGCAGTGGCAGGCGTCCCGGAGAGCTTGCCCGTGCTCGTGCTGAACGTCGCCCACGACGGCTTGTTGGCGATGCCGAAGACCAGTGTCTGGCCATCCGGGTCGACAGCGGTCGGGGTGAAGGCATACGCAGAGCCGGCGTTGACGCTGGTCGTCGGCGTGCCCGTGATGGTGGGCGGGGTGTTGGTCGTGCCGCCGGACTGCGCCGGCGCGACCGTCAACGTGTAGCCCGGCAGGAACGCGACGTCCTTGCCATCCGTCACCGAGATGAGGATGTCGGCATACGTACCGTTGGAACCGGTGGGCGGCGTGCCGGTGAGGCGGCCGCTGGCCGTGTCGAACGCGAGGAAGGTCGGTTTGTTGGTGATCGAGAACCGCAGCGGGTTGCCGTCGGCGTCGGTCGCGGTCGGCTTGAAGTCGTAGACCACGCCGACGCGCCCGTCCGTGACCGGCGTGCCCGAGATCGACGGAGCGTGATTCGCCGCCGAGTTGACCGTGACGGCGAACGGCGCCAGCGACGCGGTGCTCGCGCCGTCCGTCACCGAGATGCCGATGCCGCTGTACGTGGCGGCGCTGCCCGTCGGCGGCGTGCCGTTCAACTGGCCCGTCGTGGTGTTGAAGCTGGCCCACGACGGCTTGTTGATGATGCCGAAGGTGAGCTTCTGGCCGTCGGCATCGCTCGCCGTCGGCACGAAGTTGTAGCTCGCGCCCTCGGCGGTGCTCGTCGCCGGCGTGCCCGCGATCGTCGGGCTCGACCCCTTCAGCACCTTCAGCGTGAAGCTGAGCGTGCTCGCGAGCTTGCCGTCGCTGACGGTGATCTTGATGCCCTGGTACTTGGCGACGTCGACCAGCGAGGGCGTGCCGGCGATGCGGCCGGTCGACGTGCTGAACGTCGCCCACTTCGGCAGGTTCGCGACTTTGAAGGTCAGCGCATCGCCGTTCGGGTCCTTGGCGGTGGGAGTGAACTGGAACAGCGACCCGGCGATCACCTGTGAAGAAGGCGTGCCGCTGATCGTGGGCGTGCCGGACGCCTGCTTGACGACGCGCGAGATGAGTCCGGACTGGCCGGCATGGGCGACCGGGCTGCACAACGATGCAAGCGCCAGGGCGGCCGTGCCTAGCCAGAGGGACGTCTTGCGGATCGTGTGCGTTGCAACCATCGTCATTCGCTCCCGGTACCGGCCTGCGGTCGGGACAGCGAGTTCGGGAAAGACGGGGTTGCAGCAGGGCGATGCGAACCGGAAAAGCGGCCGGTTCCCGCGCTTCTGGCAACCCCGCTATCCGTGGCTCGTCTGGCCCTCGGACCGGAGGCTTTGCGTCCCCGCCTCGCGACGGGTTTGCCTTGATTCAGAACGGCGCCAGTGTCTTACCGGGAATGCGACGTGGGCAATCTTGGTTTGCGCGAAGTGCGCGTTGCGTCGCGATTTTTCTTAATACGCAGCATCCGCAGCCGCGCCGCCCGGGCCGGCCCCGGACTCCGGCGGCAGGGAAAGCGGCACGCGCAGCGTGAAATGGGTCCCGTGGCCCTCGGTGCTGGCCACGTCCACCCGCCCGCCGAGCGAGCGGACATATTCGCGCGCCTGGTAGGCGCCGATGCCCATGCCCTTGGAGCCCTTGGTGGTGTCGAACGGGCGGAACAGGCGCTCACGCACGAACTCGGCCGACATGCCGATGCCGTCGTCGACGACGGTCAGCGTGGCGACCGGCACCAGCAACTGCGTCGCCGTCTCCGACGGCTGCGCCGCCACGCCTTCCGTATGGCCGTCGAGCTCGACGATGACGTCGACCGACCCCCCGTCGCTGCACGCGTCCTGCGCGTTGCGGATGACGTGCTCGACGATCATCGTGAGGCGCTCGGGATCCGCCTCGACCCAGAGATCCTCTTCCCAGCCGCGACAGGTCGGCACGGGCTGGCGCCCCGCGCAGCGCTCGATGGCCTTGCGCGCGATCTCGCCCAGCGAGATGCGGCGCGTCTGGCTCTGCAGCTCGCGGCGCTGCAGCTGCTGGATCAGGCGCTGCATGCGCTCCGTCGAGTTGGCGATGGTGCTGATGGCGTCGTCGACGAATTCCGGGTTGTGCTTGTGCTTCTCGGCGTTCGACACGATCAGCGCGAGCTGCGCGGCCAGGTTCTTCAGGTCGTGCATCACGAACGCGGTGAGGCGGTGGTAGGCCTCGAACTGTCGGCTCTCGGCGAGCCGGCGGTCGGCCTCGAACTGGGCGAGGTGCACGGCGACGTGCCGCCCGACGGTCTTCAGCAGGTCGCGGTCCTCGTAGTTCGGGTTGAACGCACCCGACGGCGGCGTGAGCAGCAGGAAACCGATCAGTTCGTCGACGTGGACCAGCGGGACGATCAGGCGGTAGCGCGCGCGTCGCTCGGCCAGGAACGCCGGCAACACCAGGTTCTGGTACGCGTCGGGCACCGCGTGCAATTCGTCGAGGTCGATCACCCACTGCTCGTCGCGCAGGAACGCCGCGAGTTCGTCCGTGGCCGCGACCTGCGGGTAGCGGCGGGCGTCCATGAACTCCCCGGCCGGCCACGCGGCCGCGAACTTGTACTGGTCGCGCTCCTCGTTGCGCAGGAACAGCACGCCGCCCGGGCTGCCGATGATCTGGGCGATGGCGCAGACGGCGTTCTCGCGCGTGGCGACGCCCTCGCCCGGCGCGGACAGGGTCTGGATGAAGCGCAGCCACTCGATGCGGTAGTCGTACTTGTTGCGGTAGAAGTGCTTGTTGAGGAAGACGCGCAGGCGGCGGCGCACCCCGGCCGACGCGACCAGCAACGCCAGCATCACGCCCGCGCCGGCGAAGAACACGAGCTGCGCCACGCGTCCCCAGGTGCCGCCGTAGAGGCGGATGACGTAGCCCCCGAGCGACATCAGCAGCAGGTAGCCGCCGATCGCGAGGAACGACGTGCTGTAGAACACGACGTGCCGCGAGACGAACACGTTGAGCGACCACTGCGGATTGCGGCGGGCGGCCACCGCCAGCAGCGGCACCATCAGCAGCAGCACCACGCCCCGCGCATCCCACGCCGCCGCATCGACCCGCCGCACCAGTTCCATCTGCGAGAACAGGAACAGGTCGTAGGCGAACATCACGCCGAGGGCGAACACGAAGTACTTGAGCGCGTACCGCCCCGGCTCGCGCGTATTGCGGTAGAGCTGCTCGAGCAGGACGAGCCCGAGCAGCGCCATCGCGAGGCCGGAGCCGGACTGCAGCGTCGCCGGCGCCGGCAACCGCAGCCCGGCCCGCTCGAGCAGCGGCGCCAGGATCACGAGCAGCGCACCGCCGATCCACACGCAATGCACCGCGGTCGACAGCCGGCGTGCGAGCCCCACCGTGCGCGTCAGGCCGGTGAGCGCGAAGAACCAGGCGCCGTAGCGCAGGAATTCGCTCAGGAGGACCAGCGACACCGTCAGGCGCACGAACTGCGCGCCGAGCGCCAGCAGCAGCGCCCACGCCGCGGTCACGGCGCAGGCAACGATCAGCCGCGCACCCTCGGAGCGTCCCTCCCAGCTGGTGAGCAGCAGCAGCGTGAGGACCAGGAATCCGGCGGCAGCGAGTCCGTACGACAGGAGGCCGAGCGCGAGCATCGCGCGATCTTAGCGCGCGCCCTTGCCCCAGAGCACGACCTCGACCGTCTGCACGAGGATCGCGAGGTCGAAGAGCAGGCTGCGGTTCTTCACGTAGTAGAGGTCGTACTGCAGCTTCTCGACCGTGTCCTTCTCGGACGACCCGTACGGATAGCAGAGCTGCGCCCAGCCCGTGATGCCGGGCTTCACCGTGTGCCGTTCGCGGTAATAGGGAATGCGCTCCTCGAGCTGGCAGACGAACTCGGGCCGCTCCGGGCGCGGCCCGACGAAGCTCATGTCGCCGCGCAGCACGTTGATGAGCTGCGGCAGCTCGTCGATGCGGGTCTTGCGCATGAAGGCGCCGAGCCGCGTGACGCGCGGGTCGTTCTCGGTCGCGTACTGCGCCCCGAACTTCTCGGCATCGACGCGCATGCTGCGGAACTTCAGCACCTCGAAGATCTCGCCGTGCTGCCCGACGCGCCGCTGGCGGTAGAACACGGGGGCGCGCGGCCCCTCCTCCAGCTTGATGCCGAGCACGGCCAGCGCCATGAGCGGCAGGGCCAGCAGCAGCAGCCCGAGACTCGCCAGCAGGTCGAACCCGCGTTCGAGCACGCGCTGCAGCGGCGACGCGCGGAAGCCGTCGCCGAAGATGATCCAGCTGGGATTCAGCACGTCGAGGCGGACCTTGCCGGTCTCGCGCTCGAGGAAACTCGGCAACTCGAGTACCTCGATGCCGGCCAGCCGGCACTCGAGCAGCTCGTGCATCGGGAAACCCCGCCGGCGGTCGTCCATCGCCACGACGATCTCGTCGATGTTGCGGTCGACGGCCCAGCGGAACAGGTCGGGCGGCGGCTCGATCAGCCGCTCGGGCGGCGCCATGAGCTGGTCCCCGTCGGTCGCGATGAAGCCGATGATGCGGAAGCCGCGCGTGTCCGAGCGGCGGCGCAGCTCGAGCAGGCTGGAGGAGCGCTTGCCGGCACCGTAGACGAGCACGCTGCGCTTGAAGAGGTTCTCGTCGACGATGCGCTCGAACAGCAGGCGCGTCACGAAGCTGGTGACGACGGCGAGGCCGGTCGTGATGCCGAGCAGGTCGCGCTCGATGCGCAGGCTCGGGAACACGTAGTAGACCAGCGCGGAGAGCGCCGCGGCATTGAGGCACGAGGCGACGATGCGCACGAACACGCCCGCGAGGCTGCTGCGCTGGCGGGTCGAATACAGGCCGACCGCGAACATCGAGACGAGACCGAACGCGGCGAACACCATCGCCGTCGGCAGCAGGTCGCCGCTCGGCGTGACCGTACGCAGGTCCTGGTACTCGAAGCGCAGGCCGGCCGCGAGGTAAGGCGCGAAGACGAGCAACGACCCTTCGACCAGGGCCAGCAGCACGATCGGCACCTTCAGGTACATCTTGAAGAATCGAATGGACAAAGCGGAACCTCAGCCTCGAGCCGGCTCGTCGTCGCCGGTCGGTCCGTCGACCCAGCCTGCCGTAGCGGCAGCCCTTTGACCCGCGGGCATTTTTCCAGACTTTTCTGTCACTTGCGAGCTTTGTCGAAGGTACGGGCTGATGAGAGCGTCCGGTCTCGGCATGACTGTAACGCCGCCCCCGGTCCGGTTGGTGTGACTGACCTCGCAGTTATGTCAAACGTCCGCGCGAGGGGGACCCGCGCCGGAGGCTGTTTGACTTCCCGCCTTATGTTTCGGAGAATGCGCGCCCCTCGTGGGGCCATAGCTCAGCTGGGAGAGCGCCTGCATGGCATGCAGGAGGTCATCGGTTCGATCCCGATTGGCTCCACCACGACGTCCCCATCGTCTAGAGGCCTAGGACACAACCCTTTCACGGTTGCGACCGGGGTTCGAATCCCCGTGGGGACGCCACGCCGGCGTCAATGCACGACCCCGGTGGACGGTCACCCGGCTGGATCACTTGTGCCCGCCCAGCAATCCATGGCTGCGGAGCACGCGCTGCAGCTCCGCGTGGGGCAGCGCAGCGACCGTCCAGTAGTCCGCACCCGTCATGGTCTCCGCCGCGACGAGCGCGTTGACGACCGCTTCCTCGACGCCCTGGACCGTCGCCTCGAACAGTGGATTGAGCGCCCCGCTCTGCAGGCGCGCGAGCGTCGCGGGCTTCACGGACCCGACAGCCCAGTTGCCTTCGTCCGCGCCGACGTTGGCGGTCGAAAACGCGATGAAAATGTCCCCTGAGCCGTCGCTTTCGATCGCCCCCAGGCGCCCGAGACCGACCGCTGCGCGGCGCGCGAGCCGCTTCAACTGATCGGGTGTCAACGGCGCATCGGTCGCGAGCACGATGATGATCGAGCCGCGGTGCTCCTGATCGGGCAAGTCCGCAATCGCGACGCGTGCGGGATCGCAGAGCGTGGCCTCGACGCCGTCGTCCCGCTGCGGCGGCGAGAGCAGTCGCGTCACGCAGAGCGGCTGCAGGTTCAGCTCGCGCGCCACCGGGATGCCGGCGATGCGCAATTGATTCGGGCGACCATAGTTGCATTGCACGAGCACGCCGACGGTGTAGCCGCCGGCCTCCGCCGTCAGCCGGCGCGAAGCGGTGCCCGTGCCACCCTTGAAGCCGTTGCAGATCATCCCCGTGCCGCCGCCGACGTTTCCTTCGGCGACCGGCCCCGGTCGGGCCGCATCGAGCGCCGCGACCACGTCCTGTACCGTGACGTGCTGCCCGACCATGTCGTTCAGCGGCACGTCGGCCGTCTCGGCGACCAGTGGATACCAGAAGTCGCCGTTGCGATGGTCCGCCAGCCAGCGAAACGTTGCGTCCCGAACCACGCCCACGCTGCCGGTCCCGGTGATCAGGATCGGCGTCTCGAGGACACCGCTCTCCTCGACCCAGTGTGTCCCCGTCATGTCGCCGTTGCCGTTGCCGGCGAAGTAGCCGGCAAACACGGCGCGGCCGTCCGCCTTGCCGCGCGGGTGGATCGCCGTCACGCCCGTCCGCACGGGGCCTTTGCCGCGCACGAGCGCCCCGTCACCTGAAACCAGCGTGCGGAAGCCCACCTCCACGCCTGCCACGTCCGTGATCGCGTTGAGCGGCCCCGGCGTACCGTCGAACGGCACGCCCAGGTCGCGTGCGCGCGGCGCAGTTGGGGCGGCCGACGCGATCGATGGGAGCACCAGACAGACGATCGCCAGCGCACGGGTAATGGTTGTTTTCATTCTCCCTCCCACCCGGCACGCCCGGGTGACGACACCGACACGTCGCGCAGCGTAGGACGTATCGTCCGCGTCGTGAAGCTTCGGCAAGTGACGTACCCGCCGCATCCCCGTGGGGACGCCAGGCTGCTGCGCCTTCCCCGTCAGCGAGTGTCCCGGGCCAGGCCGTCCTGAAACGGCGTGGCGAACGGGCGCGTCAGCACGCCCGGAGGCGCCGCGCACACCCACGGAATCGCGTTGATGACCGATCCCGCGACCGCGATCTGCTCGGCGGAGGTGGGTGAGGTGTCGCCGGGCCGCTTCTCCATCTCCACGCTGATCCGCACACCCGGCTGGCCGCGCACGTGGATGCGCCAGAGCGGCGGGTCGGGCTCGGGCAGGTGGGCGGACTCCATGTGCCAGTGAATCGACATGGTCAGCCGGCGGGCGCCGTCGACGATCCCGTGCCAGCACCAGTGATAGTGCCCGACGGTGCCCTGACGGACCTCGCCCGCCGCGGCCTGGATGTCACGGGTCGCGGCATGGGCCCGGTGGTCGGTCTCGACCCGATCGAGGTGCATGCCGAGGTGTCGGGCCATGGCAGCCAGCGTCTCGGCATACATGCCGTTCAACGCCGCGGCCGGCCCGAACGCGGCGTCGTTCGGATCGACCCGGGCAGGGTCGGCGCCGAACCCAAGCACCTGGAACACGTACGTCGGGTTCTTCACCGGCAGGCAGGACACGCACTCGACCACTTCGACGGCGTCGACCGCCGAGCACACGCCCGTGGCCACGACCGCGAGCTGCTCACCGGCGAAACCGGGATTGAGCCCGGCCGCGAGCAGCGTCGTGCCGCCCTGGCGGCAGGCGTCCTCGAGACGCGCCAGGCGCTCGCCGCCCCAGTGCGCCGGATGGCTGTAGCCGTTGATGCTGATGACGTTCTTGCCGCTCGCGAGCAGCGGGACGAGATCGTCGTCGTGCGCGCCGTACGGCGGCGCGATGCGGCCGGCATGGACCACGACGTCCGCGTCGAGCGCGAGGATCTGCTCGCGATCCGAGGTGGCGAGGATCCCGGTCGCCGGCCGGCGCGCGATCTCGCCCGCGTCCCGGCCCGCCTTGTCGGCCGAGTACACGTACACGCCGGCGAGTTCCATCGCTGGATGATCGATGAGCGCGCGCAGGACGTTGCGTCCCATCCCGCCGGTGGCCCACTGGATCACGCGGTACGTCTTCATCGGCGCTCCTACAGCGTGCTCACGAGGTGGCCGCCGTCGACCGCCAGCACCGCGCCCGTCATGTGGCGCGAGCCCTCGGACGCGAGCAGCAGCAACGGACCGTCGAGGTCCTCGAGCTCGCCGAGACGGCGCGTCGGCACGCGCTTGACGAGGGCCCGGCCGCTGTCGGTGTCCCAGTGGCCGGCGTTGATGTCGGTGGCGAAATAACCTGGCGCGATCGCGTTGACGCGGATGCGGTAGCGCGCCCATTCGAGCGCGAGCAGCTTGGTCATCTGCACGAGGCCGGCCTTCGCCACGGCGTAAGGCAGGATGCGCCCGGCCTGGCGCAGGCCGAGCACCGAGGCGATGTTGATGATCGAGCCGCCGCGGCCATGCGCGATCATCGCACGCGCCGCCGCCTGTGCCATGAAGAAGCAGCCCTTCAGGTTGATGTCGACGACGAAATCCCAGTCGTCCTCGGTCTGCTCGAGCGCCGAGCCGTCCCTCGCGACACCGGCGTTGTTGACCAGGATGTCCACTTGTGCGAGCCGGGGCTCCAGCTCGCGGATGCTCGCGAGGTTCGCCACATCGAGCGGGGCGACTTCGATGCTGCCCCCGGACGCGCGCACCTCCTGTGCGAGCGCTTCGAGTCGATCGATCCGCCGCGCCACCGCGATCACGTGCGCACCTTCCTTCGCCAGCAGGCGCGCGAAATGCTCGCCGAAGCCACTCGAGGCGCCCGTGACGAGGGCGGTCCTGCCTTGCAGCGATCCTGACATGGTCATGGCCTCAGGCGGGGGCGCGCGACTGCGCGATGCGGAAACGCGATGCGACGAAGGCCAGGTCCGTGAGGGACGCATTGCCCGCGGGATTGAGGCCCGTCACGTGATAGTCGCTGTAGGCCGCGGCGAAGTTGAGTGGCATCGGCCCGGTGAGATTGCAGGTGAGCTGTGCTCCCGCCGTGGCATAGGCCGCCGTCGCCCGCTCCACGTACGTGGCGTCCGTGGAATACAGGAAGGCCGTGAGGCCCCCGCCGCGCGCAACGTCCGCCGTCGCCGTCGCGAGCGCGGCGTCGCGATCCGCCGTGCGGATGACGAACCCGATCGGCCCGAACCGCTCCTCGCCATAGAGGTCGGTCGCGCCCGCCTCGACCTCGATCAACAACGGCGTCCTCGTACGTGCGCGCGCGAATTCCGGGTGCGCATACGGAGCCGACGGCCGCAACACGCGGCCACGACGTTCACCCTCCTGCGCCAGCCGGTCGATCATCTCGACCGTTCCCGGCGACTGGATGGCAGCGAGGATCGGCGCCGCGCGCTTACCGTCGTGCGCGATGGCATTCATGGCCTGCGCCAGCGCCTCGCCGAATTCGGTCGCACCGATGCGCCCGCCGCGGTGGCGTACGCCCTCGGCAGGCAGGTAGAGATTCTGCGGCGAGGTGCACATCTGGGCCGAGAACAGGCTGAACGTCGTCGCGAGGCTCTTCAGCACCGGCTCGAGTTCGTCGACCGACTCCACCACGACCGTGTTCACGCCGGAGGTTTCCGAATAGCACAGGGCCGGATGCGCGTTGGCCTCGACCCAGGCACCGAAGCGCGCACTGCCGGTGAAATCGACGATCGCCGTCGACGGATGGCGCACCAGCAGCTTGCCGAGCGGCGCGTCGGCGGTGTCGAGGCACAAGGTGACGAGGTCCGGCTCGAAACCCGCCTCCGCCAGCACCTCGCGGCACGCCTGCACGGCGATCGCCATGGGCAGGATCGAGGTCGGGTGCGGCTTCACCAGGACCGCGTTGCCGGTCGCGAGACTCGCCATCATGGACGGGTAGGCATTCCAGGTCGGGAACGTGGCGCACGTGAAGCACACCGCCACGCCGCGCGGCACGAGCGTGTAGCGCTTGCGCAGGCGGATCGCCGTCGAGCCGAACTGGCGCTCCCAGAGCGCTTCGCGCGGCACGTCGGCCATGGCTGCCTGCGCATAGGCCAGCGCCTCGACGCCGCGGTCGAGCGCATTGGTGCCGCTGCCCGCATAGCTCATCGGCGCGCTCTGCCCGGACGTGTGCTGCACGGCCTGCGCCGACTCGAAGATGCGCCCGTGCAGGCGCTCGATGATCTCCATGCAGACGCCGAGCCGCGCCTCCGGGGAGGCCGCCGCCCAGCGCTTCATGGCCTGGCGCGCGGCGTCGAAGAGCGCCTGCGGATCGGACCGCGGGTAGTCGATGCCCAGCGGCTCGAGCGTATACGGTGACACCTCGCCACCGAGCCGGCTGAGCACGCCGGGCTGATCGAGCGTGAACGGTTGCCCGAGCTGGGCGGCGAACGCGGCTCGCCCGGCCTCGGCGGCCGCGACGCCACCGGGATGCCGGTCCGGCGTCTCGGCGAACAAGGTGAAATAGCTGCGTTCGCGACAGGCGGCACGGGCCGCCTGCAGTCGCGGCGCGTGACGGTCGAAGAATTCCATCGCCCGGCTGTTCATGTGCTCGACGCTCTCCCCCGGCGCGCAACGGGCCGGCGTGGTCGCCCGCTGCCGGCCGGACGCCATCGCAGCCGATGCCGTCGCGGCCCGTCGGGTCGCAGTTCGATCGATTCGGTCGTCAGGATCTGGCCACGCAGGCTCACGCGGCGCAACTGCACGGTCCCTTCCATCGCGGGATTCTGCGCAAGGACGACCTGCAACTCCACCGAGTCGTCGACCAGCCGCCAGCGACAGCAGTAGTTGATGATGGACTCGAACGCCGCCGCGCGCGCCGCGAGACTGGCTCGCCGAACGGGACCACGCGCGAGATCGGGCCGGTCGGACGCGACCAGCGTGATGACCACCCACCCGTCGCGGGAGAAGACCATGAGACCGCGGGCGGCCGGCCCGAACGGCTCGCGCACCTCGCCGCCCGGCGTCTCGACGCTCCAGCGCGTCAGTTCCCAGGCGCCCAGCAGGCGCCGTGCGTCGACGGCCGCCATCCGTCAGCGACGAAACGCCGGACGAGCCAGCGCCCGCTCGTACTCGGCCACGTAGCGATCGACGATGCCCGCCACCGGCTCGACCGCGTGGATATGGTTCACGCCCTGCCCGGCCGACCAGATGTTCTTCCAGGCTTTCAGCTGGCCCTGCGAATTGGACCAGTCCATTTTGTCCTTGCCGACCAGCGCGTCCGGATCGAGCCCCGCCGCGACGATGCTCTCGCGCAGGTACCAGGCATCCGCGCCGGTGAAGGTGCGGGTCAGCACGAGGTCCTCGAACGAGGCCCGCACGATCATCTCGCGGTAGAGCGGCGCCGCCAGGCTCTCCTCGGCGACGATGAACGGCGTGCCCGCGTAGGCGAGGTCGGCCCCCAGCAGTTCGGCCGCGCGCACGGCCGCGCCGCTGCCGATGCCCCCGCCGAGCACGACGATGCCGTCGTAGAAGTCGCGTACCGCCTCGACGAACGAGAACGGCGAGACCTTACCGGTGTGCCCGCCCGCGCCGGCGCTGACGAGTACGAGGCCGTCGGCACCCGCCGCGACGGCCTTGCGGGCGAAGGCAAGGCTGCTGACGTCAGCGAACACGACGCCCCCGTACGCATGCACGTGCGGAACGACCGGGGCCGGGCTGCCGAGGGCCGTGATCACGATCGGCGGCTGGTAGCGATCGACCAGCGCGAGTTCGGCCTCGAGCCGGTCGTACGAACTGTGCGTGACCAGGTTCAGGGCCCAGGGACCGACCCGCCCGGGCGTCTCGTCCTGGGCACGGGCCACGCCCTCGCTCACCTCGCGCATCCACGCCTCGAGCACCTCGAGCGTGCGGGCGTTCGGGGTCGGGAACGAGCCCCCGATGCCGGCGCGGCAGGCCGCCAGCGCCAGCCGGGGACCGGAGACCAGGAACATCGGGGCGGCCAGCAACGGGATGCGCAGTCCCGGGGCCAGGGCCCGCAGGCGCTGCGCCCGCGCGTCCTCAGCAGCAGTCGTCACTCGACACCTCCCTCATGACTTGCATTATAGTACTATCGCAACCGCCTTCGACGTCGCCGAACTTTCCAGAGGAATCGCTCGATGCGCAAGTACACCGACCTGTCCACCCAGGACCCCGCGGACCGGCCGACCTGGGTCGACGGCATCGACAACCCCTACCTGCACGGTCCGTACACGCCGGTCATCTCGGAAGTGACCGCGGTCGACCTCAAGTGTACGCAGGGCGAAGTGCCGAAGGACCTGTACGGCGCGTACATGCGCCAGGGTCCGAACCCGGTGCACAAGCCGCCGGGCCTGTACCACTGGTTCGACGGCGACGGCATGATCCACGCGGTCTATTTCCGCGACGGCAAGGCCAGCTACATCCGCAAGTGGGTGCAGACGCGCGGCCTGCGCGAGGACATCACCCGCGGCAGCGCGAAGATGCCCGGCATCATGGGCCCCTTCGACGTCTCGAAGGTCGCCGGCCACGAGGCGACGCAGATCAACCCGGAGTACTGCAAGGACACGTCGAACACGACGCTCAACGTGTTCAATGGCAAGCTGCTCTCGGCCTGGTACAACTCGGGCCGGGTGTATCGCCTGAACCCGCTCACCCTCGAGACGGAAGGCGAGGAGAATTTCTACGGCGCGCTCGACACCTCGATGAACGCGCACGGCAAGACCGACCCGCGCACCGGGGAGTTCATCAACTACGGCTACGCGGACTTCCAGCCGTGGCTCATGTATTACGTGATCGGCACGGACGGCAAGGTGCGCCACAAGGAACGCGTGGACACCGCGGGCCCGCGCCTGCCGCACGACACGACGATCACCCCGAACTACACCATCCTGCACGACTTCCCGCTGTTCCACGACGTGGACCTGCTGCGCAAGACCGGCCATCGCGTGGTGCAGTTCCACCGCGAGCTGCCGTCGCGCTTCGGCGTGATGCCGCGCTACGGCCGCCAGGGCGAGGTGAAGTGGTTCGACTTCGAGCCGGGCTACGTGCTGCACATGGTCAACGCGTGGGAGGAAGGCGACTGGATCATCATGGACGGCTGCTTCCAGCCGGATCCCACCATTCGCCGCGACCCCTCGGAGACCGGCCCGCTCTCCTCCATGCTGGCCTACCTCCGCTACACGGGCCATCTGCGCCGCTGGCGCATGAACCTGAAGACCGGCGAGAAGAGCGAGCAGCAGCTCGACGACCTCAACGTCGAGTTCTGCCTGCCGGACATGGAGAAGTATGGCGTGAAGACGCGCTACTCCTACCACCAGCTGATCCCGACGGACCTGCAGACGCTCGCCTTCGAGGGCCTCGTGAAATACGACCACGACAAGGCCACGCGCGAGGTCTACCGCTATCCGACGGGCTGGTTCCCGAGCGAGGCGCCGTTCGCGCAGAGCACGCAGGGCGGCGACGAGGACAACGGCTACGTCATCACGCTCGCGACCAACATCGGCGACTATCGCTCGGAAGCGTGGATCTTCGACGCGAAGAACATCACGGCGGGCCCGATGACGAAGATCGCGCTGCCGGCCCGCGTGGCCGCCGGCTTCCACGCGGCGTGGTTCACCGGCGACAATCTGTGGGGGACTCAGGCGCGCGCCGTGGCCGCCTGACGCGCCAGTTCACCCTCGAGGTACGCGACGAGGGACTCCGGCGAGTCCTTCGTCGTCTTCGTGCGCTCATACATGTGCGCGGGCCGGATGGCCCGGTCGAACCACACCAGTTCGTGTTCCGGCTGCGGCGGCCGCGTGCCCGCCAGCCACAGCGCCGTATCCGCGGCCGACGCCTCGTCGCGCAGGATGGATTTCAGGATCTTGCGGAAGCGCGGCAGCGAGCGCTTCACGCCGTCCGTGTCGGCCCAGCCCGGATGCATGACGTAGAACGCAATGCCCCGCGCGCCGTACTTGTCGCGCCAGTGCTGGTTCAACACGATCTGTGCCCGCTTGTGGAACCCGTAGGCGAACACGCCGTTGTACTTCGCCGGGTCGGTGACGTTCAGCATCGCGATGCTGAGCGGCATGTTGTAGCCGCCGCCCGAGGTCATGTTGACCACGGTCCCCCCCGCCTCGCGCAGCACGCCGCCCCTCAGCAGGCCCTCGGTCAGCTGGTAGTGGCTCAGCAGGTTCGAGACGAACGAGGCCTCCCGGCCCTCGGCCGTGACCACCAGGTCGTCGTTCAGCACGCCGACGTTGTTGACCAGCACGTCGATGCGCCGGCCGGCCGCGACGAGCCGCTCGACGAGGCGGCCCGTGTCGGACTGCAGCGTGAAGTCGCAGCACTCCGTGTCCAGTCCCGCGATGCCCTGCTGTGCCGCATCGGCGCGCAACTGGGCCAGCTTGGACTCGCTGCGGGCCACCGCCGTGACTGTCGCGCCGGCGCGTGCGGCCGCCAGCGCGATGTAGCGACCGATGCCACCCGACGCCCCCGTTACCAGCCAGTGCTGGCCGCGATAGTCGGGTGTGAATTTCTTCCAGGACAGGCGGCGCCAGCGGTAACCCACCTGCGTGTAGCTGGCCGTGAAGCGCGCGTAGAACGCGGCGATTTTCTTGAGCTGCTGGTAGTTCATCGGGCTCTCCCCGGCACCGGACGACGCGTCGCCGGGGCCGCGCTGGGCGGAATGATAGACTGTCGCGCTTTCAGGCCTCGAGTCCCGGCATGGCGACCCGCAAGAGCGCACGGCGCGTGGCGCGCCACTACGACATCGACACCATCCGCCACGTGCTGCGCAGCGGTGAGGTGGCCCGCGCCCTGCAGATGGTCGGCGACCGCTGGTCTTTCCTCATCATGCGTGACGCCTTCATCGGCATCCGCCGCTTCGAGGACCTGCGCCGCCGGACGGGCGCGTCGCGTGGCACGCTCACGGCCCGGCTCAATGCGCTGGTGGATGCCGGACTGCTTTATCGCCGCGCGTATGGGGACTCGCCGAACCGCCGCGAGTACCGCCTGAGCGAGAAAGGCCTGGCCTTCTACCCCGTGGCCCTCTGCATGTGGATGTGGGAGAACCGCTGGGGCGGCGAGTACGGCCTGCCGCCCCGACTGGTCCACCACAACTGCGGCAAGTCGCTGCACCCGCAGTTCGTCTGCGCGCACTGCCACGGCCCGATCGACTGGCGGGAACTGCGCTACGAGCCCGGTCCGGGGCTGAAGCGCTATTCGCAAGGCGGCGCCAGCGTCACGCGGCACCGCGAGAACGGCGCGTCGAGCCGGCGCGCCGGCGTCGATACGACGATGTTCCATTGCGTCGACACGGTCGGCGACCGCTGGACGACGCTGCTGGTCGGCGCCCTGTTCTTCGGCCTGCACCGCTACGACGACATCAACGCGGCGCTCGGCATCGCGACCAACATCCTCGCGGACCGGCTGCGTCGACTGCTGGCGGCGGGCGTCATCGAGCAACACCTCTACCAGGAGCATCCGCCCCGCTACGAGTACCGCCTCACCACCAAGGGCTGGGACCTCATGCCGTTCACCGTCGCGCTGCACGAATGGGGCTCGCACTGGATCCCGTCGCCGCACGGACCCGGCGTGGTCCTGCGCCATGCCGGTTGCGGGCGCCGGCTGCGTATGCGGCTCGTGTGCGGGAGCTGCGACCAACAGGTCGAGCCCCGCGAGGTCGAGACGCGGGGCTCCACGCGCTGGCCGCAGGCTCAGGCGCGCGGCGGCCAAGGAAAGAAGCCGCTCGTACGCCGCACGTAGTCCTCGTAGCCCGGGCGCTTCTTGAGCATGCGCCGCTCGACCAGTTCCTTGCCCATCATGCCGAGGATCGACCAGGTCATGAGTGCGGGCGAGAACACCGTGAACCAGCCCCACGGATGCTCGCAGGCGACCAGCCAGTACCCCCACCAGACGCAGGTCTCGCCGAAGTAATTGGGGTGGCGCGAATAGCGCCACAGCCCGGTGTCGAGCACGCGGCCCGCGTTGCCGGGATCCGCCTTGAAGCGCGCGAGCTGCCAGTCCGCCGTGCCCTCGAAGGCGACGCCGAACAGGACGAGCGCGGCGCCCGCATAGGCCAGCGGGCCGAGGGCCTGGGGCTGCGCCGCGCTCTGTGCGACGAGGAAAGGCGCGATCGCGACAAACACGACGGCGCCCTGGTAGAGATTGATGCGCGTGAAGCTGTGCCACGCAAAGCTGCGTCCCTGCTCCTCGACGTGGCGGCGCAGGCGGGCATAGCGCGGATCCTCCCGGCCCCAGTTGCGCCACAACAGGTAGCCCCCGAGCCGCACGGCCCAGCACACCGCCAGGACGGCGATCAGGATCCGGCGCGGGGCGGCCCCCGCCCCGATGAACGCGCCGAGCACGGCCGCGGCGGCGATGCAGGGCGCGAACCAGATGTCGACGAGGCTCGAATCGCGCATCGCCATGCTGATGGCCCAGAGCGCGATGAACGAGCCGAACACCAGCGCGGCATCGGCCAGCGCCAGCCGGAGCAGGTCTGCGAGCATGGATCCGGTCCTCCCCCCGGCGCCTCGCGGCGCCCCGCAGGAAGACTACGGCGAGTGAGAGTCACTTGCAATACTGTACTGACGCGACCCGCTCAGACGGCCACCGCACCGCTGCGCGGCGCCGGCCAGGCGAGGCTCGCGTGCGCCTCGAGCAACCCGTCGAGCCGTGCGCCGATCGGCTCCGGCAGGGGCACGGTACGACGCGCGGTCAGGTCGGCCGCCGCCGACACGAACTCGATCACGCTCGCGAGGCAGTCGCGCGTTTCGTTGAGCAGGAAGGTCAGGCCCGCCACCCGGCGGGCATTGCGCTCGGTGAATCGCATGTACAACGCGATCCGGTCGCCCACGTGGGCCTCGTTGAGGAACCAGATGTGGTGCTCCAGGTCGAAGAGGCCGATCCGCGACGTCCTCACCCAGTCGCTGCTGACCCCGAGCATTTCCATCACCGCGTCATTGGTGAGGCTGTACATGCCGAGGTGGTGCTGCACGTTGACGTGGCCGTTGATGTCCTCCCAGTCGGGCGGCACGGTCACGCGGGTCAGCAGCGGGAGTTGCCGGACCTGCTCCGGCGTGGGCATCGTCGTCTTCATGCGGTGATCCTCAGCGAGCCGCTCGATCGGTCCGGCGCACACGGCGACGCGGCGACGGCCGGCTGACCGGCCCGCGCCTGCGCCCGCGCGGGCCCCGCGCAGCGGCGACCAGGTCCGCATACGCGCGTTCCATGCAGGCACGCAGGAACTCGAGGTCGGGCAGCAGGCCGCGGTCCGCCGTCATGCACAGTTCGATCGTCTCGTGGTAGCCATTGGCCGAGATGAACAGGCCGAGGCCGTGCGTGACCGGACCCATGCCGAACTGGCGCGCCAGGCGGGCGCCGTTCATGAACCAGGGCTCGCGGGTGCTCGGCACGTTGGTGATCACGAGGTTCGCCTGGCTGCGCGCGAAGCGCTCGTTGCCGAGCAGGCGCGCGAACCCGGCCAGCGGCGCGCCCGGAATGTGCCTGCCGACGTCCGCCAGCAAGCGCGCACCGATGCCAGCGCGCGACTCTTTTGCCTCGCCCGTGCACTGGCGGATCGCACGCAAGCGCTGGAGCGGGTCCTTCAGAGCCGTCGCGAGCGGGATGCTCATGGCGGAGATGTCGTTGCCCGACCGTGCGTCCCGGCCGCTGCGCTGGCGCGCATTGACCGGCGCCAGTGCGACGAGCGAGTGCGGCGGCAACTCGCCGTGGTGTTCCAGGTAGGCGCGCAGGCCGCCACCGCACACCGCGAGGATCACGTCGTTGATCGTCGCGCCCTCGACCG